>JAJUGR010000040.1 GCA_029265905.1 Sporomusaceae bacterium | reverse complement strand
AGTCCGGGCAGCGCATCTCGCATTGCTTGCATTTGATGCAATCTTGTTCGCGAGCGACGACAACCTTTTCCAGTTCACTCAACTCCAACACTTTTTTCGGGCAGAACTCAACGCAAATGCCGCAACCTTTGCAGCGTTCCATATACACTTTCAAAGCCATTTGGTTTCACCTCCCCAGTTACTATGCATAATACTGTATGCAAAAACTGTGCCAACTCTCCTGCCGCCTGTTTTTCACGGCAAATCAGTGTTTCCCCGCCTCGCCGGCGGAAAAAAGCGACGGCTTGCTGCTGTAAAATACAGCAGCAAGCTGTGAAAAAAACATCATGCGAATCGATCGATCGTCCCGCGATCAACCCCCAGTCGTTTGGCCGCCCTGGATTTGTTGAATCCCTCTTCCGCCAGCACGCGCTGCACGATCTGGCGCTTCAAGTCATGCATCGTGCCGGTCAGCGGAAAACCAGCCGGCTCCGCCGGCGTATAGGGCTGCAAATCCTTCACCATGGCCCGCACCTCCTCCGGATGCACCAAGCCATCATGCGCCGAAATCACAATCCGCTCCACCACATTTTTCAACTCGCGAATGTTGCCCGGCCAGCTGTGCCCTTCCAACAGAGCCAGCACTTCTTTCGGTAAAGCTTCCAGCTTGCGCTTGTACTTGCGGCTCATTTCCTTTATGAACCCTTCCGCCAGCAGTGCAATATCATCCTTGCGCTCCCGGAGCGGCGGAATCGTCAAATTCAGCACGTTGATGCGGTAAAACAAATCCATCCGGAACAGCCCCTCGGCGATATGCTTTTTCAAATCCACATTGGTCGCCGCTATCACGCGCACGTCAATCGGCAGCATCGAGTCAGCCCCCAGCCGCATGACCATGCGCTCTTCCAGCACGCGCAGCAGGCTGGCTTGAACATCCTTATTCATATCGCCGATTTCGTCAAGGAAAATGGTGCCGTTATGCGCCAGCTCAAACAGCCCCGGTTTGCCGCCTTTTTTCGCGCCGGTAAACGCGCCCTCGACATAGCCGAACAGTTCGCTTTCCAACAGCTGCGCCGGAATCGCCGAGCAGTTGATCGCCACAAACGGCCCCTTGGCCCGCGCGCTGTTGGCGTGGATGCTTTGCGCAAACAGTTCCTTGCCGACGCCGTTTTCACCTTGGATGAACACGCTGGCGTCGGTGCGCGAATAATCTTTCGCCACCTCGACCAACCGCTTCATGCGGGGGTTGCAGCTGATAATGTCCGAAAAACGATACTTGGCGAACAACCCCTTGGCGTAGAGGTTCTGGCGAATTGTCCGCTCGTCGTCCTGGATCTTGGAAACCTCCTGAAAGGTCGCCACCACGCCCTTGACATGATCCTCGACGATGATCGGCACGCGGTTGGTCAGAATGTAGCCGTTCGGCCCTTTTTGCAGCTGTCCGATTTCCGCCTCCTTGCTCTCGATGACCTTATGAATGCGCGTATTCGGGATGCAGGCCTCCACCGGCTTTCCCACCACGTCGCTCTTTTTCACGCCGAAAATGTTTTCCGCCACCGGGCTGATGACCGTGACCACGCCCCGCTCGTCCGTGGTGATGACGCCGTCATGGACGAAGTCGATGATCATCCGGAGCTGCTCCGTCGCCTTTTTCTCTTCCTCCTGCACCACCAGCAGGCTCTGCGCTTCTTCGAGCGCCTGCACCACCGCCTCGCGTCCGGAAGAAATCAACTGGATCGTCTCTGCCTTGACCTGAAGGCGCAGCGACACGTTGTCGCCGATAACCACCTTGAGCTGGTGCTCGTCAATCAGCGCCTGCACTTCATCCCTGGCCACCCGCCAGTCAACCATGTTGGCGTCGCCGACAACAATATATTCCTTCGTCGCGATGCCCCACATCTCGCAGATCGTCCGGCAGCCGCGCACGACATTCTCAAATCCGACGATGCCGATCGTCTCTTTCGTGCCGCGATAAGGATTCAGCGCCCGCAGCACATCGTAACCCGTGACCTTGACCTCCACGACCGGCAGATCCAACTGGTGCTTGAGCACCGTGGCCGCCCCGCCCCGGCTGATCAAAATCTGCGCGCCATTTTTTTGCGCTTCTTTGGCGAACGTGACACTTTCCTGGATCGGACAGCAGTACACGTCGATATTGAGCCCCAGTTCGTCGACCACCGCCGAAGCGACATCGGCCAAACCTTTGTAGGGCGCGATAAAACAAATTTTCTTCATTACAAAACCTCGCATCTACATAGTGCGCCTTACTTATTCGGCGCAAAGGCGCAAAACTCCTTGCAACCAAGGCGCAGAAGCAAAGAAAGCCCTTGTGCACGCACAAAAAACCGGCACCGCACAAAAGCGGCGCCGGCCAAACTGACAGGCATTGCTTAGAGGTGAATTTGCCCAACAAGCACGAAGTAAATGAACCAAATTGTCGAAATGCTGATTGCCGGCAGCAAGGCAAACTTCTGCAAATCACCGAATTCAACCTTGTTCAAGCCGACCAAGAGATAGGTCGACGCCACCAGCGGACTCAGCAAGTGCGCGCCTTGTCCAACCAGGGCGGCGCGTCCCATTTCCGCCGCTGAAATGCCGTAGGCAGCTGCAGCTTTGGTCAGCACCGGCAGCACGCCGAAGTAGAAAGCATCGTTCGTCATGAAGAACGTACCCGGCAGGCTCAGGAAAGCGCAGATCGAGCCAAAATGCGGCCCCATAGAAGGAGGAATGGCGGCGATGATCGTTTTCGCCATCGCGTCGCCCATTTTCGTGCCATCCATGATGCCCATGAAGATGCCAGCAGCAAAGATCAGGCCGACAACCGACATCGCGTTGGCGCCGTTGGCCGTAACGCGTTCGCCTTGTTCTTTAAGACTCTTGTAGTTGACCATCAGGGCGATCGCCGTACCGATCATGAACAGAATCGCCAGCGGGAATACTTCGACGACCAAGGCGACCAAGAGAGCCACCGTCAGAAGCAGATTGAACGTGAACAACTTCGGGCGTTTGAGTTTTTCCACTTCCGGATCAACTTCAGCGGCAAAAGTGGTGTCGTCAACAACGATATCCGTGACCGTGCCCAAGCGCTTGCGTTCAGCCGCCCCCCATCTGCGCGCCAGGAACATAACCCAAATCGTCCCCAAAACCATCGCCGGAATGAATGGCGTAAACACCTCGCCCACTTCCAGTTGCAGGGCGCTCAGCACACGGCCGGTCGGCCCACCCCAGGGCAGGATGTTCATCACGCTGTTCATCATCAAGGTGATCGCCGGCAAAATCATCGGGTTCATGCCGACGCGCCTGTGGACGGCGATCATCGCCGTAGTAGTGACAAGATAGGTGGTGGAGCCGTCGCCGTCGAGCGAAACGATCGCAGCCAACAGCGCCGTGCCGACGGTGATTTTTACCGGATCACCCTTGACAAATTTCAAGATTTTAGTGATGAGCGGATCGAACAAACCTGCATCAATCATAATGCCAAAGAAAAGGATGGCAAAACAAATCATAATGCCCGTCGGGGCAACCTTTCTGACCCCGTCCATCATCATCTTGCCCAGTCCCTTATTATAACCCATAATGAGCGCAAAGACGAGCGGGACGAGAATCAGCGCCACCATAGCAGACAGCCGTTTGGACATGATCAGATACATGAACACCATGATCATCACAAACCCACCAAGAGCAACCGTCGAGGTTGAAAGCATTGTAAATCCTCCCTTTCGTTTTTATTTGAAGAACGGGCCCTTCTTAGCCCTTCCTCCAACCGCACCCAGCCCCAGCGCGCCAGCCTAAAACCGCGCGATCAGCAGAGGACATTTTGCCTGGTTGTCCTCTTACCATCATCATACATTTCATTTTATCGCTAAGCAAGAGAACAAAACCTTTCGTTCTTTTAATTTATTTTCAATTCTGACTTTTAAACCTTTGCCGCCGCAAACAACACCCTCCGTCTATTGCAGCGCCGCTGCCCCCCCCCCTGATCAGGTCACAGGCGCAGGGTTGAACAAGCACAAATCATTGTGCAGCCCCCATTGATCCGCCCAGGGCTTCTTCCGGCCGCTCGCCACATCCAAAATCAAACGGAAAATTTCCCAGCCGACTTCTTCGATCGTGGCCTCACCGGTCGCAATCGTGCCCGCATTCACGTCAATCAGGTCCGGCCATTGCTTAGCCAGAGCATTGCGCGTCCCCACCTTGATCACCGGCACCATCGCCAAGCCGTAGGGCGTGCCGCGCCCCGTGGTGAAGACCTGCAGGCTGATGCCGGACGCGACCTGCAGCGTACCGCAAACAAAGTCGCTGGCCGGCGTCGCCGCATAGGTCAGACCCTTTTTCGCCACCCGTTCACCGGGCGACAGCACATCGACAACGGCCGTGCTGCCCGATTTGACAATCGAACCAAGCGCCTTTTCCACGATATTCGCCAACCCGCCTTTTTTATTGCCGGGAGTGGTATTGGCGCTGCGGTCCACCTCGCCTAGCTCCAGGTAACGGTCGTACCACTTCATCTCACGAACCAGGGCCCGTCCGACTTCCTCATTGACCGCCCGGGAGGTCAGCAGCTCAACCGCATCGCGCACCTCCGTCACCTCGGAGAACATGACCGCCGCCCCGGCCCGCACCAAGAGGTCTGCCGCATAGCCAACCGCCGGATTCGCCGTTACCCCGGACATCGCATCGCTGCCGCCGCACTGCAAGCCGACCACGAGGTCCGCTACCGGACAAGTGACCCGCCGCCTTTGATCCAACCTGGCCAAGCGCGCATCTGCCGCCGCCACGATCGTCTCAATCATCTTGGCAAAACCTTCGTTATCCTGCAGGGAGATGATGTTGTCCTGATTACCATCGGACAGCAGCCGCTCCGGCAGCAGTTTTTCACACCCTAGGCCAACGACCAGCACTTCGCCGCCAAAGTTCGGATTCAACGCAATATTTTTCACCGTGCGGATTGGAATCACTGCCTCCGGCGCGTTGATCGCCACGCCGCAGCCATAATTATGATTGAGGGCCACCACGTCATCGACATTCGGGTAGTTGGGCAGCAGTTCCGCTTTGATCTTCTTGACGGCATAATTGAGCACACCCGCCACGCACTGCACGCTCGTGGTAATGCCCAGGATGTTTTTTGTCCCGACGCTGCCGTCGGCATTGCGATACCCCTCGAAGGTGTAGCCTGCCAAAGGCGGCAGCGGGGCCGGCACCTTATCCGCCAGCGGCATGTCGTCCAACGCCGGCGCCGTCGGCATCCGCACAAGAGATTCCTCAATCCAGCTTCCCTTTGCGATTGGCTTGGCCGCATACCCGATCACCTCACCGTAGCGAATAATCGCCTCTCCGGCTTGGAAATCAGCCAAGGCAACTTTATGGCCTTGAGGAATTGGCTCCAGAAGCTTCAGGCCGCAGGAAAACTCGGTTCCGGACGGCAGTCCGCCGTCATTGACCACAATCGCCACATTATCTTCCGGCTTCATTTTGATATACAAGGGCTTTTGGGTACTCATACTGCATCCTCCTATGCTATGCTTTGTTCACTCGCTTATTCTACATGCAAAATTCATGCCAGTCTTAAAACACTGACTTTATCAGCATTTTTGCAATTTAGCGAACGCTTTCCGCCACGATTGTTGCAACAATCGCAGCATAAGCCGCAGCGTTCGTTGCAAGACCTGCCGACATCAAATACAATGGAAAGCAACGAACCAAAACCGATCGCCAAAGGAGTGTTGACGGTGTCCAAAATCGCTTTTATCGCACCCGACGAGCGCTTGTTCCAGCAGGGGGAGAAAATCGTTGCCGAGCTGGACTTGCAAGAAAAAGTCGATATGTACCAGGCCCGCCTGCACCGCGGCATAGCGCTGGCGAAAAAGCTGGAGCGCGAAGACGTTGACGCGATCATTTGCCGCGGCGGCACCGCCCAGCTGATCATCAATTCCGGCGTACGAATTCCCGTTGTGGAAATCACCATCACCGGGCAGGACTTGGCCCAAGTCTTTTACGAGGCAAAACGGCTAACCGGCGAAGCCCGCCCGAAAGTAGCCATTCTGGCTTTCAAGAATATGGCTTATGACATAGAAGTCCTTTCCCGAATCCTAGGCATCGACTTAACGGTTTATCCGCTCGAAAACGCCGAGGATATCCCGGCGCAAATCGCCGCCGTGGCAAGAACAGACACGCGCATCATTGTTGGCGGCAGCAAAACAATGCTCCTGGCCCAGGAGGCCGGTTTGATCAGCCTTCCGATCAGCTCCAGCGACTTGTCCGTCCGCACCGCCCTGCTGGAGGCGCAAAAAATCGTTTTGGCCCGGCGAATCGAAAAAGAGCGCACGCAGGAATTCAAAACCCTCGTCGACCACTCCGCCGAAGGCATTATCAGCATTAACAGCGACTATGTCATCAGGACGTTTAATCAAACCGCCGAACGCTTGTTGAACCGCCGCGCCGAAAGCGTGCTGGGGGAAAAAATAACCAACACCATCCCCTTCATCAAGGTCGAGCCCACTTTGACCAGCGGGCAGGAAACGCTCGGGCAAACGCTGCAGTTGGGCAGCGCCTGGCTCAGCTTCAACATCGCGCCAATCGTCGTCGAGCAGCGGATCACCGGCGCCATCATCACGCTGCAGGACATCACACGCATCCAGGAAATCGAGGCCAAAATCCGCAACGAACTATTCGCCCGGCGGATGACCGCCAGGTATCATTTCAACGATATTATCGGTTCATCGCCCCATTTGGTCGAAGCCAAGCGCATCGCCCGGGAAATTGCCGCCGTCGACGCTACAGTCTTAATCCACGGCGAGTCCGGCACCGGCAAGGAGCTGTTTGCTCAGAGCATCCATAACCAAAGCCCCCGGCGCCACGGCCCGTTTGTCGCCGTGAACTGCGCGGCGCTGCCCGCGAACCTCCTGGAAAGCGAGTTGTTCGGCTATGTAGAAGGCGCCTTCACCGGCGCAACGAAGAAAGGCAAAGCCGGCCTGTTTGAAATGGCTCACCACGGAACCATTTTTCTTGATGAAATTTCCGAAATGGATAAATACGGCCAAAGCCGCTTGTTGCGGGTGCTGCAAGAAAAGCAAGTCATGCGCCTGGGCGACGACAAATACATCCCGGTCGACATCCGCGTCATCGCCGCTACCAACGAGAATCTGCTGCAGCTTGTCCGCGACGGCCAATTTCGCCAGGATTTGTTTTACCGCCTCAAGGTGCTCACCCTGTCCATACCGCCCTTGCGCAATCGCCACAGCGATATCAGTCAGCTCGCCGGCCATTTTCTCGCGCATTACAACCTGCGCTACAATAAAAGCCTGGCGCTGGCCCCGGACGCCGTCGAGCGTCTCTCGCAATACGACTGGCCAGGCAACATCCGGGAGTTGATGCACTTCATCGAGCGACTGGTCGTCATCTGCCCGGAAAAACAGCTCACTGCCTCAGTCGTGGAAAAATACCGGGACGATGGCGACTTCACTGTGCACAGCGGCGCAGCCAGTCTTCCCAACAGACTTTCCGAAGCGGAGCAAATTCTCGCGGCTCTGGCCGCGTGCAACGCCAACATCACGCAGGCGGCAGCGCGGTTAGGCATCGACAGAACCACCTTGTACCGCAAGCTGAAAGCCCACAAGCTCGAAGTCAAAAAGAGCTATTAAAACGCTAAACCGCCAGTCGATAGGGACCGCAAACAAAAAGCGGCGGGCATTCGCCCGCCGTTTTTTTGCCGCTTCAGCCTTATTTTGTTGCGTCAGCCTTACGCCGTCAGGCTGTCAGCCGGGGTATGCACCGTGAACCGGGTCCGCCCCGGTTCCGAAGCCACCTTGATCACGCCGCCCAGCTGCTCCACCAGGTCTTTGACATGCGCCAGCCCCAAGCCGGTCGACATTTTGCCGGTGCGGGGCGAAAACTTAGTGGAATAGCCCGGCTTGAAAATAACGAAATACTCGTCCTTGCTAATGCCGCAACCATTGTCCGTAACGGAGAACACAACCTGCCCCTCGCCGATTTCATACGACACCTGCAGACTCCCCGCCTCGCCGCACGCCTCAATCGCGTTCATGATCAAGTTGTCCAAAATCGAGACAATATCATAGTGCTTGTTCGTCACCAAATCACCCTGCCCGGCGAAATGAATGTCGATCGCCTTGTTCGCCGCCGCCAGAAAGCGCAGCGTATTCTGTTCGATGATGTACATGATTTCCGTGAGCGTCATGCCACGTTCGACAGCGGAAGGTTTCAAGACATTTTCAATGCCGGTGCTGACACGGGAATAATCCTTTTTGATTTCGTGGATCGAGCGCGCGATCGCCAGCGCCCGCCGGCCAAAATCCCGCTCCTCATCTGCCGTCCGGTCCTGACCCGTGTTTAACTCATTGTACAGCCAGTAGCTTTGCTCCATGACCAGCTCGATATCCTGCGACGATTTTTGCAAGTAGAACAATTCCGTCCGCAACTTGGCGATCATCAGCGTCAGTTCGGTATAGCGCGCCATCTGCTCGCCGGCCAAGACAAAGTCCTGGTACTTTTTCAAGCTGTAGTAACCACCGAAGGACAGTATGCCGCGAATCACGCCGACCGCCACAACGCCGATGGCGACCATCTCGTAATTTTCGTCCACCAGATCAGTTCTTACGGCGACTTCCGCCACATTGCTGACAATATCGGCGACGCTTAATTTCAAAATGACCAGCGGCATGTTGCCAACGCTGCCGCGAATGTCAAGCACGTGCCAGAGGAAACCTAGCACAATATAATAAAGGACGGCCGGCAAATTATTAAGCAGCACCGTTTCCCAGCTTTGATATCCCAGAAAAAAATGCACGCCCGAACGCATGACAAAAATGGCGACGCCTGAAAAGATCATCGTCGGGATAACAGGCAGTTGACGAAAATACAGCAGCATCGTGGCCAGCAGCGCGCAACCGATCGTAAAGCGGAAGCTGCTGTCGAACGGATATACATAGGCCATGCTGGCCAGCGCCACCATCCCGACCACATTGATGTGCAGTTTGTACGTTTCCAATGATTTTTTCAGGTTCAGCTCCATCTTGACCTTCCCTTTTCGCCGCCCCGTACGGGACAAGCGCATGAACTTCACGCGTTGCACAGCAACACTACCTTAACTGTACGCAAGAAACATGTCAAACCTACAAAAACCGACTGAATGAATGACCGCGTCTCGGTCAAACTACAAAGGGGTATCCGGCCGATTTCGGCCGGATACCCCTTTGTCAAACCCTCACCGCGGGTCAGTCTATTACACCAAGCCTTGCGCTTTCATCGCTTCCGCGACTTTGATGAAGCCGGCGATGTTCGCGCCGATCACCAGGTTGTCCTTGTGGCCGAATTGTTCCGCCGCTTCGCTGGAGTTCTTGTAGATGTTGAGCATGATCGTCTT
>JAJUGR010000039.1 GCA_029265905.1 Sporomusaceae bacterium | reverse complement strand
GCTGAAGGGGCCGAAATCCTTCCTGTTCGAAGCGTTGCAGGGGCTTTCGAGTGCGCTGGCGTAGCGGTCGGTGCCTTTACTCGTTCTTTGGTGCGGTCACTTCTTCTTAAAAAAACTACAACAGTGCCTTGACACTATCCATTTTACCACGCGCATTTGACATCAGTAAAATCAATACTTATAATTTTAAAATAAGATAATGTAATGAATGTGAGTGGAATAAAGCAATGAACCGTTATAACGCCTTTATCGTAATCATCGAAACCGGCAGTTTTACCAAAGCAGCAGAAAAACTCGGCTATACCCAATCGGCAATCAGCCAGATGGTGCAGTCGCTCGAAGAGGAGCTGTCCACAACCCTTCTGCTGCGTTCCCGCAAAGGGATCGCCCTCACGCCGGATGGCCAGGAATTTTTGCCCTACATCAAAAATTTGCGCAACGCCTACCGCGAACTCCTGGAAAAGCAGAAAGAAATGCAGGGCCTGCAACGCGGGCTCATCCGCATCGGCACCTTTTCCAGCGTCTCAACAAATTGGCTGCCGGCCTTGATGAAAGATTTCAAGGAGCGTTATCCCTCGGTCAATTTTGAACTCCACCAAGGGGAGTATACCAGCATCGCCAGATGGATCAAGGAGGGCAGCGTCGACTTTGGCTTCGTCAATCCCAACGCAATCGCCGACCTCGACGCAATTCCACTAAAACAAGATGAAATGCTAGCCGTCCTCCCGAGCACGCATGCCTTGGTCAACCGAGCGCAGGTTTCACTCAAGGAATTGTCCGGCGAACCTTTTATCCTCCTGGATGAAGGCGAGGTAAGCGAACCGCTGGAAATTTTTAAAAAAAACAACTTGCACCCCAACATACAGTACCGGGTTTATGATGACTATACGATCATGGCGATGATTGAAAAAGGCTTGGGCATTTCCATTTTGCCTGAACTGGTCCTCAAGCGGGTCAACTATGCGATTGTCACCAAAAAAATCGTCCCGCCGATTGTCCGTACAATCGGCATCGCGTTTAAAGACAAAAAAACCCTGCCGATTGCCAGCCGGTATTTTATCGATTTTATCATCGAAAAGTATCGCGGCAACTAAATGACGTGTTCTTAGCAACGGGTCCCTAGCAGACCCTCACTGCCAACTTGCTACCCACGCCAAAGCAACAAGAAACGTCTCTCCCGCTTTTCAGCGGGAGAGACGTTTCTTGTACAGTTTTATTAATCAGATTACTCCTGTTAACAGACAAACCCCTGTCATAACAACAGTTGAACCAAAAGCCCACCAAAAAATATGCTTTTGATGTTCGCCAAGTTCAACGCCTGACATGCCAACCAAAATAAAGGTGGATGCGGTAAGCGGACTCAAGGGAAACCCGGTCGTCATTTGACCCAAAATAGCGGCCCGGCCGACATTGACCGATTCGATGCCAAACGCCGCGGCCGTCTGGCTAATAATTGGCAGCATCCCAAAGTAGTACGCATCCGGAGTAAAGACCAAGCTCAGTGGCATGCTGGTCAAGGCAACAATGAGCGGCAAAAAGGGGCTCAGCGCTCCCGGAATCAGCGATACCAGCGTCTGAGACATAGCCGTAATCATTTTCGTTCCGGTTAGTATGCCGGTGAAAATGCCCGCCGCAAAAATCATGGAGGAAACAAAAACGACACTATTGGCCTGGGCGGTAATTCTCTCCATCTGTTCTTTCGGATTGGGGAAGTTGACAACCAAAGCAATGCCATACGCTATCATAAATAAAATCGGCAGCGGCATGATAGATTGGATTAAAGCCACGACCAGCACTACGGTCAGCAGCAGATTGAACCAGAGCAGCTTCGGGCGACGAAGTTTTGCTTCCTCTTCGCTCAGCGTAATTTCATGTTCAAAGTCAACATCCAATATGCCAACTCGCGCCCGCTCTTTTTTTCCAAAATAGTAGGCAACACCAAACACCCAAATTAAGCCCGCGATCATCGCCGGAATCACCGGATTGAACAGCGTAAGCGAGTCAACGTTTAATGCCGCCATCGCCCGTGCGGTCGGTCCGCCCCAAGGAATGAGATTCATAACGCCAGCGGCAAGACATATCGTACCGGAGAGGACCAAGCGGCTCATGTTTAGCCGCTGGTAGATCGGCAGCATGGCCGAAATGGTAATCATAAAGGTGGTTGCACCATCGCCATCCAAAGCAACCGACACCGCCAAAAAGGCCGTGGCTAAAACAACCTTTAACGGGTCACCCTTGACAAGGCGGATAAGGCGTTCAACCAGCGGGGCAAACATGCCCACTTCCAGCATCAGACCAAAATAGAAAATGGCAAAGGTGATCATAATGCCGGTCGGTGCGACCTTAAGCAGCCCTGCCAGCATCATTTTTCCCATGGCAGCGCCAAAGCCGCCAATAAGCGCCGTAGTAACCGGCACGATGATCAGAGCAGCCGTTACAGACATACGTTTCGACATAATGAGATATAGAAAGGCAAATACTGTCAAAAACCCTAAAAATGATAACACATAAATCCCCCTTACATCTTATAGTATACGCTCCCTTGCTGGTGTTTTGTCACAATTTTCTTTATTTTTAATTCAAATGGCGACACGGCAGAATGTGCCGCCTAAATTACGGCATCGTTTGCGATGCCGTAATTGACAATGGCGCGTCATTAAATTGCCATCGTCCTAAGGTCAGGCGATACGACGAAGGACGCCGCGGTGGCTGCTTGAACCTGTTCAACCGTCACGTCCGGCCCCACTTCCGTCAGCACTAATCCGCCCGCCGTAACCTTCATCACCGCCATTTCGGTGATAATCATATCCACTTCTTTAGCCGCCGTAAGCGGCAACGTGCACTTCGACAAAATCTTCGGCTTGCCCTTAGCCATATGCTCCATGGCGACAATCACTTTTTTCGCCCCGGCCACCAAATCCATCGCGCCGCCCATGCCCGGAACCATCTTCCCGGGAATCATCCAGTTGGCGAGATTGCCTTCTTCATCGACCTCCAGAGCGCCCAGCACCGTTCCTGCCAGATGCCCGCCGCGGATAATGCCAAACGAGGTTGCGCTGTCAAAGCAGGCCCCGCCGGGCAGAATCGTTACCGGCTGGCCGCCAGCATTGACCAGATCCTTGTCGGCTGCCTCCGCCGCCGGCGCCGGACCGACGCCAAGGAAGCCGTTTTCCGACTGGAGTACAACCGTCACGCCTTCCGGCAAATGATTGGCAACAAGTGTGGGGATGCCTATCCCCAGATTTACGTAATCACCGTCTTTAAATTCCTGCGCGACCCGCTTGGCAACAATTATTTTTGCATCCATTTTTTCACTCCCTACCCCTGAACCAGATACTGCACAAAAATGCTTGGCGTGACGACTTCGTCCGGATCAATCTCTCCGACCTCCACGATCTCTTCCACTTCGGCAATCGTGACGGAGGCCGCCGATGCCATCAGGGGGTTGAAGTTTCGTGCCGAGCGTCGGTAAACCAAGTTGCCCGCCTTATCCGCCCTATGGGCTTTAATCAATGCGACATCTGCTTTTAATGGCAGCTCCAGCAGATACGTGGCGCCGTCAATGACCTTGTTTTCCTTATCCGCCGCTACCGGCGTGCCGGCGCCAGTCGGCGTCAAAATCCCGCCCAGACCAAACCCGCCCGCCCGGATTTTTTCCGCCAGCGTGCCCTGCGGCACGAGTTCCACCGCTAGCTCCCCCTCATTCATTTGCCGGCCGGTTTCCTTATTCGTGCCGATATGGGAAACGATGACTTTGCGGGTCCGTTTTTCAACGATCAGCTTGCCGATCCCCTTGTCTGGAAAAGCCGTATCATTGGCAATGACGGTCAGGTCTTTTTTTCCGGCCGCCAGCACAGCGTCAATGACCGTTTCCGGCGAACCGCAATTTAAAAAGCCGCCAATCATCACACAGGCTTCGTTGTCAACGAGAGCCGCCGCCTGTTCAGCACTAATTATTTTTGCCATGTCGCGTCCCTCCTTACTGATGCATACGGTATCAACACAATTCGACAATCGTCGCCGCGCCCTGCCCGCCGCCGATGCAAAGCGTCGCCAGGCCGCGTTTGGCGCCGCGCTTTTGCATCGCGTATAAGAGCGAAACCAAAATCCGGTTGCCGCTCGCCCCGATCGGATGTCCGAGCGCGATCGCGCCGCCGTTGACGTTCACCTTTTCCGCCGCAAAGCCCAGTTCCTTGCCGACCGCCAGCCACTGCGCGGCGAAAGCCTCGTTTGCTTCAACCAGGTCAAGCTCGTCCACCGTTATTCCGGCCTTCTTCAGCGCCTTTTTCGTCGCCGGCACCGGCCCCAGGCCCATGACGGTCGGATCGACGCCGCCGGAGCCGTAGCCGATGATTTTCGCCATTGGCTTGATCCCCAATTCATCGGCTTTCTCCCTCGACATGACCACCACGGCCGAACCGCCGTCATTGATCCCCGAGGCGTTGCCGGCCGTCACCGTGCCGTCTTTTTTGAAGGCCGGTTTCAGTTTTGCCAGGCCTTCCACCGTCGTGCCCGCCCGGGGATATTCGTCCGCATCAAGAACCGTGTCGCCTTTTTTGCCCTTGATGACGACCGGCGTGATTTCGTCTTTGAACGCGCCGGCTTCAATCGCCGCCACCGCTTTTTGCTGCGAGGCCGCGGCCGCTTCGTCCTGCGCCTGTTTCGTCAGGCCGTATTGCTCCGCTACGTTCTCGGCCGTGATCCCCATGTGGTAGTCGTTGAACGCGTCCCACAGGCCGTCTTTGATCATCACGTCGACGAATTTGCCGTCGCCCATCCGGTAGCCCCAGCGCGCCTTGTCCAGGACAAACGGCGCGTTCGTCATGCTCTCCATGCCGCCGGCGACGACGATGTCCGCGTCGCCGGCGGCAATCGCCTGCGCCGCCAGGTTGACCGCCTTGAGCCCGGAACCGCAGACTTTGTTGATCGTCAGGCTTGGGACTTGCACCGGAATGCCGGCTTTGATCGCCGCTTGGCGGGCCGGGTTTTGCCCAAGGCCGGCCTGCAGGACGTTGCCCATGATCACTTCATCGACTTGCTCCGGCTTGATGCCAGCCCGCTCCAACGCCGCCTTGACCGCAATGGCGCCGAGTTCCGGGGCGGAAAAAGGCGCCAAGCTGCCATTGAAGCTTCCAATCGGCGTCCTTGCCGCACTAACAATGACTACTTCTTTCATCGTAAAACCATCCTCTCTTCGAATTTCCGCCCTTCTCTTTCAGCGCTATTCAGGAAACACTTGCCCCGTTTTTTCACCAAGCCGTGCCTTTCGTTCTTGCAGACCTCTCCGTTTATAAGACTCATTCGGTTCTTTTGGTATGCGTCCATGTTGGATGGAAGCTGAACGCAGGCGGCGCCCCACAGTCCGTTCAAACTGGGCACCAAGCTTAAGAATCTTGTCGATATCAACGCCTGTTTCAATGCCCATCTCTTCCATCATCAAGAGCATGTCTTCCGTGCTGACCAAGCCAACCGAATTGGGGTCTTTGTAGTAGTAATCACCGGTTCCAGGTATCGGGCAATCATCCATAAAGTTAGCCGGCTGACCGCCGAGACCGCCGAGTGTGGCTTCGTAGACGCAAATGCCTGCTTGAAGCGCCGCAAGCACATTCGCCAGCCCCCAGCCGCGCGTTGTGTGGAAATGTGCCAAATGAAGTTCAGGATTGGGAATGGCGTCCAGCAACATGGAGAAATAGCGGTATGCTTGATCAGGCGATGACGAACCATCGTGATCAGCATGTTCTATGTCCGTTGCCCCAATATCAAGCCAATGCTGCGTAAACGCGATCGCATCCTCCATCTTCGTCGGCCCGGAAATCGGGCTGCCCCAAATGGTGCTGACAGTGCCGTTAACCTTTATGCCGGCATCAGTTGCTTTCTTAATGCACCGTTCCGCTTCTTGCCAGTATTCCGGCAAGGTCAAGCCGGAATTGGCGTAGTGATGTTCCTCGTCAGTTGATACCATCATCAAAATGCGGTCAGGCCCGCAGCCCCTTTTTTTCAGCTCAATGGCCCGATCAACCGCACTTTCACGGATTGTTACCGTCGTTAACTCAATATCGCTCCAGTTGACGCCGGCGCGACTGAGCGTCTTGCTTTCTCTAACCCGTTTTAATAATTCTTCAGCATCCTTGAACTGGGGCATGTTTTTAGGGTTGCCCAGGTTGGTGAGCTCAAGCCGCTTGACCCCGGCTAAGATTAATTGTTCCGCATAATACACCTTTGCATTAGTCGAAATAAACTTTTCCTCATGTTGCAGTCCGTCACGAATCGTGATATCACCGAACGTAATTTTTTTAGGATAATTCATGGTAAATTTCATTGTTTTTCCTCCTTTTGAAACAAATCAATCGTGTTTATCCGAGTGCGCCAGCCTGTTTTATTCCCTCAATTTCTGCTTCGTTTAACCCGAGAATATCGCGAAGCACCGAGTCGTTATGCTCGCCTAGCGTTGGCGGGTTGCTGCGCACGGCGGCTTTTGTGTCGGAAAACTTAATCGGACACGCAACTGCTTTCATCCGGTCCCCTCTGGGGGTAGCCATATCAACGAACATTTCACGCGCACCAGCTATGTGTGGATCGTGGATGATTTTTGATATGTCATTGATGGGAGCGCTTGGGACGCTGTTGGCCAGGAGTGTTTCGACGATTTCATCAACGCGCCGCGTCCTGGTCCAATCGGCTACAATCTCGGTCAGTGAGCCATGGTTTTTTACACGGTCAGCATTATTTTTATAATCGGGATGTTCGATTAAATCCTCCCGTTTCAGCACCTCGCAAAACCGCTTCCAAACAGCATTGTTTCCCACGGCGACAACCGCCCACCCGTCAGACGCCGGGAATGTATCATAAGGGGCAATAAATTCATAGCGATTGCCAATCCGGCCAGGCGTCCTGCCGTCGACAAGGTATATCTGAATAATGGTTTCCATGGCGCTTACTACCGAGTCAACAAGCGATACATCAATGCTTTGCCCCATTCCTGTGACCTCGCGGCCCTTTATGGCTGCCAAAATGCCGATGCAACAATTAAGTCCCCCTAGAATATCCCCCATAGCCGTACCACTGCGGGTCGGCGGGGAATCCGGCCAGCCGGAAACACTCATAAGTCCGCCCATCGCCTGTCCGATAATGTCGTAGCCGGGTCTCTCCTTGTACGGGCCGTACTGTCCAAAACCGGATATGGACGCGAATATAATGCGCGGATTGATTGTTTTCAAATCTTCATAACCAATGCCAAGTTTCGCCATCGTGCCGGGCTTGTAATTTTCTATCACCACATCTGCTTGTTTCACCAAGTCATAAAAAATTTTTTTTGCTTCCGCATTTTTCAAATCCAAGGTGAGGCTTTTTTTACTGCGGTTCATATTGCCGAAATAAGCACTAAACCCATTGACGAAGGGGGGGTATCCGCGGGTATCGTCACCCTTGCCCGGTTCTTCTATCTTGATGACATCTGCCCCCATGTCAGCCAACAGCATCGTACAGAACGGCCCGGCAAGCACCCTGGTCAAATCCAAGATGCGAACGCCGGCTAATGCGCCACTTTGAAGCATACTCTTTTCCTCCTCTGTGCAGCATAACTGCCTATGAATTACATAACCTGAAATCCTGCCAGTACTATTCCTTTTCTATTCAACCTGCCTTTCCGTTTAACAGCACGATCAACTCCCCACGCTGACAACCGCCATGATTGAATTTTTTTGCACACGTATTGCTAGTTATGCAAATTGCGTGCCAATACAATTACGGGACGAAAAAAAAAAGAAAACGCTTAAAACGGCGTTTTCCACGGTTTGAAAATATGTATTTTTCTGAAATTTATAAATTGTTAGAATAATTTTTTATAAATTTCTAGAAATCTATTCTTCCTCCGACAGAAACTTTGCTTTATTGTAGAACGTGGCTAGCGAGATTTTCAGCGTATCGGCAATCTTCTTTTTTGCCTCGACTGTGTCACCATATTGTGAAATCATTGATTTTATTACCATTCGTTCCGTTTCGCCGAGAATTTCTTTCAAGCTGCGCTGGCTCGTCGCATAATGACCATATTCTATCCCCCTGGTTTTTCCTACCACGGAGGCAGGAAGCGGCAGATCCGTAATTACTTTTCCTTCACAGGTATAAGCAGCCAATTCAATAACGTTTCGGAGCTCCCGGATATTGCCCGGCCAATCATACAGCTCCATGACCTCATACAGTACGGGATCAAAAGTCAGGTAAATGCCTTGCCGTCTGCACCACCTTGTCAAAAATGAGTTTGCCAACAGGCGAAGATCGTGCTTCCTGTTGCGCAGATTTGGCAATTCAAGCGTCACCGAACTCAACCGGTAATATAAGTCTTCACGGAATTTACCTTCTTTAACGAGCTGCAATAAATTCTTATTTGTTGCAGCAATAACCCTTATATTCACGGCTTCTTCGCTTGACTCTCCCACCCTTCTAATTCGGCGTTCTTGGAGAACCCTAAGCAATTTGGCTTGCATTTCGTAGGGCAAGTCTCCTATTTCATCTAGCATCACCGTGCCACCATCAGCAATGGAAAAAAGACCGGCTTTGCCGCCTTTTAGCGCCCCGGTAAAAGTTCCGCTGCTGTAACCAAACAACTCACTTTCGATTAACGAAGGGTTTAGCGTCGGACAATTAATCGGGATAAACGGCATGTCGCTCCGCAAACTCGCGTTGTGGATAGCTTGCGAAAAAACTTCCTTGCCCGTTCCACTTTCACCGGTGATGAGAATATCGGCATCATATTTGGCAATTTTTTTCGCGAACGCGATTGCTTTTTGTATCGCCAAAGAGTCGCCCACTATATCTTGGAAAGTATATTCAGCTTGATAAGCTCTATTTACTGCCGATTTCAGTTCGCGCGTTTTTGTTATATGTTTTTCCAACTCGCGCGAAAGCTTCTTGACCTGCTCAAAGGTTTTTGTGACCCCTATGCCACCGATTATAGCGCCTTGATAAAAAATTGGACCAACATCTACAATGTATTCAGTATCACCCTCGCGCCGATAAGTGCCAATTCGCATTTTCCCATCCTTCAGCGCTTGCGGAAGCAAAGAACCCGTTCGCACTTGTTCTAACGGCTTGCCAACTATCTCACTGGCCGTTAGACCGGTCAAAGACAGGTAATTTTTGTTGACGAACAGTACAATGCCCTTGGAATCTGTAATCAAAACACCATCATAAAATGACTCAATGAGAGATTTAACGTATGCTTCATGTTTCAACAAAAAGTCTTGGAAGTCATCAGCAATAAACTCCATACTCAACCCCCTGAATAGCGATCGGTTTGTGCAAAACGGTCATGAAAAAAGCTATAGCTTATGTGAGTAATTTTCATAATTCTGAACCCAGATAAATCAAGGGTTTTAGAGGCAATAAAAAGGACTTCACCCCTACATTTGCCGAATTTATCAAGTGACAAATCAATCAAAACCAGCAAATGGAGGTTGAAGTCACTATGTATAT
>JAJUGR010000002.1 GCA_029265905.1 Sporomusaceae bacterium | reverse complement strand
TTGGCTCTTTGTATTAACTAAGTTTATTGTTTTTGACGCGTTTTCCACCTTGCGGTGAAAACCGTGTCACACACATCCGACATTCTCTCTTATTCAGTTCTCAAGGACCCGGTTTGCCGCGCCTCTCAGCGGCGACTCATTCATAATAGCACCGACTCCCGAATGGCGCAATCAGTAAAATCGGCCGTTTTTTATCATAATTAAGATTTATTGTGCTATTTTCTTTTAAATGCTAAATTTATCTACGTTTTTCACTTTGTGCAATTCTTTACGGTTATGGCTGTTTCCTTCCATTCATGCGTTGTAAGTATAACAACGCGGCACCGACAAACGTCGATGCCGCGTTGCAGCAGCTTGCTCAGTCGCGCGTGCGCATGTGCGGAAACAGCAATACGTCCCGGATCGATGCGCTGTCAGTCAGCAGCATGACAAGACGATCAATGCCAATGCCCAGGCCGCCTGTGGGCGGCAAGCCGAACTCCAGGGCCGTGACAAAGTCTTCGTCCATCATGTGCGCTTCGTCGTCGCCGCCGGCCCGCTCTTCAACCTGCTTGACAAACCGTTCGCGCTGATCGATCGGGTCGTTCAACTCAGAGAAGGCGTTCGCCGTTTCACGTCCGTAAATGAAGGCCTCAAAGCGGTCGGTCGCCTCCGGATTGTCCTTGTTGGCTTTCGCCAGCGGGGAAATCTCCTTCGGATGGCCGATAATGAAGGTCGGCTGAATCAATTTTGCTTCCGCCACTTCTTCAAAGACGGCGTTCATGATCTTGCCCATGCCGTCATGCACGCTGGGATCAAGGCCAAGCGCCTGGGCGACCGTGCGCGCCTCTTCGATCGTGTGGATTTGATCAAAGTCGATGCCGGAATACTTTTTGATCGCTTCCGCCATAGTCAGGCGTCGCCAGGGCGGCGTCAAGTCAATTTCCGTCCCCTGGTAGGTGATCTTCGTCGTGCCAAGCACTTCCTGCGCCACGGACGCGATGCACTGCTCGGTCAGCTCCATCATCGTCTCATAGTCGCCAAAGGCTTGGTAGACTTCGACCATCGTAAACTCAGGGTTATGTCTGATTGAAATGCCTTCGTTGCGGAACACGCGGCCTAGTTCATAGACCCGTTCCAGCCCGCCAACGACAAGGCGCTTTAAGTAAAGCTCCGGTGCAATGCGCAGATACATCGCCATATCCAGCGCATTGTGGTGTGTAACAAACGGACGCGCCGCCGCACCGCCGGCAATGGGATGCAAGATCGGCGTTTCGACTTCCAGGAAATCGCGCTCGTCGAGGAAGCGGCGGATCGCCTTGATGATCTTCGAGCGCTGGACAAACGCCCGGCGGGCTTCCGGATTAGCCACCAGGTCAACGTAGCGCTGGCGGTAGCGCAGTTCAATATCCTTCAAGCCATGCCATTTTTCCGGCAGCGGCCGCAAGGTCTTGGACAAAAACTCCACGGCTTGCGCTTTGATGCTGATTTCGCCCATCTTCGTGCGGAAAACAGTGCCGACAACGCCAATCCAGTCGCCGATATCAAACAGCTTCAGCAGATCATACGCTTCGTCGCCCATCGCGTCCTTGCGCACGTAAACCTGAATCCGGCCCGATTTATCGAGCAAATCCAAGAAAGTCGTCTTGCCGTGCCCGCGGATCGCCATCACGCGTCCGGGCACACGCACAACCTGGTCTTCGGCAAAAGCATCAAAGTTATCGATAATATCAGCGGCGTGATGCGTCCAGTCAAACTTGCGGCCAAACGGCTCTATGCCTTTTTCGGCCAAAGCCGCCATCTTCTGACGGCGCACCAGCATCTGCTCGTTTAGATCTTCCTGCGAAACGGGGGCAGTCTGCTGCTCCTCCATCTCCTTGTCAGCCATGTTGTTCACTCCAGTTTTCTCATTTTATTTCTACGATTTCATAACGGAGCATGCCTGCCGGAACCTGCACTTCGACAACTTCGCCGGCATGGCGGTGCAAAATGGCCATGCCCACAGGCGATTCATTGGAAATGCGCAAAGCGGCCGGGTCAGCTTCCGCCGAACCAACCACGGTATATTCAAGCGTATCGCCGTACTCCAAATCCTTCAGGCACACAGTGGAACCCATCACGACCTGGTCCTTCGTCAAATCGGCGGAATCAATGATGCGCGCCGTGCGAATCATTCTTTCCAGGGTGATGATTTCACCTTCAATAAACGCCTGCTCGTTTTTAGCGTCTTCATACTCGGAGTTTTCACTGATATCACCAAAGGCAATTGCTTGTTTGATGCGTTCTGCGACTTCCAGACGGCGCACGGAACGAAGCTCCTCTAAGCGGTCTTCAAGTTTCTTGAGGCCTTCTGCCGTGAGGAAAGTCTCTTTTTCTTTCTCAGCCATGTCTAGCTCTCCTTTTTTCGCGCGTACTTCCGCTTAAGCCATAACAAACCACTGCACAGATAATAGAAAGAGTGTCAAGCTTCGTCAACTTGACACCGGTTTGTACAGCTAAAACGACATGCGTGCAACAGCACCCATATTCCTTACCATTATAATGTTAGCTTCGCCCCTTGTCAACCGAAGCGAGCCGCGCCTGTCCCGCAGACCAGGGCAGCCTGCTGCTGGATCGCGGCAATTTCTTCAGCGGTCACGGCCCGCTCGAAATTGCGGAAGCCGGCCAGCTGGAACTGATGTTTCTTTGCCCGCTGGTCAATCGTCTCAATCTGCTCGACGGTCAGGTCGCGCCCGAGGGTGTAGTTCTCGTAACGGCCTTCCAGCGCCAGGATCATCGTTTCCGCCATGCAGGCGTAAGCCGTTTGCGGCGGAAAACCAAAGTTAAAGCCAAAATCGACTTCGCCCGGCACCCGGACAATGCCGCCCTCAATGACCAGTACGTCCGGCCGCTCTTCAGCGACGCGGCGCGACACATTTCTCGGCCGGGCCACGTCGCAGACCACCGCGCCGGCTTTCAAATCCCCCGGCTCGATAATCGTGTCCAGCGCGCTCGTTACCGCCAGCACGACATCAGCCGCTTTGAGCGCCTGAACGCGGTCGTCCGTCACCTTGATTTCAGCCTGTTTCAGCAGGCGCAGCTCGTCCGCCAAAGACTGCAGCCGCTCCTGGTTGCGCGCCACCAGCGTCAGGGCCTTGGCCTCCTTAGCCAAAATCCGGCTGCAGACGGCGCCGATCGACCCCGTCGCGCCCAGCACAACAACCCGGGCGTTCTTCATGTCGCCGCCCATCAAGCCGAGCGCCTGGCGCGTCCCCTCCAACGCCGTCGCCACCGTATAGCTGTTGCCGCTCGTAACGGCTATGTTCAAGCGCTTGGCTATGCTGATGCCAGCATCGGCCACCACGGAGGTGAAGGCGCCGAGGCCGACGATCTTGGCCCCGAGCTGTTCCGCCACCTTGCCTGCCGCGACAATGCGGTCAATGACAAATTCCTCCGGCAGTGTCATCATCTGGCGCGCCGTCAGGGGACAGGCGACAAACCAACCTTCGGCCTCCGCATGCGGCGAGCGGATGCCCGTAATATGTGACACTTTAATCGGCGGCAGGTATTTCATGCCGCCCTCCACCCACTTTTCCGGCAAGTAGCGGAGAAACGGGAATTTGCGCGCCAAATCCTGCACGACCAAGGGGTGTAAAATGAAGGCAAAACGTTCCATGCCTGTTTCCTCGCTTTCTATTCCGACAGTTTTTCGACCCGCGGACGAATATCCAGTTGGTCGAGAAGCCGCGAATATTCTTCCGGCGTCAGCTGGCCGCCCCGTTTGGGCGACAGCGCCACCAGCACGGCTTCCAGCACATTCGTGCCAAAACTCCGCCCGTTGAACTCCGGCGTTGTCGTCACAAGCCACTCGACGCCGGCCCGGCTGAGCAGCGCCTTGTCCTTGGCCGTGACGGTGTTGGTGATGATGGTTTTTCCGCTCATGTCGTCGGGCATGTAGCGTCTGATAAAATGAAAATCGCCGGCGATAATGTCGCTGTCTTCAAAATACCGGGTAAAACGCGGCTTCCGCCCGGATTGCTCAGCCCCGGTCGGATAGAACCAGGAAACAGGAAGCTGCGTGATAATCGGCGCGACAATGCGCGCCAGCCGTTCGAGCCCCGCCAGGCTGCGGATCGGCAGCGGCAGCCCCAAGCCAAACAGCAGATCGCCGAACACCGTCTTGCAGCCGGCCTTGGTCAAGGCTTCCGCCAGGCCGAAGCGGTCAACAGCGCAAACCACCAGGGCGCGCTTGCCGGCCAGCTTCCAGCCGCAAGCTTCCGTCAAAAACCGCACCACGCGGCGCTCCAGCGTGTTTTTCAAGCCGCTCCCGTCGACGATCGGCGTCTTCACCGCGCAGGCCGCCAGGGCCGCCGACTCGCGAAACGTGTAGCGCTTTTTCCCGGCGAAAATATAGAGATCCGTGCCGCCCAGCCCGAAGGCATCCACCTGTCCGTCCAGTTCGCGAATCAGACGCCGAAATTTTTCCTTATCGCCGTCCGTGCCGCGCCGTTCAATCAAAACCGTCTCTTCGCCGAACGTCTCCTGAACCCGATGGTCGCGGTCGCTGGCGCCCAGACTGATGCTGACAACGTGCTTCATACGTCTCCTCCTGCCGGTTTCATTTGCTGCAAAATCTGGCGGATAACAGCCGGATCGACATAATGGTCGTCGGCCAAGGGCGAGGCCCCTAATTCGACTGGAATGACTTCCTGGTCGAGCATGGCCTGTATCCAGCGGATGCGCTGGTCGGAGCCAATCGCAATCACGACATCGCAGGCGCGCAGTTCACCGACAATGCGCGTCAATTCGTCAACCAACTCCAGCCCGCTTTTTTTCTGTACAAATGCCCAGCGCTCCGCCTCCGTCATCAGGAGGCAGCGGTCGATGCCCTCTTCCTTCGCCAGCGCCTCCAATTCGGCGCGGTTCTTGACCGGGAAGCCTACTAAGGCAATCCGGCGTCCCTTGCGAATTTCGCCCAGCGTCTCCAACCGCGAGATAAACGCGCGATCCGTGTTGAAGGCCCGCGCCACCTCTTGCTGCGACAAGCCCCGGACGCGGAGCGCCAGCATCGCGTCCACGATGCGGTATATTTTTTCTTTGCTAATGATTTTATCGCCAATGCGTTCAATCGGCATGTGCGCTCCTCCTGAACAAATAAAGCTGTGCACAAGTTTGTGCACAGCTTTATTCTATCACAACACCCTTGCCGCCTCAAGTCCTGCAATGCGCACTAACGCTTGCGTTCATCCGTTCAGCATACTGCTCTAGAACGGTTTCCATCTGGCCCTTCGTGTCCGCCTGATGAAAACGCATCCGGTACTCGGCCGAAAAGGGCAGCCCCTTCGTGTAGCTAGCCGCATGGCGGCGCATCTCGCGCACGGCCGCCGACTCGCCTTTCAAGGCGATCAAGCGCTCCAAATGACGCAACAGCATGCGGGCGCGCTCCTCAAACGTCGGCGGGGGCGGCGGATTTTCGCCGTTGAGCACGGCGGCTACTTGCCCAAACAGCCACGGGTTGCCTTCCGCCGCCCGCCCAATCATCACGCCGTGGCAGCCCGTCTCCCGCATCATGCGCAACGCGTCGGCAGGCGTGCGGATGTCGCCGTTGCCGATGACGGGAATACTGACGGCCTCGCGCACGGCCCGAATCACCCGCCAGTCGGCGTGTCCGCTGTAAAATTGCTGACGGGTGCGCGCGTGCACGGCAATGGCCGCCACGCCGGCCGCTTGTGCAATGCGCGCGATCTCGGCCGCATTGATGCAGTCCGCGTCCCAGCCGGCACGGATCTTGACGGTAACAGGGCACTGCACGGCGGAAACGACCGCCCTCAGCACCGCCGCCGCCACCTCCGGCTCCTTCAGCAGGGCCGACCCTTCGCCGTTGTTGACAATCTTCGGCACCGGGCAGCCCATGTTTATGTCTATCATATCTGCGCCCTGTGCCTCGACGCGCCGGGCCGCTTCCGCCATTTCGCCGGGATTGCGTCCAAACAGTTGGATCGCCACGGGGCGTTCGCCCGCCTCGATCGCCAGCAGGTCAAAGGTCCGCTCATTGTTGTACAACAGCCCCTTGGCGCTGACCATTTCCGAGACTAACAGCCCGCAGCCCTGTTCCTTCACCAGCAGCCGAAACGCGCTGTCGGTGATGCCCGCCATGGGCGCCAGCACAACCGGGATATCCAGTTTTATCTTGCCGATTTGCATAAAGCCTCCAACCATGACAATGAAATGCGTGACAGCGGGACCCGTCCCCTTTGTCACAAAAAAGACAGCCCGCAGCTCACACGGACTGTCCGGTTATCTGTTTTATTCTCCCGGCTGGTGGTTGCGATCATGGAGCAACCGCAAGCCTTCGAGCGTCAGGAACGGTTCAACAACGTCGATCGTGCCTGATTCCTGCGCCATCAAATTCGCCAGGCCGCCGGTCGCAACGACAAACGCATCGCCGCCCAACTCCTGCTTCATCCGGCGGACAATTTCGTCCACCTGCCCGACGAAGCCGAAGATGATGCCCGATTGCATGCTGGTGACGGTATTGCGGCAGATGACTGATTTGGGCTTGATCAGTTCAATGCGCGGCAATTTGGCCGCCCGCTGGAACAGCGCTTCCGTGGAAATGCCGATGCCGGGGGCGATCGCCCCGCCGAGGTAATCGCCGTTCGCCGCGATGGCGCAGAAGGTTGTCGCCGTGCCGAAATCCACGACGATCATCGCGCCTCGCTCCTTATATTTCTCATAGGCGGCGATCGCATTGACAATGCGGTCGGCGCCGACTTCGCGCGGATTTTCATACTTGATGCAAACGCCCGTTTTAATGCCGGGCCCGACCACGAGAGGCTGCTTGCCAAAATACCGCTCACACATGCGCGTCAACGGAACGATCAGCGGCGGCACAACAGACGAAATCGCCACGGCCTCCACATCCTCCATCGCCATTTTGCTGTAAGCAAACAAGTTGTACAGGGACATGCCGTATTCGTCAGCCGTTTTTTGCCGGTCGGTCGAAATGCGCCAGTGCACCAGGAGTTCTTCTCCGCTGTACACGCCGGCGACAATATTGGTGTTCCCCACGTCAAGAACAAGTAACATCTACATTCTCCCCTCGCCCGGGATCAGCGCCGCAAGCCGGATACAAGAATGGCGCCGCTGAAACCTGCATAAGCAGTTACACTAGTCTTTATTATACCAAAAGGAGCAAAAGGTGCAACAAGTATTACAAAGTCTTTTTGCCGTTCCGCCATCAGCCTTGCGGCGCCAGCGGCCGCACGGGACGGATGGAAACATCGCCCGCCCACACCTGTTCGACCGCACCATTGCTGTCGCGGCGGACCAGCAGGGCGCCCTGCTGGTCGATGTCCAGCGCCAGGCCGGAGTACGTTTCGTCCGGCGCAATGACGTTAACCTGCCGTCCCAGCGTAATGCTGCGCTTGCGCCACTCCTCCAGCAGCGCGTCAAAGCCGTTTTTACTGACTTCGTCGAACGCCGCCTCCAGTTCTTCCAACATCACCTGCAGCAGCTTTTTCCGGTTCAGTTCCGCGCCGCCGGCCAGCATCTGCAAGCTGGTCGCCAGGGGCTGCAATTCCTCCGGAAAGTCGTCCGGCAGCAGGTTCACGTTAATGCCCATGCCGATGACGATAAAATTGATCGCGTCCATCTCCGCATTCATTTCCGCCAAAATGCCGACCAATTTTTTCCCTTCCTGCGACAAAATATCGTTCGGCCACTTGATCCCCACGTTGACGCCGGGATAGCGTTCAAACGCCCGCGCCAGAGCGACAGCCGCCATCAACGTGCATTTCGAAGCCTGCTGCGGCAAAAAGGCCGGCCGGAAAACGCAGGAAAACCACACACCTTTAGCATGAGGCGAAAACCAGCCGCGCGACAGCCGTCCCCGGCCTTCGCCCTGGGCTTCGGCCACCACGACCGTGCCATGCGCGCAGCCGTCAAAGGCAGCCCGTTTGGCAACATCATTGGTAGAGGTCACGTGATCGTGATAGATAATCTGCTTGCCCAGCCAGCGCGTTTTGAGCCCCGCCAGCACCTCCGCCGGCAGCAGCCTGTCCGGCGTGCCCGCCAGGCGGTAACCCTTGCGCGCCACCGTCTCAATTTGATAGCCCTCGTCCTTGAGGGCTTGTATATGTTTCCAGATCGCTGCACGGGTCACGCCAAACCGCTTCGAAATCGCTTCGCCGGAAATCGGTTCGCCGCGGCTTTCCCGCAGCCAGTTCAATATCTGATCGCGCATCCGCCATCGCCCCTTCTTCAAATCTGTCCCCATCATAACGTTTCGTAAACCATCCGTCAATCCGCGGTAAAAGAAAAGGGACAAGAGCATGACGCTCTCGCCCCCTCAGTCCCAAACTTGTCAAGGCTTATCCGGCGCAGTATACGCTGGCTTCGGATCGGCTTCCGCCTCCGGTTGCGCAGCGCCTTCAGCAGCAGCCGGTGCTTCTTCCGCTGCAACTGGCGTCAGCGGAGCGACCGGCGTTTCGCCTTGGTCTTCTTCAGCTTTTTTCTCCGGCAATTTGCCTTCCTTCAGCAAATGCTCAATTTCCTTGCCTTCCAAGGTTTCTTTTTCCAGCAGCGCCTCGGCGATGATATGGAGTTTATCCATATTGGCGGACAGCAGTTCCTCTGTCTTGGAATACGCCTCTTCGATAAAGACGCGTACTTCCTTGTCGATCTCGCTGGCGACGTCCTCGCTGTAATCCTTGTCATGGCCGAAATCACGGCCCATGAACACCTGGTCGCGCCGCTTGCCAAACGCAATCGGTCCGAGGCGGTCGCTCATGCCGTACTCGCAAATCATCTTGCGCGCCAAGGCGGTCGCTCTTTCCAAGTCATTTTGGGCCCCGGTTGAAATCTCGCCCAACACGATCGCTTCCGCCACCCGGCCGCCCAACAGGGCTTTCAGCTGATCGAGCAATTCTGAACGGGTTGCATAGTAACGATCTTCCTTCGGCAGCATCAGCGTATAGCCGCCGGCGCGGCCGCGGGGGATAATCGAAACTTTGTGCACGGGATCGGTATGGGTGAGCATCATGCCCACCAGCGCATGACCGGCCTCATGATAGGCGGTCAGCTTCTTTTCCTTGTCGCTGATGACGCGGCTGCGGCGCTCCGGCCCGGCCACAACGCGCTCAATCGCCTCTTCCAGTTCCGGCATTTCGATGCGCTTTTTGTTGCGTCTTGCCGCCAGCAAAGCGGCTTCATTGACCAAGTTGCTCAAATCAGCGCCGGTAAAGCCGGGCGACCGCCTGGCCAGCACATCCAAATCCACGTCTTTTGCCAGGGGCTTCCCGCGGACATGGACTTTGAGGATATCGGCACGGCCCTTGACATCCGGACGATCAACCGTCACCTGACGGTCAAAGCGGCCGGGACGGAGCAACGCCGGGTCAAGGATGTCCGGTCGGTTGGTCGCGGCAATAATGATAATCCCTTCATTGACGCCAAAGCCGTCCATCTCGACCAACAACTGATTGAGAGTCTGCTCGCGCTCGTCATGGCCGCCGCCAAGACCGGCGCCGCGCTGACGGCCGACTGCGTCAATCTCGTCGATGAACACGATGCAGGGCGCGTTTTTCTTGGCCTGTTCAAACAAATCGCGGACGCGGCTCGCGCCGACGCCGACGAACATTTCGACAAAATCAGAACCGCTGATGCTGAAGAACGGCACGCCAGCTTCGCCGGCGACCGCCTTGGCCAGCAGCGTCTTACCCGTGCCAGGCGGGCCATACAGCAACACGCCTTTGGGGATGCGCGCGCCCAGATCGTTGAACTTCTTGGGCTGCTTTAAGAACTCGACGACCTCTTCAAGCTCCTGCTTGGCTTCATCGGCCCCGGCCACATCCATGAAGGTGATCTTGATCTTGTCTTCACCGTAGAGCTTGGCCCGGCTCTTGCCGAACGACATCACGCGATTGCCGCCGCCTTGCGTCTGCTGCATGATGAAGAACCAAACGCCGATCAACAGCAGCATCGGCAGGATCGACGAGAAAATCGTCGTCCACCAGGGCGGCTGCGGCGGTTGCTCCGCCTTAATTTCGACCTGCTTGTCGCGCAGGGTCGTAATCAGCGTCGGGTCTTGCGGCGTAATGGTGGTGAATTCCGTGCCGGACTTGAGTTTCCCCTTGATCAGGTTGTCGACAATCGTAACCTGGCTGACTTCATCCTTTTCCACATGCTGCAAGAATCTCGTATAAGAAACTTCCTGCTTGGTGGTGGTGCGTGCTGAATAGTAATCGATGATCGAGATGGCGATAATGATGATCAGCAGGTAGAAACTTACATTTCTAAAGAACTTATTCAAATAAACGGACCCCCCTCTTACGGGCCATGGCTGTAACCCTTGTCCCGAAATACCCTTTCATATCTCTTCTATGATACACCAGGAGCATAAAGACCGACAAGCAAAATCCACGTCTTTTAGTGTGATTTTTCGCCGCTGTTTATTTCTCGCCATAAACAGAAGGTTTCAATATGCCAATATAGGGAAGATTTCGATACTTTTCCGCGTAATCGAGGCCGTAGCCGACGACAAAGGCATCCGGAATGGTAAAGCCGTTGTAGTCGACCGGCACTTCGGCCTTGCGCCGTTCCGGCTTGTTCAGCAGCGTGCAAATGCGCACACTGGCCGGCTTGCGCGACAAAATCTGGTTGTACAGGTATTTGAGCGTTAAACCTGAGTCAATGATATCTTCAACAATGAGAATGTGCTTTCCTTCCACAGCCTCGTCAAAATCCTTGATGATGCGGACGACGCCGCTCGACGTGGTCGACGCGCCGTACGACGACACGGCCATAAAATCAATCGACACGGGAACGGTTATGGCGCGCGCCAAATCCGCCATAAAGATAAAGGCGCCGCGCAACACGCATACCATCAAAATTTCCTTGCCCGCATAATCGCGGGAAATCGCTTCGCCGAGTTCCGCCACCCGCTTTTGCAGGGCCGCCTCGGACATCAACACGCTTTCAATATCCTGGTGCATCAGTGTTATCCTCCTTGCCAATCCGTTTTATCAGCAGCCACGGGCCGCCCGCCTCCGCCCGCTGTCCGACGCGCACGCCCGGCAGCCAAAGGATGCCCTGCCCGTCGCATACGACGGGGAAACGATCGCGCAGCCGCTGCGGAACTTTCGCATCAATGAAAAGTTTCTTGAGTTTTTTCGAACCGCCCGCGGTGCGAATCACGTCGCCCGCCCGCCGCGAGCGCACGGCTAACGGCAACGTCACGCCGCCCGCCGAAAAGCACGCTGTTGCGCCATTGTCGGGCAGGTGCGGACGCTGCGCCAGCCAAGCCGTTTCCAGGCGCGTGCCGTCCGGCAGGTCGAGCCCGCCCGGAACCGGCAGCGAAAAGCAAAACGGTTCCGGCGCCGCCGCTGCTTGCGGGCGGCGCAAACGCAGCGCGCCATACTCCCGCTCCAGCACCCAGCCGCCGGGAATAAACAGCGTCTTGCCGACCTGCCCCTGCTCGATCAGGCGGCTGATCTCCTCCAGATGAGTGAAGGTCACCGCCGCATCGGCGCCGCTTTTGCCGCGCAGCACCCTGCGCAGCAGGCGGCTCTGCAATGAAGCCGGCAGAGCCGTCAGCATGGCGAGCGGAATGCTCGCCCCGTCGGCCAACTCTTCCACTTGCGCCTGCGCCGCGGACAGCGCCTGATTGAAGTACGCTTCCTCCCGCTGGCAAACGAGCGCTGTTTTAGCCAGCGCCTCCACGATCTCCGGGTTGTAGCCGGCCGCCAGCTGCGGCAGCAGTTCATGCCGGATGCGGTTGCGCAGCAAGGCTACGTCCTGATTGGTCTCATCCTCGCACACGACGAGCGCCCGCGCGCGGCAATATTCCTGCAAATCCGCCCGGCGCACGCCCAACAACGGCCGGATGACAGGGCCGCGGCGCGGCAAGATTCCCGCCAGGCCGGTCGGCCCGGCGCCGCGCAGCAGGCGCATCAAGACCGTTTCCGCCTGGTCTTCCTTGTGGTGGCCGGTGGCCAGCAGCGTGCAGCCGGAAGCCTGGCGCACCTCCTCCAGCGCCTCGTAGCGCAGGCGCCGGGCGGCGTCTTCAATTGACAGGCCGCGCGCGGCTGCGTACGCCGCCACCGGTATTTGCCGCAGAAAATAGGGAACGCCCCGCGCCTCAGCCCACAGCTTCACCTGCGCGGCATCGTGATCAGCCGCCGCGCCCCGCAGACCGTGGTGCACGTGGCAGACCGCCACCGTCCAAGGTTCGTCAAGGGCGAGGCGGTATAAAATCTCCGCCAGCGCCATGGAGTCGGCGCCGCCCGAACAGGCGATCAACATGTTCTCGTCCGCCGCCAGCCCCAGTTCCTGCCGGCAATAGCGCAGCACTTGCCTCTCCAGTTGTTCCGGAAACGGCATCGGTCCTCGCCTCCTGTTTGACGCAGATCCCCCAAAAAGCAAGACGGAAGAGCTCTCCCTTTGGAAAGCTCTTCCGTGTCTCGTTCCAACGGGTCGCTGGTTAATCGCCGCGCCGATTGGCGCCACGGCCGCCCCGCTTTGAGTCGGTGCTGCGTTTCAGCTCGCTCTGCCGGTCATCGCTGTCCTTCAAAAAGCGCGAAAGCTTATCTTCAAAAGACAAGGACGGCTGGGGACGGAATCGACGATTATCTACCGGCGGACGACGAGGCGGTGCAGCCGGCGCGGGCGCCGGTGCGGCCAACTGCCGCAGGGAAAGGCCGATTTTCCCACGATCATCGACGGATAACACCTTGACCTTGATTTTGTCTTGCTCTTTGACGTAATCCTTGACATCGCGCACATAAACGTCCGCGATCTCCGAGATATGAATGAGTCCTACTTTGCCACCGGGCAATTCAACAAAAGCCCCAAAGTTGGTGATACCAGTTACTGTACCTTCGACAATAGCGCCGACCTCAATGGTGGACATACGAGATGATTCTCCCCCTTAAACATCATGTTAAAATGACGCATTTCAAATTAAATTATAGCGTTTAAGCTGAAAGTCTGTCAATCATTGCCCGCAGTATTTTACTGTATTTTACTGACGGTCCGCGACTAACACGCAGGGCACTTCCCCCGGCCGGACCAAATTGAGCTTTTCCCGCGCCATCTGCTCCAGATACGCCGGATCGTTCAAGCGCTGTTTTTCCTGGACCAGCATCGCCTGCTGCTGCTGTAGCTCGTCGATGTGCCGAGCGACGGCTTTCGCTTCCGCTCGCACCTGATAAATGCGGTATTCCTGCGCGATGAACCGGGCTGAGAAAAAAAAGGTAAGCAAAACCATCGCAACAGAAAACCAGGATATTTTCCGTTTTGTTTCGCCGGCCATTTCTCCACGCTCCTTTTCATGCTATATACTTGCATGAAATTCGCCGCGTATCGCCACATTCCTGTCGGAATTAGAGTTTCTTTACTTTATTTATGATTTTGATACCTAGCGCCTACGCAACCCGCGCCGCCTGCAAGTCGTCTTCGGCTTGTTCAGCCACCTGCAGGCGCGCCGTGAGGCCGCCTAGCCGCGCCGCCATGGCGCAGGTTTCTTCCGCCAGCGACTGAGATTGTGCTGCAGCCGCTTCCTGCGCCTCGGCCGCCGCGACCATCGCCCGGCTGTTCCCGTCCGTCACCGCCGCAATGCCGGCAATGGTGCCAATCCCGTTTTCCAACATGGCCAGCTCCTTCGACAATTGATCGATCTTGCCCGCCATGGCAGCAACCCCTTCGGACGAATCTGACACGCCGGACAAAAGCGCTTGAAACGCCGTCTCCGCAGTCGCCGTCAACGCCGCGCTGCTGGCAATCCGATCCGCCATGCTGTTTGCCATGTCCGTGGCCGCCAGCGTTTGCACCTGTATGTCGCGCACAATTTTGCGGATGTCATTGGCTGCATTGTTCGATTGCTCCGCGAGGCGCTGCACTTCCTGCGCCACGACGGCAAAGCTTCTCCCGGCCACCCCGGCACGCGCCGCCTCGATCGTCGCATTGAGGGAGACGAGTTTCGTCTCCGCCGCCATGGTGCGAATCATCCCCAACACCTGTTCGATTTCCTTCGACTGCACCAGCAGCTTGGCCATCAGCCCTTTCATTTCCTTCGCCTCATCAACATAGCCGCGCATGGCGCTCAGCAGCTCTTCGATCGAGCTGCGCCCCTGCTCGGCCGACTTATGCAGTTCGCCGCTTTTTGCCCGCACGCCGCCGAAGCGATCGATCACCTCGCCCGTCACCTGCTTCATATCGGCAAACGAACGGTCGGCCTCGGAAGTCGTCTGGCGAATCCGGCGCGCATCCTCCGCCACGGCCAGCGCGCGCTGCTTGAGCTCCTCGGCGTTCTGCGCCGTTAGGCGCGCTTTTCGGGACATATCGCCGCCAACCCGGGTCAATTCGCCAATAATGCGTTTGATGCGCGTCATGACGTCGGACACGTCGTCCACCATCGTATTAAAATGCGTAATCAACGCGCCCATTTCCGAACGGCGGCTGATGCGCAAGGTTATTTTCTTCGTATAGTCGCCGCGGCTGACGTCGCGGATCGCCGCCAAAATATGTTCAACCGGCTTTGTAATCCCGTGCACAATGACCAGGGCGATCAGGCAGGCGGCCAGCGTGGCAAACAGGATCGTGACGATAACGACGTCGCGCAGACGATGCACAGGCGCCAGATACTCGGCGTCACGAACAAACAGCATGTACACGCGGTTCAGCTCCGCCGCCTTCGCGTAAGCCGCCGTATACGGCTCGCCGTCAACAGCAAGCTTGGCGACGCCGCGCTCCTGTTCAAATACCGCCTGCAAAACTGGCGCGGCCACAGCCAGCGGCTTCTCCTGCCTGCCCTTGAACGGAAGCAACTGGCCGTCGGACGTGACAAACAATTCCGCCACGGTCAGGCCGTCGAGGGCCAGGGTCGACTGCTGGCGCTCCAGCTCCTTGCGCAGCGCGCGGTCGAATTCATTGCCATCTTGCACGACCAGGCGCAAGATGGTGATTTTCTCCGTCATTTTATCCGCTTCCGACTGCAGGCGCTGCTGGGTGATGGTGCGAATGTTTTTTTCCGCCGCGTCATAGGCCAAATAGCCCGTCGCGCCGACGGAAACGGCAATCAGCCCCGCCATCAGTCCGACCAGCTTGCGGCTCAGCGGACTTTTCCCCAACTGCAGAGACTGGCGGAAAGACTGCCAGTTCAATTGCTTCAGCACGCGCCCGACGGTAAGCTTCCGGCGATTGGCGAGCCTGACCACGCGCGCCGCGACCCGCAGCCGCTTCATTAGCGGACGCCGCGTCCGGCGGGCCGCTTGGTTGCCGCCCCGCGCTTTGATTGCGCGCAGCAGCCCGCGCATGCCGCTTGCAACTATGGATGATTTCAATCTAGTTAATACGTTATTTTGCATGGTGACAGCCTCCCTGCATTATTGTGAACAAGGTGACATAAGCGAGTACAATAGAGCGTGCTTTGCTGCGCTGATAAAAAAAGCGACAAGGGTGCAGAACGCCCCTATCGCTTTTCATTAACCCATGCGCTTGCGGAAGCGGTCGCGCATCACGATCGCAGCGGAGTTAAGCAGCAGCAAAATCGCCAGCAACACAATGATGCCGGCCGCCGCCACGTCCTGAAATTCCACTTGCGGACGCGACACCCAGTTGAAGATCTGAATCGGCAGCACGGTAAACTCCGAAAAGAGGCTGCTGGGCAAAAAGGCCACATAAGTCAGCGCGCCAATCGTCAAAAGCGGCGCCGTCTCGCCGATCGCCCGGGAAACCGCCAGAATCGTGCCCGTCAGGATGCCCGGCATCGCCACCGGCAAAACAACCCGGAACACGGTCTGGGTCAAGGTGCCGCCCAGCGCGAAGGAGGCGTGGCGGAGCGACACCGGCACGGAGCGGAGCGCCTCCTGGGAGGCGACGATAATCACAGGCAAGACCAGCAAGGTCATGGTCAGCGCCCCGGCCAGCACGCTGCGGCCCAGATCCAGACCCCGCACAAACAAAACCAGCCCCAGCATGCCGTAGACGATCGACGGGATGCCGGCCAGGTTGGCAATATTGATCTCCAGCAATTTCGTGAACCAATTGCGCGGAGCATATTCCTCCAGGTAAATCGCCGAACAGACGCCGATCGCAAAAGACAGCGGGGCGGTGATGGCCACGAAGGCAAAGGTTCCGGCCAGCGCCGCTTTGATCCCGGCCTGGCTGGCAAAGCGGGACGGATAACTCGTCAAAAAATCAATCGACAGCGAACCATGGCCCTTGTAAATTATGCTGGCGAGCAAAAACGCCAGGGTCAAAAGCGACAACACGATCGCCGTCAAGAAAACGCCCGCAAACAAGGAGTCTTTGAACTTTCGCCATACGTCGTGGCGACTGACTGCAACAAATCTTGACCCTCGATTCATAAAAAGCCCCTCCTCTTGCAGCCCGGCTGTCTCAAAATCGTTTTTCACAGCTTCGCCTCCACTTTAAAGCGTTCTTTAATGCTGAGCGCCAGCAAGTTCATCACCAGCGTGAAGAAAAAAAGCGTAATGCCGACGGCAAAAATCGATTTGTATTCGACGCTGCCAAACGGAGTGTCGCCCATGCTGACCTGCACGATGTAGGCCGTCAGCGTCTGGATGCTCTGCAGCGGATTGAGCGAAAGGCTCGGGGTCGCGCCGGCGGCGATCGTGACGATCATCGTCTCGCCCAGCGCCCGGGAAACAGCCAGCACGACGCTGGAGATGATGCCGGACAGGGCATAGGGAAGGGAAATGTGAAACGTCGTCTCCAGCTTCGTCGAACCGAGCGCATAAGCGCCTTCCCTGAGCGAAGCCGGCACCGCCAGGAGCGCATCCTCGCTCAGCGAAGAGATCATCGGCGTGATCATGATGCCGACGGCGATGCTGGCGCTCAAGGCGTTGAACACGCCGAGCTCAGGCAAGAACGTTTGCAAGACAGGCGTGATGACAACCAGCGCGAAGTACCCGTAGACAATCGTCGGGATGCCGGCTAAAATTTCCAGCAGCGGCTTGACGTAGCTGCGGGTCCGGCGGCTGGCGTATTCGCTCAAGTAAATGGCGCTGCCCAGCCCCAACGGCACGGCGAACAGACTCGCCCCGACGGCGACAACCAGCGTGCCGTACACCAGGGAGCGGATCCCCCAGCGCTGCGGCTCAAACAGCGGCGCCCATTGCGCTTCGGTGACAAAACGCCCGACCGGAATCGCGCGGAAAAATTCAATCGCTTCATTCAGCAATATCCCGACGATCAACAAAGTGGTCGCTATCGAAAGCAGCGCGCAGGCGAATAGCCCGAAGGCAACAAACTTTTCGCCGCGCCGCTGCGGTTTTTCATTGCAAACTGAATTCATGATGGTCCTCCTTACTCTTGCCAACCGTTGCTTAGAAAAAAGCGGTGACCCGACATCGCCTGATCACCGCTTTTCGCCAGTTCTTGATTACTGCAGCTTTTTCAACAGTTCTTGATAGTGCGCGTCAGCAAAGGGCACATAGCCAACTTGCGGGACGAGTTTGGACGCATTGCTCAGGTAGAAGGAAACGAATTCTTTCACTTCCGGACGCGCCAACGCTTTCTTGCTCACGTAGATGAAGATCGGGCGGGACAGCGGCTTGTAGGTGCCGTCCTTGATCGTCTTTTCACTCGGCAAGATCGCGGAAGCGCCATCGCCGACCGCCACCAGGTTCATCTTGTCCTTGTTGTGCAGGTAGTACACGTAGCCGAAGTAGCCAAGCGCATATTTGTCGCCCGCCACGCCTTTTACCAGAACATTGTCGTCTTCGCTGGCCGTGTAGTCGGAGCGGCTCGATTTGGCCTTGCCGACAACGGCCTCGGTGAAGTATTCAAACGTGCCGGAGGCCGTGCCGGGGCCATAGAGCTTAATCGGCTCGTTCGGCCATTCCGGGCGAATGTCGCTCCAGTTCTTAACCGTGCTGTTCGGCTCCCAAATCTTTTTCAACTCGGCAACCGTCATGGAAGCCGCCCAGGTGTTTTGCTTATTGACAACAACGGACAAGCCGTCGTAGGCGATCGGCAGTTCAACCGCGTCGTCGCCGCGGTCTTTGAGGACCTTCAATTCGTCCGGCTTGATCGGCCGGGAGGCATCGGCAATGTCAATTTCGCCGGGCCCGAATTTTTTCATGCCGCCGCCGGTGCCGGACTCGCCGACCGTCACCTTGACGTTCGGGTTCTTTTTGCGGAATTCCTCGGCCATCGCTTCGCTGATCGGGAACACCGTGCTGGAGCCGTCGATTTTGACCGCGCCTGACAAGGCCGACGCCGCCTTCTTGTCATCTTTTTTGTCGCCGCCGCAACCCGCCACAAAGCTGGCCCCCATCACCAGCGCCAAGAGAGCGGCTGCTACTTTCTTTGATTTCATCAACTTCATCTGCTCCCATACCTCCCTGTCATTTCCTATGCCTTTATTGTATTATAAGGATTTCGTCCCCGTGTTAAGCGCAGGTTAGCGCTTGTTAAGGAAATGTTAAGCCACTGTTAATTCAGTCCCGCCCTGTGCAAAAGAGCAATTGCGGCGGCGTCCGCAATCGTCTATGATGGTTACAAAGCCTGCTGTCACATTCATCCCGCGCGACCGCCAGAAAGGAGCCCCCGCATGGTGAAGCACTCCATCCGCACCCGTTTGACCGCCTCCTTTTTCCTTGTTATCGCCGTCACCCTGACCTTGTTCGGCGTTTATGTCCTGGACCTGTTTTATGAGCAAAGCGTGGCCAACATGCGCGACACTCTGGAGATCAACGCCAGGCACAGTGAATACCAGTTGCGCCAGCTGTCGAAAAATTACACGGCAACCGAACGGTTTCCGGAGCTTGTCAGGCAAATCGGCGGCAGCATGCAGCTCGACTTCGAGCTGATCAACCGCCAGGGGCAGCTCGTCGCCCACTCCGACGCGGAAACGCACACCCCCTATGCCGACGAAAACGGCTGGCCGGAAATGCGCGCCGCCTTCGCGGGAAAAATGGGCAGCGACATCCGCCCCAACCTTGTCACCGCAAAAAACACCCTGTTTGTCGCCATCCCGGCCGGCCTGGAGCATCCGCACGAATACGCATTGCGTGTTTCTTCGCCGATGACAAGCGTAGACAGCGCCTTTCGCCACGTGCGCGGCGCGCTGCTCGCGGCCATCCTCATCACCTCCGTCATTTCGCTTTTGATCAGCCTCAAGCTGGCCCGCTCCCTGCTTAAGCCGCTCGAGGACATCACGGCCGTCGCGCTCAACTTCGCCAAGGGCGACTTGAGCCGCCGCATCCACGTCCGCAGCGGCAACGAATTCGACCTGCTGGCCGGCACGCTCAACAACCTGGCCGGCAATCTGCACGACAAGGTGCAGGAAGCCCGTGCCGGGCAGCGCAAGCTGGAGCTGATTTTAGAGCACATGGATAACGCCGTCATTCTGCTCGACCGCTACGGCCACGTGACGACCGCCAACCGCAAAGCGGAGGAATTGTTCGGCCTGAAGGCGCCGCTGATCGGCAAGCACAACCTGCAGGTCATCGGCAGCAACCACCTCGACCACGTCGTGCAGCGCGCGCTGTCGGGACGCCACGCCCGGATGATCGACTTAAAGACCGCCCTCAACAACACCAAGCGCGTGTTCCAGGTGTTCGTGGCGCCGCTCTACGACGCCCCTGATTCACCCAAAGCGTCGACCGTCCTGTGCGTCTTCCACGACGTGACGCTGCTCAAGGAAATGCAGGAGCGTCAAACCGAGTTTGTCGCCAACGCTTCGCATGAGCTGGCCACGCCGCTGACGGCAATCAAGGGCTTCGCCGAAACCCTCCTAGACGGCGCGGCCGAGGACGAAAAGCTTCGAACCAAATTCCTTTCCATCATCCACACCGAGGCGGACCGCATGCAGCGCCTGATTAACGACTTGCTGCAGCTGGCGCGCCTGGATTCAGCTGATTACCGGCAGCAAATCACGACCACCCGCCTGGAGGCGGGAGGCTTGTACGAAACGATTCGGGAGGAAATGTCCCACTTGGCAGAGCGCAAGCGCCTGTCGCTCATCATCAGCTACGAGCAGCCGCCCGGACAGGTGATCGCCAACCGCGACTGGCTCAAGCAGGCGATTTTAAACCTCCTGGAAAACGCGATCAAGTACAGCCGCGAGCAGGGCACCATTACCCTCTCCTACCGCCATGACGAGCAGTTCGCTTATTTCACCGTCAAGGACGATGGGCCGGGCATCCCGCCCAAGGACCTGCCGCTGATTTTCGACCGCTTCTACCGCGTCGACAAGGCCAGGGCGCGCACCGACGGCGGCGGGACGGGCCTGGGCCTGGCGATCGTAAAATTCATCGTCGAAATGCTGGGCGGCACGATCAGCGCCGCCAGCCGCCCCGGCCACGGAACAAGCTTCACTTTTTCCGTGCCGCGCGCGCCAGCAAAATAAAAACAAGCGGGAAGGCGTCGCCTTCCCGCTTGTTTTTATTTTGTCCGTACGCGTTGTCCCGTTTCCAGGTAAATGACGCCCTCGGCGATATTCGTCGTATGATCGCCAATCCGCTCCAGGTAGGTTGCAACCAGAAGCAGTTGGACTGCCTGCCGCGCGTCTTCCGGCGGCACCTCGCCGCCCACAAACTGCATCAGCTTGTCGCGGGCCGCCAAATAATGCGCGTCCAGCGTGTCGTCCGCGCGCCAAACCGCTTCGGCCAGCGCCACATCCATCCGCACATACGCCTCCAGGGCGTCAGACAGCATGTTCGACGCCAGCTGCGCCATGATCGGGATATCGACCAGCGGCTTAATCAGCGGCCGCTTGCCAATCGCCAGCACCAGCTTGGCGATGTCGAAGGCGTGGTCGCCCATCCGCTCCATGTCCGTAATGATTTTCAGCCCGGTGCTGAGAATGCGCAAGTCCTTGGCCATCGGCTGCTGCCTGGCGATGAGCAAAATACACCTGTCTTCGATGTCAATCTGCATCCGGTCGATCTCGTCATCCCCGTCCATGATCTGCTGCGCCAGCGCCAGATCCTGCGTCACCAGGGCCGTCACCGATTTTTCGATCGCCTCGCTGACAAGCCGCCCCATGCGCAGCACGTCGTTTCGCAACCCTTCGAGCTCATTGCTAAAAAATTGTCTTGTCGCCATAACGCACCTCAACCAAACCGACCGGTAATATAATCCTCCGTCCGTTTATCCTGCGGGCGGGTGAAAATAGAATCGGTCTCGTTATACTCCACCATTTCACCGCTCAGGAAGAAAGCGGTCATATCGGAAACACGGGCCGCCTGCTGCATATTGTGCGTCACAATGACGATCGTGTACCGATCCTTCAGCTCCGTAATCAGTTCTTCGACCTTCATCGTCGAAATCGGATCAAGCGCCGAACAGGGCTCATCCATCAGCAGCACTTCCGGCTCCACCGCCAGCAGGCGGGCGATGCAAAGCCGCTGCTGCTGGCCGCCCGACATGCCCATCGCCGAGGTATGGAGGCGGTCCTTCACCTCGTCCCACAAGGCGGCGCCGCGCAGGCTCTTTTCCACGATCTCGTCGAGCTTGCGCTTGTCGCGAAGGCCATGGATTTTCGGTCCGTAGGCGATATTTTCGTAAATGCTCATCGGGAAGGGGTTCGGACGCTGGAAGACCATGCCCACCCGCTTGCGCAGGTGCACCACGTCAATATCCGGGCCGTAAATATTCTCGCCGTCCACCAGGACCTCGCCTTCAATGTGCACGGATTCAACCAGGTCATTCATGCGGTTGAGCGTTTTTAAAAAAGTGGACTTGCCGCAACCGGAAGGGCCGATCAGAGCCACCACATTGTTTTCGATCATATCGAGCGAAACGTTCTTCAAGGCCTGTGACTCGCCGTAATACAAGCACAGCCTCGACACCTCGATTTTCTTGTTCTTCGTAGTCATCGCTACCCCCTGCAGTCATTACTCTCCTTCTTGAAATATACCACAGAGTGAAAAAAAAGAAAGTTAACCCTTTGTTAAGAAATTGTTAACTTTCTTGTCCGTTTGCTTATTCGATGTCCGCCAGCCGGTAGCCCACGCCGCGCACCGTCTCAATCGCATTGGCGAAGACGGGGTCGGCCGCGAGCTTGGCGCGCAAATGCCGCACATGCACGTCCACCGTGCGCGTGTCGCCGAAATATTCATAGCCCCACACTTTTTCCAGCAGCTGTTCGCGGGTGAACACCTTGCCCGTATTCGTGGCCAGCAGTTTGAGCAGTTCATATTCTTTCGGCGTCAGCTCCAGCTTTTCGGCGCCCAGCCACGCCTCATAGCGGCTGAAATGAAAGCGCAAGTTGCCGATCGTCAGCTCGCCGCTCAGCGCCTGCTCCTTTTGACTGCGTCGCAGCACGGCCTTGATCCTGGCCGTCAGCTCCCGCGGGCTGAAGGGCTTTGTCATGTAGTCGTCGGCGCCCATTTCCAGGCCGATGATCTTGTCGATCTCCTCGGTCTTGGCCGTCAGCATGATGATCGGGATCGACGCTGTTTCGCGGTTCCCTTTGACCAGGCGGCACACGTCAAGCCCATCTAAGCCTGGCAGCATCAGGTCAAGCACGACCAGATCCGGCTTCGACTGCCGGATTGCCTGAACCGCTTCCTGTCCGTCCGCCGCTTCCTGCACCCGGTAACCGGCCTTTTCCAGATTGAAGCGGATCAGCTCCCGAATCGACGCCTCATCGTCAACCAGCAGAATCTTCGTGTCCATCGTCATATGCCACCTTCATCGCTTTTTGAATAGAATAAAAGCCAGGTCACCGCAACCTGGCTTCATATTCGTCAAAATTATTGGTTTACGAGATCTTTAAAGTCTTTACCAGCTTTGAACACCGGAGCAGTCGCTTCCGGAATCACGATTTCTTCGCGCGTTTTCGGGTTCAAACCTTTGCGGGCGTTGCGCACTTTTGCTTCAAACGTGCCGAAGCCGATGATTTGGACCTTTTCTTTTTTGGCGACCGCTTCTTTTACGCTTTCGACGACGGCATTGAGGGCTTTTTCAGCATCTTTTTTGGTCATCCCAGCTTTTTCGGCTACGTTAGCAATCAATTCTGTTTTGTTCACAGTATTTCCTCCTTAGTTATGGGCTTTACGAATGACTAATTCGCTGTAAACCGCTGCATTCCTGCTGCCTGGCAAAGTTTTTTGCAATTTTTCCAGTCAGGGCGTGCGTTCCAACTGTTTTGCCTCATTCCAGAACGCATCCAATTCTTCCAGCGAAAAGTCTTCGAACTTTTTGCCGCTCTCCAGGACGCAATCCTCGACGTACTGGAACCGACGGCAAAAACGGTTGTTGGTTCCGTGCAAAGCCGTTTCCGGCTCCACGCCCAGCCAGCGCAGCAGATTGACAAGCGCAAACAACACGTCGCCGCCCTCCTGCTCCTGGCTGACACGGTCGCCTTCCGCCACAGTCTGGCGAAGCTCCGCCAGCTCTTCTTCAACTTTTCGCCACACAGGCTCGATGTCCGCCCAGTCAAAACCGACCTTAGCCGCCTTGGCCTGCAGCTTATTGGCCCTGAGCAACGACGGCAAGCCCTTGGAAATGCCGTCCAGGACGCGTTTGCGCGAGCCAGCCTTTTCCTGCCCTTTGATCGCCTCCCAGTTTACCACAACTTCGGCCGCATCTTCAACCTGAATATCGCCGAAAACATGCGGGTGGCGGCGGATCATCTTGTCCACGACCGTATCGATCACGTCCTGCATCGTGAAGGCCCGGCACTCCTCGGCGACCCGGGCGTGGAAAACGATCTGGAGCAGCACGTCGCCCAGTTCCTCGCACAGGCCTTCCGCGTCCTCGTCATCAATCGCTTCCAGGACCTCATACACCTCTTCCAGCAGGTAACGGCGCAGGCTGCTGTGCGTCTGCAGAATATCCCACGGGCAGCCGCCCGGGGCGCGCAGCGTCGCCAGCACGTCCTCCAGCGGCTTCAAATCGAAAACGGTCCGCTCGACCGCCAGCGGCGGCACGTACAGCGTGCTCAGGTGGTCGATGTCCGGCTGCCGGTCCAGCTCGTACAAGGGCAGCACGCGCACCGCTTCATCCGGCAGCCCAAGCCGGAGCAGCAGCTTCACCTGCCAGTCGTCGGGAAAAGTGTCCATCAGGGTCAGCTTGACGTCGGAGGCCACCTGTCGGTTATATACCTGGGTGATGATCAGCGGCAGCCGCTGGCCGCTGTAGGTATCCGGACGCAGCGCATCGGCGACGACCAGCCCTTCCACCGGGTCGATGCCGGCCTTCGTGTACAGCACGTCGAGAAAACTCATCGCCGGACAAATTTCCAGCCCCACGCCGGCTTCCGGCGCCAGCTTGCGCAACAGGCGCACCGTCTCCTCCGCCACCAGCGGACTGCCCGGCACCGCATAAACAAGATCCTGCTCCTGGGCCAGGTTCAGGCAGGCCTCGGCAATTTGCCGGTAGACCGCCTCAAAGCTGGCCCCCTGCTCGTAGCAATAGTCGAAAGTTTCATAAGCGATGCCGCGCCGGTCAAGCTCCGCCACCGCCGGATGTACGGCGGTGCGCAGCCGGACAGCCGGCGCGGACGCCAGCCGGTGCAGGGTGTCGAGCGATAAATGCTCGGCAGCCCCCGGCCCGAGCCCGACAATCGTAATCGTTCCTTTAGTCATCGTCATCCCTCACAACTTGGATTTTGCTCAGCCAGGGGGCGATTTTCGCTCCCACGACCGGAACTTTGGCCATTTCCGCGCGGCTGACACCGCCCAGCGCGACCAGAACTAGGCTATACACCGCCAGGCCGGCCAGAACCGCCGCCAGGGTCGCCAGCGATGCGGACAGCCCCCACCCCGCCAGCTTTGCCTGCAGCAGCCAGACGACGCCGCCCATGGCGCCGGCCGCCGCCGCCGCTTTGGCCGTGTCCGCGAAGGAAAACGCAAAGCCGGTGTAGCGCCAGACAAAATAGATATTCAAGAGCGCCGCCAGCGCAAAATCGACATTCGTCGCCCAGGCTGCGCCGGCGATGTTGTATTCAGGAATCGCCGTCAAAGCCCAGACGAGCGCGACTTTCACGCCGGCGCTCAGCACCATGTTCACAACCGGGACGGCCGTACGTCCCAGCCCCTGCAGCGCGCCGGTCGTCACCTGGTGGACGCCCAGGAGCAAAATGGCCAAGGCCAGAATCGCAATGCACGGTCCCGCTTCTTCCGTGCCGTAGAGCATGCGCGAAATGGGCGTGGCCAGCACCCACAGGCCGACAAAGCTCGGGATCGTGATCATGCAGCACAGCCGCAGGGCTGTGCGCACGCGCCGCTGCACGCCGCCTCTGTCCCCTAATGTGTTCGCCTCGGAAACGGCCGGCACCAGACTTGCCGCCAGCGAGGCGGTGGGAATGGTGGCCATCATGACGAGCGGCATGGCCATGCCGGTCAGGTAGCCGAACAAGGCCGTCGCCCGTTCCACGCTGAAGCCGGCCAACTCCAGGCGCGCCGGCACGATCAGCATATCGATGCTCGAAACCGCCGGCGCCATGATGTTCGCCAGCGAGACGGGCAGCGCCAGCCGGACAAGCCGGACGGCAATCTGTTTGACAGGCTGCGGCGCAACCGCCGCTTGCGCCGCTTCCAACGCCCGCAACCGGTTGCGGTGGCGCCAGTGGAAAAACACGAGCACGCACAAGCCGGTGAAAGCGCCCGGCCCGGCGCCAAAGCTTGCGCCGGCTGCGGCGTACTCAAGACCGCGGGGCAGCAGCCAATAGGCCAGCGCCACCATAGTGACGACCCGTACAAACTGCTCCGCCACCTGTGAGGCGGCCGTCGGCGTCATCAACTGCTGCCCTTGGAAATAGCCGCGGTAGCTGGCCAAAATCGTGGCGAAAAACACGGCCGGCGCCAAGGCGACAATGGCGTAATACGCCCGCGCGTCGCGCACAATATGCCGGCCGATCAGCCAGTCCGCGCCGAAGAACAGCCCGGCGGCAAACAGCGTCCCGGTCGCCACCAGCAGCGCCAGCGAAACGCGGAACACCCTGGCCGCGCCGCGATAGTCGGACAAAGCAATCCGCTCCGCCACCAAAATGGAAATCGCCACCGGAATCCCCGCCGACGAGATGCTGAGCGCCAGCAAATAGATCGGGTAGGCCATCTGGTACAGGCCGATGCCCTCGCCGCCCAAGAGTCGCGACAATAAAATCCGGTTGACGGAGCCGATTAATTTTACGGCGATGCCGGCGACAGCCAAGATAAACGCGCCGCGCAAAAAAGTATCTTTCCCCAAAACGCTAGTCATCCTCTCTCCTTAAACCTTCGCAACCATTATACCAAAGACGAGACGGTTTGCACGCCCCTCAGGCCTCTTCGCCCAAACGGGACAATTGCTCCGTCAGCCAAGGCAAGGCGATCGGCTCTGTTTTGCCCCGCAGGCTGGCCGCCTTGATTTTCAAGTTGGGCGGCGGCCCCGGCTCGAGCGTTATGCGGCCGGGATAGCGGTTGATCAATTCCAGCAGACGCGCCGGATTGATGTTGGCCTGCTCTCCAAAACCGATGCGGACCTCCGGCCCGCGCTGCTGCACAGAGCGGATCCCCAGCCGGCGGCACAGGCCGCGGAAGGAGGCCAGCTGGATCAAGGCCAGCACCGGCTCGGGCGGATCGCCAAAGCGGTCGATCAATTCATCAAGCACATCCTCCGCCTCTTTCGCCTGGCGCACGTCGGAAAGCCGCCGGTAGATTTCCAGCTTGTGCATGGCGTCCTCCATGTATTCGTCCGGCAGGTAGGCGTTCAATTCAAGTTCGATCAGCGGCTCCGGCTCAGCCTCCGCAAGCGGCTGATGGCTCAGCTCGCGAACCGTTTCCTCCAGCAGGCGGCAATACAGCTCAAACCCAATGCTGGCGATGTTGCCGTGCTGCTGGCTGCCCAAAAGGTTGCCGGCGCCGCGAATCTCCAGGTCGCGCATCGCGATGCGGAACCCCGAGCCCAGCTCCGTAAACTCGCGGATCGCCTGCAGGCGCTTTTCCGCCACCTCGCTGATCACCTTGCCGCGCTGATAGAGAAAATAGGCGTAGGCAAGGCGCGAGGTCCGCCCGACGCGGCCCCGCATTTGGTAGAGCTGCGAGAGGCCGAAGAAGTCGGCGTTATGCACGATAATCGTGTTGGCGTGGCTGACGTCGAGACCGTTTTCGATAATGCTTGTGCAGACCAGCACATCGGCCTCATGCTCGTAAAAGTCGACCATGACCTGCTCGAGCAGTTCTTCCGGCATCTGCCCGTGCCCGACCAAAACGCGCAGGCCCGGCATCATCTTGCGCAGGTTTTCGGCAATCTTTTCGATCGATTGCACGCGGTTATGAACGTAATAGACGGAGCCGCCGCGGCGCACCTCGCGCAAAATCGCTTCCTTGACCACTTCGTCGCGGTACTCGGCCACAACCGTCTCCACCGGCAGGCGGTCTTCCGGCGGCGTATCGATAGTGCTCATGTCACGCACGCCGACCAAGGACATGTGCAGCGTGCGCGGAATCGGCGTTGCCGACAGCGTCAGCACGTCGACGCCCGTCGCCCATCTTTTGAGTTTCTCCTTCTGGGCCACGCCGAAGCGCTGCTCCTCGTCGACGATCAACAGCCCCAGGTTCTTGAACAGCACGTCCGCGTTCAACAGCCGGTGCGTGCCGATCAAGATATCAACCTGGCCGCTTTTCACCCGCGCCAGCGTTTCTTTTTGCTCTTTGGCGGTGCGGAAGCGGCTGACCATGTCTACGGTCGGGCCAAACCCGGCCAGCCGCTCGCTGAAGGTTTTAAAATGCTGCTGGGCCAGCACCGTGGTCGGCACCAGCACCGCCACCTGCTTGCCGTCCATGACAGCCTTGAACGCCGCCCGGATCGCTACCTCCGTCTTGCCGTAGCCCACATCGCCGCACAGCAAGCGGTCCATCGGGTACGGGGCCTCCATGTCGGCCTTGATTTCGGCAATCGCCCGCACTTGGTCCGGCGTCGGCTCATAGGGAAAGGCCTCTTCAAATTCCCGTTGCCAGGGCGTGTCGGGCGAAAACGCATGTCCGGCCGCCAGCTTCCGCTGCGCATACAAGCGCAGCAACTCAGCCGCCATTTCCGTCACGGCCTTCTTCGCCCGCCCGCGCGTCCGGCTCCAGTCGGCGCCGCCCATGCGCGACAGGCGCGGCGCCTGTCCCTCGGCGCCGATGTATTTGTGCAAAAGCTGCACTTGTTCGACCGGTACATACAGCGTATCGTCGCCGGCGTAGCGGATCATCAAGTAGTCGCGGCGCACGTCGCCCGCCAAGAGGTTTTCCACGCCCAGGTAGCGGCCGATGCCGTGCGTCTGATGCACCACATAGTCGCCGGCGCGAATGTCATTGACATAGCGCACCATGGGGCCAGCCTGCTTGCCGGCGCTCACGCGCTGGCGCTTGGACACCCCGAAAATATCATTTTCCGTGACAAGCACAATCTTCTCGCCAAAGCAAACGAAGCCGCCGGAGGCCTCCAACACGACCACCCGCACCCCTTCGCCGCCCAGCGGCCCTTCCAGGGGCACGTTCAGCTCGCGCAACTGCCGGGAAAAGGCATTGGCTTTTTCCTCCCCCGACATGGCCAAGTAAACGGTGTAGCCATCCTGGAGCCACTGCGTCAAATCCTGCCGCAAAAGCTCCAGTTGCTTATGGTACGGCGACAAGGTCCGGCAGGCGAAGTTGACCGGCTCGCCCGTCCCCAGCTGGCCATGCGGCAGCAAAGAGAGCGTCAGGCACGACCGGCCGGCCGCCCGGTCGGCCATCGCCTCCCAGGACCACAGGCCGCGCTCGTCGCGTTTTTCCTCCTGCAGCAGCCGCACAGCCGTCTCCGCCAGGCGCGCCGGCTCGTCAAACATCACCTTTCCCTCCGCCGGCAGATGATCGAGGATCGAACCGTCCTCCGGCGCGGAAAAAAAGCGCGGCATGACCAGCACGTCTGGCAATACCGCCAGTGAACGCTGGGAGACAGGGTCGAAGCTGCGGATCGAATCCACTTCCTCGTCAAACCACTCCAGCCGCACTGGCTCCGGCGCGTTCAGCGTAAAGATATCGACGATCCCGCCCCGCACGCTGAACTGGCCGCGGGCGTCTACGGACGCCACGCGTTCATAGCCGCCTGCCACCAGTTCGGCCAGCAGGGCATCCCGCTTCAGGCGCATCCCGACCGCCAGGTTGATGGCGCCGCCGGACAAGGCGGCCGGGGTGGCCAACTGCTGCAGCCACGTCTCCACCGTCATCAGGACAAGCGTATCTTTCCGCTGCCACAGCGACTGCAAAACAGCCAGGCGGGCCGCCGTCACCTCCAGGCTGTGCGCCTCCGCATGAAAGGAAGCACGCAGTTCGGGGTACAGGACCTGTACCGTCTTTTCCGGCAGCCAGGCGCTTAATTCACGCTGCCATTCCCGCACTTGTTCCTGGCGCGACACGACGAGCAGCCAAGGGCCGGCCTGCTCAAAGAACAGACTAGCGAGTGCCGCGCGCGCACCGCCTGACAAGCCGGTGAGCGCGACGCGCCGCCGCTCGTCAAACAGCTGCCGGGCGTGGACCGTTTCCGGCAAAAGGCACAGCGATTTTCGCACCCGATTTTCTATCATGTATTTCTTCCTTTCATACGAAAGAGGCCTCAGCAAATGCCGAGACCTCAAGCTGTTAAGCGCGGATCAGCGTCTGATCGACAGCGGTTTGCGGTCATAGCTGTGAATTGCGTCCACGAAGCGCACCGTGCCGGATTTGTAGCGCATGGAAATCGAATGCGTGCGTACGCCTGAGGCAAAATATTGCACTGGCCGCAGCATGTCGCAGGCAGTGATGGCCGTTGCGGCGAACATGACGTCATCGCCCTTGACCAAGTCGTCGATCGTCAGAATCTTGTTGATGTCGGTGATGCCCATCTTTTTCGCCCGCTCAACTTCGGCGTCATTTTCCGGCCACAAGCGGGCCTGCATGTCGCCGCCCAGGCATTTGAGCGCCGCCGCGCCCAGCACGCCTTCCGGCGCGCCGCCGATGCCCATCAGCATGTGGACGCCCGTGCCTTCGATGCCGGCGTTGATGATCGGCGATACGTCGCCGTCAGAAATCAATTTAATTCGCGCGCCTGCCGCACGCACGTCATGAATCAGCTTGGCGTGGCGTTCTCGGTCCAAAATCACAACCGTCAAATCATCGACGTCACGGCTGAGCGCGTCGGCGACCGCCTTGAGGTTTTCCGCCGGCGACGCATCCAGGTTAATCCGGCCTTTGGCCCGCGGCCCCACGGCGATTTTATCCATGTACATGTCGGGCGCGTGCAAAAGGCCGCCTTTGGGTGCAATCGCAATGACCGCAATTGAGCCAGGCATGCCCTTGGCCACCAGGTTCGTCCCTTCGAGCGGATCAACGGCAATATCCACTTCTACGCCGCCGGCACCGACTTTTTCGCCTATGTAGAGCATGGGCGCTTCGTCCATTTCGCCTTCGCCAATCACAACCGTACCGCTGATTTCGACCGTATCAAACGCCGACCGCATCGCGTCAACCGCCAGCTGGTCGGCGCCGTTCTTGTCGCCGCGCCCCATCAGGCGGCCGCAGGCGATTGCCGCCGCTTCCGTCACGCGCACAAATTCCAGGGATAACTCGCGGTTCATTTTGTCACTGTTCATTACCAAAACCAGCCCCCACTCTTCATTTCTTTTCCGTTGCGTTTTTCCAGTCAGCGAGGAATTTTTCCAAGCCGGATGCAGTCAACGGATGCTGCGTCATTTGTTTTAAAACTGCGTACGGAACCGTGGCGATTTGCGCCCCGGCCATAGCGGCCTGCGTTACGTGCATGGGATGACGAATGCTGGCGGCAATTACCGCCGCTTTCAGGCCATGCAGCTTGAACAAGTCGACAATGTCGGCCACCAGCGCTATCCCGTCCTGGCCGATGTCGTCCAACCGGCCGACAAACGGACTGACGTAGGCCGCCCCCGCCTGCGCCGCCAACAGCGCCTGGTTGACGGAGAAGACGAGCGTGACATTTGTCTTGACGCCTTGCTGCGCCAGCTGGCGCACGGCGGCCAATCCGGCTTCCGTCATCGGAATCTTGACGATCACATTCTCCGCAATGGCCGCCAGGCGCAAGCCCTCCGCCACCATGCCCTCGGTATCGGTGGCGACGACCTCCGCGCTGACCGGGCCCGGAACGATGGCGGTAATTTCCTTGATCACCTGCGTTAAATCGCGCCCTTCTTTGGCCACCAGGCTGGGGTTGGTCGTCACGCCGGCGACGACGCCCAAATTGGCGCCCCGGCGAATATCGTCAACATTGGCCGTATCTAAAAATAATTTCATTGACTCAGCTCCCTTTTTGATGTTTCCGCCCTGCCAACTGTTTGGCCTGAACCGCCAAAAAGCGCTTCATCGCCGCCTGCTGCTCCGCCAGCTTCACCCGGACGGCGGCCGTTGCTCCGGCATAGCCGATTTCCGTTTTATGCGGCGCCATATCCAACCGGACAACGCCTGACATGGCAAAAAAATTGGCCGGCAAAGAAACCAGATGCTTTTGCCCGCAAAACAAGCAAGGCCCCTCCAGGCAGTAGCGCCCCCGCGCATCGCGGCAAACGCGCGCAACGTGCCGTCCGCAGGAACAAGACAGGTTCAACCCGTTTCGTCCCACGGCAAAGCGGGAAACGCCATGCAGTTCGATTCTACCGCAATAAGCACAGTAGAGGGCTAACGCAGCAACAGATCGATACACCATAACTGTCGCCTCCTGTCCTCCTACACTTTCGCCGCCAGCGGTGAAAATCCTGCCTTGCGTCGGCAAAGGTCACAGAAAGAGCGACACGAGCGCGCCGACAAGCGCGCCGAGCAGAAAAATCCCCGCCGCAACCGGCATCAAGCGCGGCAGCAGCACCGCCCCGAAGGAAAACAGGTTAGAACGGTTGTACAGCATTTTCACCGCCTGCCCTTCCAATAGCAGCACCCAGGCGAGCGCCCCCAGCAAGGCCAGCCCCCTGGCCTTAGGCCCCAAGGCGGCAAACGGCGTCATGACCCACACCGGCAAATGCGCCCAGGCGGAAAACAGCAGCCAGTCGCGCAGGAGCGGGCGGCCGAAGCGCCGCAGGGCGAGCGCATGGATCAGGCAGGCGGAAAACAGCCAAAACACCGTCCACATAAGCCAAACAACCAGCACCGGCACAACGGCGGTTTTCGCGGCGGCCAATAGCATCAGCGGCGCGGTAGCGGCGAACCAAACGAAGGCAACCGGATAGAGGCGGCGTCCGCGCAGCCTCCGGAAAGCCTGCTCAGGATAAAACCAAACCAAAAACGCCACAGAAAAAAATTGCATCGCTCCGCCCCCTACTGCGGCCCGAACGGGGCCGGCAAATTCGGCAGGGTCATTATCGCCTGGCGCTGCAAGACTTGCTCAACCAGCGACTCCGCCCGCAGCCAGCGGCGCCACGGCTGGTCGGACTCCATTTCCCTGACTTCCGGCTGCTCCCCCAAGCCGGCCAGCAGGCCCGTGGCAATGACCGCATCCTGGAAGTTGCCCAGCTCATCGACCAGCCCCAGCGCTTTGGCCTGACGGCCGGTGTAAATCCGTCCGTCCGCCAGCTTGCGCACAGCGTCAGGCGGGAGCTTGCGCCCCTCGCTTACGACAGCGACAAACGCTTCGTACATTTCCGCCACCATGGTCTGCAGGATTTCCCGTTCAGCCGGCGTCATCGGGCGATCAGGCGACAAAATGTCCTTGTGCAGGCCGCTCTTGATCTTGTCCTGCTTGACGCCCAGCTTTTCATACAGCCCTTCCAAATTCAAGTACGGCACATAGACGCCGATGCTGCCGGTTAGCGTGGCGTGGTTGGCGTAAACCTTGTCACAGCTCGCCGCCAGCCAATAGCCGGCCGAGGCGGCCATGTCGCCCATCGAAGCGACAATCGGCTTTCCCGACTGCTTGAAGCGGGCGATTTCCCGCGCCACCTCTTCCGCCGCCGCCACACTGCCGCCGGGGCTGTTGATTCTGAGCAAAACCGCCTTGACTTCAGGGTCGCGCCGCGCCTCGCTCAGCTGCCTGGCCAGGGTTTCCGCCCCGACCCCGCTGGCATTCCAGCCATCGGCGGAGGCGCCGCCGCTCAAGACGCCCTCTACCCGGATCACAGCGATTTTGGCCCCGCCGCCCGGCCGGGCGACTTTGCCCCCGTCGCCGGAGCTGCGCCAGGCCGCAACGGCGGCAAACAGGCAGGCCAGCAACACCCCTATGGCAATCCCCTTGCGAAACATCGCTCTCACCGCCCTTTGCTTTTGCAAATACAACTGCGGCTGCCGGCACAAGGCCGGCAGCCGTCAGGAACAGACACGCGCCATTAGCACCCGACGTCTGTTTTTCTCTTTAGCGCCGCCGCGACGAAATCCCGGAACAAGGGATGGGGATTCGTCGGACGCGATTTAAACTCAGGATGGAACTGGGTGGCCAAAAACCACGGGTGGACGGAGGTCGGCAATTCGACAATTTCCACCAGACGGCCGTTCGGCAGCGTGCCGCCGATGACCAGCCCGCACTCGACCAGCTTCTCGCGGTAGGCATTATTAAATTCATACCGATGGCGATGGCGCTCGTAAATAATCGCTTCGCCATAAGCCGCTTCGGTCAGCGTGCCCGGGTAAACCTTGCACGGGTATACGCCCAGACGCATGGTGCCGCCTTTGTCTTCGACATTGACCTGCTCCGGCATCAAATCGATCACCGGCCACTTTGTCTGCGGATCAATTTCGGAAGTGTGCGCGCCGTCCATGTTGCAGACATGGCGGGCGAATTCGATCACAGCGCATTGCATGCCCAGGCAAAGGCCGAAGTAGGGCACCAGGTTTTCGCGCGCATATTGGATGGCCTTGATCTTGCCTTCCACGCCGCGATCGCCAAAGCCGCCCGGCACCAAAATGCCGTGCACGCCTTCAAACACCGCCTTCAAGTCGGTGTCCGGCTGCTCGATCGTTTCCGCGTTCACCCAGCGGATGTCAACGGCGACATTGTTGGCAAAGCCGGCATGGCGGACCGATTCGGTCACGCTCATGTACGCGTCCTGCAGTTCCACGTATTTGCCGACTATCGCGATCGTCACGCCGTGCGGACGGGCCTGCTCGATTTTTTTCACCATGTCGATCCATTCGGACATGTCTTTTGCACCGTCTTCAAGGCCCAGCTTTTTCAGCACGATCTTGTCAAGGCCTTCCTCTTCGAGCATGAGGGGCACTTGGTAAATGCTGGCGGCGGTGCGGTTTTGAATGACCGCGTCAACATCGATGTCGCAGAACAGCGCCAGTTTTTCCTTCATTTCGCGGGACAGCTCTTTTTCCGTGCGGCAGACAATGATGTCCGGCGCAATGCCGATGCTGCGCAGTTCCTTGACGCTGTGCTGGGTCGGCTTCGTCTTCAATTCGCCGGCCGCCGAAATGTACGGCACCAAAGTAACGTGCAAATACAGCACGTCGTTCTTGCCCACTTCTTTTTTGACCTGGCGGATGGCTTCCAAAAACGGCAGGCTTTCGATGTCGCCGACCGTGCCGCCGATTTCCGTGATGACGATGTCGGCGTTGTCTTCCCGCCCGACGCGGTAGATGCGCTCCTTGATCTCATTCGTGATATGCGGGATAACCTGCACGGTGCTGCCCAGGTATTCGCCCTTGCGCTCCTTGTTGATGACCGACAAATAGATCTTGCCGGCCGTCACGTTCGAGCTCTTGCCCAGGTTGATGTCGATGAAGCGTTCATAATGGCCCAGATCCAGGTCGGTTTCGCCGCCGTCCTCGGTGACGAACACCTCGCCGTGCTGATACGGGCTCATCGTGCCCGGGTCGACATTGATGTATGGATCGAACTTTTGAATCGTGACGCGATAACCGCGGCTTTTGAGCAAACGCCCCAACGAAGCGGCCGTAATGCCTTTGCCTAACGACGAGACTACGCCGCCGGTTACAAAAATATACTTCGCCATGCTGATACTCCCCTTCCTCATTTAACGTCTATTTGTTACATCCGCTCCGGCGCGGTTACGCCGAGAATACCCAATACATGGCGAAGAGTCTGGCGAACGGCGCCCACCAACGCGAGTCTGGCCGCCTGTTCTTTCTCGCCAACGCCGATAATCCGGCATTGATTGTAGAAGGTATGAAACAGCCCGGCCAAATCGTGAGCGTAATGCGCCATTCTGTGCGTGGCCCGCTCCTGGGCGGCTTGGGCGATCTCCGTCGGATATTCGCCGATCTTTTTGATCAAGGCAATTTCAGTCGGATCAGTCAGCGTCGCCAGCGTCGCCGTGTCCGGCACCGCGTCAAACGCAATCCCAGCGTCCTGCGCCTGCCGGAAAATGCTGCAAATCCGAGCGTGCGCATACTGGATATAATAAACCGGATTCTCGTTTGAGCGCTCGGTCGCCAGGGTCAGGTCAAAATCCAGGTGGCTGTCGATCGAACGCAGGATGAAGAAGAAACGCGCCGCATCAGCGCCCACCTCTTCCACCAGTTCATTGAGCGTGACGCTCTGGCCGGTCCGCTTCGACATCTTAACCGCCTCACCGTTGCGGAACAGGCTGACCATCTGCAAAATCATGACCTCCAGCTGGTCCGGCCGATAGCCAAGCGCGGCCACCGCCGCCTTCATCCGGGGGATATAGCCGTGGTGATCAGCGCCCCACAGATTGATCACGCGGTCAAAGCCACGTTCAAATTTATTTTTATGATAGGCAATATCCGCCGCCAAATACGTCGGAATGCCGTTTTCGCGAATCACGACGCGGTCCTTGTCGTCGCCATAGGCCGAAGAGCGGAGCCAGCGGGCGCCGTCTTGTTCGTACATATCGCCGCGCTCCGTCAGCGTCTCGCAGGCCTCGTCAATCGCGCCGGAGACGTGCAGCGTCCGTTCGCTGAACCACTCGTCAAAGGTCACCCGGAAAGCCTGCAAATCTTCACAAACCGCCGCCAGCTTTTCCTTGAGCGCCAGTTCCTTGAACACGGCCAGCCGCTCTTCATTCGACAGGTCGAGGTATTGCCGGCCGCAATGATCGACAATCCGCTGCGCCGTCTCGACGATGTCGGCGCCATGGTAGCCATCCTCCGGAAAATCCGTTTCGATGCCCAAGAGCTCCAAATAGCGGGCATTGACGGAGGCCGCCAGGTTGTTGATCTGGTTGCCGGCATCGTTAATATAATACTCCGTCTTGACCCGGTAGCCGGCGGCCCGCATCAGGTTCGCGAGCGCGCTGCCAACCGCGGCGCCGCGGCCGTGGCCGACGTGCAAAGGCCCTGTCGGGTTGGCGCTGACAAATTCAATCTGGATCAGTTCGTCAGTCGGCGCGACGCACTGGCCGTAATTTTCCCCCTGGCGCAAAATATCCGCCAGCATCGCCGTCAGCCAGTCCGGCTTCAGGTAAAAATTAATAAAGCCCGGCCCGGCTATTTCCAGCCGTTCAACAAGCGGGCTCGTCAGATTATCGACCACTTGGCGGGCCAGCACCCGCGGATTCATTCGGGCAACCCGGGCGGCCTGCATGGCAAAATTGGTGGCGAAGTCGCCGAACTCCTTTTGCGGCGGCACTTCAAACTGAATTTCCGGCCAGTCCGCGCCGGCGGGAATTTTCCCCTCGGCTGCAGCCTGGTCCAAGGCGGCCAGGATGCTTGCTGTTAATTCACTCTTGATGTCCACGTGGTGTCCTCCTCGATCTCAATCCTCAGACTGGTGATGTGCCGCGGCACATTGCCGACGGATTGTCCATAGATGACTGCCAGATTGAGTTGTCCCTGGTGTTGCTCAGACGAAAGCTGAAGCGTTTCGTAATCAAGCTCGACATTGCCGTGCGGCGTCCGGTACATGCTCGTCTTGTGCAGGCCAACCGCAAACTCCTGGCGGCTTTCCACGTCGCCGGAGCGAATCACCACCAGCCGGTCGCCGGTCCATTTCAGCACCGTGATGGTGTCGCCCATGCCGGAAGCCTCGTTTTCATGATAGCGTATGATAATGGCATTGGCTTTTTTTTGCCAATGTCCTACGGCCGAAGATGAGTGCTCGGAAATCAGTTCGCCTTCAGGCGTAACCTGCTGGCTGTTAAGCCGAATGATAACGCGGTTCATTCCATCACATCCCACATTATTATATCCTATCCGCTCTTTCATTCACAAGGAAAAAGCATAGCACAAATTAGCGCTCCGCGCAAGGCTTGTTTTGGCAATGCAGAACCTTGCATAAACAAGAATAGCCCGGTATGATTGAACTGTACCGGGCGGTTTCGCTTCATCAAGTTTAAGACGAGCGGCCTAACGCATGTTTTCAATGAATTCTTCCATGGCATCCAGTAAAAAAGGGTGGCCCTGCGCCTGCACCTTGCAGGCCGTGACGCCGTAGATCAGCTCGAGTTCGTCGCTCACCTCGACTATCAGCCCCTCTTTGCGGTATTCGTCAAACATTTTCAGGATCAGCGGGTTAATCTGATAGGTCTCATTGCCGTCGGCCCCTTTGCGTTTTTGCAAATTGACCATGAAGGTTCTCGCCTCCGGCGTAAATTCCTTAACCCATACGCGCCAGCCGCCGGGAACAGGCGGCAATTGCTTGGCCCGCGCAAAATAAGTGTCGGCGAAACCGGCATAAGCCTCCAGCGTTTCAACCCACCGCACCTTGCCGACCGGATAACCGGCGGCGGCTACCACCTTGCCCAGCTCCGCAGTTATTTCATTCTTGTGCACAATGCTCGGCAACGTCTGTTCAAATAAAATTTTCCCCGATTCCATTTGTCGTTTCCTCCTCATAGACAAGCGCGCCGCAAAAATTTACATGTTTTTCTTTATTCTACTCCAATTGGCGGGCGAAAGGAAGTAAAAAGCATCCTAATCACCGCCTTTCCATTTCCGATATTTACAATAGGGAATAAGTCGTGTTAGAATACATCGTAATATATTCTTTCAATTTAGAAGGATGAAATAAGGAGGCTTTCGTACATGTTCGCCCAACTGAAGCGCGACGTCCGCGTCGTACTAGACCGCGATCCGGCCGCAAAATCTTTTTTGGAAGTTGTGTGCTGTTATCCCGGCCTGCATGCGATCTGGCTTCACCGCCTGGCCCATGTTTTCTACCAGCGCGGCTTTGTACTGCTGCCTCGTCTCATCAACACCTTCTCCCGCTTTTTAACCGGCATTGACATTCATCCCGGCGCCACCTTAGGCGAAGGCTTGTTCATCGACCACGGGATGGGCGTTGTCATTGGCGAAACTGCGGTCGTCGGCAAAAATGTCACCCTCTACCAGGGCGTGACGCTCGGCGGCACGGGCAAGGAGAGAGGAAAGCGGCATCCGACGATTGGCGACAACGTGGTTGTGGCCAGCGGTGCCAAAGTGCTCGGCTCCTTCTCGGTCGGCAGCAATTCGAAAATCGGGGCCGGCTCGGTCGTATTGAAGGAGGTACCGCCTAACTCAGTCGTGGTCGGCATTCCTGGGCGAATTGTCACCCGCGACGGCCAGCGCGTCAGCAAAGCCGACTTGATCGACCTCAACCACGATCGTCTGCCTGATCCAGTTAGTGAAACAGAGTACGTTCTCCAAGAACACATTGTCCGCCTGGAGCAGCGCCTAACGGAAATCGAGCACATTTTGCGCGCCAGCCAGCAAGAAAATTGTACAATTCCGAAAAAATCAGCCAATATTGCGCAAAAAGAATAAATCCAGTATGATAAGTAGCGTTGAACCGCTACTTATTTTTTTGGGAAAGTGAGTGATCGCATTGTCTTCAACCGAATTATCCATGCAAGAAGCAATCCAGGAAGCCAAGCGTTGCTTGCAGTGCGCTCGTCCGCTCTGCCGCACCGGCTGTCCGATTGAAAACGAAATACCGTCTTTTATCCACGCGCTGTCCGAGGGGAACCTCGGCCAGGCTTACGCCATCATTACCTCGCGCAGCAATCTCCCCGCTATTTGCGGCCGCGTCTGCCCGCACGAAAAGCAGTGTGAGGCGCACTGCGTCCTGTCCAAAAAAGGCCAAGCCATCCGGATTGGCGAATTGGAGCGCTGCGTCGCCGATTTCGCTGAAAGCAATTCCCTGATTTCCCCCACCCCCGCAACGGGCGCCCGGGGGAAAATCGCCGTCATCGGTTCCGGCCCGGCCGGCCTGACTGTCGCCGGCGACCTGGCGCGGCAGGATTTTGCCGTCACCGTCTTTGAAAGCCAGCCGGAGCCAGGCGGCATTTTGCTGTTTGGCATTCCGCAGTTCCGTTTGGACAAGGACGTCGTCAGACGGGAAATCGATAAAATCAGCAAACTGGGCGTAACGATCCAGACGAACACTTTGGTCGGGCCGGACATTACCGTCGACCAGCTGTTTGAGCAAGGCTACGACGCGATATTCATCGGCACCGGCACAGCGCTGCCCCGCGTGCTTGATTTGCCGGGCAAGGACCTGCCGGGCGTCATGCCGGCCACCTATATGCTCAACATGACCGCCCTGGCTAACGACGGCCACTTAGACGCCAGCGAGGTGCCTGTCCGCCCCGGCGACAATGTCATTGTCATCGGCGCCGGCAACGTCGCCATGGACGCGGCGCGCACGGCAATCCGCCAAAAGGCGGCCAGCGTGACGGTCGTGTACCGCCGCGGCGAAGCCGAAATAACAGCGCTGTTCTCCGAATACGAGGCGGCCAGGGCGGAGGGCGTGCAATTTCGCTTCTTCCAATCGCCGGTCGCCTTTGAGGGCGAGGCTGCTGTAACCGGGCTGAAGGTGGAGGCGGTTGAGGTGGATGAAAACGGCAAGCTGACCGAAACCGGCCGGTTTGAAGTGTTGCCCGCCAACTGCGTCATTACCGCCGTCGGCCAGCGTCCGGCGGCCCGCATCGTCTCCACAACCCACGGCATAGAGGTCGACAAGAGCGGCTTTGTCATCACCCGGGCGCGGCCGTACGGCATGACCACCCGGACCGGCGTCTTTTCCGGCGGCGATGTCGTGCACGGCCCCGCCACCGTCGTGCTGGCCATGAAGGAAGCCAAGCTGGTAGCGGACGGCATCGCCCAGTACGTCGATGCCAAGCACCTATTGTCTGAGTGCGCCGAATAGCACCCGTGTTGAACAATGCGCCCTACGCGTTTTCGCGAAGGGCGCATTTTCTTATGCTTACAGTTTGAATTTGGCTAGTACCTGTTGCAAATTCTCGGCCATGTCAGCCAGCGACCGGCTGGCTGCGGCTATTTCCTCCATCGAGGCGGTTTGCTCCTCGGTGGCCGCCGAAACAGTCTGCGTTTCCGCGGCGATCTCGTCGCTCACGCTCAGCACCGCCTGAACCTGGCCGCTCACTTCCCCGGCATCACGCTCGACGGCGTTCGTGGCGCCGACCAGCTGCTTCACATCTGCCGACAAAACACTCACCAGGCCGAGAATTTTCTGGAAGCGTTCGCCCGCTTCCTCGACCGTCGTCTTGCCGCGCGCAACCGAAAGCGCGCCCGCGTTCATGCCGGCAACGGCCCGTTCTGTCTCCATCCTAATCCCGCCCAGCAGGGCGGCAATCTCCTGCGCTGAAGCGGCTGATTGTTCGGCCAGCTTGCGCACCTCATCCGCGACGACGGCAAACCCGCGCCCCTGTTCCCCCGCCCGAGCGGCTTCAATTGCGGCATTGAGCGCCAACAGGTTCGTCTGGCCGGCGATGCCGGCGATCGTCTGAACAATTTGTTCGATTTCACCCGACTTGGCTTCCAGCTCGCGCACTACCTTCGCGGAAGCCTCGACCGTGGTGGCGATTTCATCCATTTGACTTACGACGCGGGCTACAGCCTGTCCGCCCGATTCGGCCTCTTGCAGCGTGCTGCCCGATACATCAGCCACAGTCGACACCGCCCGAACCGCCTCACGCAAAGCAGCCTGCATCTTTTCCGTCAATGCCGACGCTTGCGTCACCAATTCAGCCTGCTTCGCGCTGCCTTCCGCCACATTAGCAATGCTGCCCGCCACCTGCTGAGCCGCTTCCGCCGACTGCTGAGAGCTGGCCGTGAGCTCTTCGCTGGAAGCCGCCACCGACTCCGCCGTTCGCATCACTTCCTTGACAATTAGCTGCAAAGCGGCCAGCATCGCATTAAAATCGCGGCTAAGTTTCCCCACCTCGTCCTCGCTTTCAACCAGCAGCGGACTGATCGTCAAATCGCCGGCCGCCACGTCCCGAACGCCGATAGCGGCCTTTTCAATCGGTCCGCTCAATTTTTTGCTAATCCAAGCGGCAAACGCCAGCAGCAAAATTAGCGATAACGCGGTTATTCCGCCCATTACCGCCAAATCCTTGCGCAGCTGCGCCGCGTACTCCTGCTCCTTAGCCTTTACAAGCGCTTCAATATGATCATTCCAGTTGCCGGTGCCGATAACCCAGTTATACGGCTTATACAACAAGGAGTAGGCGCGCTTTGGTTTTGCCTCCTTCTCATTTGGCTTGGGGAACCAGTAGTCCGAATAACCGCCCCCCTCTTTTTTGCCGTTTTTCAAAATATCTTCAATGAAATGATTGCCTTTGTTGTCAACCAAAGCAATCCGGCTTTTCCCTTCCGTCTCTTTTCTGCCCAGCAGAACGACGTTTACCCCATCTGCCGTGTCGATCCAAAAATAATTCCCGTCATCAAACCGAAGATCCCGCACCAAGTCGGCCGCCTGTTGTTTCGCCTGTTCTTCCGTCAGGCGTCCGGCCGCTTGCTCCGCATGGATCCGGTCAATCAGACTAACCGCCGTTTCGACCTGGAGCTTCAGCCCGCGGTCAAACTGTTCCGACAACACCTGCCGGTAAGCGGCGAGCGCCGCCTTTTGGTCGGTCACCGTGCTGTACACGTTGTAGCCGCCAATAAAGAGCGCCACCAACAACCCCGAAAAGAACAGCGCCGCCATCAACTTATGTTTTACCCGCTTCATCAACCGTACCTCTTTCTTATGTATTGTAGGTAAACGATACAAACTGTCTGAAATTATGATTTATTTCGATCCATTTGTCAAGGATGCGCACATCTTTTTAACACATGCGTGTGAAAAAGAAAAGTCAGTATCAGAAACGTCGCTCCCGTCAGCTTGCCGCAGCCCGAGCACGGCAACTTGTTGCGAGCCAGACCGCCAGACCACCACATTTCAACTGGTCAACCCCAAGGATTTATACTATACTAAAATAGAATAAACCATGAACAGGATGATGATGCACGCATGCTTGAGCATTTACTTGAGATTGTCAAGAGTTTCGGCGAATGGGGCATGGCCTTTCTGGCCTTCTCCGACGCTTTTTTCTCGCCCGTTGTTCCCGATCTCCTGCTGATCCCCATGTGCCTGGCCACACCGGAGCGGGCGATTTTCCTCACCGGCCTGGCGACGCTGGCGTCCGTTTTGGGGGCCTGCATCGGCTACGGCATCGGCCATCGCTTCGGCCCGTTCGCCCAAGCGAAGCTGATTCCTCCGAAACACATGCGCACGATACAGGGCTTGATGGACAAGCACGGCGGCTGGGCGGTCTTTTGGGGCGCGATGGCGCCGATCCCCTATAAATTCGTCGCGATCAGTTCCGGCATCCTGAACATCAACTTCCGCCTCTTTTTGCTTGCCACCATCCTCGGCCGCGCCAAACGCTTTTTGCTGATGGGCATCGCCGTCTATTACGTCGGTCCGCACGCAATAAGGCTGATGGAAAAATACACCCTGCCCGGCGCCATTATTCTGGCCGCCCTGCTCGGCCTGGCCGCCTACTGGTATATCCGCCGCCAAAAGCGCAAAGAGGCAGAGGCGGACTGCATCGCCCCTTAAAGAAAAAACGACTGCCGTTTGACGGCGGTCGTTTTTTTATCCGCGCTTATTTCGCCACTGCCAATAGTGCTGAACCACCAGCGCCTCCAGCATGGCGGCCTGCTTGCGGGCGGCAACGGCGCGCGCCGCTTCCCAGCCAAGCAAAAGCCCTTTTTGTTCCGGCAGCAACTGCTTCTCCGCCGCCCAACGAACGGCCAGATCGCGGTGCAGCAGGCTGTCGTGCAAAGCGCCCAGACAAGCCTGCCAACGTTTCAGGGCTTGCACGAGCTCCGGCGCCTCGTCAGGGAAAAACGCAACCAGCGCATACCGCAGCTTTTTGCCTGCAATCCGCCGTTCATGCACAAGCCGGTCATCCCGATAGGACCTATCCTGCCGGCTGATTGCCTCAATCTGCTTGACCCACCTGTCAAACCGCTGGCGCGCCGCCTTTCGCTCCTGCCGCCTGGAGACCGCCTGCCGGTAACGCGCCAGCCACGCATCAAACCGCCGCCAAGGCTGCTCGCACTGTTTCACCAGCGCTTTTTCCCGCACCGCTGCTGTTTTTTGCTGCCGCAGGCGGCGCCAGGGCAGGGGTTGACCGCTTGAGGCATGCGGCCCGCTCTGCTTTTCGATCAGCCGCCGGGCTTCTTCCAGCACATCGAACTGGCGAAGCTCGCTTAGCAGCCTGCCCATATCCCGCCACTCCTCCTGCCAGGCCACGTACTCCTCCGGCGGGACAGCTTTTTTCACCGCCGACAGCATGGAACGCAGCTGGCGCAGCTTGACCCGGGCCTGGTGAACCGGCTCCTCGGCATACGGGTCGGCCAGGAAGGCCTCCCACTGCGTTTGCGCTTGCCCGGCGATCTCGCGCCAAGGATCAGGCCGTTCCCTGCTCATGACGCCCCCTCGCCCAGGCGAATCAGTTCACGCGGCTGGACAAACCAGCGCAAGCTCGCCTGGCAGCCGTTCACAGCCGGCTGGAACTGATAACCGGCCGCCGCCCCCTTTTTAAACGGCAGCGCCAACCCGGTCATCAGCTTGCTCCACTCGCTTAAAAACGGTTCGTGGCCGACTAAAATCACGCCCTCGCATTCAGAGCGCGCCAAGAGCGCTTCCGTTACGGACGGCCAGTCGCCGTCGGCCAGCGCCGCCAGCGTAACCACCTCCAGCCCCAGCCGGCGGGCGGCCAGCCGGGCGGTTTCATCCGCCCGGCGCAGCGGGCTGGCCATGATCAGCCAGTCAAGCGACGGGGCCAGGAACTGGTGCAAGCCCGGCACGATTTTTTTCACCTTGTCCCGGCCGCTCCTGGTGAGCGCCCGGGCCGAATCGTCCACCGCCGCACTGCGTTCCTCGGCAATGCCGTGCCGCCATAAAACAAGTTGTTCTACCATTTTCACCCCTCCATTTTGCTCAAAGAGCAGGATTCTCTCCACCCAGCACGAAATCTGTAGCAAAGCTTGAAAAGGAGCGATCGCCATGCTCGCAAGATCACGCTGTACCAAAAACGGGCAAGAAGGCAGCGGCCCCGTCGTATACTGGATGAGCCGCGACCAGCGCGCGGCGGACAACTGGGCGCTCTTGACCGCACAACAGCTGGCAGTCGAACGCGCCCGCCCGCTAGTCGTCTTGTTTGCGCTGGCGCCTAGCTACCCGCTGGCCGCCAAACGCCATTATCACTTTATGCTGGCCGGACTGCGCGAAACGGCGGCGTCCCTGGCCAAGCACGGAATCCCGCTTGTTGTTTTGCCCGGCGACCCGCCGGCCGCGGTCGCCCGCTGGCTGGCGGAGCAAGACGCGTGCCTGGTCGTGCATGACTTCGATCCGCTCCGGCACAAACGCGCCTGGGTCAACGCCGTGGCCGGCTGTGTTGCCGCGCCAATGCTGGAGGTGGACGCGCATAATATCGTCCCGTGCTGGCTGGCCTCGCCAAAGCTGGAGTACGGCGCCTACACCCTGCGCCCCAAGCTGCAGCGCCTCTTGCCGCACTATCTAACCCCGTTCCCGCCGCTGCGGCTTCACCCGGTTCCGGCGGCAGCCGCCCTCGGGCAGCCCGATTGGGAATGGCTCGAAAAAACGGTTGTCTGCCCGGACCAGCCCGGTCCCGTAATGGATAAAAGGCCGGGGGCGGGCGCTGGCCTGGAGCAACTGCAATCTTTTCTCGCCGACAAGCTGCCGCACTACCACGAGTCGCGCAACGACCCGCTTAAAAAAGTCCAGTCCGGCCTCTCGCCGTATCTTCACTTCGGACAGCTGTCCGCCCAACGGGCGGCCCTGGCGGTTTTGTCCGCAGCGCCCGGGGGGGCGTCGACGGAGGCCTTCTTGGAAGAACTCATCATCCGCCGCGAACTGAGCGACAACTTTTGTTACTACCAACCGCAATATGATACAATAAATTGTGCGCCAAGCTGGGCGCGCGACAGCCTGGAGCGGCACCGCAGCGATCCGCGGCCCGTCCTCTACTCGCCGGCGCAGCTGGAGGCGGCGCAAACGGCCGATCCCCTTTGGAACGCTGCGCAAACCGAACTGACGCACAGCGGCGCCATGCCGGGTTACCTGCGGATGTATTGGGCCAAGCGGCTGCTGGAGTGGACGGAGAGACCGGAGGAAGCGCAACGGCTCGCCCTGCTGTTCAATGACCGCTACGCCTTGGACGGGCGCGATCCGAACGGCTATGCCGGCGTCGCCTGGAGCCTGCTCGGCGTGCACGACCGGCCTTGGTTCGAACGCCCCATTTTCGGTAAAATCCGCTACATGAACGCCAGTGGCGCGCGCAAAAAATTTGACGTCCAGCGTTATATACAGGAAACAACTCAAGCCTTTTCTTCTACGCCTACCGCCCTTTTTCCTTGTGATGGGCCCAGATAATAATACAGCAGGGGGAGATCAAATTTGTCCATTCCTGAGCATTTTTTAGTCGTCGACTTTGAGTTCACTACGTTTGGCAATAAGCGTTACGGCATGCCGCGCGCTTTTTTCCCGGAAATCATTGAATTGGGGGCAGTCTCCATCCACGCGCCCGTCTACCAGGAGGTGAACCCCCTGCAGACTTTTGTCAAACCGCGCTTTTTTCCGAAGCTGACCAAGGAATGCAGCGACCTCACGCAGATTTACCAGACGGACGTCGACGGCGGCATCTCCTTTGAAGCGCTGCTCGCCTTGATGCAGGAGCACTATACGCCGGAAAAAACCTGGTTCGTCGCGTGGGGCGACTCAGACCGCGACGTGCTGCGGGAGGCCTGCAACCGCTACAAAGCGCAATACCCGTTCTTATACGACGACTATGTCGACCTGGCGGAAGAGTACAAGCTCTTTTACCAGCACAACCGCACCGTCGGCCTCAAAGCAGCCCTGGAGGAACGGAACATTCAAGCGGTCGGCCTTACGCACAGCGCCCTGGATGATGCCCGCAACACGGCGCAACTGTTTAACGTCCTCCTATCAGCAGGCTGGACACCTCGGCGCAAACCGCAGCGCGATTCCGCAAAAACTTGGAAAAGGGGCTGATCACCGTGTCCTTTCCGCCATTTGGGGCCGATTTCAATTTGGAAATCTTGCTCAACCAGCTCTCCGACGGCGTCATCATCGTCGACCGGAACCTGCGCATCCGCCACTTCAACGAGGCGGCCCAGGCCTTGTCCGGCTACGCCCATACCGATGTCATCAACCGCGCTCACCACGAACGCCCCATCGAATACATTGACAGCAACGGCTACCCCTTAAGCGAACTGCAGCAACCCCTGGCCAGAACCAGCCGGGGGGAAACCTGCTTTTACGCCACGCTTTATCTGCGCCATCAAAACGGCTGGCCGATCGCCATTTGGCTCCGCGCCATCCCGCTGTTGGACGAGGCTGGGCAGGTGGTGGGCATGGCGGAAATCTTCAACCGCACCAAGGATGAGGGAGCCGGCAAAATATCCGCCCTGGCCAAACTCGCCTTCAACGATCCTGTGACGCAGCTCTTCAACCGCTCTTATCTGGAAGTGAAGCTGCGTTCGGCGCTCGGCGAAATGGCCAACACGCTGATTCCCTGCAGTCTCCTGATGCTCTCGATCACCAACCTCAAGCAAATAAACGACCAATGCGGCGCCGAGATGGGCGACAAGCTGCTGCAGCTGACAGCCAAAACCCTGCTCGCCAACAGCGAACCGGAAGAGCTGATTTGCCGCTGGCAGGGATCCAAGCTTGTCATTTTGCTGCAGCAGCCCAAGCGGAGCCTGCTGCTCTTAGTCGCCAACAAGAAAAAAATCCTGTTGGACCAGCTTTCCGTGTCCTTCAACGGCATGCGCGTCCACGCCGAAGTCGCCCTGTCCGCCACCGTGATCCATCCTGGCGATACGCTGCCGGGGATCATCGAGCGCGCCGACCTGCTCTTGCGCCAAAGCGAGCAGTCCGGCAACCGGATTGCGATTGATGCGGAATAGCGCCGCTGAGCGGCTTGTTCACCCGACCTTCGCGATATGTATATCGCAAACCATAACAAAGGGGTGTGCCGGATTTCCGGCACACCCCTTTGTTATGTCGTGTTCACTTCGTTAAGCCTTTTTTTGCACCGCTTCCGGATTCACGCAAGCCGGCATCGGCTGGCCGGCCAAGCCGGCCAGCAAATTCTCCACCGTCAGCATCGCCATGGCGTCGCGCGTCTCGACCGTTGCGCTGCCAATGTGCGGCGTAATCATGATATTGTCGAGCGTCAACAAGGGATGGTCGCCTGGCAGGGGTTCGGGATCGGTCACGTCCAGGGCCGCATAGGCGATCCATTTTTCCTGGAGCGCTTCCTGCAAGGCGGCCGTATCGACAATTTTGCCGCGCGCCACGTTGATGAACCGCGCCGTCGGCTTCATTTTGGCAAAGGCGTTGCGGTCGAAGAGGCCTTCCGTTGCCTTGGAAAGCGGCAGCATGGCCAACACAAAGTCAGACGTGGCCAGCAGTTCGTCAAACGAAACGTACGTCACCCCCAGCGCCGCATCATCCGGACGCTGCGTGCGGTTATGATAAACAACCTTCATCCGGCTGGCCTGGGCCCGCGCCGCCACGGCCGCGCCAATCCGGCCCAGGCCGACAATGCCGAGCGTCTTGTTCGCCAGGTCGACGCCAAAGCCCATTGACTTGCGCCGTCCCCAGGCGCCGTTTTTGACATGCTCCCAGCCGACGTGCAGCAAACGGGCGGAGCAAAGGATCAGCCCAAAGGCCAGATCGGCTGTTGCGTCAACCAGAACGCCCGGCGTGTTGCCCACCGGAATGCCCCTTCGCGTGCAGGCGTCGATGTCGATATTGTCATAACCGACTGAGGACTGGACAACCACCTTCAGCTTGGGCGCCTTGGCCAGCAGCGCCTCATCAACGCGTATATTGCCGGTCGCATACAAGGCGTCTGCCTCCTGCAGCCAGGCTGCCCACATTTCTTCCGGCGGCTGGCCCCCGCCCGCATACATGCGAAAATCTGCAATCGACTGCAGCTTTTCCACAGCCACCGGCCTCACCTTGCCGCTGGCGATAATCACTGGCTTCATTTGCCTGCCTCCTTCTTTTTTTCCGCCGCTTTTCGCTCCTGGTAATACTCATACGTCAGCGCCGGTGCCTGCCGCAGCACCCGGCCGCCCGTCACATCCGCCACAAACAAGGTATGCGATCCGACGTCGACCACCTTGTCGGGAATGACTTTCGCCTCGAAGTAGCTGACGGCTTCCTTGACAATCGGGCAGCCGTTGCGGGCCGGCACCATTTCCAGGCAGGCGCATTTTTCAACCTTGTGGCCAGTCTGATAGCCAAAATGGCGCACCATCGCCAACCCGTCATCGTCACGCGGCAAAACGGATACGGTGAACGCGCCGCACTGTTGCACAAAAGCATGGGTCAGGCTTTGCTTGTGCAAGCAGACGGCGATTTTTGACGGCAGGCTCGTGAGCTGGAACACGGTGTTGACGCACTGCCCGTTCGCCCGCCCCTCGCAGCAGGCGGTCAGCACGAACAGTCCGCAGCTGATGGTAGACAGCGCCGCCTCCGCCGTCTCCGGCGTGGCGGAGGCAACGGTTTGCGCCGTCAGCGCCGTCGCCGTCTCCTCCAACAGGACAAACTGCTCCGGTCCGACCCCGCAAATCGGGCAGACGGCCGGCGGCTCGTTCCCCTCGTGGACATAGTCGCAAATCACGCACTTCCAGCGCTTGGGGGGCAATTCTTCCGCCAACAGGACAAACTGCTCCGGCCCCACGCCGCAAATCGGGCAAGCCTCCGGCGGCGTATCCCCTTCATGGATATAGTCGCAGATCACACATCGCCATTTGCGCATTGCCTTTTCCCCTCTCCTTGTATTGGCCCTGGCCTGGCTAGCCGCCTTACGAGCGGGTCGGCACCACTTCCAGCCAGTAGCCGTCCGGATCAACAATAAAGTAAATCCCCATCGCCTCGTTTTCATAGCAGACGCAGCCCATTTCCTTATGCTTGGCCAGCGCCGCCTCGTAGTCATCAACCCGGAAGGCCAGGTGGAACTCATTGTCGCCCAGGTTGTACGGTTCCTTGCGGTCGCGCAGCCAGGTCAGCTCCAGCGTATGCGGCGTCGTGCCGTCGCCCAGGTAAACCAAAACAAACTGACCGTCCGGACCGTTGATGCGGCGCACTTCCTCCAAGCCCAGCGCTTCACGATAAAAAGCGAGGCTCTTTTCCAAATCCAAGACGTTAAAATTGTTGTGAATAAACTTGAATTTCATCTCTTTCTCCCCTTTGTTGTATCATTATGTATTTTTCTTGTTGACAAAGACACGCTGATGATATTATAATTTCCACAACATCATCTTGCAATAAGCGATGACGAAGCGAGTACCCTGACGGACCCGTTAAGAGAGCCGGTGGTTGGTGTGAATCCGGTACGGCAAGGTTTGGCGAAGTTCCCTTCCGAGCTGCAGACTGAACGCCGTAAGGTCAGTAGGTCGAGCCGTTTCCCGCGTTAAGGGATTCGAGAAGATGCAGTCTTTTTCCTGCATCAATTAGGGTGGTACCACGCAAAGGCGTCCCTTTCGGGAGGCCTTTTTTCTTTTGTCTTTTCCGGAGAAGACAAAAGCAGGCTGCAAAAATGCTTATGACCAGATTAAAAAACGAGGAGGGTTTCTCCATGTCTCTTCCCTTGCTGTTAATTGTTGCCTATATCCTGGCTTTATTCATCATCGGCATCGTCGGCCGCCTGCGCAGCCGCGGTTCTTCCGCCAATTACTCCCTGGCCGGCCGCACGCTGCCCTGGCCGCTAGTCTCCATGTCCATCGTCGGGCTGGCGATCGGCGGCGCCTCCACCGTCGGCGTTGCCGAACAGGCTTTCCGCGTCGGCCTCTCGGCCGGCTGGTACAACGTGGCCTGGGGACTGGGCGCTATCGTCACCGGCCTTTGGCTGGCAGCCCGTTACCGCGCGCTTGGCATCACAACGCTGACGGAACTGTTGGATCGCTATTTTGACAAAAAAACCGTTATGCTCGGCGTCATTTGCCAGGTCCTGATTCAAATCGTCATCATCTCGCTGCAATATGTGGCCGGCGGCAGCATCCTGCACGCCCTGCTCCCCGAATACTTCAGCTTGACGACCGGCATGCTCACCAGCGCCGTCGTCTTCATCGGCATCACCTATATCGGCGGCATGTGGTCCGCCAGCTTGTCCAACATTTTAAACGTCGCCTTGATTTACGTCGGCATCGCCGTCGCCGTCTTCAAGCAGCCGATCGGCAGCCCTGCGGCCCTGGCGGCAGCCCTGCCGTCCAGCGGGCCCTGGCTTGATCCGATTGCCGGCGTAGGCGTCAAGGGCATTCTCATCTGGATCACCGTCATGATCACGGTCAACCTGTCGTTGCAGAGCATTATCCAAATCGCTTTGGGAGCCAAGGACGGCAAGGAAGCACGCCTCGGCTTCGTCAGCGGCGGCCTGCTCATGCTGCCGATCGGCTTCTTGGCCGCCTGGCTCGGCTTGTGCGCCAAGGCGTCCGCGCCCGGCGTCGCCGCCGCCAGCGCCTTGCCAACGGCGATCATCGCCCTTGACCCCTTCCTGGCCGGCTTGACGCTCACCGCCCTATGGGCGGCGGACATTTCCACGGCCTGCAGCCTGCTCCTCGGCGCCTCCACGATGATTTCGCGCGACATCTACAAGCGGTACATGAAGCCGGAAGCCTCGGACGAAGCGGTGCGCCGCGTGATGGAATGGTCGGTCATCGGAACCGGCGCCCTGACGTTCATCATGGCGCTCGGGGTGTCCGGCATCTTGAATACGCTTATGCTCGGCCTGAGCCTGACGGCCGGCTTCAGCGTCATCTTGCTCTCCGCCTTGTTCAGACCAAACCTGTGCACCAAATCAGCCGGCTTCTATACCCTGAGCGCAGGGCTCCTGACGCTGCTCGCCTGGCAGCTCATCCCCGCCTCCCGGCTTTTGCCCCACCCGATTTACCAGGAATGGATTGTCTGCACATTCGTATTCGGCCTCGTTTCCTGGTATGAAAGAAAACAGGTTCCTTCACCCCTGCCAGAAACGCCATAATATCCACGCGGCAATCACCGTTGCCGCCACAATTTTTGCGATATAAGCCAGAAGCTGATACCAAGCGGCCGTCCAGGCGATTTGCCTGCTGCGCGCCGCTTGGTATCCTTTTTTTCGCAACACCAGATAAGCGACCGCATAAGCGCCCGCCGCCGCGCCCAGCACGGTGCCGAACACGGGCAAAGCCAGCGAACCAAAGATGGCGCCGGCGATCGCCCCGCCCGCCGTCAAAAAGGACGTTCCCCACGAGCCTTTTTCCCGGCGCACGCCCCAAAAGCCGCCCATGGCTTCGATCAGCTCGGCCAGCAGCCCGATCGCCGCTACCTGCCCCAGCCACAACCAGCCGTCGGCAATCAGACCCATTCGCCACACGTAGGCTGCGGCAACGCCCCACATCACCCAAATGCCTGGCAGCGCCAGCAGCGCCAACCCCCAGCCGCCCAGCACCAGCAGCGACCAAACCGCTTTTTCCAGCCACGCCGCCACAACGATCGCTTCCATATGTAACACCTCTCTTTGCGCTTATTATAGCATGGCTGCCTTGCTTTCCGAAAAGGGCCCCGCGTGATACAATAAGGGCAAAACCGCTCAAGGAGGCACCATGCACTTGTATTGGCCCATCATCAAACCATTGCTGGTTTCCGTCGGCATTTTTCTTTTTTCCCTGTTTATCCGCCAGTTTCTTGTCCACCCGCTGCTCCGCTTTTTGAAGGCAATGACCGACAAAACTTCCTTTACGCTTGACACGCAGATCCTGGCGGCCGTTGAGACGCCGCTCAAGCTGTTCGTGCCTCTGATCGGCGTCTACATTGCGCTCATCAGCCATCCGGCCATACCGGCCGACCAGGTCGTGCTGCACCACTGCCTGCGGACAGCGATCATTTTGCTGTTTTTCCATGTGCTGTACAACCTGAGCAATACAACCGGCCTGTTGACGCAGCGCCTGATCAGCCAGCTCGACGATACGCTGCGCCAGTTGCTCAGCCAGGTGCTGCACATGATCATCGTCGCCCTGGCGTTTACGATGATCGCCAAGGAGTGGGGCTACGACATCAACGGCTTCATCGCCGGCCTCGGCCTCGGCAGCTTGGCGATCGCCCTGGCCGCCAAGGACACGATCGCCAATGTGTTCGGCGGCGCCGTCATTTTGATGGACAAGCCGTTCCGCACCGGCGACTGGGTCCAGCTCCCGCAGGCGGAAGGGATTGTCGAGGAAATCACCTTTCGCAGCACGAAAATCCGCACCTTCGAGCAGGCGGTCGTTTCCATTCCCAACGCCGTGCTGGCCAACGAATCGATTACCAATTGGTCGCGCATGGAAAAACGGCGCGTCAAGTTCACGCTTGGCGTCACCTATGCCACCTCGCGCGAGCAGTTGGAAGACTGCATCGAACGCATCAGGGCGCATCTGGCCCAAGAGCCCGCCATCGAGCAAAACAGCATCGTCGTCGGCTTTGACGCCTACGGCGCCAACAGCCTCGACATTCTCGTCCAGTACTTCACCCTGCCCACCGCTTCCGACAAGCACCTGTCGGTCAAGCACGCCGTCAACCTGGCCCTGCTTGACATTTTGAATGAAGCCGGCGTTTGTGCCGCCTTCCCCAGCAGCAGCGTTTACTTCGAAACGCCGCTGCAAGTGCAGACCACAACAGAAAACAAATAGCGCATTGCGCAAAATGACAAAACCGGCGGGATCACCCGCCGGTTTTGTCATTTTGCGCCTTTTAGCATTTTTTGCTGATAGTAGCGGATCGGCAGCCCGATCGCCAGGTTGAACACCAAAATCACCAGAATCAGCAAGGCCCCGATGCCGTTGGCGATCTGCGTCTTGTCCGGCACCATGCCGATGCCGTTGACATACCACAAATGCACGGCCAGCGTTTCCCCGGCGGCGAACAGGTCAAAATCCGGGAAGGTGCGCGAGACAGACGTTCCCGCCGTAAAAATAAGGATCGCCGTTTCGCCCAACGCCCGGCCGGCCGTCAGGGTGACGCCCGTCGAAATGCCCGGCAACGCCTGCGGCAGCACCACGCGCCAAATTGTCTGCCATTTGGTTGCGCCCAGCGCCAGGCTGGCTTCGCGGTAGGAGCGCGGAATCGTCCGCAAGGTCTCCTCCGTAACCCGGACCAGAACCGGGATGTTCAGCAGCGACAAGGCCAGCGCGCCGCCGATAATGCTGAAGCCGAATTCAAAGTAGCTGACAAACACGATCATGCCAAACAAGCCCAGCACGATCGACGGCACCGTCGCCAAGCTCTCCGTGCTCAGCCGGACGATATCAGTCAGCCGGTTGTTTTTGGCATACTCAGACAGGTAAATCCCCGCCCCGATGGCAATGGGCACTGAAATCAACAGCGACAAAAATAGGATGTAAAATGAATTGAACAATTGCGGGCCGATACCGCCGCCAGCGCGAATATCGCTCGGCATGCCGAGCAAAAAGCCGGGCCTGAGCAAAACCGGCAAGCCCTGCACCAGCATGTAGCCAAGAAAGCACACCAAAATCAGCAGGATGACCAGCCCCGCGCACCACAGCAGCGCCGTCGCCAGGACGTCGTTGCGTTTGTTTATACGACCTTGATCCAACATAGCCATTTCTCCTTCATGCATTGCTCGTATTCATGGCATTTTTCTTGGCGAGGTAACGGATGGCCAGGATCAGCAGCAAGGAAATGACCAGCAGCACCAGCGCCATGAGGAACAAGGAGTTGTTCCAGGCGGAGCCAAACGGCGTGTTGCCCATTTCCACAACAATCTCGCTGGGCAGCGTCGTCGTCGGCGTCGTCAAATTGAACGGCAGCTGCGGCGTATTGCCGATCAGCATCTGCACCGCCATCGTCTCGCCGATCGCCCGCGCCATGGCCAAAATGATGGAAGCCAAAATACCCGGCAACGCCGCCGGGATAATGACCTTCCAGATGGTCTGCCAGCGCGTCGCCCCCAGGGCGAGCGAGGCTTCCTCAAGCGGCCGGGGCACGGAGCGGATCGCATCCTCGGAAATCGTAATCACGGTCGGCAAAATCATGATTGCCAGCACAAGGCCGGCCGCCAGCAAGCCAAATCCGCTGCCCGTGTGCAGCACGGAGCGGATGAACGGCACCAGCACGGTCAACCCGATGAAACCGTACACAACGGACGGAATCGCTACATACAAGTCGGTCGCCGGGCGCATAACTTCGCGCATCCTCGGCGGCGCAATTTTAGCCATGAAAACCGCCCCGGCCAGCCCCAGGGGGCCGCCGATCAAAATCGCCAAGGCAGTGACCGCCAGCGAGCCGACAATAAAGCTCAAGGCGCCATATTCAAATGGCGGGTCCCAGTTGGTCCCGAAGAAGAACTGCAGCGGCGAGACCTCCTTGAAGGTCAGCAGGCCCTGCCGTCCGACAAAAATAATGATGGTCAGAATAATCAGCGTCATCATCATCGCCGAAGCGATAAACAAATAGCGGATGTACCGATCATACAGCAGCGTCCGGACGTGATGCCCGTCCATGTTTTTTTTCATATCCAGCACCCTTTCGGCGATAACGTTTCTGTTCATCGTCAAGGAATCTCGGCCCGAGCGGCGCTGTTAAGGCGCCATCCTTGTTATCGGAATGAATTTATATTCCACGGCATACTTTTCCTGGAATTCCTTAGACAAAACAAACTCTATGAACAGCTTCGTCGCCCCGGTTGGTTCGCCTTTGGTGATCATGCGCGGCGTGGAATAAACGGGATAGGTTCTGTTCACGATGTTTTCCGGCTTGTATTCGACCCCATTGTATTTGAGCATTTTCACACTGTCGTCCGCATAGGCCGAATCAACATAGCCGATGGCGCCCGGCGTGCTGGCAATCGCCGCCCGGACGGCCCCGTTGGAATCCTGGATGATCGCATCGTTCGTAAACCGGGCGCCGCCCAAGACAACCTCGGCGATGGTCGCCCGCGTGCCGGAAGACTTGGCGCGATGGATCAGCGTGATCTTTTCATTGGCGCCGCCGACCTCGCTCCAATTTTTGATTTGTCCGGTCAAAATTCCCACGTACTGCTCGGCGCTTAAGTTATCGACCGCCACGTTTTTATTGGTGATAAACACAAACGGCGCCACGACGCACGGGAATTCAACCAGTCCCTTGGCCTTCAATTCCGGCGTCACCGGCACGTCGGAGTTGCCGATATTTACCCCGCCGAATGCAACCTGATTTTGTCCGGTGAACGAACCGCCGCCGCTGATGCTGACAGTGATCTCCGGATGCCGTTTTTGAAACTCTTCCGCAGCTGGTTTCAAAAGCGGCAGCAAAGCCGTCGAACCTGACGCGCTGACATGTTTGTCATCTTGTTTTTTTCGTCCGCACCCTGACGCCGCCGTCACAACCAACGCCGCCGCCAGCAGCAGCACGATCCATCTCGTTAGCTTCATAAAAACCCCCTGCAGCCTATGATTCAACTTGATTGTATCACATAGACCGCAGGGGGCAGTGTTAAGGCAATGTTAATTTTTCACCCGTTCTTAACCAAATTAAAATTTGGTGTACGGAAAGCCCTTTGACATGTAGAAAACCTGTTCGGCGATATTCGTCGAGCGGTCCGCCATCCGCTCGATGTAGCGGATCACCGTATGGACCTGGAATACGGCCGCTAAGGCGGTTTGCTCCTGCGGGGCCGCCGTCAGAATGTCCGCAAACAGTTGCTTGTTCAAACTGTTGACGATCTCGTCTTTGGCGATAATGCCGGCGACGGCCGCCGCATCATGCTGCACATAGGCCTGCATCGCCTCGCGCAGCATCGCTGAAGCCGTATGCCCGATCGTCCGCACCTTTTCATTCCACTCTTCGCCCAGCAAAGCCGTCATGTTGGCCAGGCGCTGACGCTGCACCTTCTTGGCGATGTTGTTGGCGTAATCGGCAATGCGCTCGAGCTCGCCGGCGATTTTCATGCTGCTGACCAAAAACCGCAGGTCGCCGGCCGCCGGCTGCTGCGTCGCCATCAAAACGATGCAGCGTTCGTCAACCTGCCGGAACACCGCGTCGATTTGCTTTTCATCCTGCCGAACGGCCTTTGCCTCCACTGGATTCATCGTGATCATCGCCTCAACCGTCGAATCAATGAAATCGGCCGTCATCAGTCCCATCTTTTCTACTTGCTGCTGAATATGCAGCAATTTTTCATCAAAATCTCGTCTTACGTTCATTCCAAGCACCTCCTGCACCATACTTTATCTTTCACTATAGCGCGAACGGCAAGCCGCCGTTGTTAAATCTGTGTAATCTTTTGCTTGCCCTACAGGCGATACTGCTCGACCCGCACATCCGCCTGGCGGTTCAGGTCGATCACTTCGCCGTCCGCCGTCCTGATCACCGGCTCGCGGAAGGCATGGTGGCGGTAGATAATCTCCCCTTGCCGCCCGTCATTGAGCGTGATGCGATTGCTGAAGATGAAGTCCTCCAAATACTGCTTGACTAAAAAGCACAGCGACGGATCATGCGTCGTCTGCCAAAACGGCAGCGTTTCAGCCAGCTCCGGCAGGGTCAGCGCCGGCTTGCGCGCGGGATGGAGCGCCCGGTCGATCGAATCGGCCAACGCGATGATCCGCGACAGCCGGTGGATTTTTTCGCCCGGCGTTTGCATCGGAAAGCCGCTGCCGTCTTGCCGTTCATGGTGCTGCGCCAATATAAGCAACGCGTCCTTGGGTATCCAGTTTTTATCTTTTAAAAGGGAAACCCCCAACGCCACGTGGCTGCGGTATTGCGCTTGCTGCTCGCCGGTCAGCCTTTGCGTCGGAAAGGCCACCGCCTCCGGCAACACGGTCTTGCCGACATCATGCAGCACGGCGCCATAGACGACATTGCTCATTTCGCGCGCGGAAAGCCGCAGCAGCTGGGCGATCTTCCCGGCCCAAATACTCACTGACAGGGTGTGGCGGGCGATTTCGGCGACCGGCCGGGCCAACGGGCGCATCGTGTATCCGACAACACCCGGGGTCGCCAGGAGGTACCGTAAAATCAGCACCGCCGTTTCGTTCAGCTGCTTCAAGGCCAGCTCCTGGCCGCGGACGCTCACCAGACACATGGATAAGGCGGTTAAAATGTCATCATACTGCCGCAGAGCGGCCGGACGGAGCAGCGTGCCCGCCCCGTCCGCGCCCGCTTCAACCCCTCCGGCTAAAATCGTCTCCACCGCGCGGCCGCTGATGCCCAGTAGCAGCAGGTTGTCCGGCGGCGCCGGCGGTTCACGGCGCTCCGCTTGCCGCGCAAGGGCCAACTGCTCCGCCAGCGAGGCGTCCGTGTCGCCGGCCTCGCGGACGCGGATAAAATCCACCTGCCAGGCGGCCAGCAATTCCAGGTGCCGCGCGGTCAAAACCGTGTTCGCCTCCAGCAAAACCTGATTGTCCTTATCCAGCAGCGCCTCGGCCATGACCAGGCCCGCGTGTAAATCCTTCCTTGCCAGTCGTTGCATGGTCAGGCCGCTCCTTCCCGCTTGCTGCGCGCCGCCCGCTTCCGCCAGACGACGGCCCCGGCAATGATGACCGCCAGGCAGGCGCCAGCGATACGCGGCCAGTTCAGCAATTTTGCCTCCGCATGGACATACGTCTCCGCGGTCAGGTTGACGGGCCAGACCAGCGTGCGGCCTTCGTCGCGCACTTCCGCGGCATTGCTGTTTGACGCCACAACCGGCAGCTTCACAATGAAGTTCAGCTTCACCTGCGACAGCAAGAAGGACGCCAGTTGCTTTTCTTCCGTCTTTTTTAGCGGCAGCTGCTGGTCCAGACGAAGCTGCGCATTGACTTTGTACGTATCCACAAACCAGCCTTTTTCCGTCACGATCTCGGACTGAAACGGCTTCGCTTTCTCCGCGGCCGGCGCCGCGGCCCCCGCCTTGCTCTCGCCGTTTTTCCGGACGGACTGGAACAGCCGGATGTCTTTTACGTCCCGCACCCGGTCAAAGTGGCGCTCGGCGGTAAAACCAACCCAGTCGCCGTCGCGCACATCCGCGACCTGAAACTGGTCGCTGCGGAACTGCTCCTTGACTTGTTCAAGCGGCACAGCCAGCGCCGGCGCGACAAGCACCTGGCACGACACGTCCGCCTGGCCGATTTTCCGCAGGTCCAGGGTGATGTCGCCCTTGGCGCACCCTGACGCCGTCAGCAGCACCACCAGCAACACAAAGGCCATTGCATTCCTTTTCAATGAAAGCCGCCCCGCTTCCCTTTTCATTTCTAGTAAACCTCGAACACGCCCTCGGCAACCTTTACGTCAAGCCACCAAAACTGAACGCGGTAGCTGCCTTTTTCAAAGCGTTCCGCCGCGCTCCAGCCGCCGCGGAAAACCTGCTGCTCGCCGGCCGCCTCAAACTTGATCGGCACGGCAAAAGAAGCCCGGTCGGAAGCGGTCGCCGCCTCGCGCAGCACCTGCCCGCCCGGATCAAGGTAGGCGACGTGCATCAGGCCGGAAAAGCCGCGCGGCAGATCGTTCACCGCTTCCATGTAGAACACCGGCCGGCGAAGCTCCGCCTGCGAAAAGCGCGTGTCAAAATCGCCCAAGGCAGCGCCGCTGCCGTCTTCATTGCGGAAACGCAGCTGCTTGACGGTAAACGGCGCAACCGGCTGCTCTCTGTCCAGCATCTTGTCCTTGGCATACCGGCTGGTATAAATCATATTTTCAGCGGGAGGAATCCGCAGAAAGCTGCCTTCACGCAGTCCCTCGCGGAAAAAGCCGCGCATGATCGTCCCGTCAGGCAGCGTGAGGCTGCCCCGGCCATAAAAAGCGTCATTGCGGAATTCGCCCTCATACCGCGTCTGCCCCTTGACGGTCTGCGTTCCCTGTCCCGCCCGCAGTCCGGCCTTGAACTCGCCTTCGTAGACAAGTCCCGACTTGTCATCCGTATATTTGCCGCGGCCTTCGAACAGGCCATCTTTAAAAGCGCCCTGATACCGGATCTGATTGGCGGGGTCTTCAAAGCGTCCCTCGCCCTGCAGCTTGCCGTTCTGGAAGTTGCCCGAGAATACGGCGCCGTCCGGCCGCTGCAAAACCCCTTGGCCGTTTGGCACGTTCCAGCGGTACTGTCCGGTATAGCGGCTGCCGTCGGCCAGCACCTTTTCCCCCTGCCCGCGGCTGAGCCAGTAATAGGCGCCCGCAAACAGCATGGCCAACAGCAAGACGAGCGCGGCCGCCTTGAACCATTTTTTCTTTCCTGCCGGCGCAGGCGTTCCCGCCGCCGTACTCGCCTGGCCCGCAAAAATCGTATCCGCCGCACCGCTTTGACCCGCCCCCCCTGTCGCCTCCGCCGCAGCGGAGAAAAACGCGGCTGACGCAGTCTGCGACAGGCTGTCCGCCGGTCGCGCAATCGGAAAGCAGACCTCATTCGGCGCCGCTTTCGGCGCCGGAACGCTCAATGCCTCCGCCTCCGTCACGCCCGACGCCGCCAGCAATTCCTGCTTGAAGGTCGAAACATCCTTGATCCGTTCCTCGGCCCGGATGGACAGGGCGTGAAGCAGCACATCCTCCGCTTCCGGCGTCAGCAGCGCCCCTAAGGCCGACGGCAGCTGCAGCTGCTCGGCTGCCAGGCGGTCGACCGAATCGGGCGGCGTCACGCCGGTCAGCATGCGGTACAGGGTCGCCGCGGCGGCGTAAACGTCCGTCCAGGCCCCCTGCTCGCCCCGGCTCTGGTACTGTTCGAACGGAGCATAGCCGGGCTTTAAAATGATCGACAGGCTCTTTTCCTGTCCGCGCAGCGTCTGCCGGGCAGCGCCAAAGTCCAGTATTTTCACTTGCCCCTGGCTCGTCAGATAAATGTTGTCAGGACTGATGTCCCGATGAATCAGTCCGGCCGCATGCACGCTGTCCAACGCGTCCAAAACCGGCAGAATGATGCGCAGCGCCACCGCATAAGGCAGCTTTTGTCCGGGCTGCGCCGCCAGATGCTCCTTCAGCGTGAGGCCGACCAGGCACTGCATGACCATATACGCCGTGCCGTTCGCGGCAAAAAAATCCCTGACGCCGACAATATTGGCATGGTCGTCAAAGCGGGCCAGCTCGCGCGCTTCCTCCAAAAAGCGCGCCAACCCCGCCTGATAGGTTTCTCCCCGCTCGCCGCTATAGGCGGAAACGGTTGTTTGTCCGGGGATGCGCGCCATCAGGCCGGTCGGGAAATATTCCTTGACGGCTATTTTTATGTTCAGGGTCGTGTCCCAACCCAAATAGGTGATGCCAAACCCACCATGCCCCAGCACCCGGCCGATCAGATACCGTCCATTCAGCAGCGTGCGCGGCGGCAAATACGGCTCCGCCGCCGGCGACGACGGATCGCGCCAGCCGCAGAAGGGGCAAACCGGGGCGTCTTTGGAGCGCATGCACCCCATGCACAGCTGGTTTAAGTCAATCGTCATGCGTCCACCTCCCCGTCAATTTATCTTGGTATCCATCATTTCATTATAAAGGATTTGGCCGCGCATTGCATGAAAAATTCAGGCAAAAAAACGGGGGCCGCTCGGCCCCCGCAAGTCTTATTTTGTTCCACCGCCGGCCGCCCCGCCGGCCAAGACAGCTTGCGCCGCCGCCAGCCGGGCGATCGGCACGCGGTAGGGCGAACAGCTTACATAGTCAAGGCCGATTTCATGGCAAAAAGCAATCGAGTTCGGCTCGCCGCCGTGTTCGCCGCAGATGCCGATCAAAAGCCCCGGCTTCACACTGCGCCCGCCGGCAATCGCCAGCTTCATCAAGCCGCCGACCCCCTTGCGGTCCAGCACGGCGAAGGGGTTTTCCGCCAACAAGCCCTGGTGCAAGTAATGCGGCAAAAACTTCGCCTCCGCGTCATCGCGGCTGAAGCCGAACGTCGTCTGGGTCAGGTCGTTCGTCCCGAAGCTGAAGAAATCAGCCGAAGCGGCCAGCTCATCGGCCAGCAGCGCCGCCCGCGGCAACTCGATCATCGTGCCGACCAGGTAATCAACCTGCACCCCTTCGTCAGCGCAGACGCGCCGGGCGGTTTCATGCACCCGGGCAATGCAGGCATCGAGCTCCCGCTTGTCGACGGTCAAGGGAACTTCGATCTCCGGCAGCACTTGCTTGCCTTCCTGCAGCAGCCGCACGACCGCCAGGAAAATCGCCTTGATCTGCATCTCGTATATTTCCGGATACGTGAGGCCCAGGCGGCAGCCGCGGTGCCCCAGCATCGGGTTGGCCTCCTTGAGCTCGCGGATCTTCGCCAGCAGCGCCTCCCGCTCCGCCAGCTTGCGCGACTGATCGCCGGCCAGGCGCAGCGACAATACGCTGGTCAGCACCTCGTCCTCTTTGGGCAAAAACTCGTGCAGCGGCGGATCAAGCAGCCGGATCGTGACCGGCAGGCCCTCCATCGCACTGAAAATGCCGTAGAAGTCCGCTTCCTGCATCGGCAGCAGATGCTTCAGCGCCGCCTCGCGCTGGGCGACCGTGCCGGCCAAAATCATCTGCTGCACGTAAGGCAGCCTGTCCGTCGCCATGAACATATGCTCCGTGCGGCAAAGGCCGATGCCCGTCGCGCCGAACGCTCTGGCCAGAGCCGCATCGGCCGGCGTGTCGGCATTGGCGCGCACCTTGACGCGCGCCGTCTCGTCCGCCCACCGCAGCAGGGTTTCATACTCGGGCGACAATTCCGGGTCGCACATCACAACTTCGCCCAAAATCACCCGGCCGCTGGCGCCGTCGAGGGAAAGCAGATCCCCCGCCTTGACGACAAGCTCGCCGGCCCGGAACAGGCGTGCGTCGTAGTCGATCCGCACCGCCTCGCACCCGCAGATGCAGGGCTTGCCCATGCCGCGCGCCACAACGGCGGCGTGGCTCGTCATGCCGCCCCGGCTCGTCAAAATCCCCTCGGCGGCCACGATGCCGTGAATGTCCTCCGGCGTCGTTTCCATGCGGACAAGGATGACCTTTTCCCCTTCCCGGTGCTTGCGGTCGGCCTCGTCGGCGGAAAAAACGACCCGGCCGACCGCGGCGCCCGGCGACGCGGGCAGACCGCGCGCAATCACCTGCAGCGGGGTGCTTTCATCCACCTGCCGGTGCATCACCTGCTCCAAATGGGCCGGTTCGACCAGCAGGAGCGCTTTTTCCTTGGCGATAATCCCTTCCACCGCCAGGTCGTGCGCGATTTTGACCGCCGCCTGCCCGGTGCGTTTCCCGTTTCGCGTCTGCAGGATGTAGAGCTTGCCTTCCTCAACCGTGAACTCAATGTCCTGCATATCCTGATAATGCTTTTCCAGGCGCTCCGTCACCTGGATGAACTGCTCATAAACCCCCGGCATGTCCTGCCGCAATTTTGCAATCGGGTTGGGCGTCCGGATGCCGGCCACCACGTCTTCGCCCTGCGCATCAACCAGGTATTCGCCGAACACTTCCTTGTTGCCGTTGGCCGGATTGCGCGTAAAGGCGACGCCGCTGCCGGACGTGGCGCCCATGTTGCCGAACACCATCGCCTGGATGTTTACCGCCGTGCCCAGGTCGTGGGAAATGCCATGCAGTTCGCGGTAAACCTTCGCCCGCTCGGTGTTCCAGGAACGGAACACCGCTTCAACGGCCTGCATCAGTTGTTCAAACGGATCGGTGGGAAAAGGCTTGTCGGACAGCCGCGCGTAGAGCTGCTTGTAGTCGGCCACCACTTCGGCCAGCTGCGCTTCGCTCAGCTCCTGGTCAAGTTTGACGCCCGCCTTGCGCTTTTTCTCTTCCAGCAGCGCCGCAAAAGCATGCTTGGAATACCCCATCACCACATCGGCGTACATCTGCAAAAAGCGCCGGTACGCATCCAGCGCGAACCGCCGGTTGCCGGTCATGGCGGCCAGCCCCGGCAGCGTGTCGTCATTAATCCCCAAATTGAGCACGGTATCCATCATGCCGGGCATGGAGAATTTGGCGCCGGAACGGACGGACAGCAAGAGCGGCTTGTCCTTGTCCCCCAGCCGCCGGCCCGTCTTGGCCTCCACCACGGACAGGGCCGACCGCACCAACGCCGGCAAATCGGCCGGCAGTTTTTCTGCCTGGCGGTAGTAGGCGCGGCAGACTTCAGTCGTGATCGTCAAGCCTGGCGGCACCGGCAGCCCGATGCGCGTCATTTCGGCCAAGCCCGCGCCTTTGCCGCCGAGCAAATCCCGCATCGTGGCGTTGCCTTCTTCAAACAAGTACACCATTTTGTCCATGTTTATCCCTCCGTTTTCATCCATTCAGCAATATAGTGCGCCGCTTCTTCCACAGCCATGTCAGTAATGTCCAACTGACGGCACTTCAGCTTTTCCATGATCCGGTAGGCATAATCCAATTCCAATAGGACCCGTTGGCGCGAGGCATAACTCATGCTGGCGCGAAAATGCGTCAACCCGGCCAGGCGCTTCTCCCTAAGTTCAACCAGCCGTTCCGGACGCATCACCAGCCCCACAATCCGGTGGCCCGGCACTTGGTACAGGGCGTCAGGGACCGGCAATTCCGGCGCAAGCGGGATATTGGCCGCTTTAAAGCCGCGCCGCGCCAAGTAAAGGCAAAGCGGCGTTTTCGACGTGCGCGACACGCCAATCACCACCACGTCGGCGAGCGCCAGCGCCTCGTCCGGCTTGCGGCCGTCGTCGTAGCGCACGGCAAAATGAACGGCCTCTTCAGTTGAAACAACCCGCCGCTCCGCCTGCAGCGCCGCCGGCAGATTGCTTGCCGCCGCGGCCCCGGCGGCGGCCCCCAAAGCCTGCACCAAGGGGCCCAGCACGTCATAGCAGACAACCCCCGCCAGCGCGGCGGCCTGTCTCGCCAGCCTGGCCAGCGCTTCATCCGTCAGCAGCACGAAAACGGGGCAGCCAAGCTGCTGCGCTTCCCGCACCGCCTCCTTCACCTGCCAGGCTTCCCGCACAAACGCCATGCGCCGTATCGAGAGTGCCAGCGGACCGAGCTGGCTGGCCGCCAGCGCGAGCAGCGCTTCACCGGCAGAACCGGTCGTATCAGCAAGCAACACTACTGGATAGCTCATCATCCACCCCCTGCGCCAGCCTTAGTTTCAATATTCTACGCAAATCAACAAAACCTTTCTCTTACAGAAATTATTTGCAAAAGAAAAACCGGCTCCTAAAGGAACCGGTTCGTCAACAGGTCTATTGATGCGTCTTGTCGGTCAGCACTTTGTCCCGCAGCACGCGCTTCAAAATTTTACCGGTCGGATTTTTGGGCAGGGCGTCCAGGCGGTAAAAATCCTTCGGCACCTTGTACGAAGCCAGCCGCGCCGACAAATAGTCGCGGAGCTTGCGCTTGTCGAGCTCCTGCCCCTCGGCGAGGACCAGATAAGCGCAGGCCGCATGGCCGCGCAGCTTGTCGGGCACGCCGATGACGGCGGCCTCCGCAACCCCCGGGTATGCATGCAACAGTTCTTCAATCTCCCGGGGATAGATATTTTCACCGCCGGTAATGATCATGTCCTTGAGCCGGTCGACGATGAAAATGTACCCTTCGTCGTCCTGATAGGCCAGATCGCCCGTGTGGAGCCAGCCGTCGCGCAGCGCCCGCGCCGTTTCTTCCGGCAGGTTGTAATAACCCTTCATCACGTTCGGGCCGCGCACAACCAGTTCGCCGATTTCGCCCCGCGGCAGCTCATTGCCGTCCTCCCCCAGCACGCGGACAACAACATCCGGCAGCGCCAGGCCCACGGAACCAATCTTCACCTTCTCCACGGGGTTGACCGCCACAACCGGCGAGGCCTCGGAGAGCCCGTAACCCTCCACTACCGTGCGGTTCATCTTGGCCTGAAACTGATTTGCCACCTCCTGCGGCAGCGGCGCACCGCCGGACACAAACAGACGGACGTGTTCAAAATCGCTGCGCTGCCCCCAGGTGATAAACAGTTGGAACATGGCCGGCACGCCGAAGAAGGCGGTAACGCCGGCCTCGCGGATAATCGCCAGGGTTTCGCGGATTGCAAACGTCTCCTGAATCAGCACGCTGGCGCCCCTGGCCAGCGGCGCCAGCACGGCGCAAGTCCAGGCAAAGCAGTGGTACATCGGCAGCACGCATAGCACCCGGTCGGTGGCGGCCAACGGAAAGGCCTTCAGAAAGCTGTTCGCGTCCGACATCAGGTTGTGGTGCGTCAGCATCGCACCCTTGGGATGGCCGGTCGTGCCCGAGGTGTAAATCAGCGTCGCCACCGTATCGTCTTCCATCGCCTGCGGCGGCACCGGTTTTTCCGTATTTGCCCATAGCCGTTCATCGTCGAGGGTAATTTGCCGCACCGGCTCCGCCACGCCGGCTTCGGCCAGCGCCGCTTCCAAATCGAGGGGCTGTGCCGTCAACACGAGGCGGATGCCCGCATCCTTGACAATGTAGGCGATCTCTCGCGGCACCAGCAGGAAATTAATCGGAACGATTGTCGCTCCCAGACTGACAACGGCCAGATACGCCATGACGAATTCCGCCGAATTTTTGCTGATCAACGCGATCCGGTCGCCGGGCGCGGCGCCGCACGCGGCCAGATAGGCCCGCGCCGCCCCGACCTTCGCCGCCAGCTCGGCGTAGGAAAGCTGGTGGTCGCGTACAATCAGCGCCGTTTGGTCGGGCTTTCCCGCCGCAAGAATGTCATTTATCAACATGAAACAATCCGCCTCTCGCGCGCCGATTCAAGTTTAAATTTTCAAAACTATAGCGCAACAAACATTTTATCAAAAAAAAGGCGCGGACGCCAGCACTCGCTCGCCTATCCCGCGCCCAGCTTCCACACTAAGCCATCGCCCAAGCTTTCTCCCACACCCAGCGGTCAAGTTCCGCACTGCTTTGCGGACGGCTGAACAAATAACCCTGCAGCCTGTCTACGCCAAAAGCCTGCAAGGCAGCCACCTGCTGCCGGGTTTCCACGCCCTCCGCCACAACCTCCAGTCCAAGGCTTTTGGCCATGGCCACAGCGGCCGCGACAATCGCCGCATTCGTTTTGTTCGTCGTCATGTCGAAGATAAAACTCCGGTCGATTTTCACCACCTGGATCGGCAGCATCCGCAGGCAATGCAGCGAGGAATAGCCAGTCCCAAAATCGTCCAGCGCCAGGGTTATCCCCCGCCGGCGAAACCCCGCCAAGAAGTCGGCCACATCTTTTTCCCGACCGATGGCCGCGCTTTCCGTAATCTCCAATTCCAAAAGCGCGGGCGGCAGGCGGTATTCCTTCAGGAGCGCAACCAGATGCTGCTCGAGGAGCGGATCGCACAATTGCTTGGCCGAAAGGTTGACCGCCATTTTTCCAACCGCACGCCCATCATCGAGCCACTGCCGCAACTGCGCCAGCGCCATCTCGAGAATTTGCCGTCCCAACGGCAGGATGAGGCCGCATTCCTCCGCCAGGGGAATGAAGCAGTCCGGGTAAACCGGCTTTTCCGTCCCGCGCGGCCAGCGCACCAGCGCCTCAAACCCGCACAAGGCGCCGGACGCCGCAAACTGCGGCTGGTAGACAAGCGTAAACGCCTGATCGGCAATCGCCCGGCGCAAGGCCACTTCCAGTTGGGCGCGTTCCGACCAGACCAGATCCAAGGCGCTCGTGTAAAACCGGCATTGCCCGCACCCCTGTTCCTTGGCGCGGTACATCGCGTTCTCCGCCTTGCACAACAGTTCGTCCTCGCCTTGTCCGTCCTCCGGCGCCACCGCCACGCCAAGGCTGACCGTCAGGAACAATTCCCGGCCGCCGACCGAAAATGGGCGCGCCAATTGTTCGAGCAGCCGCTGGGCGCACAAGGCGAATTCCGACAGATCACGGCCGGCCGTCATAAACGCGGCAAATTCATCCCCGCCAAGCCGCGCCGGCATAAGGCGCCCGCCAAACGCGCGCAGCCTTTCCGCCACCTGCTTGAGGAGCGCATCCCCCTGCTCAAAGCCCAAGCTGTCATTCAACACCTTGAAGCGGTCAATGTCCAGGAAGAAAACGCCCGTCAACTCCCCGGTTTGCTTGGCGGCCGCCAGTCCCTGCGCCAGCTGCTCTTTGAGCAGCATGCGGTTTGGCAATCCGGTCAAACGATCATAATAAGCCAGCGTGCGGATTTTTTCCTCCGCCAACTTTTTCTCCGTCATGTCACGCAAAATAACGAGGTAGTAATCCGTATCGGCAAACGGGGCTTTCGTAAGTCTCATTTCGACGATGACCGGCTCCTGCAGCGCGGTAAAAGCCGTCCGCTCCTGCACCAGCGGGCGTCCGCCAGTTTCATGCTCAGCCAACTCCTGCAACAGACGCGCCCAAGCGGTATCCAAATACAGTTCGAAGGAACTGTCGATCAATTCGCCGGTCTTGACCTTCAGCAGGTGCGAGGCGGTCGCATTGGCGTCTAAGATGACGCCATCCGGCCGCACCATGAACACCATGTCTTGCGCCTGGTCGACAATGGCGCGAAACCGTTCCAATTCATCCAGCCGCCGCTGCAATTGCCCGTAATGCGTTTTACGGATCGACTTTTCGCCTAGCCCAAGCAAAGCCGAGCGGAGTTCGGACGATGACTGGTCAGAAAACTTGTTCATATAGCTGCACCACTTCTCCTATGCTTAATCGGCGCGGATTGGTCGCCATGCAGGGGTCGGCGAGCGCATTTTCCGCCATTCGCCGCAACTGGCTGCGCGAAATACCGAGATCGCGCAAGTTGCGCACCAAACCTGCCTGCCGGCGCAACTCCTCCAGCCCGGCGCACAGCGCGCCGGCGGCCTTTTGGTCGGAGGCCGGCAAATGCAAGCCCAGCCGTCGGGCGATTTCGCGGTAGCGAGCCGGCTCTGCAGAAAAATTCCTCTCGACAACGGGTCCCAGCAAAAGGGCATTGCATTCGCCGTGCGGCGCATCCGCCGCCCCGCCGAGGCTGTGGGCCATGGCATGCACGGCGCCCAAAATGGCATTTGAAAAAGCCATGCCCGCATTCAGGCTGGCGAGCATCATGCCCTGGCGGTGTTCGATATTGAACGGCTCGGCAAGGGACGGCAGAAAATACCGCTTCACCCGCTCGATCGCCTCCAGCGCCATCATGTCGGTCAGGGAAAAGTGCGCATTGGAAACATACGCCTCAACCGCATGCGTCAGCGCGTCCAGCCCGGTGTAGGCCGAAACGGCGGACGTCATGGTGGTCAGCGTTTCCGGGTCGAGCAGGCTCACGTCCGGCACCAGCATCTTGCTGACAATCGCAACCTTCCGGCACCGCTTCTCATCCAGCACAATCGCGAACTGCGACACATCGGCCGCGCTGCCGCTGGTGGTCGGCACGCAGACAAGGGGCGGAATGGGGACGCCGATCTTGTCGACGCCTTCAAACTCCAGCACAGGGCGTCCCTCCGCCACAGCAATGCCGATTCCCTTCGCGCAGTCAATCGCGCTGCCGCCGCCGACCGCCACCAGCACATCGCAGTTATGGTCCCGATAAAAGGCCGCTCCGGCCAGCACTTCCGCCGAGCGAGGATTAGGCGAAACCGCAGAAAAAACAGCAGCCTGCACGCCGGTTTCCTGCAGGCTGCCGACAACTTTTTGTGTCCATCCGCAGGCCGTGACGCCGGCGTCGCTCACGACCAAAGCCCGACGGGCGCCGAAATTGGCGGCGTAGCGGCCGGCCAGCGCACTGGCGCCCGGACCGATCACTAACTCCGGCGCAACAAATTTTCGCAGCTGAGGCATTGGCTCGCACCTTTCTTTCCAAGGCTACCGGCAGGCATCATTAATGTTGCGCCGCACCGCATAGTTACCATTTATTTCATAATCAAAACCAAATTCCTGTTCTGTGTAAACATTATTCGCTGTGAAGGTGAAAAATCCTGCCCTCCTAAATCCCGCCCGTCATCTTGACCAAACAACTCAGATTATGCTACCATACAGCTATGCAACTGAACACGTTCATCACGAGCTGGCTGAGGGACTGGCCCTATGAAGCCGCGGCAACCATCGCAGTGCGAACGGTGCCAAATCCTGCAGGTTTCGCCTGACAGATGAAGCAATGGTCGACCCGCCTCTTTCATCTGTGAAAGAGGCTTTTTTGTCTGCGGCAGCCTGGTTGCGCACGTTCAGTTAAATCGATGAAAAAGGAGTGTATCCCATGAAAAAAGCCTTCACCCTTATCACCCTGCTGCTCACCCTGTCCTTCCTGACAGCCGGCTGCGGCGGCGACAGCAAAAAGCCGGCGGCGACCGCCAAGCAAACCGTCAAGGTCGGCGCAACAGCCGTCCCGCATGCTGAGATTCTGCAGCAAGTCAAGCCAATGCTGGCCAAAGAAAACATCGACTTGGTCATCGTGGAAATGAACGACTATGTCCGACCGAACATGGCCGTGGCGGAAAAAGAATTGGACGCCAACTTCTTCCAGCACACGCCTTACCTGGAAAAATTCGCCGCTGACCGCAAGCTGGCCTTAACCAGCGTGGTCGGCGTCCACATTGAACCGATGGGCATCTACTCCCGCAAGGTGAAGCAACTGAGCGACGTCGCCGCCGGCGCGATTGTCGCCATCCCGAACGATCCGACCAACGGCGGCCGCGCACTGGCCCTGTTGGCTAAAAACGGCCTGCTGACCTTGAAGGAAGGCGTCGGCGTCAAAGCGACCGTCCAGGACATCACCGCCAATCCGAAAAACCTCGTCATCCGCGAGCTGGAAGCGCCGCAGCTGCCCCGCGCCTTAGATGACGTCGCGCTGGCCGTCATCAACACGAACTATGCCCTGGACGCCAAATTGATTCCGGCCAAAGACGCCCTGGCAATTGAAGCGAAGGATTCGCCTTATGTAAACATCCTGGTTGTCCGCTCCGGCGACGAAAAACGGCCGGAAATCCAGAAACTGGCGAAGGCCCTGACCAGTCCGGACGTGAAGAAATTCATTGAGGACAAATACAAGGGCGCCATCGTGCCGGCGTTTTAACCCGGCCGCACACCAAACAGCAAAGGAGCATGAACATGGCAGTCATTGATCTGACGAAAGTTCCCTTCAAACCGGTAAGCGGCCCAGGCGTGGAAAACGCCAGCATGAAAATGGCCGTGTCGCCGGCCGACGGCTGGCAAGGCTGGGCGATGCGCGTCTTTGAACTGGCGCCGGGCGGCAAGGCGCCCGCCCACGAACACCCCTGGCCCCATATCAATTACTTTTTGGAGGGCGAAGGCACAGTCATGATTGGGGGCGTGGACTACGAAGTAGCGGCCGGCTTTTCCGGCTACATTCCCGCCAACACCTATCACCAAATCAAAAACCGCGGCGACAAGCCGTTCAAATTCATCTGCATCGTCCCGGAAGATTAAGCAGGCAGGAGGTTGATGACGCTGGAATTTCAGCTTGCGCTCGGCTTGAAGGCCGAGAAAACCGAAACAGTCACTGACAAAAACACCGCCATCGCGTACGGCAGCGGCGGCATCGCAGTTTATGCCACGCCGGCCATGATCGGCCTGATGGAAGGCGCCAGCCTGGCGGCCGTTGAGGCGGCCTTGCCCGCCGGCTTCACCACCGTCGGCACGCAGGTGTCCGTCGCCCACGCCGCGGCCACGCCGGTCGGCATGGCGGTCCGCGCGGAAGCGGAGCTCACAGCTGTGGCCGGCAAGAAATTGGCGTTTGCCGTCCGCGCTTACGATGAGGCCGGACTAATCGGCGAAGGAACGCATGAGCGCTACATCGTTGAGGCCGCGCCGTTTGTCGCCAAAGCAAACAAGAAGCTGGCCGCAAAAGCATAAGTTTTCCCACGTAAAACAGGAGGTTCCGGCGCGCCGGAACCTCCTGTTTTACGTTTGCGGAACGAAGGCGACATGCGCCTCAAACAGCCTATCCCACGGCAATTCAACCTGCAGGTGATCAGACGCCGAACCGTCCGGCAGCAGGCGGTTCGCCGCCGCCAGCGCCCGCAGGCGGGCGGCTGCCTCCTGCTCCAAGCACAGGCGCTGGTCGGGCGTCAGCCAGTTCCCCTCCCAGCCGTTGGCCCACACGATTTCCTCGTACAAAGCCTGGCGCACCACCGTCTGGTAGCCCCAGTCCTCCAGATACCGCGCCGCCAGCTGCCGCTGTTGCGCCTGCTTCGGCTGTCCGGCCGCCAGCAAGCCCTGGACCAGCGCCGATCCAATCGAGTTGCCGGCCGTATTCCAGCCCCCGTAAGCGGCCAGCTTCAGCGCCGTCCCATCGCTGGCCAGGCTGCGCACCAGCGCATCGTCCCCCCCGTTGGCAAAGGCGATGTCGGCTAAGGCCACCGGCGTATCCGCCCGGACGGCTCGGCGCAAGAAGGCCAGCCAGTCCGGATTGATCGCGCGCGGCGCGCGGTTCAGCGGGTCAGCCGCTTCCGGCGTCACCCCGTCAACCGGCGTGTGAACGGCCAGAACAAAATCCGCCGGCCCGTTGACCGGCACTGCGCCCGCCGCCAGCAAATGGCCCCGGACAGAATGGGCGACCGTCTCATCCTCATACGAGGCGATTGTGCTGCCGCCCGCGCCCGGCGCGTATACGACCCGCACAAACGGCAGATGATGCTCCAAATCCTGCTTGGCGCGCAGCAGCAGCACCCAGCCGATTTCGTCCGCCCCGGCAAACGACGCATAGCGTGTTTCCGGCAAGCCTTTCGTCAAACGCGACAACCGGCGAAACTCCTGGCGAGAGCGGGAATAAACAGCCGTATCGTCACGTCCAAGCACAAAGTAGGCATATTTGCCCGCCGCCAAGGCGGCAAGCAGCCGCTCATTCATGCGCTCGTTTAGCTCGCGGCGCGCCTCCCAATCCTGCCGGACCGCGGCCGGCACATGCGCCGCCAGCGCCGTCAGTTCCGCCTGTTCTAGGGCAGACAGTTGGGACTGCGACGCTTTGTCCGCCAGCGCGCTAAGCCGGAACAAATCCCCGCCCCATTGCTCGTAGTAAGGCGGCTCGGTCCCGCCGACGCTGACGCGCGGCGTGCGCATGACGGTGCTGAAAACGTACAAGCGCAGCGGCAGCGCTCCCTCCGCCAGACGATTCAAACGCGCCAAGCGAAGCTCCAGCAGCGCCTCGGTTTCGTGATGCGTGCGGGACGGCACAAGGCCGCCATAGAGGACGCTGTCGGCCGACACGACCGCGCAAGCTGCGCCCGGTGCCTGTTCCTCCAGCCAGGCCAAGAGGCCGTCCGGATCGCCGCGCCGCCAGCGGGAAGCGAGCAGCGGCTCGGGCGGCGTCGCGACCTCCAGCCCCGCCGCCAGGAAGGCTTCGACCGGATAAGACAGGCTCACCGGCCGGTCGTCCAGCGGTATGTACAGCACGCGTTCCGCCGCCGCCGGCGAAGCCAGCAGCAGGCAAAAGCACAGCACCAGCAAGCCGGTTGTCATTTTTGTGTTCATTTGACCCACTCCCTTCAAAAACTGTTCGCCGCCATCCTGACAAATAAAAGAATGCTGGTGTATAATAGTAGCTGATTCTAGAAGTCTGAAAGGAGCTACACTATGGCCCGCATTAATGAGAACTATCTCAAACTGCCAGGCAGCTATCTGTTCGCAGAAATCGCCCGGCGCGTCAATCGTTTCAAAACCGAAAATCCGTCGGCGGATATCATCCGTCTCGGCATCGGCGACGTTACCCGCCCCCTGGTTCCAGCCGTCATTAAAGGAATGGAGGCGGCCGTGGCCGAAATGGGCCAGGAAAGCACCTTCCGCGGCTACGGCCCCGAGCAGGGCTATGACTTCCTCATCCAAACCATTATCGCCAACGATTTCGCCGCCCGCGGCGTAACAATCGGCGAAGACGAAGTGTTTGTCAGCGACGGCTCGAAGAGCGACGTCGGCAACATCCAGGAAATTTTCTCCGATAAAGCGAAAATCGCCATCACCGATCCGGTCTATCCGGTCTACCTCGACACAAACGTCATGGCCGGCCGCACCGGCGCCCTCGGCGAAGACGGCCGCTTTGCCGGCATCACCTACCTCGTCTGCAACGCGGAAAACAATTTCTGCCCCGCCTTGCCCGAGTCGCCGGTTGACGTCATTTACCTGTGCGTGCCGAACAACCCGACCGGCACCACCCTCTCGCGCAGCGAGCTGAAAAAATGGGTCGACTACGCCCGTGAAACGGAAGCCGTCATTTTGTTTGACGCCGCTTACGAAGCCTATATCACGGAAGCGGACGTGCCGCACAGCATTTACGAAATCGAAGGCGCCAAGGAGGTGGCGATCGAATTCCGCTCCTTCTCCAAAACGGCCGGCTTCACCGGCACGCGCTGCGCCTACACGGTCGTGCCGAAAACGGTCATGGGCCGGACGGAAGCAGGCGAAAAGGTGCCCTTAAACCAGCTGTGGAACCGCCGCCACACGACTAAATTCAACGGCGTCCCGTACATCATCCAGCGCGGCGCGCAGGCCGCCTACAGCCCGGAAGGCAAACAGCAAATCCGCGAAGTGGTCGACTACTACATGAACAATGCCAAGGTCATCCGCGAAGGACTGCTCTCCATGGGCCTGACCGTGTTCGGCGGGGTCAACGCCCCCTATATCTGGCTGAAAACGCCGGCCGGCCTTGACTCCTGGGGCCTGTTCGACAAATTGCTGACGGAAGTCAATATCGTCGGCACGCCGGGCGCCGGCTTCGGACCGGCCGGCGAAGGCTATTTCCGCCTTACCGCCTTCGGCAACGCCGAGCGCACGATTGAAGCCGTTGAGCGCATGAAAACCCAGCTGAAACTGTAAAACAGCCAAAAAACGCAAGACGCTGCCCGCGGGCAGCGTCTTTTTCATGAGCGACCCGCCTTCATGGCGCACCGCGCGGTAATGACCACCAGCACAATCGCCCCGCCGATCAGCGCCATCGTCCCCGGCCGCTCCCCCAGCACCAAAAAGACCCAGACCGGGTTCAAGACCGGCTCGATGACGGGTATCAGCACCGCTTCCAAGGCTGTCACGTAGGAAATGGCTTCCGTGTAAAAATAATAGGAAAAGCCAAGCTGGAAAACGCCCAAGATCACCAGCGCGCCCCAGCCGGCGGCATCCGGATACGGCGCCGCGTAAAACGGGATGCCGATCAAAAAGGTCAACAGGTTGCCCAAGAGAACCGACCCCGCCGGCGCAGCGCCCTTTTGCAGCCTGAGCGCGATGGCGAAGGCGGCAAAACTCAGGCCGCTGCCGATGCCGAACAAATTGCCGGCCAGGCTGCCCCAGGACAAGTCATCAAGAAAGAACAGCGTCATGCCGCCAAACACGAGCCCCATCATCCACCAATCGCCCCGGCTGATTTTTTCCCGCAGCAAAACATAAGACAAGAGCGCCACATAGACCGGCGCCGTGTACTGCAGGAAAATCGCGTTCGCCGCCGTCGTCATTTTTGTCGACACGACCAGCATGGTGACCATACCCGCGTAAGCCGCCGCACCGGCCAATTGCGCGCGGGAAAAATTTACCGCCCGTGCGCCGAAAAAAAGGCCCATCACCAGCGCGGAAAAAAAGCTGCGGATGCCGGCGATGGCCAACGGATGCCAGGACACCACCTTGATGAAGAGCCCGCCCGATGACCATAATAAAGCGGCGATCACTAAAAACAAGATTGCCTGCGTTCGGTTGCGGCAAGAAAAACGGTTAATAGGCACTTCATCTCTCCTCACCCAATTGAAAATGAGCCTTCTTTTGCATTCGACAGGCCGGCAAAATATCCTGCCAGGCCCAGCCGAATCGACCGTTTCGGTCAGACCGGCTGTAGCCTTATACCAGACAGCGTTCGCCCGCAAAAGACAGCCCGCACTCCATGCAACACTTTACCGCCATAAAATTGACAGCCTATAAAAAAACTGATAACATGTTGATTGCACACAATTTCATACTTTTTCTCATCCAGAGAGGTGGAGGGACCGGCCCAATGAAACCTCGGCAACCTCAGGCAACAGCCTAAAGGTGCTAATTCCAGCAGAAAGAATACTTTCTGGCAGATGAGTGATTAGCGGTTCGTTTCGCCTCCTCATCGCCTGATTGTGATGAAGGAGGCTTTTTTATGGCAACAAAAACCATTGCGGAAATCAATGAGAAAATCCGCCGCGGCGAAGCCGTCGTGTTGACAGCGGACCAGGCGGCGGCCATGGCGAAGGAGCAAGGGGTGAAAGCCGTCGCCCAGCAGGTCGACGTCGTCACCACCGGCACGTTCGGGCCGATGTGCTCGTCGGGGGCGTTCTTGAACTTCGGGCACAGCGATCCGCCGATCAAGATGAGCCGGGTGCACTTAAATGACGTGCCCGCCTACGCCGGCATCGCCGCCGTCGACGCGTACCTGGGCGCAACCGAGCTTTCCGACGGCCGGCCGGAATACGGCGGCGCGCACGTCCTAGAAGAGCTGCTCCGCGGCAAAGCCGTCCGCCTGCGGGCCACCGCCTACGGGACGGACTGCTACCCCCGCAGCCAGATCGAAAGCGATATCCGGCTGGCGGACATCAACGAGGCCTTCCTCTTCAACCCTCGCAACGCCTACCAAAACTACGGCGCGGCTGTCAATTCCTCCAGCCGCACGCTGCGCACCTACATGGGCACGCTCTTGCCCAAATTCGGCAACGTGAACTACTCCACCTCCGGCTGCCTCAGCCCGCTCTTAAACGACCCCTACCTGCGGACGATCGGCATCGGCACGAAGCTCTTCCTCGGCGGCGCCCAGGGCTATGTGGCCTGGAACGGCACGCAGCACAACCCCAGCCGCCCGCGCAACGAACACGGCATCCCGGTCGGCGGCGCCGCGACGCTCAGCTTGATCGGCGACCTCAAGGCCATGTCGCCCGACTTTTTCCGCGCCGCCTATTTCGACGGCTACGGCGCCAGCTTGTTTCTCGGCGTCGGCATCCCCATCCCCGTCCTTGACGAAGACTTGGCCCGCTGCGTCGCCGTCACGGACCACGACATCCAGACCACGCTCTTTGACTACGGCGTCGCCGAACGCAACCGTCCTTCGCTCGGCACCTATTCCTACGGCGAACTCAAATCCGGCCAGATCCTGCTGAACGGCAAAAAAATCCGCACCGCGCCGCTGTCGAGCCAAAAGAAAGCCCTCGTCATCGCCAAGCAGCTCAAGGGCTGGATCGAACAAGGCGACTTTTTGCTCAGCGAGGCGGTCGCGCCCTTGCCCCAACAAGCGACGCTGCACGCGTTGAACAGCAAAGACGAGGTGAAATGACGATGAAAAGAGAACGCGTAACCCTGCGCTTTTCCCCTGACGCCTACGACAAAGCCATCACCTACCACTTGGTGCGCGATTACGGCCTGGTCGTCAACATCCTCCGGGCGGAAATCACCCCTGGCCAGCAGGGCAACCTGCTGCTGGATCTCGAGGGCGAGCCGGCCGACATCACCGCCGCCTTGTCCTACCTGTCGTCGGAAGGGATTAAAGTCACCCCCAGCGAACGCCAGATCGTCATCGACAAGGACAGCTGCGTCGACTGCGGCGCCTGCACGGCGGTTTGCTTCTCGCAGGCGCTGTTGATCCGCGCCCCCGAGTGGGACCTCGCCTTTGACCCGGACCGCTGCATCGCCTGCGGCCTGTGCCTGTCCGCCTGCCCGGTGCGCGCCATCCACAGCAAATTCAGCGATCCAATCGAGGAGGCGCCGCCCGCCGATGAAGCCTGAACCGCGCTGGTACCGAAAAGCCTGGCAAAGCGCCTCCCTCTCGTTTTTCACCATTTGCCACCAGGAAAGCGACCTCTTGATCGGCGTCCCGCCCGCCGCCGACACCGCCAAGCTGCGGGCGTTTGCCGCCGAATGCCTCAAGGAATGCCGCGAACCGCTGGAAGCGTATATCGCCGCGCATCCGTCCTTTGTCACAACGCTGCTCCCTTACGACCTGGAAGCGGCGGCGCCCTCGCTCGTGCAAACGATGTGCCGCGCCGTCCGTCCGGCCGGGGTCGGCCCGATGGCCGCGGTGGCCGGCGCAGTGGCGGAAGCGGTCGGCCGCCGGCTCTTGAGCGCCTTCAAGCTCACAGCGCTGGTGGTGGAAAACGGCGGCGATCTCTTTTTGGCTGGCAACGAGCCGCGCCGCATTCTCGTCTGGGCCGGCAAGCACCCGCTGTCCGGACGCCTCAGCCTGCGGCTCTCTGCCGGCCAACTGCCTTGCGGACTGGCCACCTCTTCCGGCACCATCGGCCACTCGCTGAGCTTCGGCAAGGCCGACACGGTTACCGTGCTGGCCGCTGACGCGGCGGTTGCCGACGCGTACGCCACAGCGATCGCCAACCGCGTCCAGCGCGCGGCGGATATCGCCCCGGCCCTGGCCTGGAGTGAACGCCATCCGCTGGTCCTGGGCGTGCTCATTTTGGCTGACGGACAGCTGGGCATCCGCGGCGCGCTGACCCTAGCCGGCGCGGAGGACTGACAGAATCGCCCCGTTCAGTTATAATAGAGCTTGACCAGCCAGCGAGCTGGCTTAAAAAGGAAATAGGAAGGGGCAATCCTCGTGACCATGCCTGTCGTCGTTATTCGTCGCGGCGCGCAACACCGAATTGAAAATGGCCATCCCTGGGTCTATCAAACAGAGGTGGACCATATAGAAGGGGACGTCGAGCCGGGCGCCATTGTCGACGTCGTCAACCACCGCAATTATTATATCGGCCGCGGCTACATCAACCCCCGCTCGAAGATTCTGGTGCGCCTGCTGACGCGCGAAGCTGAGCCAATCGACAAGGCGTTCTTTCGCGACCGCCTTTTGCGCGCCTGGCGCTACCGCCAAAAAGTCATCAAGGAGCCGGACTACTGCCGGCTCGTGTTCAGCGAAGGCGACTTTTTGCCCGGCCTGATCATTGACCGCTTCGGCGGCCACTTCGTCCTGCAGACCCTGGCCTTGGGCATCGACCGCTACAAGGACCTGCTCGTCGAACTGCTGGTGGAGCTCTTTAATCCAGTCAGCATCTACGAGCGCAACGACGTGCCGGTTCGCCGGTTGGAGGGCCTGCCGCTCACCAAGGGGCTCCTGTACGGCGAACACCCGCCGGCCCTGGTGCCGGTCTTAGAAAACGGCCTGTCCATGGTTGCCGATCCGGTCAACGGGCAAAAGACGGGTTTCTTCTACGACCAGCGGGAAAACCGCGCCTTTTTGGCCCCCTTCTTTCCCGGCGCCACGGTCCTGGACTGCTTCTGCCACACCGGTTCGTTCGCCGTGCATGCGGCATCGTACGGGGCGAAGGACGTCCTGGCGGTCGACATTTCCGCCGACGCCCTGGCCGTGGCCAAGCGCAACGCCGAAGCCAACGGCGTCGCCGACCGCTGCCGGTTTGAGGAGGCCAATGCCTTCAACCTGCTGCGCAGCTACTCGGACGAAGGCCGTCAGTACGACGTGGTCATTCTCGACCCGCCAGCCTTCACCAAAAGCCGCAGCACGATCGAGTCGGCTGCCCGCGGCTACAAGGAGATCAACCTGCGCGGTCTGAAAATGACCAAGCCCGGCGGCGTGCTCGTCACCTGCTCCTGCTCCTACCACATGGACGCGGAGCTGTTTTTGGCCGTTGTGCTCGACGCCGCCCGTGATGCCAAACGGACGGTCCGCCAAATCGAATACCGGACACAGGCCAAGGATCATCCGATCCTGCCCGCCTCGCCGGAAACGCAATACCTGAAGTTTCTTGCCCTGGAAGTCTGGTAAGCCCGAAACTGCAAAAAGAAGAGGCAAGCGGATCGCTCCGCTTGCCTCTTCTTTTTGTATGCCCTTATACGGTAAAGCGCCGGACCACAGACTGCAAATTCTCGGCCATTTTGGCCAAGCTTTGGCTGAACTGCGTGATCTCCGCCATCGCGGCCGCCTGCTCTTCCGTCGCCGCCGAAACAGTCTCCGCCTGCGCTGCGGTCGCTTGGCTGACTGAATCAATCTCGCGCACCGCCTGGACAATTTTCGCACTGTCGTCCTGCATCTGGCGGGCGTCCTGCGCCATCTGGGCCACTTCTCCGGCCACCTTGTCAACCGCCTCGACAATGGCGCGGAATGACTCGCCGGCGGCTGTCACGACCTGGCTGCCGGTGCGCACTTCATGCGCACCCTGCTGCATCGCCGTCACCGCCTGATCCGTTTCCGTCCGCACTTCACTGATCAGCGCGGCAATTTCACGCGCGGCCTGCTCGGATTGCTCCGCCAGCTTGCGCACTTCCTCGGCCACAACGGCAAAGCCGCGGCCCTGCTCGCCGGCCCGCGCCGCCTCGATCGCCGCATTCAAAGCCAGCAGGTTTGTCTGTCCGGCAATGCCGGCAATGGTTTCCACAATTTGCCCGATCGCCTGGGAGCGCTCGCCGAGCCGGGCCACCGTATCCGCCGAATGGCTGACCGTCCGCTCGATCTGCGCCATCTGCGAAATCGCAGTTTCCACTTGGCGGTCGCCCTCGCGGGCCAGGCCGGCGGTCTGCCGCGACACATCCGCCGCCTGCCGGGCGCCGGTGGCAATCGTCTCAATCCGTACCGCCGTCGCCTCCACCACCGTTACCGTTTGGCGAACCGAGCGCAGCTGGCTGTCAGCGCCTTCGGCCACGCCGGTAATCGAATCGGCCACCTGCTTGGCCGCCAAGGCCGACTGTTCAGCCGTCGCCGTCAATTCCTCCGACGCGGCGGCCACGTGTTCGGCCGCCCCGACGATATCCTGCACCATGGTGCGGAAACGCTGGTGCATGTTCTGCAAGGCCACGCCCAGCATCCGGACTTCACCGGCGCCGTCAGCCTCAATCGTGCGCGTCAGATCGCCCTGCGCGACGCAGTCGGCTTCCAGCGCCAGCCGCGCCAGCGGGTCAGCCAGGCTTTTCGCCAGCCGCATGGCGGCGAAAACGGCGCCCGCCAGCACCAACAGCACCAACCCGGCCATCAGGCCGATGCTGCGCAGCACCTGCTGTTGCAGCTCATCCGCCGGCAAATAAGCCACGACGCCCCAGCCGTACTTTTCAACCGGCGCCACAGCAATGAGCGAATCTACGCCCGTCGTTGATTTGGCCTCCTGCAAGGCCAGCTTGCCGGCCAACACCTCTTTCACGTAGCCATATTCGGTCACTTTATCCTGTTTGGCCACCCGTTCGGCATTCGGATGGGCAACAAGCGCGCCGCTCTTGTCAACAACATCGACATAGCCGGTTTTGCCGATCTTCGTCCTGGCGGCGATTTCCGCCAGCGACTTGAGGCTGATATCGGCCGCCATGACGCCGACCGTCTTGCCGCCGGCGTCGCGGATCGGCACGGAAATCGTCACGGTGGACGCCTTGGTAAAGGCGGAAATATATGTATCGGAAACAAACACCTGTCCGGCAAACGCCTTCTTGAAATATTCCTTTTCGGCGCGGTTGGCCAACGCGCCGGACGTGCGGGCAATCTGATCGCCTTGGTCGTTCATGACGTAAATCAGTTCAAACTGCGGATTGGCTTTCTGCGCCGCCAAAATGGCCGCTTTCGTCGCGGCGGCGTCCAGTTGCTGCACAGCGGGAATGCCGGCCAGCGCTTCCGTCAAACCGCGCGACTGTTCCACGAAATTGCCGATTTCACTGGCCAGGCGGATGGCGACCAGCTGGTTGCTGCTAAAATCGCTCTCCTTCTGCCCTTGCACGCTCAAATACGTGCTTGTTCCGCCGACCAGCAGCGCCGGCAGCAGCGTAAACAGCAAAAACAGCAGCAAAAACCGTTGCCGTAGCCCCTGCTGCTTTTCCCCTTTTTCTCCCATGATCCATCCCCCTTCTTTTTTTGCGAACTAATCTCCCCAAGACTCTTTTTCCAGTATACGAAAAATCAGACAATGCAACAAGAGAACAAGGGAGATGTATTTTTAAAAATACATCTCCCCACAAAAAGTGACCGTTTCCAACACAAACCTTATCGCCAAGCCGGCAAGGAGCGGACGACGAACAGCCCGGTCGCCGCCAGAACAATGCAGCCGCCCGGAGCGAAATTGCCGTAATAGGCCCCGGACAGGCCGACCACGACCGCCGCCAGCGCATAGGCGACCGACCGGGCGATCAGGCTGCGAAACCCGTTCGCACCGGGCAACGCGCAAGCGACCGGAATAACCATCAAGGCGGCGACCAGCAAAATGCCGACAATCCGCATCGCCACCGCCACCGTCAAGGCCGTCAGCACAGCCAGCAAGTAGTTCAAGGTATTGGTCGGCAGGCCGCTCACCCTGGCGGCCGTCTCATCAAAGGACAGATAAACAAGCGGCCGGTACAAGGCGGAAACGACCAGCCAGACAATCCCGCCCAGCGCGCCCATCAGCCACAAATCGGCCGCATCGACCGTAATCAGGCTGCCAAACAAAAAGGAAGAAAGATTCAAGCCGCCGGCCTGCTTCATGCTGGCCAAAATAACCGCCAAAGCCATGCTGCTGTAAAAGAAAATGGCCAACACCAAGTCAGGCCAGTCGGTGTTGCGCTTGCGCACCCATTCCATCGCCGCCGCCCCCAGCACCGTGAACAAAGCGGCGCTGGCGACAGGCTGCCAGCCAAGCAGCCAGCCCGCCGCCACCCCGGCAAAAGCGATGTGGCCGAGGCCGTCGCCGATCACCGATTGCCGGCGCGCCACCAAAAAAGCACCAATCACCGGACAGGTGAAGGCTACCAGCACGCCGGCCAGCAACGCCCGCTGCATAAAATCATACGCCAGCCATTCCATCTACTCATTCCTCCGCAACTTGTGGTATAAGCGATGCTGCAGGCTGTGCGCCAGCGCTTCCTCCGTCGAACCGACAAAGCACAGTCCGCCCCGGTCAAGGCAAAGCATGCGCGTCGTCGTCGCAGCCGCCAGTTCCACATCATGCGATACCATCACCAGGCTGATCCCCTGCTCCCGGTTCAGCCTGGCCAGCAGGGCGTACAGCTCCTGCTTGGCCCCTAGGTCGATGCCGGTTGCCGGTTCATCGAGCAGCATCAGCTCCGGCTTCCCGGCCAGCGCCCGCGCCACAAAGACGCGCTGCTGCTGACCGCCGGAAAGATTGCCCAGCCGCCGGCCGGCGTATTCCGCCATGCCCACCAATTCGAGGGCCTCGTTAACCTGCCGGTGGTCGGTTGCCGAAAGGCGCCGCCACCAGCGCTGGCCGGCCAGGCAGCCCATTTCCACCACCTCGCGCACGGTGATCGGGAAGGATTTTTGCTGCCGATACGGATTTTGCGGCACGTAGCCGACTTTTTGCCAGTCGCGGAACGTTTCGATCGGCGTCCCGAACAAGCGCACCTCGCCGGCGGCCGGCCGCAGCACGCCGGCCAAGAGGCGCAAAAAAGTGCTCTTGCCCGCGCCGTTTGGCCCGATGATCGCCACCGACTCGCCCTTGGCCAGTTGGAACGTCACCTGCTCAAAAACCGTTGTTTCTTCATAACGATAGCTTACGTCCACTGCTTCTAGTATCATCATGGTTCCTGCAATGCGGCTGCCAGGTTTTCCAGATTGCGCCGCATGACTGTCATGTACGTTTCGTTGCGCTTGACTTCGTCCGCCGTCAGCCCCTCCAGGGGATTCAACACCAGCGTCCTTGCACCCGTCTGGCGGGCGATCGTCTCCGCCAGGCTCGGGCTGACCAGCGTTTCAAAAAAGATCACTTTGATGTTGTGTTCCTTCACCGCCTCGACCAGCTTGGCCATATCGGCCGGAGTCGGCTCCGCATGCGGCGAAATCCCCATGATCGCCAGCTGCTGCAAGCCGTACCGGTTCGCCAGATAGCCAAAGGCCGCATGGGTCGTGACAAACTCTTTTTTGGCCGCCTTCGCCGTAGCGGCGCGGTATTCCTGATCCAGCTTGTCCAGTTCCTGGCCGTAGGCCTGGGCGCGCGCTTCGTAATAGTCCTTGCCGTCAGGGTCGGCCTGGATCAAAGCGCCCTTGATAACTTCCACCTGCCGCTTGGCCAGCAACGGATCCAGCCAGACATGCGGGTCTTCACTCGCGCCCTGATGCTGGTGCTTTGCCTCGGCCGCCGGCCCGTGTTCCTCCGCGCGGTTGCGGTCTGCCGCCAAGGACGGAACCCCCTCGCTGGCCAGCACAAAAGCGACGCCCTTGCCGGCCACAGCCTTTTTGGCGTTGTCAAGCCAGGGCTCCAAGCCCTTGCCGTTGTAGACAAAAATTTTCTGCGCCTGCAGCTTGGCCAAATCCTTCGGCGTCGGCTCCCAGTCGTGCGGCTCGATCCCCTGCGGAATAAATTGCGTCACGGTAACCCGCTCGCCGCCGACCTGCCGGGTGAATTCCGCCAGCGTATACAGGCTCGCCCCCACCGACAGTTTTGACGGCGCGCTTTGCGCGTTGTTGTTCTTGACCGCCGTGCCGCAGCCTGCCGCCAAGAGTCCAATCAAAAACACGCCGATCCATCGGCCTGCCGTGCTCCATTTCATGCCATCACTTCTCCTTTTTGCCCGGCTCATTCTTCTCGCAGCGCCGCGTCTGGCAGCGCCGGCAATACCCGTAAAACTCCAGCTTGTGATCCGTCATCGTAAAACCGTCTTCATCGATACCGGCAAAGCAGGCCTGGTCGATGCAGCAGGCGTCAATGCTCTTGCGCTCGCCGCAAGACAGGCAAATGCGGTAGTGCTGATGATGTCCGGACTGCAATTCAAACTCGCTCGTCTTGCCCGGCAGTTCCACGCGATACAGCACTCCCAAGTCGCAGAGCAGATACAAATTTCGATAGACCGTGTCCATGCTGATCTCAGGCGCAAGACAATTCACCCGCTGCAAAACCGCCTGCGCCGATACCGCGCTGCCGTGGCCGAGCACGTCGGCGACAATCAGGCGGCGTTGAGGCGTAATGCGATGGCCGCGTTGCCTGATCAGCGTCAATACCCGCTCCAGTTCTTCCACCTTTAATCACCCCGTAAAAATCGTTATTAGTATTTTTACTAATAACAGTCTACTCCGCCGCGCCGCGCAAGTCAACAAAAAAACGGCGCTTGCGCGCCGCCTGAACGGTGAGGGTTTTTGCTTACATATTGCCGGCTTTCGCCGTCGTCAACCGCCATAAGCGGATGGCGACAGAAAGCGCCACCCTGTTCTCGGCCTCGTCCAGCGACAGGCCCAGCAATTCTTCAATCCGCTTGCGCCTGAACAAAAGCGTCTTGTAGTGGATAAACAGCTTGTCAGCCGCTTCCCGCAGATTAGGATAGGTAAGGATCGCATCGAGCGTTTCCACCAGCTCCGCCCCTTTTTGCCGGTCATAGTCAAGCAATGCGCCCAGCGACTGCTGCGTGTACCGTTCGAGCAGCGCCTTGTTCTCCACCTGCATGAGCACCTGGAAAACCCCGAGTTCCGAATAGCGGTAGCAGTGGCGTTCCGGCCAGATTTTTCTGCCGACCTCAAGCGCCTGCAACGCTTCCCGGTATCGTTCCGCCAGCGCTGCCTGCGTGCCGCAGGAAGCGATCCCGACCCGCAGGCGGATGCCGGCAAACCGGCCTTCAATGCTTTTTAGCCAGACATCAAAGCCGCTGTCCGACAAATCGGCTTCGCTGCCACGCAAAACGATCAAGCCGATTTTCCCTTCCCCGGCGTCCCAGGCGATCTGCTTTTCCGTTTTCGACAAACGGTCAACCAGTTCGTCAATCATATATTGCAGCTGCATGCGCCGTGTTTTCAGCCAGCTGGCCAGATCCTCGCCGCGCCAGCTTTCGATCTCAAACAAAACGAAAGAATAAAACCGCCCCTGTGCAAAGCAATTGATATTGCCGCTATCGATATCCGCCGCCGAATGCAACCGTCCGGCAACCATGTCGTTAAAAAAATCGTTGCGCCGCCGCCGCTCGTACGACAAGCGCAACGCCTCCTCCGTCCGGTGTTTGCTGGTAACGTCAACAACCAGCAAGGCCACCACCTTTTTCCCCTCCTGCAAATGCTGCATCGGCACGAGCTTGCCGCCAAAACGCTTATAGCCGTCCCCCACGAACAGTTCATATTCAACCTCTTGCTGGCAGTTTGACGCAAGCGCCATTTTCATGGCTTTCAACAGTATTTTCACCACGCCCGCCGGCAGCAGGTCTCGGATATTCCGACCAATCAGGTTGGCCGGCGAGTCAACCAGCAAATCCGGGCGCTGGCCGAACACCTGCACGTATTGCCCGCTCTCGTCCAAAATAAAGCTGATGTCCGAGACCGCCTCCACAAAGTAATGCATGCGCTGCAAATCATCCCGCAGCAAGCATTCCAAGCGACGGCGCTCCGTTATGTCAACAATTGTCCCGACCAGGTAGATCGGTTTATCGTCGGCGTCGGTCACGATCCGCGCTTCGCCCTGCAGAATTCTCGCTTGTCTTCCCTGGCCCGCCGTGCGGCATTCAAACGTGACAACGTCTCGGCAGGCCAGGCAGGTATCCCTGAGCTGCGTTAGGGTCTCGCGGTCCTCCGGATGCACGATCGCCAGCAGGCGGTCTGATTCCACGGTGACCGTGTCCGGCTCTAAGCCGACCAAATGGCAAAAACCGCGCGAAACGGTGAACACATTGCTTTCCATCGGCACGCTCCAGCTGCCGGTCCGCCCGACAAGCTGCGCTTCGGCCAGTTGGCTTTCCATCGCCTTTTGCTGATGGATGTCAAAAATGATGCCGGCGGCGACCAGGGGCTCGCCGGTCTGGGGATCCCGCTGCAGAAGCCGGCCCCGCGACATGAACCAGCGCCATTCGCCGCTCTTGACCCGCAACCGAAATTCCTGCGACAGACACTCGCCGCGCTGTCCGGCAAAAAAAGCCTCGGCCTCTGCCGCCGCGCCCGCGCGGTCATCCGGATGCAGGTGCGCCACAAAGGCTGACAACGCCGTTTCCCCGTCCGGAATGTCAAACAGCGGCCGCGGCATCGTCAACGCAACCTGCGGCACCCCGTCGAGCCGCCGCATATTCCAGTAAGCGTCAGTGCCCGCCTGCAAATGCGCTTCCCGCGCCAGCATGCCTTCCTTCAGACGGTGCAGTTCCGCAAACCGCTGCATGCGCAGCTTTAAAACAGGCCAGTGCAACGGTTTGAGAAAAAAATCATCCGCACCGGCTGCCACCCATTCGTCCAGGGTTTGTGAATCCGTTTCCTCCAAGAGCACTAGCACCGTCAAAGCCGGATAAAGCGCCTTCAGCCGGCGGCAGGTCTCCTGGGCGCCCAAGGGCGGCGCATCACCGTCAAGCAGCACAAGGAACGGGTTGCGCTTGACCTGCCGCCAGACCTCCGCCTGAGTCAGGCAGCAGGCCGCTTCATACCCGCAGGCGATGATGTTTTCCGTCAGGCGGGCTTGTTCTCTCGGTTCATCAGTTGCAATAAGCAGGATCGGTTTTGACTGCAAACGCCACCCCTCCAGTCTTGATCGACAACCGCGCCTCGCGTCAGCTGCGCCGCAACGCACAGCCGCAGCCGCGCACCGTGCGGATATAGCGGCCAACCGGCCCCAGCTTCCGCCGGAGGCGATAAATCAATACGTTCAGCTCATCAATGCCAACATCAGGCACAGCATCAGGGCCCGCCTGCCGCTCCGGCCAGACTTCCTTGCGGATCCGGTCGTATGGCACCAGCTGCTCAGCTTCGTCGTAGAGCAGCTTTAAAAACGCCCACTCCTTAGCGCTCAAGGAAACAACCGTGTCGCCAATCCGGCACTCGTGGCTGTCCTCGTCCAGCAAAAAGGGCAGCGCCCAACCGGCATAGCCGACCTCGTCAGCCGGCAGGCGGCTGATGTCCATTGTGTTTTCCAAAGAAGGGTCTTGCGTCGAAAACCGCAAAATGACCGCTCCCATGGCAAGGCTTATCTGGTCGCCGTCGCGCAGCAAATAGTTGGCTTCCGCGACAAGCGCCTGGCCGTTCACGGCGGTACCGTGCTTGCTGCCCAAATCGCGCAGCATCCAGCCCTCGTCCGTCCTGGTAAACAGGCAGTGCCGCCGCGAAATCAGCAGGTCGGCAAACGCCAGGTCAGGCGTGACGCCGGAGGCGCTGCGGCCCACCAAAAACGACTCCCCGCCCAACACGATGCGTCTGCCCGAGGTCTGCTGCCCGCCTGAACGGGTTACTATCAACCAGCCTGTTGCTTCCATATCTTCACCCTCCAACAACCCTATCCGAATTCTACTCAATCATCAATCTGTCAAGGCAGGGCGCTACACGGCGACAGCCGCCGCCCGCAGCGCAAACCGGCTATCGCCGTCAAGCTCAAGCACCCGGTCATGAAAATGTTCCAGCACGCTGCGATGTCCCACGCTGATGATGGCAGCCGCCGGCAAGGCATTGCGCACCCAGCGGTATAGGCTTTCTTCCGTCTCTTCATCAACGGCAGACGTCGCCTCGTCCAGCACCAGCCAGTCCGGCTGTGATAAGACGGCCCGCACAAATGCCAGCCGCTGTTGTTCACCAAGCGATAAAATTTGGCTCCAGTCACCTTCCTGGTCAAGGATGGGAATCAAATCATCCAGACGCGCGACGGCCAGCGCCTGCCGCACTTTGTTTTCATCAAGACCGGCCGGATCAGCCGGATAGGCCAGCGCCTCCCGCAACGTGCCAATCGGCAAATAAGCGCGTTGCGGCACAAACAGCAGCTTGCCCGTCTCCGGCAGGAGCACCTTGCCGTCGCCGCAAGGCCACAAGCCGGCGATGGCGCGCAAGAGCGTGCTTTTCCCGGCGCCGGAAGGTCCCTTGACCAGCAGCGCTTCCCCGCTGTTCACCTGAAGGCTCAAGTCCTTGACCAGCGTCTCGCCCGTCGGCACCGTCAGCGTCAGCCCCTGAACCGCCAACGAGGCGCGCGCCTCGCGCGTGATCCGGATCGGCTGCTCTTGCCGCTGCCGTTCGCCGATCCGCTCCATGTCGGCCGTAAAGCCGGTCAAACGGATGACGACCGCCTGCCATTCGGCCAACAACGGATAGACCTCGACGACAAACGACAGGGAATCCTGCACCCGGCCGAAAGCGGAATTGATCTGCATCAGGCCGCCCAAGGAAATTTCCTTGGCAAAGTAACGCGGCGCCGCCATAATGATCGGAAAGATGACCGCCAGTTGCGCGTAGCCGGAGGTAAACCAGGTCAGCTGCTTTTGCTTGGTCATCAAGCGCCAGAAGTTGTTGAACACGGCGCCAAAGCGCCTGAAGAACGCCGCTTGCTCCCGCGCCTCGCCGCCGTAAAAAGCGACGCTTTCGCTGTTTTCACGCAGCCGCACCAGGCTGTACCGGAAGTCGGCCTCCAGGCGCTGCTGCTCGAAATTCAAACGGGCCAGCGGATGTCCGACCCGGTCCGTCAGCCAGGTGCCGGCGGCCGCGTACAAAACCGCCAGCCACACCATGTAGCCCGGTATGCTCCAGCTCTTTCCCAGGGCGTCAAAGGAAAATACGCCCGACAGGCTCCACAGGATCGCCAAAAAGGAGACAAGCGTCGCCAGCGATTTCACCAAGCCGACCGTCAAACGCAAGGTTATGTTGACAAACAGACGGATGTCCTCGCTGATCCGCTGGTCAGGATTGTCCGTGCTTTTTTCAAAAACCTGCAAACGGTAATACGCGCCGTTTGCCAGCCATTTTTCCACGTAGCGCTCCGTCATCCAACGGCGCCATTTTATTTCCAGCATCTGCTGCAGATAAAAGGCGTACACCGCTATGACGATATGGCAAAACGCCAGCCAGCCGAACTCCGCCAGCGCCGTGCCGAAGCCCGGCAGGTCGAACTGCTGCAGCGTATTGTAAAAGGTGTTGTACCAGCGGTTTAAAAGCACCAGGACATACACGCCCAGCAAACTGAGCGCGATAATCGCAATAAAGAGCGCGAGGCCTTTGCGCCCCTCGCCGGGCGACTGCCAAAACCCCTTCGTCATCTGCCAGGTAAGGCGCCAGAAATGGCGGTTGCATAATTCTCCCATGTTAGCAAAAAGCCCCTTTACTACAGCATAATAAGTATCAATTCGCCGCACAGGGCCATTTTCCTGCCCTGCCTGCTTTCCGCGCCGCAGCTGAATTCTGTCCGCTTTCTCACTTAATCAATGCCAAAAATCCCCACTTGTGGTAGAATGTTAGCGTGAGTGCCAGGGAAAGGGGATCAGGCGTATGTCGCTAGTAAAAAAAATCCTTCTTCTATTTCTTGCATTTTTCTCGCTGTTTGTCGCCGTGTTCGTGTTCATCAGCGACACGATCTGGCGTAACGGTTATTTGGAATTGGAGCACCGTGAAGTCAGGCTGGAAACAAAGCGCGCCCAGCTCGCCATGGACAGCGAACTGAGCCGCCTGCACACGCTGGTCGAGGATTGGGGGCCCTGGGATGACGCCTATGACTTTGCGCAAACGCTAAACCCGTCTTTCGTGCAAAAAAACCTGACCGAGTCGGCCATGGCCAACATGAAGCTCTCCTACGTCCTGGTCGTGTCGCCGGCCGGAAAGCCGCTGTACGAATTGGCCTTTGACCTGTCAACCGCTCAGTACACTGCGCCGGTTCCGGGACAAGCGGCGCAAATCGCCCGCCTGACCGGCCTGTCCAACGCCCAGGAAACCGGTCTGTCAGGCCTTGTCCGCCTGCCGGACAATACGCCCCTGCTCGTCGCCTCGCACCCCATTTTAACCAGCGAGCGCGACGGGCCTCCGCGCGGCACGCTGTGGTTCGCCCGGCGGGCGGACGCTGAATACCTGCAGGAATTGTCCACTCTCGTGCAGGGCGACTTGTTCTGGTCGGAACCAGCGCTTCCCGCGTGGGAGGAGTCAAGCGATACCGTCTACGCCCGCTGGTCTATGCCGGTTTTGAATGAAGGCGAGGCGTTCGTGATGGGCGTGACTGTGCCTCGCGCGATCGTCCAATTCGGCCAAGCGCAGCACAAAGCTTTTTTGCTGGTCAGTACGGGTGCCAGCTGTCTGTTTCTCCTCTTATTTTTCCTGCTCCTCAACCGCTTCCTGCTGAATCGATTGAGAACGGTCTCCGCCTTCTTTGGCGAGTTGGCGGAAAAGCCGAACTTGTCGCGCCGGCTTGTTTTGCCGGACCGGCACGATGAGCTGTCGCAAGTCGCCCGCTCGGTAAACAGGCTGCTTGACCGCCTGGAGCATTCGCAAACGCGCATCCGCGTGCTGTTCCAAACAGCGCGCAAGGAACTGGCCAGCCGTAAACGGGCGGAAAAAAAGCTGCTGCGGATCAGCCACCGCGACGCCCTGACCGGCTTATACAACCGCCTGCATTTCGAGGCCGAGTCGGCGCGGCTCATCGAGCTTCGCCAGGATCTGGGCCTCGTCATCTGCGACGTGGACGGGCTGAAGCTGATCAACGATTCGTTCGGGCATGCGGCGGGCGACCGCCTGCTGTGCCGCGCCGCTCAACTTTTGAAGGAGCATTTCACGCACCGCGGCGTCCTGTGCCGCATCGGCGGCGACGAATTCGCCATTTTGCTGCCCCACGCCACGCCGGAACTGCTGGAAGAAGCAGCGCAAGCGCTGCAGTCGGCGCTCGCTGCTCATCCGCCTTTAGAAGACGGCCAGCTTCGCCTGATTATTTCGCTGGGCTGCGCGCACCTGCCGGGGCCAACGCTGAGCAGGGAAGCCTTCTACCGCGCCTTCACCGAGGCGGACGACGCCATGTACCGGCAAAAGCTCTCCCACGACCAAAGCAACCGCAGCGCGCTTGTCCAAAGCATGATGAGCCTCTTGGAGGCCCGCGACTTTGTCACGGAAGGGCACTCGCAGCGCCTGCAGGACTTGTGCGGCAAGCTTGGCCGTCTGGCGGGCCTCTCTTCTTCCCGGCTTGATGACCTGACGCTGTTGGCCCAATTCCATGATATCGGCAAGATCAGCATTCCGGATCAGATCCTCTTCAAGCCCGGTCCCCTGTCGCCGGAGGAATGGCAGCAAATGCGCCGCCATCCGGAAATCGGCCACCGCATCGCCCGCCACATTCCTGACCTCTCCGCCGTTGCGACGCTCATACTCCACCATCATGAGCGCTGGGACGGCAAGGGCTATCCCCTGGGACTGGCGGGAGAGGCGATTCCGCTCGAGGCGCGCATTCTGGCGCTCGTTGACGCCTACGACGCCATGACCAACAACCGCCCCTACCGCAAGGCGCTGAGCCAAAGCCAAGCGCTGGCGGAAATCAGGAAAAACCGCGGCCTGATGTTCGATCCGACGCTGACGGACGCCTTTTTGTCTTTGTTTTCGCAGCAAGAGGACCGCAGCCAAGTCAATCCGCTGCTTATAGCAGCGGATTGACAACCCCGACGAAAAGGGCGCCCCGGCCGGGGCGCCCTTTTCCAGGCGAGCCTATTCATTTTTTGAGTGCCGACAGCCAGACCCCGGTTAAGAGAACAGCCAAACCGCCCAGTTGCGGCGGCGACATGGCCTCCCCCAACACGACGCGGGCAACAACGACCACGGCCGGCAATTCCACCGCGCCCAGCAAGGAGGCCACGGCGGTGCCGACCAGCGGCACGCCGCGCGAAAACAGGTAATAAGGAAGGGTGACGCCGAATACGCCCAGCCCCAGCCCCCACAGCCACAAGCCGCCGACCAGCTGGTCGTCAATCAAAAAGACCGGCGGAAAAACAACGTAAGTCAGCGCAGCCGTGCCAGCTGCCATCCACAGCGTCCGCACGGCGGACGGCGCCTCAAGCCCCACGTGCCCGTTGCAGTCCAAGAACAGCGCGTAACAAGCGGCGGCCACCAGCGCCAGCGCGACGCCCGCATAATCAAGGCCGCCGCGCGCCCCGCCGGAGGCCAGCCACGTGCCGGCCAGCACAAGCACCAACCCGGCCGCCTGCCTGAGCGACGGCTTTTTCTTCCGCCAGCCCCATTCCCACAGCATCCCCATCCAGGTGAACTGGAACAAAACAAGCACGGCGTCCGTCGCCGACAGCGACCGGAGCGACAAATAGTAGAATATCCCGGTCAAGCCGGACAACGCCCCGCCAAACAGCAATTGCAGGCGAACAGGGGTAGAGACAAAAAACAAGCGGCGCAAGTGAGAATGACTCAGCACCAACAGCCCGCAAACGCCAAACCAGACCTGGCTGCCCACAACCGCCGCCGTACCAAACCCCTGCGCATAGGCCAGCTTGGTCAGCGTAGACAAAACGCCGTAACAGATTGAACCCGCCAGCACGAGCAGCACGCCCTGCCACCGATGCATAACCATCACACCTTCCCTAGAATACATTTAATCAGTCTACCATGTTTTCGCTGCGCCAACAAGGCGAGCCCTTGACAAACAGCGCCCCCTTCGCTATAGTGATTTCTAACAGCATATCGCAACGCAATGACCAGGACGAGTACGTCAGAGGCAACTGTCAAGAGAGCTGGGGGTAGCTGCGACCCAGCCATTTGCCTGACCGAATACACCTGCAAGCAGTGGGCTGAACAACAGTAGGCCGCACCGGCCGCCACCGATAACCGGCATGTCTGAATGACATCAAAGAGGCCGCCTGGCGGCAACTAGGGTGGTACCGCGGGTTTTGCCCGTCCCTTCGCAAGGGGCGGCTTTTTTTATTTTTACGGGAAGCAAAGGAGGAAATATCATGTCCGTATTTGATACCTTGCAAGAAAGAGGCTTTATCCAGCAAATCACGCACGAAGAAGAAGTGCGCGAACTGTTAGAAAAAGAAAAAATCACGTTTTACATCGGTTTTGACCCCACCGCCGACAGCCTGCACGTCGGCCATTTTCTCGGGATGATGGTCATGGCCCATATGCAGCGCGCCGGCCATCGGCCGATCTGCCTGTTAGGCGGCGGCACCGCCATGGTCGGCGATCCGAGCGGCAAAACCGACATGCGCAAAATGATGACGCCGGAAACAATCCAGCACAACGCCGAATGCTTCAAAAAACAGATGGGCCGCTTCATCGACTTCAGCGAAGGCAAGGCCCTGATGCTCAACAACGCCGACTGGCTCTTAAAGCTCAACTACGTGCAGGTCCTGCGTGAAATCGGCGTCCACCTCTCCGTCAACCGCATGCTGACGGCCGAATGCTTCAAGCAGCGCCTGGAAAAAGGCCTCTCGTTTTTGGAATTCAACTACATGCTGATGCAGGCCTATGACTTTTTGGAACTGCACCGCCACTACAACTGCATCATGCAGATGGGCGGCGACGACCAATGGTCCAACATCATCGCCGGCGTCGACCTGATCCGCCGCAAGGAGGCTAAGCCCGCCTACGGCTTGACCTTCACCCTGCTGACCACCAGCGAAGGCAAGAAAATGGGCAAGACGGAAAAAGGCGCCCTCTGGCTTGATGCGGAAAAAACGTCGCCGTACGAATTCTACCAATACTGGCGCAACGTCGCGGACGCCGACGTGGAAAAATGCCTGGCCCTCCTGACCTTCCTGCCCATGGAGGAGGTCCGGCGTTTGGGCGCGCTGCGCGACGCCGCGATCAACGAAGCGAAAACCGTGCTGGCCTTCGAGGTCACCAAATTGGTTCACGGCGAGGAGCAGGCGCGCCAGGCCAAGCAGGCCGCCCAAGCTTTGTTCGGCGGCAGCGGCAGCCTCGATAACGCCCCCACGGCCACGGTCGACGCCGCCGCCCTCGGGCAAAAGCTCGTTGACGTCCTGGTCGCAGCTGCCATCCTGCCGTCCAAGAGCGAAGCGCGGCGCCTGATCGCCCAAGGCGGCCTGACGATCGGCGAAACGAAAGTCACCGATCCCGACCTGGTGCTGTCGGCCGACCACTTTACCGACGGCAGCGTCTTAATCCGCCGCGGCAAGAAGCATTACCACCGCCTGCTGCTGGCTTAGCGTGCTCCCATGCTCTTTGCCGCCGCGATCCTAGCGTTCGTCCTGCTCGTCTTTACGGTTGGCAAAAGCCCCGTATTCCGCGTCGACCGGGCGGGAGCGGCGATCATCGGCGCCATCGCCACGATCGCCGCCGGCCTGCTGTCGTTCGAGGATGCGACGGCCGCCGTCGACCACCGCACGATCGTCATTTTGTTCAGCATGATGATTATCGTGGCGAACCTCAAATTGGCCGGTTTCTTCGAACTAACCGGCCAGCTCTTGCGCACGGTTGCCGCCACGCAGGGACGCCTGCTGCTGGCCGTCATCTTGTCGAGCGGACTGATGTCGGCGCTGTGCATCAATGACATCGTCTGCCTGCTCTTTACGCCGATCGTGCTCTCCGTCTGCAAAAAAACCGGCGCCGCGCCGCTGCCTTATCTGCTCGGCACGGCTATGGCCTCCAACATCGGCAGCGCCGCCACCCTGCTGGGCAACCCGCAGAACATCCTGGTCGCTAGCCTCTCCGGCCTGCCCTTCGCCGCCTATTTGTTGACCGCCCTGCCATTTTCCCTGGCCGCCCTGCTCCTGCTGCACGGGCTTCTTTGCTACCGCTACCGCCGCCTGCTCGCTGATCCTTTGCCGGCGGCTGACACGGCGGCGTCGCCTTGCCATCCCTATTTGATCGCCAAGTCTTTAGGCATGCTCGCGCTTATTTTGGGCGGCTATGCGCTGGGCGGCGACCTGGCGCTCCTGTCTGGCCTGGGCGGCGCGCTGCTGCTCGTCACCCGGCGCGTCAAACCGAACAAAATCTACACCAGCATCGACTTCAACCTGCTCGTCATGTTTATCGGCCTGTTCGTCGTGGTCGGCGGCGTGGAAAAGAGCGGCCTGATGACCGCTCTTGCCGACCGCCTCTCGCCGGAGCAAATGCACAACCCCGTTTTGTTCAGCGGCCTGACGGTCGCCTTGTCCAACCTGGTCAGCAATGTACCGGCCGTTTTATTATTGAAATACTTCATCCCGGCGGCGGACGCCGCCCCCTGGTGGAAGGCCCTGGCGCTGCTCTCGACCTTCGCCGGCAACCTGACCATCACCGGCTCGATCGCCAATTTGATCGTCGCCGAAATCGCCGCCAAAGAAGGCTTCCGGATGACCTTTCGCGATTACTTCCTGATCGGCTTCCCCTTGACCATAGCGCTTTGCCTCTGCGTTACTTACTGGTTTCACCTATCAGTCTGACAGCAGCGAACAGCTGCTGTTTTTCTTCGTCCGTCAGCTCCCGGTACTCGCCCAGCGCCAGCGTTTCATCGAGCGCCAGCGGCCCCATCGTCAGTCGCTTCAGATACGTGACCGTTTTGCCGACCGCCTCGAACATGCGCTTAACCTGATGGAACTTGCCTTCGGAAATCGTCACCAGCACCTCCGAGACCGGGCCGCTCGTGACGATTTCCAGCACGCTCGGTTGCGTCTTGTAGCCGTCGTCCAAGACGACGCCCTGCGCAAAAGCCGCGACGTCTGCTTCCGTCACCTGGCCTTCAACCGTCGCCCGGTAGCGCTTGTCGACCTTCCATTTGGGCGAAAGCAGGCGGTGAGCAAGCACGCCGTCGTTCGTCAGCAAGAGGAGTCCCTCCGTGTCTTTGTCCAGCCGCCCCACGGGGAAAACATCAAAGACGCTGTCCTCCGCCGACAATAAATCCGTAACAACCGGCCAGCGCGTGTCCTCCGTTGCGGAAATCATGCCCGGCGGCTTATGCAGCATAAAATACACGGTATTCCGGTAGCGGACCACTTCGCCGCAAACGGTCAGCACGTCCTGCTCCGGCTGGACGTGCTGCTCCGGCCTCACGGCCAGCACGTCGTTGACGGTAATCTGCCCCTGACGGATGAGTTGCTTGATTTCCTTGCGCGAGCCGTAGCCCAGATTCGCCAGCACCTTATCGAGCCGTTGCGCTTTTTCCTTACTCATGTCCACCTCCGCAGTGCCGGCGAATAAACGCCGCCACGTCCTCTTCCTCGGTTATCACCTGCACGCCCTGTTCCTTCAGCAGACGGCAAAACAGGCCGTCGCCGGCAATCCGGCGGTGCGAAAAACTGCCGTCATAGATGCAGCCGCAGCCGCACGAGGGCGAACGCGCTTTCAAAATCGCCCCTGTCGCGCCAAGCGTCATGGCAATGCCGACCGCCTTGCGCGCCCCGACTAAAAACGCCTGCGTCCAGTCGCCGCCTTGCTCGTCAAGCGCCCTTTCAGCCCGCCACTCGACAGGGTTTCGCGGACTGGGCAAGCCGCCCAGCCGCTCCGGGCAAATCGGCAGGGCATCGCCAGTCCGCACTAGCTCCTCGACCGCCGCAACGGGATAGGCTTCGCCATTGTAGCGGCAGGCGACCCCAGCCAAACAGGCGCTGACCGCCAGCATCGGAAAATGTGGTTTCATCGTTGATTCGCCCCCTAACAATCATTGCCCTCAGTATACCCCAGGCACTAGCGCAGGGCAAGTTGCTCGCGCAGCATATGCGGCACAAAAAAACCATTACGCGTAATGAACATTACGTGTAATGGTTTTTCTTATCAAAGCGCCCAGTCTGTCTCCAGTCGGTGCAAGAACCAGGTTGCGGCCAAGAGATCGGCCGAACCGCCGGGACTGATGCGGCGGCTGATGAACAGCGCATCCAGCGCCTGCACGAATTCGCGTCCGGCCGGCGTTTTCATGCCCCCGCTCGCCAGCGCCTCGCGCGCTTGCTGCCGGACGAACTGCAGCGTCTCCATGTCGTGGCGGTGCAGGATCGTTGTGTCGTTCACCTGCGTCATCAAGACTAAAAGCGCCTCAACCAGCGCGTCATTAACCGGGAGGCCCGCCGCCAAAGCGGCGCGCAGGGCCGGCAGGCTGCCCTGCAGAACGGCCGGAACGCCTTGCTCGACCTCGCCGCGGATGCCCGTGACGCCGTGCTGCAAATACAAGCGCTCGCCGGCCGTCAGCTTCCGCGCCGGCAGCGCCTCCCGCAAGGGCGCCAGCTCGCGCGCCACAACGCCCTTTGTCATCACCGACGCCACCAGCAAAACGCCGGCGGCTGAAGGCGGCTGCTGGCGGCGGACCGTCTGCGCCGCCGCGGCGGCCAGCGTCCCCAACAGGAAAATCAAGCCTTTTTGCGTATTCACGCCGCGCGTCGCGCGGAACATTGCTTTTTCCGCCGCTTGGCCGATCGGTCTGATTTTGTCAAACAGCGCGGCCGGTTCGCCGCGGTGCTGCCAGCCAGCCAGAGCGCAAGCCGTCAAACCCGGCCCGATCGCGCTGCTGGACGCCAAAAACGAAAACAGGTCCATATCATGGTGCGCCCCCTGGTTGAACCGGTCAACCAGGCCGGGCGCCGGCCCGCAAGCAGCCTCAAACAAGGCCGCCTCCACCGCCATTGTGCCGATCAGTTCCACCGCGGCGGGAACCCCCAAGAGTGAAGAAGCGTCCTCCCGGACGGCCGGCCATGCTTGTTCGCTGTTTTTCATTGCCTTACCCCTTAGTGACGTGATTGTGTTTCCTTGATGCGGCGCAGCACTGGCTCCGCCGCCGCCGATTCCAAATATGCCAGCGTTGTCGCCGGCACCAGCCTGCGCACCGTTGCCCAGTCGTCGCGGCGCAGCGCCTCGCGCACAGTCGAGGCGCTGATCGCCGCATCCCCTTCGGCCACGCGCGGCATAACCACCAGCTCCACCCCGTAGCGCGGCAGTATATCGGCCAGCGCCGCGTTGTAGGAGCGCGTCACCGGACAATACGGCTCTTCGCCCACGTAGCGGCGGGTGATGCCGAGCGCCGGTGCGATTTTGGCGGCAAACAGCGTGGCGTCCAGGCGCGTCTGCGCTGCGACCAGGTTTTCCTCCCGGGTGAAATAAGCCGGGAAGGTCGCCGCTGAAATGATATAATCGCCGCCGGAGACGACCAGCACGTTCTTGAACTGCGCCGTGCCCTGCTTGATCAGCTCCAGGCGGACGGCGAACGGAAACAGCGAGCGGTCCTCCTGCACGGCAAAAATAATCACCGCATCATTTTCCGCCGCGGCCCGGGCGATAATCGCCTGGTGCCCCAGGGTAAACGGATTGCAGTTCATGACCAGCGCCGCGCGCCGCCCCGCCGGCAGCGATTCCGCCTGCTTTTGGATCGTGCGGCAAAAATGGTCGAAGCCGCCCAAGCCCTGCTCCAAGAGGGCCGCGTGCGGCTCAAAGCGCGCCAGTTCGGTGAAGCCGAGCGCGGCAAACAAAAACGCCTTCTCCGGGCGCGTAAACAGCAGGCGGTGGAAAATCCCCCGCCGCCCCTGTTCCTCCATCAGTTCCGTTGCCACGGCGGCCATCAGGCCCTCGCCCTGCAGCGTGTTGTCGACCGCCACATTGCGGATGACTTTTCCCTTGAACGAGCCGGTCGCCACCATGCGGTCGTTGTCCCAAAAGGAGACCGTGTAATCGACATCCCCGTCGAAGGTCAGATCGAAACCAGCCAAAAAAGCCCGCACTTGCTCAACTTCGCGTGCGTCAAACAAGTGCACGATTCTGCGTTCCACTCGCCGTCCTCCTCAAACTCTACTTCGGCAGGCGGAAGCGGTGAACGGGCCGGCCGACAGCCAGATAGCTCATCACGCGTTCAACCTTGCCTTCCTCCTGGCAGTACTCCAGATAGCGACGCGCCGTCGTGCGCGACAAGCCGACGCCTTGCGCCACCTCGTCCGCCGACAGTTCGCCGCCCTGCTCGGCCAGGTACTGCAAAATCAACAGCATCGTCTGGTGGTTGAAATTTTTGGGCAGCTCCACGCTCGTCCGCTTGGCTGCAACCGTGCGGATCTCGTCGATGTCTTTTTGCGCCAGCGTTTTTTTCTGCCGCAATTTCAGCCAAAAATCATAGTAGGAAAGCAGCACCGACTGAAAACGGTCGAACTTGAAGGGTTTGGCGATATACGCCACCACGCCTTGGCGCAGCACCTTGCTGACGGTCTCGACGTCGTCAGCCGCGGTGATCATAATGACATCAACCGGCTTCCCATGCTGGCGGAGTTCCTGCAATACGGTCAAACCATCCCGTCCGGGCATATACAAGTCCAGGATCACCAGATCGATCTGGTGGCGCTCCAAAACCTCCATCGCCTCATCACCGTTTTTGGCAACCGCGACGACGCAAAACCCTTCCAACGCCTCGGTGAATTGCTTGTTGATCGCCGCAACCATCGGATCGTCTTCCACGATCAAGACGCGCACGATCTCGCCGCGCTTGTCACCCGCCGTATGGCATTCTGACATCAAAGAGCACCCCCCCTTCGGGCTGATTCTCATACCGCACGCTTCCGCCAACAAGTTGGACCTTTTCCTTGATCAGCGAGAGGCCGATCCCCGTTCCCCCGGGTTTGCCTGATACGCCCCGTTCAAAAATGCGCCCGCCCAGCGCCGCATCAATCCAAGGGCCGGTGTTTTTCACCCGCACAATCAGCTCGCCCGGCTCTTGCCTGATCAGCAAGCTGATCTCCTTGGTGGGAAAGTCCCGCTGCGCTTCCATCGCATTATTCAATAAATTTCCGATAATCAAAACCAGGTCGCCGCTCGTCACATGAACCGGCAGCGATTGCAGATGCGAAGCCGGATCGATGACGAACTCAACGCCCTGCTCCTTCATCTGGCTCGCCTTGCCTAACAGCAAGCCGGAAATAACCGGATCTTGAATGTGCCGCCGCAAGTGTCCCAGCAGTTCTTCCTGGTCCTGGCTGTTTTCAATGGCATAATCAATCGCCGCATCGTACTGCCGGAGCTGAATCAAGCCGGCAATGGTGTGCAATTTATTTTTAAATTCGTGTGTTTGCGCCCGCAAAGCATCCACAAAGCGGTTGACGCCGGTGAGCTCCTCCGCCAGGCGGTTGACTTCCGTGCGGTCGCGGAAAGACACTACCGCACCGGTTACCTTGTCGCCCACGACAATGGGAATGCTGTTGGAGACAATCAGCCGGTCGCCGATGCGCTGCTGCTGATCGAGCTGCACAAGCCCCCGGTCCATCACATCCGTGAGCTGATTGTCCGGCAAAACGTCATCAATTTTCATCCCGATCGCCTGATCCGGCTGCAACGCCAAAAGCCGGCAGGCTTCATTGTTGAGGATGCTGATCCGGCGATCGACGCCGACCGCAACCACGCCCTCGTGAATCGCTTCCAACGTGGCGATGCGTTCGTTTAAAATCGTCGCAATCTCAAATGGCTCCAAATCGAATAATTCCTTGCGCACCTGGTTGGCTAACAAAGCCGCCGCAGCCAGGCAAAACAGCATTGCTACAATAAGCGCCAGCACGACACGCCCCCCAGCCGCGTCGGTCAGCGCTTCAATATCATCCAAATAAAACCCTACTGAAACAAAGCCTATCTGCTCGCCGTTGTCCGGATTGAAAATCGGCGTGTTGGCACGCAAAGAAGGCGCCAACCTTCCCTGCCCGATGTAAATGATGTCTTCGCCTTGCAGGACGCGCTCCCGCGGGAGCTTGGCCATCGGCGTGCCGATCATTTCCGGAACAGGATAAGAGAGGCGTACGGCATTCATATTGCTGACAATAACGAATGCTGCCCCTGTGTCTTGGCGCCACTGTTCTGCGATAGGTTGCAGCACAGCGGTCGGATCCGGTGAAAGAAGCGCCCGCTGCACCGTTGGCACCGTGGCGACGACCTTGGCGATAGCCATGGCGCGCCGCCCGATGCTTGATTCAATATAGTCGGAGACATTGTCGTACACCATCACCCCTACGGAGACCAAGGCAAAAAACATGGTCGCCAGGGTTAACAGTGCAATCCGGTATTGCAATTTCATGCGTTTTGTCCGCACTAACGGTTCCTGCCTTTGAAGTTTTTCTAACTTCATATTACCGTTAATTTTGCAATCCGGCAACCTCTTTTACAGAGGGCGGCGAATTACATCGATGATGCTGCCGTCGCGGTATTCAACCACACCGACAATATCGTCGCTCATGGGGACAGATTCGGGTTTGCCGGCCAGGTCGTAGGCGATTTTTTGCAGCTCTTCGATTTCCATCAAAGGCAGTTTCGCCTCTTTCAGGTTGTCGATCAGATCCTTGCGTTTCGGGTTGACCGCTACGCCGCGTTCGGTAACGACAACGTCAACCGTTTCGCCCGGCGTAACGATCGTGTTGACTTGATCGAGGACCATCGGCAAGCGGCCGCGCAAGAGCGGCGCGACGACGATCGCGAGGTTGGCGCCGGCCGCCGTGTCGGAGTGGCCGCCGGACGCGCCCATGATCACGCCGTTGGAGTCAGTGATGACATTGACGTTGAAGTCAACGTCCACTTCCGTGGCGCTCAGGATGACGACGTCGAGGTTGTTGACGACCGCGCCGCAGTTGTGCGGGTTGGCGTAGTAGGAGGCCGACATCTCGATGTGGTTGGCGTTTTTGCGAACCGAATCGATCGAAGGGATGTCAAAGTCCTGAACGTCATAGATCATATCAAGCAGGCCTTCTTCCAGCATATTGACGAACGGCGCCGTCACGCCGCCCACGCCGAAGCTCGCCGTGATTTTTTTCGCCAGCATCTTATCCTTGATGAACTTCGCCGCCGCCAGGGAAGCGCCGCCGCTGCCCAGCTGCACGGAGTAGCCCTGGTTGAAGTAGCCGGAGTATTCAATGACGCGGGAAGCGTATTCAGCGATTTGCAATTCGCGCGGGTCGCGGCTGATGCGCAGGGCGCCGGACGCGATGCCTTTCGGATCGCCGATCGCGTCGACTTCAACGATGTAGTCGACTTGGGTCATCGGAATGCTGATCGGGAAAATCGGATGCTCAACCAGGTTGTCGGTAACCGCCACGACGCAATCAGCCGCCGCCGCGTCCACCATGGCATAGCCCATCGTGCCGCAGGCCGATTTGCCGTTGACGCCGTTGATGTTGCCGTACTTGTCGCAGCAAGGCGCGCCGATGAAGGCAACGTCAATGTGCAGGTCGCCGCATTCGATTGCTCTGGCGCGGCCGCCGTGCGAGCGGACGATCATCGGTTTGGACAGTTTGCCGGACGTGATGACCCGGCCCAGTTTGCCGCGCGCGCCGCTGGTTTCAATCGCGGTGACAACGCCCATCTCGATCATTCTGATCAGGGTGTCGCTGTCATTCAAGGAGCTCGGCGCCAAGGTCAAGCCCTTGATGCCTTTTTTCGCAATCGCCTCCAAGACCATGTTCAAAACATAGTCGCCGTTGCGGAAATGATGGTGGAAAGAAATCGTCATGCCGTCTTTCAAGCCGGATGCTTCAATGGCTTGCTCGATCGAGCGAACGATCTTGTCGCTGTGCGGTTTGCCGGCTCTGAGCTTGCCGCCGACGATATGGCCTTGCGGCTCGAGGGCGAACGCGCCCTTGTATTGTTTTACCGTGCCCAAGCCTTTAATCTCTTCAGGCACAATCCGTCCTGCTGCGTTTTTCATCATTTTATCCCCCTTCACCGTGCACCGGCAGCTTCAGCATAAGCCAGTACGCGTTCTGCGCGATCCACGATCGGTTTGTCAATCATCTTGCCGTCCAGCGAAATGACGCCCGAATTCTTAGCCAGCGCCTCTTTGAAAGCGGCCAGCACCCGTTTGGAGAATTCGATTTCTTTTTCGGTCGGCATGAAGATATCGTGCACGATGCCGATTTGGCGCGGGTTGATGACGGATTTGCCGTCGAAGCCCAGTTGCTTGATCCGTTTGACTTCGGCAATGAAGCCTTCTTCGTCGTTGACGTCGGAGAAGACCGTGTCGATGACTTGAACGCCGGCGGCGCGGGCGGCCAATACCAAATGGCCTCTGGCCACAACCAGCTCCGAACCGTCTTTGCTGCGGGTCGTCTTCAGGTTGGCGATGAAGTCTTCCGCGCCGATCGCAATCGCCACCATGCGCGGGCTGGCTTCGGCAATCGCCTGGGCGTTGAACAAGCCTTTCGGCGTTTCAATCGCCGCCATCATTTTGATCGAGCCCGGCTCAAAGCCGTATTTTTCTTCGGCGGCCGTGATGATGCCGTCGATCTCCTTGATTTCATCGGCGGATTGCGCCATCGGCAAACGGATCAGGTCCGGATGGGAGGGCAGAATCACTTCCAGGTCTTTATAGCCGTACGGCGTGGAGATATGGTTGATGCGGACGGCGACTTCGCACGGATAGTTGATCGTGCGGATCGCTTCGGCCACCAAGTGGCGGGCAGAATCCTTTTCCCCAATCGAGACAGCATCCTCCACGTCAAAAATGATCGTGTCAGCGCCATAAATGCCAGCGTTTTGGAGCATGCCAGGATTGTTGCCCGGCACAAACATCATAGTTCTGCGCATCTTTTCCATTAGTTTGCCTCCTTTTGCATAGCCCGCTCTGCGGCTACGCGAACCCGCGCCCGGATCGTGCAATCCAGCGCGCCTTTATCAGTAACTTGAACCAAAGCGTCTGCTACGCCCATTTCCTGCAGCGTTGCCTTGACGACCGCTTCAATCTGCTTGCCGTATTGTTTAATCATCGGGCTGACCAGGGTAATCGCAATGCCGCTGCCTTGCTCGGCCGGCGCGACCTGCACCATAAGATCGTTGGATTCCATTGTCCCGCATTGGCCAGGACGGTTTAAAACGTTCATTCTGCACCTCCATCAACATGAGAAATACCCATGACCGCCTGATCATGGATACTTCAAGATACCGGTTGTCTTGCAACAACATGGTTTTTTTCATTTGCCGGAAATAACCAATATTGTTGCAAAAAATCAAGCAAATTTAGAATACCACCATCGTGGCAAAAAAGAACCCCTTTTGTTCATTCTGGGCATAATAACGATTTTTAAAAGTTTTTTATCGCCACAGCGGTAAGCTTCCTTATATTAATAATAATCGTGCCGGCCGGGGTCTGGCAATGGTTGCGCGGCCCCGGTCCAGCCGATTTTAGCAAGGAACAGCGTATTGAGTTAGCGCAGGTACATCAGCATCAGCAAGCTGACGATCAGGGCAATGATCATGCCCGGCGCATTGCGCTTCATCAAATCGACCGGGTCTGCCCCGGCCAAGCCGGCGCAGATAACGCAGGCGCCCGCCGCCGGCGACATCGTGCGGCCGAGGTTAGCGGCAATAACCGACATGCTGGCCATGTCCATGCCGTTTAGGCCCATTTGCGCCGCATTGATCGTTACCGATTTGTTAAAGGCCACGGACGCAGCGTCGCCGGAGCCGGACAACGCCGCCAGCATGAACGGACCGACCGCCGAGCTGATTTTCGCCAGCGCCACGTTCTTAACCATCGCCGCCGTAATCGCTTTGATCAAGCCAACCGCATTCAAGCCGCCGACAAAAATCATCGCGCAAACGATGATGCCGAATACGTGGCCGAAGCCGTCGCCGGCGCCGTGCCAGAATTCTTTGGAGACTTTCGCCGGGTTGGTGCGGGTGACAATCATGCCGACGATAACGCCGATGATCATCGCATGCGAAATGCTAAGCGGTTTCAAGGCTGCAACCTTCGTGCCCGCCATCAAAATGACCAAGGGGAGCATCGGAACAACCGCCCACAGGTAGTTGATTTTAAAATCAGCCGTTGCCGCCGCCGCTTGGTCGGCCGCCAGAACATGTCCCTTGTCTTCTTTCATGAATTTGGCGACAAAGTACAGCGTTATCGCGCCGATCAGGCCCGCCACCACCAATACCACGGCATGGTTGGCCACGATTTCCATCGGCGTGGATTTGGAAACGTCGGCCGCAACCAGAATCAGGGCATGGCCGGGGTTCAGCATCGCGCCGATCGTGCCGGCGAAAACAGCCGCGCCGGCCGTCGCCGGCTTAACGCCGGAAGCCAACAGGAGCGGAATGAAGATCGCCCCGGCTGCGGCCGAGCAGCCGGCCGCGCTGGTAACGGAAATATTGATGAAAAACGTGAGCATCACGACGGCCGGAATGATCAATCCGCCGGCGAATTTCGCCCCTTTGCCCAAAAAAGCGACCAGGTGCTTGTCGCACTGGGTTACTTTCATAACCATGGCAAAGCCCATCGCGGCGATGATGTTTTCAAACAGTTTTGTTTCCTTCATCGCATGGGAAAAGGAATTGAACACGGACATCGGGTTGCCGGCGATAATCGCCAGCGCGATACCGGCGCCAAACAGTACCATGCGGGTTTCATACCGCTTGACCAAGGCGTAGACCGTTACCAACACGACCAGGGTGCCCAACCAAACTTGCATAATAAGCCTCCTCTAATTTCATTTTTTAACAATACAGGTTGCAAAACAGTTCGTTCCGCTCAGATCAGTCCGATCATTTTCCACCACGCTACGCCAACCGTCATCATCACAAGGTAGCAGAGCAAGCCAAACAGGCCGCCGACAATCCACCACTTTTTCGTTGTATTGTAGCCAGCGCCAAAGATGATCGGCGCTGCTGCGCCGCCGTAGTGCGTCAGGCAGCCGCCGTAGGAATTGGAGGCGGCCAAGGCGAGGCACATCGACATCGGATCAACATTGGCCACCTTGCCAAGCATCAAGAGCACCGGCATCAGCGCGGCGATAAACGCGCTGCCGGACGCAAACAGGTAACGGACTATCACGCTGACAAACACCAAAATCCACAGGGCGATCATTGCATTGTCGCCGAAATTGATGTTGGCCTGCATAACCTTGCCCAGCCATTCAAAGAACTTCAATTTGCTGAGCGCGCCCGACAATCCAATGATGCCGCCGAACCAGGTGAGCGAATTCCACGCCCCCTTGTTCTTTAACATGTCATCCCAGGTCAGTGTGTTGGTCAGCAGCAAAGCAGCCATAGCGCCGACGGCCACCGCCGTTTCATTGATCTTGATTTTAATGCCGAGCAACTGGTCCAACAGTGACGGCACGGCCCAGCCGCACAGCGCCAGCACGAAAATAGCCAGGAGGATTTTTTCCTTCGCTTTCATCGGTCCCAATTCCGCCAGACCCTCGGAAGCGATCTTCTTATTGTCAACGTGTTTGATTTCCGGTTTTTCCAGCACGTAAACAAAGTAAGGGGTGACGGCCAATAGCAGCAGGCCCGGAACAAACAAGCCCTTGGTCCAGGTCATCCAGTCGAGCGTAACGCCGACAATGTCGGTCATAAAGGCTGCCCCTAAAGCGTTGCCGGCCATTGCCGTCAGGAACATGAAGCTCGTCACCTTGGTCGCCATATAGGTGTTGAGCGCCAGATAGGCGCCCGCTTTCTCCGGCGTTTTACCGGGTTCGGAACCTAAAGCAATGGAAACGCTGTTCATAATCGGGTAAACGATGCCGCCGGCGCGAGCCGTATTAGACGGCGTGGCCGGGGAAATGACCCCGTCCAGCAAGGCCGTTACATAACCGAGCCCAAGTGTCGTGCTGCCAAATTTTTCAATCAAAATATACGCGATGCGCTTGCCAAGACCCGTAGTGACAAAAGCCGCGCTCAAGGAAAAGGCGGCAAAAACCATCCAGGTCGTCGTGGAGGCGTACCCGCTAAGCACATCTTTGGTATTGTCGAGCAACAGCGAGGAAAAGGCAATGGCGACACCATAATGACCGGTTCAGAAAACGGCCTGATAACCAAGCCGACTATAGCGCTGAAGTAAATAGCGAACAGGTGCCACGCTTTTACGGAAAGGCCTTTGGGCGTAGGAATAAACCAAATGATAGCCGCAATCGCAAATAAAACCCCTAATTTGATAAGCTTTTCTTTACTCACACGAACGCCTTCTTCCTGATGTCATCATTCACCGCGCTGCGAATCAAGAGACCGCCGTTTAAGCAATATTGCGATAAATGAAACAAAATTTGAAACGTCCCGAAGGACGCCTGGGGATTTGCCGGGCGCTACAGTTCTAGCGCCCGGCCCTGACATACGTAAACTACATTCTTTAGACGGCCAACCCGTCTTTTTGCAAAGCGCCGTTCAGCCGAAACACATGTTCCGGACGGCCGACGCCGTGATACAGCAGCATGCGTTCAACCAATCCCTGCTTGCAGCAAAACTCCAAATAGCGCCGGGCGGTCGATCGCGACAGCCCGAGTCCCCGCCCAACCTGCTCGGCGGTAACCGCTTTTGTCTGTTCCTGCAAGTAGTTCCAAACCAGCCCGAAGGTATATTCGTGCAAGTTTTTCGGAAGCATGTCCCGGCTCCCAGCAACTGATTGGCACCCGTTAGGCAAGGATTTGCAAAGCATCATCGCCACTACCACCATTCTCCAGATCTTTCACAGCCGCCTCAGCTTACGCCTGCGCGGCGTAGTAGTTCATCAGACAGCCGGCCAGGATAATTTCCCGGTCTTCTTTCGTCAAGCCCGGCAGCTTCAAGGGCAGCGGCGTTTTCACGCCGTCGCGGACACGGTAGGCTTTAACCGTATCTTCGCCATTGACCACTGTCGTGCGGATGTTCTCCAGGTAGACATAGTCGCCCACCGCCAGCATTTCGCATGCCTCTTCCGAAATCGTGAGCGGCAGCATGCCCCAGTTGATGACGTTGCTGCGGTAGCGCTTCGTCGCGTATTCAATCGCGATGTTGGCGTCACCGCCCAACACGCGCTGACAGCTGGCCGCTTGCTCGCGGGCCGAGCCGTCACCCGGCTTGCGGGCGAAAATGACCGAACCGATGCCCGTATTGGCTTGCGCCGCTTTGGCCTCTGCTTCGCTCAGGCCCAGCGCCTTGGCAATATAGGCCGCCGCGCCGGCATCGCCGGCCACGCGGGCTTTTTCCACTTCCTGCGCCGCTTTCGCCCGGCCGACGTAGGCCGGCTCCTTGCGGGAGAGGGTGAACTCAGCCAGCATGTACGGGTTGGAGCGGAAGGAGGAGGTTTCGCCGGAGGGGATCAATTCGTCGGTCGTCGTGACCGGGTCGTGGATGACCGCCGCCACCGGCATCAGGAGGTTTTCCGGCAGGGCGCGGATCGCCGGCCACGGCGCAATGCCCGGGCCCATTTTGACTTCCGCCTCCGGATTCGGTTTGCCGAAGCCGTCATAAACGCGGCCGGCATAAATCGCTTTGTTGAATTGGTAAACATGTTTCGGCGTGCCGTATTCAATGTCGGCCGCCGAGGTGAGGAAGCCGCCGTTGGCTGCCGTCGCCGCGATCGAACGGGCGTCCATAAGCGCGACAGAAGCGATCTGGCCTTGGCCAGGTTTGGAGCCTTCGCGGTTCGGGAAGTTGCGCGTCGCGTGGCGGATGCTGAGGCCTTGGTTGGCGGGCGTGTCGCCGGCGCCGAAGCAAGGGCCGCAGAAGGCCGTGCGGATCGTCGCACCGGCCGTCATCAGTTTTTCAACGGAGCCGCTTCTTACAAGCTCGGAGAAGACCGGCTGGCTCTGCGGGTAAATGCTCAGGGCAAACTCGCCGTTGCCGATGTTTTTGCCGTTCAGGATTTCCGCCGCCAGCTCGATGTTTTCAAACGTGCCGCCGGAGCAGCCGACGATGACGCCTTGTTCGACATAGAGTCTGCCGTCGACAAGCTTGTCGACGAGGTTCATCTTGATGTCCGGGTTTTCGATTTGCTCGCCCGCAGTCCGCTCCACTTCGCGCAGGATGTCAGCCGCGTTGGCGTTGAACTCGCGGATCGTGAAGCCGTTGCTCGGATGGAACGGCAACGCGATCATCGGCTCAACGGCGCTGAGGTCGATGCGCACCGCGCCGTCATAGTAGGCGACGGAACCCGGCAGAAGCTGCTTGTAGGCGTCCGGACGGCCATGTACCATAAAGTACTCGGCGACCTTGTCGTCTGTCTGCCAGATCGAGGACAGGCAGGTCGTTTCCGTCGTCATGACGTCGATGCCGTTGCGGAAGTCGATGCTGAGGTTGGCGACGCCCGGTCCGACGAATTCCAGCACTTTGTTCTTCACGAAGCCGGACGCGAACACCGCTTTGATCAAGGCCAGCGCAACGTCCTGCGGCCCAACGCCGTGGCGCGGCGCCCCTTCGAGGTAAACGGCGATGATTTCCGGCGCCGCCACGTCATAGGTGCGGCCCAATAGTTGTTTGACCAGTTCCGGACCGCCTTCGCCGATCGCCATGGTGCCCAGGGCGCCGTAGCGGGTGTGGCTGTCGGAGCCAAGGATCATTTTGCCGCAGGCGCTCATCATTTCACGGTTGTACTGATGGATGACCGCTTGGTGGGCCGGCACATATATGCCGCCGAATTTTTTGCAGGCTGTCAGACCGAAAACGTGGTCGTCTTCGTTGATCGTGCCGCCGACGGCGCACAGGCTGTTGTGGCAGTTCGTCAACACATACGGCACCGGGAACTCTTTCATGCCGCTGGCCATAGCCGTTTGAATAATCCCGACGAAAGTGATGTCATGCGAAGTCAGTGCGTCAAACTTCAGCGATAAGCCTTCCTTGCCGCCGATGTCATGCGACTTGATGATGCCGCTGGCAATCGTGTTCTGACGGGCACTTTCCTTCGTGAGTTGCTCGCCGGAAACCTGTACGCCCGCTTCTTGCGCGGCTTTCGCCAAAGTTTCGGCCGTTTGGCCTTCTGCTGCTACCAATTGCTGTCCGGCCAACAGGTATGCGCCATTCTTTACTAACTCAACCATGTTCATCCTCACTCTCTTTTCTGCCTTTTTGTGGTTGCTACTAGCATCAGTGATTTTTCCGCGACGCCACGCCCTGATTTTGGTTTACCGCCTACCTCCATCAGGTAGATACTTGCGTCCCGTTCGTCCGCACCGATGCGTTGGCTTTACAGGCACTATAGGTGTACGGTATACCAAATAGTGCCAAAAACAGCCTGGGCTGTTTTTGTCAAATCGGGAGCGTGAAGCAATCTTCACACTTGTCGTGAAACAGTCGATTTAATTTTATTTCCCTGTCTATTTTTGCCGCAATTCAGTCTATCGTCCGCACAACACCGCTAGTCTGATTCATGAAACGCCTTTGCTAGGTGTACGGTATGCCAAAAACGACACAAAAAAACAGCCGGGCTGTTCTTTTGTCTAAGCCATTTCCGACAGATCAACTTCATGCAGCCGTTTTTTCAGCTCCCGGCAGGAACGGTCGGCGTGCGCGCAAACCAACGCTTCCGCCAGTTGCTCATTGCGGGCGATAATCGCCTGCAAGATCTCCTTGTGCTCGCGCACCGCCTCCTTGCGTCGCGGGCGGCGGGATAAATTAATCCGCTTATAGCGGCTGAGCATATCGTATAAGCTGTGAAGAAAGCTTTTCAGCGTCGGCATGGCGGCAGCGTTGATGATCAGATCATCAAATTCGTGCAAGCCGTTCAACGTCGTCTGGGCCCCATCGCCCTTTTCTTCCATTTCCAGCGCGGCGACAATCTTCTCTAGTTCAGCCAACTGCTGGCTGGTAATATTCTTGATCGCACACCGGATGGCAAGCGATTCCAGCGCCTTGCGAATGCTGTACAATTCATCCACTTCATGAATATTAATGCCTTTTACAATCATGCCTTTGCGGGCGATATAAACGACGAAGTCTTCCGACTCCAGCTTGCGCAGCGCTTCGCGGACCGGCGTCCGGCTCGCACCCAATTTTTCAGCAATATCACGCTCAACCAGCCGTTCGCCCGGTTTGATATCGCCATCTAAAATAGCCTGCCGCAAATACTCGTAAATAATTTCGCGGATTGGCTTAACATCCGTTAGGCCCTCAGGCACTAATAAGTTTTCCACATTGCAACCCCGTTTCCTCAATTGATGCTAATTGGCATCCGGTATACCAAACTACACTATCTATAATATCTGAAAATTGCACTTTCGTCAACCAATTCTTGCTTTAAAAATTAGCGGCTTTTGCCCCTGCCCAAACGCTTGCCCTCTTTAAACTTTCAATTAATGGCGGACCACAGCAGGACTTCCCCTTGCTTGGCAGAATAACCCCCATAGATGAACACTAATCAACAGGGGGGATATCCGTGTCCGGCAAAAAAAGTACTCTCGTCTTGATCGTTTTTTGTCTGTGCCTGCTGGCGGCGCTTCCTGCCGCCGCCCAAGCGCCCACCTTGCTTGACGAATGGAGCGGCATCGCCGCCCCGCCGGCGCCCGTCGCCAAGCCTGTTTTCGTCAATCCCGCCAATACCGCCTTTTTGATCCTGGATATCCAGACGCGGCTTGCCGATCCCCAGGCCCGTCCGCGGGCCGCCGCCTCGGTGCCGCGCATCCAGTCATTTTTGGCTGCGAGCCGCGCCAACGGCCTGCTTGTCGTCTACAGCCTGACGCGAACCGGCACGGCCGCTGAAATCGTCCCCGCCGTCGCTCCGCAGCGCGGCGATCCGGTTGTCCGCTCCGGCGTGGACAAATTTTTCCGGACCGATCTGGAGAAAATTCTAAAGGAGCACGGCATCCAAACCGTCGTTATTGCCGGCACCGCCGCGCACGGGGCGGTGTTGCACACGGCGACCGGCGCTGCCCTGCGGGATCTGGCGGTCATCCTGCCTGTCGACGGCATGTCGGCCGATACGCCGTATGCGGAGCAATACACGGCCTGGCACATGCTGAACGCGCCCGGCACCCGCAACCGCGTCACGCTGACGACCTTCGATCAAATCAGCTTCTTGAAACTGCGCAACTAACCTTGTGCCGCAACAAAACCGGACGCCCGCCAGTCGGATGATTGGCGGGCGTCCGGTTTTTACAGCATGCTGTTTAAAAAAGCCTGGGTCCGCGGGTGCTGCGGGCGGCTAAATAGTTCCGCCGGCTTGCCTTCTTCGACAATTTCCCCCTGGTCCATGAACACGACCCGATTGGCGACCTCGCGGGCGAAGCCCATCTCGTGCGTGACGACGACCATCGTCATGTGCTCCTCCGCCAGCTGGCGCATCGCCCGGAGCACCTCGCCGGTCAATTCCGGATCCAGCGCCGAGGTCGGTTCGTCAAACAGCATAATCTCCGGCTTCATCGCCAGCGCGCGGGCGATCGCCACCCGCTGCTTTTGCCCGCCGGACAAGCGGGCCGGGTAGTTGTCGCGTTTTTCAAACAGGCCCACCTTGCGCAGCAGGGCCTCCGCCTCCGGAATAATCGCTTCCTTGGCCAGTCCTTTGACCAGCATCGGCGCTTCGATCAGGTTTTCCAGCACCGTCAGGTGCGGAAACAGGTTGAACTGCTGAAAAACCATGCCCATCTTGCGGCAGATGCGCCGCGAATCGGCGTCCGGCGCATAGACGACGCCAGCCGCCCCCGTCTCGACCAGCACCTCGCCGTCGACCTCGATCCGGCCGCCATCGATTTCCTCCAGCCGGTTGAGGCAACGCAGAAAAGTGCTCTTGCCGGAGCCGGACGGCCCGATGACCGCCACCACCTCGCCGGCGTCAACCGACAGGCTGATCTTTTTCAGCACTTCCAGTTGCCCATACCACTTGTCTATGTTTTCCGCCACAATTTTCTTCATAATAAGCACCTCTTACGCTTCATAAGCGGAGTATTTTTTCTCCAGCTTCTGAAAGCCCCACGTCAAAACGAGCGTCATCGCCAAATAGAACACCGCCGCGACAATAAACGGCGTCGTATTGAAGTCCCGCTGCACAATGCCGCGCGTCGTGCGCAGCAGGTCGTTCATCGCCAGCGCGTAGATCAGGGACGTGTCCTTGACCAGGGTGATGGTTTCATTGCTGACCGGCGGCAGAACGCGGTAGATAACCTGCGGCAAAATGATGCGCCGCATGGTTTGCAGGTAGGACAAGCCCAGCACCTTGGCCCCTTCATACTGGCCCCGGTCCACCGACTGGATGCCGGCCCGGAAAATTTCCGCAAAATACGCTGCATAGTTCAGCGCGAACGCCACCACGGCCGCCGGAAAATCCTCCAGCCGCACGCCGATGACCGGCACAAACGGCAAACCGAAATAAATGAACAGCAGCTGCAGCATCAGCGGCGTTCCCCGGAACAGCCAGATATACACGCCAACCGGCTTACTAAGGAAGGAAAAGTGCGAAATGCGCGCCAGCGCCAGCACCAGACCCAGCGGCAGCGACAACGCAATCGTAATAAAAAACATTTGCAGCGTCAAAACCGTGCCCTCCAGCATCGGTCCGAGTATGCTCAGCACGTACTCCATGAAAAGCCTCCTACATATATTCATCGCTTTATCACAATAAAGCTACCGCTTATTATTATGTCCTTATCCAGGCAACACGTCAAGCCAAACAGCAGAAAAAGGACGCGGTTTTCTGGTTGGTTTTTGACCCTTCAGCGATTGCTTCGAGCCGAGGGCAGCCGGCTAAACAGCGCCGAATTCCGCCGCCGTTTCCCGCACGACGACAGGCGCAAGCGGCAGGCGCGCAACGGAAAAGGCGGCCACCAGCGCCTGCGGCGCCACCGGACGCCACGCCTCCAAGAGACGCGCCTTCCAGGCCAAGTAACCGATAATCCGCTCGGCCGGCACGCCGGCGCTGCGCAGGGCGGCAATCGACAAGTCCCGCTGCCGCTTCGACAAGCGCCGCCCCTCCGGATCGACGAGCAGCGGCAAATGCAAAAAGCGCGGCGCCCGCAGCCGCAGCGCCTCATACAAGAACAGCTGCCGGGGCGTGGAGTCAAGCAGGTCGTCGCCCCGCACGACGTGCGTAACCGCCATGGCGGCGTCATCAACGACAACGGCCAGCTGATAGGCCGGCACGCCGTCCGCCCGCTGGACCGCAAAGTCACCCACAACCGCCGCCACATCCTGTTCGAACCAGCCGCGCGCCTCGTCTTCAAACCCGTATACGCCGGGCCGGACCACGACCCGCAGGGCCTGCCGGCCGTCAAGCGGCAGGCCCAACGTGCGGCAGGCGCCTGAATACGGACGGCCCTGCTCGCCGGGATGCGGCGCCCCGGCGCTCAATTGCGCCCGCGTACACCGGCAGGCATACAGGCGGCCGTCTTGGCGCAGCATGTCCAGCGCCTGGCGGTACAAAGAAAACCGCTCGCTTTGCCGGTACGGCCCATAGCCGCCGCCCACGTCCGGTCCTTCATCCCAATCCAGGCCCAGCCAACGCAAATCATGGATTAATTGCGCTTCATAAACCGGCCTCGACCGGTCCGGGTCCAAATCCTCCATCCGCAAGACAAACCGTCCGCCGTGCGACCGGGCGTGAAGCCAAGCCAAGAGCGCCGTCCAGGCATTGCCCAAATGCATTTCCCCCGTCGGGCTCGGTGCATACCGCCCCCGGTACAAATTCGTCATATCACGCCAACCCTTTCCTTTGAGAAAACTATACATTCGCTAGCGAAAAAAAGCGCATTTACCCGCATATTTACTTATTTAAGCCTATATATTAAGAATACCACAAAATATAAAAGAAATTCCTTTACTTTTGGCCAAAAGCACGCTATAGTATCTAAAGACCCACAAATTCGGTAAGCGAATGTTTTTCCGTCCTTCTCAAACTATTCCAATGGTAAGGGAAGTCCAGAGCAGCTGGCCAAAATTCAAGTGGGCAATAGATTTGAGGAGGCATATTAATATGCAAGACAAAACTTTGAATTGCCGCGATTGCGGCGCAGACTTCGTATTCTCCGCTTCGGAACAAGAGTTCTTCGCTGAGAAAGGCTTCACCAACGAGCCGGGCCGTTGCCCGTCCTGCCGTGCAGCTCGCAAACAATCCAACGGTGGCAACAACCGTCGCTCCGGCGGCTTCCAACAACGCGAAATGTTCCCGGCTACCTGCGCTGCTTGCGGCGTAGAAACCCAGGTTCCTTTCCGTCCGTCCGGCGACCGTCCGGTTTACTGCCGCGACTGCTTCAGCCAAAACAACAGCCGTTACTAATCAGCATTAGCAGTGGACGAGCCGCTTGCCTTCGGGCAAGCGGTTTTTTATTGCCAAGAAAGGGCTTTACTTTTGACGCAAAGCGCGCTATAGTAATTAAAGACCCACAAATTCGGTAAGCGAATGTTTTTCCGTCCTTCTCAAACTATTCAATGGTAAGGGAAGTCCAGAGCAGCTGGCCAACAATTCAAGTGGGTAATAGATTTGAGGAGGCATATTGATATGCAAGACAAAACCTTAGTTTGCCGCGATTGCGGCGCAGAATTCGTATTTTCCGCAGCGGAGCAAGAGTTCTTCGCTGAGAAAGGCTTCACCAACGAGCCGGGCCGTTGCCCGTCCTGCCGTGCAGCTCGCAAACAAGCTCAAGGCGGCGCTCCGCGTCGTTCCGGCGGCTTCCAGCAACAACGCGAAATGTTCCCGGCTACCTGCGCTGCTTGCGGCGTAGAGACCATGGTTCCTTTCCGTCCGTCCGGCGACCGTCCGGTTTACTGCCGCGACTGCTTCAGCCAACAAAACCGCCGCTACTAATCGGCACTGTAAGCGAACAAAAACCGCTTGTCTTACGACAAGCGGTTTTTTTATTGCCATCAAACGATTTTCGTCGTCCAGTCCTCCACGTTCCACACGCCCGTCACCCAATCCTCGTAAAAGTCGGGTTCGTGGGAAACCAGGAGAATCGTGCCCTTGTACTCCTTCAAGGCGCGCTTCAATTCGTCCTTCGCTTCCTGGTCGAGGTGGTTGGTCGGCTCGTCGAGCACCAGCCAGTTTACTTCCTTGAGCATCACCTTCGTGAGCCGCACCTTGGCGCTCTCGCCGCCGCTCAACACCATCATCTGGCTCGTGATATGCTCGGTCGTCAGGCCGGAGCGGGCCAGCGCCGCGCGCACCTCGTAATTCGACATGCCCGGGTATTCCTGCCACACCTCTTCCAAGGCCGTGTTGCGGTTGTCGCGGCTGGACTCCTGCTCGAAATAGCCCGGCTCGAGGTAATCGCCCCGCTCCACCTTGCCGGAATACGGCGGGATGACGCCCAGCAGGGTTTTCAACAGCGTCGATTTGCCCAGGCCGTTGACGCCGCAAATGGCGATCTTTTGGTTGCGCTCGAGCGCCAGGTTGACCGGCCGCGTCAGCGGTTCGTCATAGCCCAGCACCAAGTCCTTCGCCGTCACGACAAAGCGGCTCGGCGTTCTGGCTTCGCGGAAGCTGAAGGTCGGTTTCGGCTTTTCGCGCGGCTTTTCCAGCACTTCCATCTTGTCCAGGCGTTTTTGGCGGCTGTTGGCCATGCCGCGCGTCGCCACCCGCGCCTTGTTGCGGGCGATGAAATCCTCCATCTTTTCGATTTCCTGCTGCTGCCGCTCATAGGCCCGCGCTTCCTGGGCTTTCTTCACTGCATGCATCGCCTGGAACTGCTCGTAGTCGCCCGTGTAGCGGGTCAAGACGGCATTCTCCACATGGTAGATCACATTGATAACAGCATTTAAAAAGGGCAGGTCGTGAGAAACCAGGATGAAGCTGTTTTCATAGTTTTGCAGGTAGCGCGTGAGCCACTCGATATGCCCCACGTCCAAAAAGTTCGTCGGCTCGTCCAAAATCAAAATCGTCGGATTTTCTAAGAGCAGCTTGGTCAAGAGCACCTTCGTCCGCTGTCCGCCCGACAAATCGGCCACGTCCTTTTCCAGTCCGATGTCGCCGAGCCCCAGACCGTTGGCCACTTCCTCGATCTTGGCGTCGAGGGTGTAAAAGCCGCCATGCTCAAGCGTCTCCTGGATCTCGCCCACGTCAGCCAACAGGGCGTCCATTTCATCTTCCGGCGTATCGCCCATGCGGTCGTACATCGCCAGCATCTCCGCCTCCAGGTCGAACATCCCCTGGAACGCCTCGCGCAGCACGTCGCGGATCGTCTTGCCCCGCGTCAGGCTGGCGTGCTGGTCAAGGTAGCCGACCTTCACGCGCCGCGCCCACTCCACCTTGCCGGAGTCAGGCGTCAGCTGGCCCGTGATAATGTTCAAAAAGGTGGTTTTTCCTTCGCCGTTGGCGCCAATCAGGCCGATATGCTCGCCTTTCATCAGGCGGAACGAAGCGTCCTCCAAAATCTGCCGGCCGCCAAAGCCGTGCGTTACATGCTCAACTGTCAATACACTCATCTGTTTTCCTCTTACCCCGCATTCTCGTCATTGCCAAACCTTTTTCCATTTTAGCCTACCGGCCGCCAGGCTGTCAAAAGAATTCCGCTGGATACGGCTAGCGAGGCCGGCCTTGTCCGTCCCGGCTCCAGGAAGCGAGCCGCCCAGGTAAACGCACGTAACATTGATCCCCAGCACCAGGCCACGCTTTTGCACCGGGTAGGTGGCCGTCAAAATCGCCATGCTGGTGGCGAAAATCATCGCCGCCGCCACCCCCTGCAGCGAGCGGAACAAGATGAGCCAGGCCAGCGTGCCGGCCTGGGCGCAAGCAAACGACAGTGCGACAAACCCCCACAGCCCGGCGATAAACACATTGCCACGCCCCAGCATATCCGCCAGCCGCCCCACGGGCAAAAGGGCACACGCCGTTGTCAGCAGGTAGCCTGTCACCACCCAGCTGACCTCGGCCGCCGAGCCGCCGAGCTGCCGGCCAATCGCCGGCACGGCCACATTCATCGCCGAGGCAATAAACGGCGCAATAAACGACGTGGCCGACATGACGATGAGCGTCGCCGACCCAGCCGGACCAAGATCAAGTTTCACAAAAATCCCCCTTCTCTACTGCTGGCGCGACCGCCGCCATCTGTTATAATACAGCATAGAACCACACAAGAATGGAGTGAGCCAATATGAAGGCAGCCGATATTCCCCACCTGATCGCCCGCGAAATCGCTTGCACGCCGCAACAGGTTTCATCGGTCAGCGATCTGCTCGACGGCGGCAATACCGTCCCCTTTATCGCCCGCTACCGCAAGGAAGCGACCGGCGGTTTAGATGAAGAAAAAATCCGCAGCGTGGAGGAACGCCTCACCTACCTGCGCAACCTGTTGAAACGCCAGGAAGAAATCCTGGCCGCGATCACCGCTCAGGAAAAGCTGACGCCGGAACTGGCCACGGCGATCGAAAGCGCCGCCAAACTCCAGGAGCTAGAGGACCTCTATCTCCCCTTCCGCCCCAAAAAACGGACCCGCGCCCAGGCCGCGCGCGAACTTGGCCTTGAGCCGCTGGCCGAACGCCTGCTCCGCCAGCAGGAGGCGCCTGGCGCGGACCGCGAAGCCATCGCGTTGCCGTTCACCGGCGAAGATAAGGCGCCCGACGCGGAGGCGGCCTTGGCCGGCGCCCGCGACATCATCGCCGAGCAGGTCACGGAACGAGCCGACTTGCGCGCCCAAGCGCGGCGCTTGGTCTGGCAGCAGGCGGAAATCGCCGCCGTCCTCGCCACATCTGAGCAGGAGGCGCCGGAGTTTTTGACCTACCGCGACTACCGCGAGCCGGTTCGCCGCATGCCGCCGCACCGCATTTTAGCCATCAACCGCGGGGAAAAGCGCGGCGCCCTCGCCGTGACATTCGCATTTCCCCAAGAGAGCGTCATCGACGCCTTGCTCAAGGCCGTCATCATCGGCCCGTCCTTGTGGGAAGCCGACTTGAGGGAAGCGGTCACGGACGGCGCCAAGCGCCTGCTTTTCCCGTCTTTGGAGCGGGAAATCCGCAATCAGCTGACCGAAACGGCCGAAAAGCACGCCATCAGCATTTTCGGGCGCAACCTTAAGCAATTGCTCTTGAGCCCGCCGCTGGCCGGGCACACCGTGATCGGTCTTGATCCCGGCTACCGCACCGGCTGCAAAGTGGCGGTCGTCAATCCCCAGGGCACAGTGCTGGCGACAACGGTTATCTACGTCACGCACAGCGACGCCCAAAAGCAGAAGGCGGCGGCGGAAATCGCCCACCTGGTGCGCAAGCACCACATTACCCTCGCCGCCATCGGCAACGGCACCGCCTCGTATGAAACGGAAACGTTTTTATCGCAGCTCATCCAGGACGAACAGCTGCCGCTCCATTATCTTATCGTAAATGAAGCGGGCGCTTCTGTCTACTCCGCCTCCAAGCTGGCCAAGGACGAACTGCCTGACCTGGACGTCACGCTCCGCGGCGCCGTTTCCATCGCCCGGCGCGTGCAGGACCCGCTGGCCGAACTGGTCAAAATCGAGCCGAAGGCGATCGGCGTCGGCCAATACCAGCACGACGTCAATCAAAAGGAGCTGTCCAGCGCGCTCGACACGGTCATCGAGTCGTCCGTCAACCACGTCGGCGTCGATCTCAACACCGCCTCCATCGAGCTGTTAAAGCACGTCGCCGGGATCAGCGCCGCCGTCGCGAAAAACATCGTCGCCACCCGCGACGAGAACGGCCCTTTCCCGTCGCGCAAAGCGTTGCTCAAGGTGCCGCGGCTCGGACCGGCCACGTTTGAGCAATGCGCAGGCTTTTTGCGGCTGCCGCACGGCGATCAGCCGCTCGACCGCACGCCCGTCCATCCCGAATCATACGCCCTGGCGGAGAAAATTCTGGCCAGCCTCGGCTTCACCCCGGCCGACTTGGGCGACAAGCCCCGTTTGGCCGAGCTGCAGCAGGCCATAGCCAAAACCGACGCCCGTGCGCTGGCGACCAGCCTGCAGGCCGGCGAGCCGACCGTGCGCGACATTCTGGACGCGCTGGCCAAGCCGGGCCGCGATCCGCGCGAGGATCTGCCCCAGCCGATGACGCGCAAAAAGATCATGCACCTCGACGAGTTGCTGCCGGGCACGGTCCTGCCCGGGACGGTGCATAACGTCACTGATTTCGGCGCCTTTGTCGACATCGGCGTGAAGGTGAACGGCCTTGTCCACCGCTCCGAGCTGTCGAAAAAGCCGATCCGCCACCCCCTGGACGCCGTGTCAGTGGGCGATCAGGTTACCGTCGTCGTCCTTTCGGTCGACGCGGCCCGCAACCGCATCGCCCTCAGCATCAAGCAAGTCCCCGATTCAGCTGCCTGATGAACAGTCAAAAGCCGCCACGACTGACCGTCGTGGCGGCGGCTTTTTTCACCGGTTGCTTCTGGCAAAGCAAACATGCCTGCCGTCCGCTTTGGCGCGGTACATAGCCGAATCCGCGCTCTGGATGATCGTATCAACAGTGTCGCCGTTTTCCGGAAAGGTGGCGATGCCGACGCTGCCGGATACGGTCAGTTGATGGCCCTCAAACGCGCACGGGGCTTCAATCGCCTGGCGCAGCTTGTGCGCCAGCTGCTCAAGGCTCTCTAGGTCGCTGAACTCCGGCAGCAATATGACGAACTCGTCGCCCCCCTGGCGGCAAACTGTGTCGGATTGGCGCACCAAGTCGCTCAGGCGCCGGGCGACCTCGCGCAAAACGGCGTCGCCCGCATCATGGCCATACTCATCGTTGATCGGCTTGAAGCGGTCCAGGTCGATAAAGATGATCGCCATGCGGCGCTGGTAGCGCCGGGCCAAAGCCAGGGCCTGCGTGGCGCGTTCGACCAGGAGCATCCGGTTTGGCAGGCCGGTCAGGTAGTCATGGTGGGCCAGGTAGTGGATGCGCTCCTCCGCCTTGCGCCGCTCGGTGATGTCAAAAAACATGCCCACGTAATTGACCGTTTCACCGTCTTCGTTCAGCACGCGGCTGATGAACGCCATCTCCGGCAACAAGCCGCCGTCCTTGCGGCGCGCGACCAGTTCGCCTTCCCACTGTCCGCTTGTTTCCACTTCCCGCCACATTTCCCGGTAAAACTGCTCGCTTTGCCGCCCGGAATCCAGAACCTGCGGCGTCTGCCCCGCCACATCCTCCAGCGAGTAGCCGGTCATGGCGGTGAAGGCCGGATTGACGGTGATGATCCGGCGATATGCATCGGTAACGATGATCCCGCCGGGGCTGGCCGCCATCACCGCGCTGGCCAGGCGCAGGGCTCCTGCCTGCTCCGTGAGGACGCGGTTGGCGGCTTCTGTTTTTTCCAAGGCGTCTGCCACGCGCCGGTGGCTGTCGAGAAACAGCTTGCCGGCCAGGGCCATCAACGCAGCGAGCGAAAAGCCGACCAGCAAGACGAGACCCGCCTTGCTGTCTGTCAGACTGCTGCTCAAAGAAGGCTCAAGCGGGGCCATAACAACAGTCCAGACGCCCCCCATGAGCCTAATTTTATGTACTTGCGCGTAATCGTCAGCTATGGCTTGCTGCCCAGGATTGGATTCATACAAGAGCGCTAATGGATCGATTCTGTCGCCGTCATAAACGCGCAATGCCATGCGTCCCGCCAATTCGGCATACTCCTGCCGCAGATAGTTGTCCATGAAATCGCCCGCCCGCAAGGCTAAATACGTCCACCCCTGCAAAGCGGCGCGACGCTGCTCGACCGTATCCACCACAGCGCCCTGGCGATAAAGCGGCAGCAGGAACACCACGCCGGCTTGCGCCCCCTGCTCCGTTTCCTGCACCAGCTTGATCTTGTCGGATATGGCGGCCCGCCCCTCGTCGCGCGCCCGCATCGCCGCCTTCGTCCGCACCGGCTCCCACAGCATGTCAAACCCCAAGGCGCGGCGGTTCCGCCAGTCGTCCGGCCAGACATAGGCCACCGGCGCATAGGCTGATCTTTCGCCGGCCGGCCAAATCTCGTAATCAGGGCCATGTTGACTCCGCATGCCCGCCATGTAGCGGTCCTTTTCCCGCCCGGGCACCATTTCCACATAGCCGATCGCTTGTATGCCGGGATAATACTCGGGCAGCTGCAGCCCTGCCGTATAGCGCCGGAACTCCTCCCGCGTCACACCCTCGCTGCTGGCAAACAAGCCGGACACGCCGCGCAGAATCTGCACGTTAGCGCTCAGCCGGCGCTCCAGGCGGGCGGACAGCTCGCTCGCCCTGATTGCAAACTCTGCTTTCGCTACTGCCTTTTCGCGCTGCAGCGTCAAGGAAACTTCCACACCTGTCAACGCCAGGCCGATAACGAACAGCAGCCAGGGCAGGGCGCGATGAACACTTTTTTTCTGCAGCAACAAGCTCAACCGGTTCAAGTCCATCTCCCCTTCCTTTGACAATGCCGGCCGCCAGCACGCGTGAAGCCACTAATTCCCTTATATTCTAGAAAAACGGCAATAACCCTGCAAATCCGCTTGCTTCACGAAAAAGCCGCCGGCAACTTGTTGCCGGCAGCCTTTCATACCCGTTTATGCTTTATGCGAGGCACATTCCGAAACAGCGCCCGGCTTGGGCCGTTTGACGCGCAACGTCACGGCCACACCCAAAGCCGCAAGCAGCGCCGCGGCAAAAACCAGCAGCGTGCCGTTGTAGCCGCCGGTCAGCTCCTTAACCCAGGCGACCAAGAGCGGACCGACGACGCCGGCCGCCGCCCAGGCGGTCAAAATCCGGCCGTGGATGACGCCCAGTTCCCGCGTGCCGAACAAGTCGCTTAAAAAAGCGGGAATCGTAGCAAAGCCGCCGCCGTAGCAAGACATGACCGAAAACACAAGCACCTTGAAGGTTGTTTCATTCGTCGTTGTCGTCATCAGGTAAAAGGCAACCGGCTGAATCACAAAAAAAGCGATATACGTGTTGGCCCGGCCCAAAAAATCAGAGAGCGAGGACCAGGCCAGGCGGCCAAAGCCATTGACCAGGCCGATGATGCCGACCATCGCCGCCGCGGCCATCGGGCTCATGCCCACAACCTCCTGCGCCATGGGCGACGCCACAGACAAGAGGCCGATCCCGCACGTAATGTTGATAAACAAAATGAACCACAGCGCATAAAACTGCCAGGTGCGCACGGCGTTGTAAGCGGATACCTGCGTCAAACCGGTCAGCGGGCAGGTTTCCTCCGTCAGCGCATGGGAAGTCAGGCTTTTCGGCGGCGCCAGGTAACGGGCCGCAGGCACCATGATTGCACAATAGGCGATCCCCATTAAAAAGAACATGTGCGACAGGCTAAAGCGTTCCAAAAGCCATTGCATCACCGGCCCGGCGATCAAGCTGGCAAAGCCAAAGCCCATAATCGCGCAGCCGGTGGCAAAGCCGCGATTTTCCGGAAACCATTTCACCAGCGTCGACACGGGCGTAATGTAGCCCACGCCAAGTCCGATGCCGCCAATGACGCCGTAGAACAGATAGAGCAGCGGCAGGCTCTGCACCGCGACAGCAACGCCGGCCCCCAGCATGCCGGCCGTAAAGCAAGCCGCTGACACAAGGCCGGATACGCGCGGCCCCTTGCGCTCAACCAGCTTGCCCAAAAAGGCGGCCGACAAACCCAAAAATAAAATCGCCAGGGAAAAGGTCCACTGCACGTCCTTCAAACCAACGCCCAGTTCCTTCATGATCGGTTTCGTCAACACGCTCCAGGCATAAACACTGCCGATCGAAATGTGTATACCGACCGCCGACAAAGCAATCAACTCGCGCCGCTTCACACCTTCACCTCGTTTTTAATAAAAATACATTCTAATTGTAACAGGGAAAGAGAACGCTGAGAAGATGCCGCCGTCGTGAATATTGAATTTCACAGGACGAATTCGCCGTTTTGCATGATCGTGACCGTTTCACCAGTCTTCGTTTCGCCCGTAACCAGCATGTCGGCTGTGCCAATCATAAAGTCCTCATGGACGAGCGAGTCATTCACGCCAGCCGCCAGCAGGGCGCTTTTGTCCATTCCTTCACTGCCGGCCAGGCAAACCGGATAGGCTTTGCCGAACGCCAGGTGGGCCGAAGCATTTTCATCGAACAGCGTATTGAAAAAGAGCATGCCCATCATTGAAATTGGCGAAGAATGCGGCACCAGCGCCACTTCGCCCAAATGCGCCGCCCCCGGATCCGTCGCGAGCAACTGCCGCAAAATCGCCTCGCCTTCCTTCGCCTGGCTGGCCACGCACCGGCCCGCCTTGAACTCCAGCGAAAATCCGTCGATCAAATTGCCGTTGTAAACCAGCGGCCGGGACGCAACCACCTTGCCGTCGACCGCCATGCGGTCGGGCAGGGTGAAGATCTCCTCGGTCGGCATGTTGGCCACAAAGGGCACGCCGCCTTTCGTCTTCTCCGCGCCGCCCAGCCACAGATGGGCGGCGGGCAGCCCGATGCTCACGTCCGTGCCTAGCCCCGTCTGAATCCGCACCCGGCGAAACTGCCGGTCGTTCAGCCACGTCATCCGCTCATGCAGGTGATGCTTGTGCGCCTCCCAGGCCGCCACAGGGTCAGCCTGGTCAATCCGCACCGCTCGGGCGATCGCCGCGCCCAGCGCCTCCACGGCCGCTTCGGCCGTCAGGTCCGGAAAAACCTTTTTCGCCCAGGCAACCGTCGGCACGGAAACGACGCACCAGGCGTTATAGTTGGCCATCAGCTTCTCGCGGTAGTCCGCCAGGGCGGTGTTGGCCGCCTTTTGCGCCCGGATGATCTTGTCCGGCACCACGCCCTTCAATAATTCCGGGTCATTCGCCGCAATGCTGACGAAAGCGGCCCCCTTTTTCGCCTGCTCCTGATAAAAAGACTGCAAATAAGCCGGATACTGGTCAAACACGGCGTCCGGCGCCTTATCGTACCGCAACCGGGAAAACAGCTCGTCCTTCCATTGGATCGAAACGTCGGCCGCCCCGGCGTCATACGCCTCGGACGCGATCAGCCGGGCAAAATCAGCGCATTCCAGCGGCGCATTCACCACCAAAAGCTGCCCCGCCTGCAAATTCACGCCGGTCTTAACCACCAGCCGGGCATAGTTGCTCAGCAATGTTTTATCCATACCACTACCGTCCTTTACTGGTTTTTCTTTTCTTCCGCCTTCGCCAGGCCAAGATTGACGTGGCAATAGCCGTGCGGGTTCTTCTGCAAATAATCCTGATGGTAGGCCTCCGCCGGATAAAAGTCGCCGGCCGGTTCGACCTCAACCGCCAGCGGTTCCTCATGCAATTTGGCCTGGGTTGCTAAAAAATCATTGATCACCCAGTGCTCCTGCTCGTCCAGGTAATAAATGCCGGTCCGATACTGCGTGCCGACGTCGGGTCCCTGCCGGTTGCGCGCCGTCGGATCAATGATCCGGAAAAAGTGCTCCAGCAGTGTGGTCAAGGGCAGCACCTGCTCGTCATAAACCACCTCGCAGATTTCCGCATGGCCCGTCAATCCAGTGCAGACAAGTTCGTAAGAAGGATTGGCCACGCTTCCCTGCCCGTAGCCGACCGTCGTGTCGAGCACGCCCTTGAGCTGCTGGAAATAAGCCTCTACGCCCCAAAAACAACCGCCCGCCAACCTTATCGTCCGCATTTTCCCACCCCCGTCTCCCGCTCTTTGCTTACTTTCATTGTGAAAGCAGCGGATAATAATGTCAAGCAACCGCATGGCACATAAAAAAACAGCCGCCCATTGCCGGGCGGCTGTCGGACTAGCCTCTTGCATGCAAAAACAATGTTTACCGGTAGAACAAAATGAACGAAGCCGCTACCATGGTGATCATGGCGCCAACCATCGGAATCGCCGTACGCTTCACCAGGTCAAACGGCGAAATGCCGCCCATGCTGGAGGTAACAACGATAACGGCCGTAATCGGCGACACGCTGCGGGCGATACTGGCGGCAAAGTGCATCGGCATCAGCATCAGCACCGGCGCCAGGCCCATTTTCGCCGCCACGGTCGGCGTCAGCGCGGCAAAGGCAAAGAACGGCGCATTGCCGGAACCCATGACAACCGAGCAGACGGCGATGATCGACACCATGACCAAAATCATGGCCGCGCCGCTGAAGCCTGCGCCCTGGGCCGAATTGATGATCGCATCGATAGTGCCGATCGTCTGCAGGCCTTTGGCGAAGGTCTCGCCGGCGACGATCAGCGTGACGACGTTGGCCATCTGCATGCCCAGGCCGTCAAAGAACGACTGGATGTCGCCGAGCACCTTGCGTCCGTCCCGGTGGCGGAGGTACTCGCAGATCATGGCAAAAAAGAGGCTGACGAACATTGCCTTGATGATGTCCATCTTGATCCAGGAAATCCACAGATCGCTGAACGCCAGGATCAAAAAGAGCGGCAGTGTCGGCAAGACAGCGTAAAAGGTCGGCGGCAAAGCTTCTTCCGCAGCCTTTTCCGCTGCGCCCTTGGCTACGACGTGACCGTCGCGTTTGTCAAACCACTGCTGCGTGAAATAGTGCAGCACAGCGACCACTACCATAACGGCAATGGCAACCGGCACCTGATACTGCGTCCAGTAGGTCGTGATATCCAGGCCAGCCGTCGTCGCCGAAAGAATGCTGCCTGTGTCGCCAGGGCTCCAGTCCATGCACAGCGTCGTCGAAATGGCAGCACAGGCGGACAGGCGGCTGACGCCCAGGTTGATCAAAACCGGGAACATCGTCACCATCAGCAGCATGGCCAGGCCCGAGGCGCTGTTGATGAACAAGCCCAGCAGCATGCCCACCACCCAGGAGGCGGCCAGCACAAGGTAAGGCGCGTGCAGGCGCTCCAACGGCTTGATCGCAATCTTGACCAGCACTTTGCTGGCGCCGATATGGTCCATGTAGCGGGCGAAACCGCCCACCGCCATGATGTTGAGCCCCAGTCCGGCAGCGCGCGAGCTGAAGGTCTTTTTAATGAACTCAAACATGTCGAAAAGCAAAAGGCCGGTTGCTTCTTTGGCCGGCAGAATCTTGCCCAAGCCGAGCGCCACAGCGCAAACCATCAAAATCATGCCGGCCATGAACAAGACCGGCTGCGGCTTGTACTTTTTCGTAATTAAATAGCCGACCCAAAAAGTAATAACGACGGAAATAAGAATCCCTAAAATAGTGTATTCCTCCTCTTTTTTATTTCGCATGCAAGACTTGAATAAAAGGTATTTCTGCAGTGGATACGAAAATCCTTTCGCTAAATCGTTTGTTTGAAAATTTTTTTAATTTTATAACATTTGTATCATTTTATTTTTAAATTGTTCCATTCACAGCGGACAAGCAACGACTTCCCGTTACATTTTTTATTAACGGAAAAACCATGTTACACTTCCGCTTCGTCCGTCAGGAAAAGAAAGCAAAAAGGATTTTTCCCGCTTCAAACCGAACCCTTCCGATAAAAGGCGCTTTACCAGCTTGCACGAGGAGGGATTGTTGTGATCATCGGCGTACCAAAGGAAATCAAAAGCAATGAAAACCGCGTTTCTCTGACTCCCAGCGGGGCGTCGGCGCTTTGCCGCGCCGGGCACAAGGTGCTGGTGGAAAGCATGGCCGGCTCGGGCAGCGGTTTTGTCGACGGCGATTACGAAGCCTGCGGCGCCACAGTGCTCGACAGCGCAGCGGCCATCTTCGAACAAGCCGACTTGATTATGAAAGTCAAGGAACCGCTGCCGCCCGAATACCAGTTGTTCCGTCCGGGCCAGCTGCTCTTCACCTACCTGCATCTCGCGCCGGAGCCGGCCCTGACCAACGCTCTGCTGGAGAAAAAAGTTACCGCCATTGCCTATGAAACGATCCGCGCCGGCGCCGCCTTGCCGCTTTTGACCCCCATGAGTGAAATCGCCGGCCGGATGGCCGTCCAGGTTGGCGCCCAGTACCTCACCCGCCCGCAGGGCGGCAAAGGGATTTTGCTCGGCGGCGTACCCGGCGTTGCGCCGGCCCAGGTCGTGATTCTCGGAAGCGGCACGGTCGGCGCCAACGCCGCCCGCATGGCGCTCGGCCTGGGCGCGCGCGTCACAATCATCGGCCGCTCGCCGCAAAGCTTGCAGCAATTGGACGATCGCTTCAATGGCCAAGCGGCCACAGTCATCGCCTCTATGCAGGCCCTGGCCGAATGGACGGCCCGCGCCGACTTGCTGATCGGCGCCGTGCTGGTGCCCGGCGCCGCGGCCCCCAAGCTTGTGACAAGGGAGATGGTGGAAAACATGTCCCCAGGCTCGGTTATCGTCGATGTATCTATCGACCAGGGCGGCTGCGTGGAAACAATCGACCACGTGACAACCCATGACAAGCCGGTCTATGAAAAACATGGCGTTTTGCATTATGCGGTCGCCAACATGCCGGGCGCCGTCCCGCGCACAGCCACGCTCGCGCTGACAAACGCCACCCTGCCCTACGCCCTGCGCCTGGCGTCGCTCGGCTGGAAGCAGGCACTGCGGGAAGACGAGGGCTTCGCACTGGGTCTCAATACCGCCGCCGGACAGATCACCTGCGGCCCGGTCGCTGACGCGCTGCAACTGCCGCATCGCCCCTGGCGCGAAATGCTGGACCAGGCGCTCGACAAGCCAACTGCTTGAGCAAATCGCGCCTGACCGGCGGCGCCGGTTTACTATTCTGTATACTTTTTTCAGCGCTGCGCCCAAACAGGAAATTGCGCCGCCCGTGGCTAATTAAATCAGTCACATCAATTTAGAGGAGGACAACTATGAGCAACATTCGTATCGGCATTGTCGGCTACGGCAATTTGGGCAAGGGCGTCGAAAAAGCCGTTCAGCAAGCCCCGGACATGGAACTGGTCGCCGTCTTTTCCCGGCGTCAGCTGGCGGAAACCGCCAGCGGCGTGCCGGCCGTATCCACAACAAAGGCCGGCGACTACGCGGATAAAATCGACGTCATGCTGCTGTGCGGCGGCTCCGCCACCGACCTGGCCGAACAAGGCCCGCAATTCGCCGCCCTGTTCAACACGGTCGACAGCTTCGACACGCACGCCAAAATCCCGGACTATTTCGCCGCCATGGACGACACAGCCAAAGCGTCCGGCAAAACCGCCCTCATCTCCATCGGCTGGGATCCCGGGCTCTTCTCTTTGCAGCGCCTGGTGGCCGGCGCCGTTTTGCCGAACGGCACGGACTACACCTTCTGGGGCAAAGGCGTCAGCCAAGGCCACTCGGACGCGGTCCGCCGCATTCCCGGCGTAAAGAACGCCAAGCAATACACCACTCCCCGCGAAGCCGCCATCGAGGCGGTTCGCTCCGGCAAGCACCCCGCCCTGACGGGAACCGAGGCGCACATCCGCGACTGCTATGTCGTGGCGCAAGAAGGCGCCGACCTGGCCGCGATTGAAACCGCGATCAAAACGATGCCGAACTACTTTGTCGGCTACGAAACCCACGTGAACTTCATTTCAGAAGAAACCTTCAACAGGGAGCATGCCGGCATCCCGCACGGCGGCTTCGTCTTCCGCAGCGGCCAGACAAGCGAGGGCGTCAACCATGTGATCGAATTCGCCCTGACCCTCGACAGCAATCCGGAATTCACCGCCAGCGTGTTGACCGCCTATGCGCGCGCCGCCCACCGCCTGTCTCAACACGGCCATAAAGGCGCGGCGACGATTTTCGACGTACCGCCGGCCTGGCTGTCGCCAAAAACGGCGGCCGAGCTCCGCAAGGAACTCCTGTAGCCAAACTGCAACGCAAAAAAAGCGGCCCGTGCGGGCCGCTTTTTTTTGCGCTTATCTCAAACCGGCCGCAGCGGCCGGCTTTTTCATTGTGCAAAAATAATCACGCTTGATGCATGGAGTCAACGGCTTCCTGCAGGGCCTCGCTCTTTTTCGAAATGGTTTCCAGCGCGTTGAAGACCGCCGCCAAGGCCGCCTCCCCTTCATTCGACAGTTTGACCACCTTGTCAAACGAGTCCTTGTACCGGGTCATCGACGCCGCCACGGCCCGCTGGGCGGGAACCATCTCGCCCGCCGAGGTCTGCACGCTCGTAACCGCCTTGCGAATAATCTCAATCGAATCCTTGCTCTCGCCCGCCAGCTTGCCCACTTCTTTGGCAACTACGGCAAACCCGCGCCCGGCTTCGCCGACCCGCGCCGCTTCGATCGTCGCATTAAGCGCCAGGAGGTTCGTCTGATCGGAAATGCGCTTGATCGTGTCGGCGATCGAGCCGATGTTGCCGGTCGCAACCGAAAGCGATTCAGTCAACGTCAGCACGCCCAAAATGCGTTCCACTTCCTGCGCCACCGCTTTTTGCATATCAACCAGCGAAACGGCGCTGTTTTGCACCGCCAACAGCGCCAGGTTGGCGCTGGCGGTAACCTGCTGCAGCTGCTGCGCCAGTTCCTGGCCGATATCCTCGACCCGCGCCGACAATTGCTGGTGCTCCCAGGCGGTGGCCCGCTGCATCAGCCGGGCCGCAGACTCCAGGTCCGGGATGCGCTCCGCCGGAATGACCGTGACGTCGTCCGACAACCGCCGGCGGTATTTTTCTTCGAAAACGCCCTGCCGGCCCAGATAGATTCCCGCCCCGATTATGTAGCGCACGCCGCGCAGCCGTTCAAGCACCGCCTGCTCGCTCAATTCCGTGAACGGAACGACCTCGAACCGCACATGGTCGATGCCGTACTTTTGGCAATTGCGCACAAACGTTTCTCCCCCGCGCTGGTTGTTGTGAAAAACGGCAACAACTTCTCCGGCGGGAATTTTAGCGACCGAAACAAAAAAATGGCGGGTCGGCACCAATTCAAAGCCGATCACCGGCCTGGGCGCCACCTGCGCCGCCGATTCTTCAACCCGCGTCGGCATGGTGAGGAACAAGTCAGCCTGGCAGCCTGACAATTCCTTAGGCGTTACAGCCATCCCCCGCACCTGCTCGCCCAAGACATGGTACACGCCCGCCAACAATTCATCGGCAATTTCCCTTGTGCCGCCGATCGCGGCAATGTTAATAACCTGACTCATGATCAACCTCCTATCCCCTTCTATTTTATCGGAAAATTAGCGACAACTTTTGGTTTTGTTCATTTTATCTATAATAACTTCCGCCAGGGGGCAGAAAAGGACCGGCCGCCGGTTTCCCGGCGGCCGGTTGCTGCCTAAAGCACGGGCAGGCCCATTGCGCCATTAGTCCATCGGCGCGATTTTTTTGCCTATTTCGACGGCAACAGGCGGCATGAGCGAGAAGGCCAAGATGACATCCCACTCATGAATGCCCAGCGAAACGTTTTGGAAGACAGATGCCAGCGGCCCATAAAGCGATGCCAGCAAGAGAATGAACGAAATGCCTACGCCCATATTCATGTACTTGTTGCGGAACAAACCCACGCCCCAAGCCGACTGGTGCAAAGAGCGGCAAGAGAACGCCAGGAACAGTTCCACCATGATCAAGGTGGCAAAGACAAAGGTCCGGGCGCCAGCCACGCCGTACGGCTGGCCGTGCGAGTCAACCCCTACGTTCAGGGCATACCAATATACGCCAAGGCACGCCACGGAAATAGCGATACTCTGAATGCTGATCATCCAGGACAACCGACGGTTCAACAGCGGCTCTTTCGGATCGCGGGGCTTCTGCGACATGACATCCGGTTCCCGGCCTTCCATGCCCAACGCCAACGCCGGGAAGGAGTCCGACACCAGGTTCAGCCACAAGAGCTGGATCGGCAAAAGCGGCACCGGCCAGCCAAACAGCATCGCCGCGAAAATGATGATAATTTCGGCGATGTTGCAGGTCATCAGGAAGAAGACGAATTTGCGGATATTGGAATAAATGACGCGCCCTTCCTCAATCGCGGCAACAATGCTGGAAAAATTATCATCCGTCAATATCATATCGGCCGTTTCCTTGGCCACATCCGTGCCGGTGATGCCCATTGCTACGCCGATGTCGGACTTTTTCAGCGCCGGCGCATCGTTGACGCCGTCACCGGTCATCGCGACCACTTCCGATTGCGCCTTCAGCGCATCGACGATCATGAGCTTATGTTCCGGCGATACGCGCGCGAACACACTGCATTCCTTGACCACCGACTTAAACGCCGCCTCGTCGATTTTATCCAGCTCCGCCCCGCGCATGACGCGGCCGTCCGCTGACGCAATACCGATCTCCTTGGCGATCGCCAGCGCCGTATCCGGGTGGTCGCCGGTGATCATCACCGGCCGGATGCCGGCTTCAATACAGGTTCTGACGGCCGCCTTCGCTTCGCCGCGCGGCGGATCGATCATGCCGAACAAGGCAACGATCGTCAGGTTCCGTTCAACCTCTTCCGTCGTCAGCTTCTCCGGCAGGGCCGGGAAGCGGCGGATGCCGACCGCCAGCACGCGCAAGGCTTTTTCCGCCAGCGAGTGATTGAGTTCCAGCACGCGGTCGCGCACCTTGTCAGACAGCTCGACTTCGCCCTCCGGCAGCACCACATGCGTGCTGCGCGCCAGCAGGATGTCCGGCGCGCCCTTGGTCACCGCCAGAATCGACCCGTCATGCTGCCTATGTAGGGTCGTCATCAATTTGCGGTCCGAATCAAAGGGGATTTCAGCGACGCGCGGGTAATCAAGCTCCGCTTCCTCGCGATTGAGCCCCAGCTTGCCGGCCACAACCACCAGCGCGCCTTCCGTCGGGTCGCCGGTGATGCCCCATGTGCCGTTCTCTTCGTTGTGGACCAGGCGCGCGTCACTGCAGAGCAGACCGGCCAACAGCGACAAGTGCAGCTTGTTGCGCTCTTCCTCTTCCAGCGGCTTGCCGTGCCGTTTGAAGAAGCCGGCCGGCACGTAGCCGTCGCCTTCGACCTTGACGATTGCGCCGCCGGTAACCAGCGTCGTCACCATCATTTTATTCTGCGTCAGCGTCCCCGTCTTGTCCGAGCAGATGACCGTCGTGCTGCCCAGCGTCTCCACCGCGTGCAGCCGCTTGACGATGACGTTGCGGCCGGCCATGCGCTGCATGCCGATCGCCAGCACGATCGTCACGATCGCGGCCAAGCCTTCCGGAATCGCCGCCACCGCCAGGCTGATCGCCGTCATGAACAGCAGCCGGACTTCATCCATGCTCAGGGTTCCGTCTCGGTAACCTTGATATACGCCCAAGACGACGACAAACGCGCAGATGACCATGCAGGCAATGCCCAGCACCTTGCCAAACTGCGTCAATTGCTGCTGAAGCGGCGTGTCGCCTTCTTCATAGGAATGCATCAATTCGGCAATCTTGCCGATTTCCGACTGCACGGCATTGGCAACGACAACGCCGCGGCCGCGGCCGTAAACGGCAATCGTGCCCATATAGCCGAGGTTGCGGCGGTCAGCCAGCGGCATTTCGCCCTCGATCGCCGCCGTCTGTTTTTCCACCGGCAGCGACTCGCCCGTCAGCATCGCCTCGTCAATTTTCAGGTTAACCGCTTCGACAAAGCGCAGGTCGGCCGGCAGGTAGTCGCCCGTTTCCACAACGACAAGATCGCCCGTCACCAGCGTCCGGGCCGGAACGACCTCCATGACGCCGTTGCGGATGACTTTCGCCGTCGGCGCGGCCAGTTCTTTCAGCGCGTCCAGCGCCTTTTGCGCTTTCATCTCCTGGGAAATATCGAGGAAAGCATTTAAGACGACGATGGCCAGGATGACCACCGCGTCGACCGTCTCGCCGACAAACGCCGATACGATGCTCGCCACGACCAAAATGAGGACCAGAAAGTCTTGAAAATGATGATACAGCTTTGTCCAAATCGATTCCTGCGGCGGTTCCGGCAATTCGTTCGGTCCGTTTTGTTGCAAGCGTTGTTCCGCTTCCGCCCGGGACAAACCGTGTTCCAGGTCGGCGTTGACCGTTCGCGCCACTTCCTCGATTGACTGCTGATACCACTCGCCATTCATGGCATGCACCTCCTGAATTCTTAAAGAACAACTCTTAGTACTAAATTCTTCGGCGTGCATGAAAATCCTTCCTTTGGCGCACAATTGCTAATTTCTTAACCTTTTTTATATTCGCACTGTTTCCGGCGGAGAACAATCCCGCCTGCGCTGCGGCTAGGCCAGCAGTTCGCGATTGACCAGCGTCGGGGGCGTTTCCCCCTTCATCGCCGCCAGGATATTGCGCACCGCAATCAGACCCATATTCGTCCTCGTTTCAACCGTCGCGCTCGCCACATGCGGCAAGAGCACCGCATTTTCGCATTTGAGCAGTTCCGGTTCCACCGCCGGCTCGTTTTCAAACACGTCAAGCCCGGCGCCCCATATTTCGCCCAGCTGCAACGCCTCCGCCAGCGCCTTCTCGTCCACCACCGGCCCCCGCGAGGTGTTGATCAAAACGGCCGTTTTTTTCATCAGCTTGAATTCCGCCGGGCCGATCAAGTGCCGCGTTGACGGCAAGAGCGGCACATGGAGGGAGACAAAATCAGCCTCTTTGAGCAGCGTCGCCTTGTCGACGAACACGCCGCCGGTTTCCGCTTCAAAGGCCGGGTTCGGCTCCAGGTCATTGTACAACACCTTCATCTTGAAGCCCTTGGCCTTCGCGGCAAAATTTGCGCCGATCCGCCCGGTGCCGATAACCCCGAGCGTCTTCCCTGTGATATCCAGGCCCAAGAGCAGCATCGGTCCCCAGCCCTTGTAGCACCCGTCGCGCAAAAACTTGTCCGATTCCACCACCCGCCGGGCCGTGGCAAACAGCAGGCTCCAGGCGAGGTCAGCCGTAGCGTCCGTCAAGACATCCGGCGTATTTGAGACCATAATCTTGTGCCGCGTGGCCGCCTCCACGTCGATATTGTTGAACCCTACCGCATAATTGGAAAATATTTTGCACTGCGGCCCGGCCGCCGCCAGCACGGCTTCGTCGATCGTATCCGTCAAGAGGCACAGAACCGCATCGCGTCCGCGCACCTTCTCCAGCAATTCGGCATGCGTCAGCACCCGGTCCTCCGGGTTGATTTCCACTTCGCAATGCTCGCGCAATAAATCAACTGCCGGCTGCGGAAGCATCCTGGTCACGTAAACGTTCGGTTTTTTCATAAAGAACACCCCTCGCCATCCAGTATTTTGAATATTAAAGGGACGTGAAAACGCCTTCACGCCCCCTTTGACAGTACTCATCACCAGAGTCCGAGCACCTTCCACCACAGGCCGCCAACGCCGACCCAGATCAGCATGTTTAAAACCGAGGCGCCAAACCCGATTTTCCACCACGTCCCCTGTTCGACGTAGCCGGCGCCAAAATAGATGGGCGCCGTCCCGGTCGAGTAATGGGTCAGGCCGCCGCACAGGTTGGAGAGAAAACCAAGCGACAGCGCCGCCAGGAAGACTGGCGCCCCAGCCGCCGCGGCCACGGCGACGAAAGCGGGGAACATGGCCGTGACGTGGGCGGTCAGACTGGCAAACCCGTAATGCGCGTACATGTAAACGACCAGAAGGATAGTCAGGGCCGGCACCCAGGCAATCCCGGCGATGCTGGCGCTGACCGTTTTGGCAAACCAGGGAATGAAGCCAAGCTTGTTTAAGAAACCGGCCATGCCGACCAGGCCGCCCATCCACATCAGGGTGTCCCACGGCCCCTTGTCATCGAGAATGTCCTTCCAAGTCAGCACTTCCGTCACCAGCATGACGCAAACACCCAAGAGCGCAACGAGCGTGGCGTTGAGCTTCGTGATCGTGGACGTAGCCCACAGCACCAGCGCGCCGATAAACACGGCCAGCACGATTTTTTCCGCCGTCGTCATCGGCCCGCGTTTTTTCAGTTCGAGCGCCGCCATTTCTTTTGCTTCCGGCGTATGCTTTAATTCGGGCGGATACAGCTTGTACAGCGCAAGCGGCATCAGCACAAGTGCGGCAATGCCGGGGACAGAGGCCGCCAGAGCCCACAGCCCCCAACTGATGTCGATGTTCAGCACCTGCTTGGACAGGACCGTCACCAGCGGGTTGGCCGCCATCGCCGTCATGAACATGGCTGACGTAATGCAGTTGCATTGAAATTGCGTGACCATCAAATAAGAGCCGATCCGCCGGGCGGACGGGCCGCCCGGTTCGGAGTCAAACGCCGAACAGAGGCTCCGGACAATCGGAAACAGCACGCCGCCGCCACGGGCGGTGTTGGACGGGGTCGCCGGCGCCAGGATCAGGTCGCTGATGCACAGGACATAGCCCAGCTTCAACGTCTTGTCGCCGATTTTGCCCATCAGCATGTAGGCGATCCGGCTGCCGAGCCCCGTTTTGATGAAGCTTCGCGCGAACAAAAAGGCGCAGACAATCAGCCAAATCGTGGCGTCCGCAAACGCCGACAAGGCTTCGGGGACAGTCAGGGTTTTCGTCAGGGCGCAAACCGTGATGCCGATCAGCGCCATGGCCCCCATCGGCAACGGTTGCAGGATAACGCCGACAATGGTAGCGACAAAAATTGCCAGCAGATGCCAGGCTTGCGGCTTCAAGCCGGCCGGAACCGGCAGAAACCAAATCACGGCGCCGAGCACGGTTACCAGGAGAAAGGATTTCCATTTACCCATCCGATTCACCCCTATTCTTTAATTAAGGCACTCATAGAGCTTCGCTTTGGCCAGATGGCTGTTGACAGGCGCATCGACCTTTTCGGCAACCAAGCTAAGCACATCGATCAGCTTTTCGCGGGAGATCCCCGTGCCGATGTTCATATCCTGCAGCATGTTAACGGCGTCTTCGGTGGCGGTATTGCCGGCTGCGCCAGGCGCAAACGGACAGCCGCCCAGACCGGCAATGGAAGTTTCAAAAGTGGTGATGCCGGCCATCAGCCCGGCCAGCGTATTGGTCAGCCCCATGCCGCGCGTGTCATGCAGGTGAAGCGCAAATTCGACCTCCGGGAACTGACTGCGCATATAGCTCGACAACGCGTAGACGCGATCCGGGGTCGCCACGCCAATCGTATCCGCCAAAACGATTTTACGCACGCCCAGTTGATGGATTCTCGACGCCAGCGACCTGACCGCTTCCGGCCCGACCCAGCCGTCGAAGGGGCAGGCGAAGGCCGTCGCAAGGTCAACGCGGATCCGCATCCCCGGCAGGGATTCGATCATCTTGGCTAAGTCGGCAATTGATTCGTCGTGCGTCCGGTTGATGTTGGCCTTGTTGTGGGCCGCCGAGACGGAGATGACGCAGGCCACCTCGCGAATGCCGGCATCCCAGGCCGCCTGCGCGCCTTTAAGGTTCGGCACGAGCGCGCTGGCGTTGATCCGATCGCCGTACTTGGCCAAAATCGTCCGGCAGACATCTGCCGCGTCGGCCAGCTGCGGAATCGCTTTGGGCGACACGAAGGAAGTAAGTTCAAAACTGTTGATGCCCGCGGCAATCAAGCCTTCGATAATCGCAATCTTATCTTCCGTAGGAATGAAGGTCTTCACATTCTGCAACCCGTCCCGCGGCCCCACTTCGTTGATGCTCACTGTGGCTGGCAAGTTCTTGAACAAATCACAACACCCCCTCTTGCTTCAGCGCCGCAATTTCGTCCGCTTTGAGGCCCAGCATCGAAGTAAGCACCTCTTCATTGTGCTCGCCCAAACCAGGCGACGGGGTGCGGATGCTGGATTTCGTGTCGGAAAGCTTGATGTGCGAGCCAGTAATCTTGATCGGGCCGGCTTTCGGATGCTCGATGTCGACGAACATCTCCCGCGCGCCGGCAATATGCGGATCCTCAACAACATCTTCAATGTTGTAAATCGGCGCCGCCGGCACGCCAATGGCCAGCAACTCATCTACGACCTCCTTGGACGTTTTGGTTTGCGTCCAAGCTTCGACTATCTCCCGGACGGCAACGTGGTTTTTGACCCGATCGCGCGTCCGGGCAAAATCAGGATGATCCGCCAGTTCCGGCCGGCCGATGTGCTTGGAGATCAGCCCCCACAGCTTGTCATTGCCGCCGGCGACAATAACCAGATTGTCTTTGGCCTGGAAGGAATCATAGGGATAAACGGACTCGTAGCGGTTGCCGATGCGCTGCGGCAATCTTCCCTCCACTAGGTAAATCATGTTGATAATTTCCAGACTGGCAACAGCCGAGTCAACCAGCGCCACATCGACCATCTGCCCAAGTCCCGTATGAGAGCGGTTGTAAATCGCCGACAAAATGCCGATTGTAACCGACAAGCCACCCAAAACGTCGCCCATCGCCGTGCCGCTGCGCGTGGGCGCGCCGCCCGGCCAGCCGGTCGTGCTCATCAGGCCGCTCATCGCCTGGCTGATGATGTCGTAGCCGGGGCGCTTCGTGTACGGGCCGTATTGGCCGAAGCCGGAAACCGCAGCATAAACGATGCCGGGATTGACTTCTTTCAGCACGTTATAGCCCAACCCTAGCTTATCCATTGTGCCGGGGCGATAATTTTCCAGCACTACGTCGGCTTTCTTGACTAGTTCCTTGAATATCTCTTTGCCCTTGGGGGACTTCAAGTTCAAGGTCATCCCTTTTTTATTGCGGTTGAGATTCATGTAATAAGCGCTTTCGCCGTTTTGGAATGGCCCCATCTGCCGCTCGTCCGCGCCTTTTCCCGCTTCCTCAATCTTAATGACGTTGGCGCCCATATCAGCCATCATCATGCTGGCAAACGGACCCGCCAATACGCGGGTCAAGTCCAAAACGGTAATCCCTTCAAGTGCACCTAGTCTTTGCATGTGTCTTTCCTCCTTGAGTTGTTTATTTGTCGCTCAAGTATAATGCAAAAACCATGCCAACTTGAAAACGCCCATCCTAGCGGCAAAAATAAAACAGAGAGACGGAAAACCATCTCTCTGTTGAAACATTCAGTCTCAAGCTTGAATCATTCGCATTGTGAAGACACACCCATTTTCTTCAATTTTCGCCACAGCGTCGACCGCCCGACACCCAGCTGCGCCGCCGCCGCACCCACACTGCCAGCCTGCCTGACGGCCTGCAAAATGACCTGCGCCTCCCGGTCAGCCAGTTGCACCGTCAACGAATCATCAGCCTCCGCAGCCGGACGCGCATCAAGTTCGGCCAATAGTTGCGGTGCCAGCTTGCGCAGCACCCCTTGCGCGCCAACGCCGGGCGCAAGGCAGTTTTCTCCCTGGTAGAGCGACAGTCGCTCCATCATATTGAACAGCTCGCGCACATTTCCCGGCCACGAGTAGCGCATGAAAAAGGGCATCATCCCCTCCAGCAGGCGGCTCACCTCCGCGCCGCCGCGCTGAAAATGCTTGCATAAGAGCGGAATGTCATCGCGCCGCTCACGCAACGGGGGCAATCCCAGGTACAGCACATTTAAGCGGTAAAACAGGTCGGAACGCATCCGCTTTTGCGCCAACAGCTCCATCGGCTCCGTGTTGGTCGCCGCAATCACGCGTATATCGACCGGGATCAGGCTCTCACTGCCAATGCGCAGCACTTCCCGCTCCTGCAGAACCCGCAACAGACGCGCCTGCAGCTCCAGCGGCAAAGAATCGACTTCGTCTAAAAATATCGTCCCCTCGTGCGCCAATTCAAACAGGCCATGCTTGCCCTTTCGCTTGGCCCCGGTAAACGCCCCCTCCTCATAACCGAACAGCTCGCTTTCCAGGAGGTTAGGCGGCAGCGCTCCGCAATTGACGGCCACAAACGGCTTGTGCTTGCGCCGGCCGGCCCGATGGATGCCTTGCGCGAATAGCTCCTTGCCCGTCCCCGAAGCGCCGTACAAAAGCACCGTCAAATCCGAGCGGGCGAAGCTCCTGGCCAAGCTGCGCGTTTCGCAAATCACCGGCGTCTGCCCGACGATGTCGTCCAAAGTGAATTTTGCCCGAAACTCCCGGCCGGCCAGCGTTTTCCTCAGCCGCGCCTCGGTTTGGACAATTTTCGTTACATCCTGGAAAGTCGCCACCGCCCCAATGACTTCTTCTTCAGCCAGCACCGGCACGCGGTTCGTCACAATGCTGGCGGCGCCAACCTGCTGCACCTCGCCAATTTCACGCACGCCGCTTTTCAGCACCTCGTCAAGCCGCGAGTTGGCCACGACCTCGGTCGCCGGCCGGCCCAGGACATTGTCCATCGGGATTGATAAAATGTTCGACGCCGCGCGGTTGAAAATCTCCAACTTGCCATATTCGTCGACGGCAATCACGCCGTCATAGATGGAGTCCAAAATGGTCTGGAGACGATAGGCTTTGCGCATCTCCGCCTGCCGCAGTTGGGCGATCTCATTGGCGCGCAACAACGCCTCCCGGATAGTCTCCAACCCCGTACGCAAGAGCACGCCCGGCAGCCCCGCCTCCCGCGCAAAAGTGACGGACGGGCCTCCTCCCACCACGCAAAACAGGCCGTTTTTAGCCAACTCGTCAATCTTTCCCTGCAAATCCGGCAGCGAATGAAACACCACCGGCGTAATGGAGATCCCCATCGTCCGTTCCAAAAGCGCCATTCCCAGCGGCGCGCGGCCAAACGCGGTCACTGCAATATTGGGCGCGACGGCGCGCGCCTCGTTGCAGCACTCCAGCAAATCAAACGGGCTCGTATCCATCGTCACCACCGGCAGGTCAAACGCCGCCGACAAACAGGCCGCCGTCCCGGCCCGGCTGACCAACACATCCGGTTTGGGCCCGCTCAGCCGCTCGACAATGCCGCAGGCCTCCTCAAGATTGCCGTCGTACACTTCAATAATGATCCCCAGCTCGTGCGCCACGCGCAGCGCCTGCTGGCCCAAATCGCGATAAGGGGACACCATGACAATCCGATTCATACACAAATCCCTTCCCATCAATAACCCGTATCCAAGGCCACATTCGCGGCCAACATGACAAATTCCTGCCGCCGCACGCGACCCGCACGCCGAACGCGACCGCGCGGCGGCCGGCCGTTGTTTTACTGTGAACAACTTTTTTTAGTGCCGCCAAACAAAAGACTTGCCTCAGGAACAAAGTTCTGATATACTTCAACCAATCGAAAATCGTTGGCAAAGATGCCTCGGATGAAACATCCGAGGCATTTTCTGTTTATCTGGCAACGCAGCCTGCTCCCTGTTTTTCTCAGGGCGCGGGCTATTTTTTTGGTGATTCGGCCAACCGCCTGATCATAAAAAAAGAAGAAAGAGGGTATGTTCATGAACTGGTTGAAACGTTTTTCCGTTCTTTCCCTGCTGCTGGTATTTCTTGCTTCCCTGGCCGCCGGCTGCGGCCAGAGCGCCGCTTCGAAAGACAAGCCGGCCGCCAAAGCCAGCCGCATCGACGAAATCAAAAAAGCCGGCAAGCTAGTGCTTGCAACCGGCAACTATCGCCCCTTCGAGTACCACGACGAGAAAACCAACAAGATTGTCGGCTATGATATCGATGTAGCCGAAGCGGTAGCCAAAAAAATCGGCGTACCCCTGGAAGTAAAAGAAATGCAATTCACCAGCCTGATACCCTCCCTGCAAAATGGCCAGGCCGATTTGGTCATCGCCGCCATGTACATCACCGACCAGCGCAAAGAAGTGGTTGACTTCGCCGATCCCTACATGGATACCGGCATGGTGCTCGTAGTGCGCAAGGAAAACAGCGATATTACCGGTCCCGACAAGCTCAACGGCAAGACAGTGGGCGTCAAAACCGGCGCCACCAGTGAAAAAGTCGCGCAAGAGCTGAAGGAAAAAGGCGCCAACATTACCATCAAGAGCTACAAGGAAACCGTCGATTACTTGCTTGACCTTGAAAACGGCCGCCTCGACGCCGCCATCAACGACCTGCTCAACCAACTTGAATACAATAAAACCAGCGACAAGGTGAAAATCGTCGGAACGCCTTTCACCAAAGCCTCGCTTGGCATAGCCGTGAAAAAAGGCGACAAGGAACTTGTTGACCTGGTCAACAGCGTGCTGAAGGACATGAAGCAAAACGGCGAAGCCGACAAGCTCTACAAAAAATGGATCTCGCCCGACAAAAAATAATCATGCCGCAAGAAAGGAAGGCCCTTTATGAACCTGGACTATTCGATCGTTGTAAACAAGCTGCCGCTGCTGCTTGAAGGCTGCTGGGTTACATTGGAAATCTCCTTTTTCTCTTTGCTGCTAGGCATGGTGTTCGGCACAGCGGGCGCGCTGTGCCGGCTCTCGGCCAACCCAGTGCTTAATCGCCTCGCCTTCCTGTATGTCTGGATCATTCGCGGCACGCCGGTTATGGTCCAGCTCTTCATCCTCTACTTCGGCCTGCCCCAGCTCGGAATCAAGCTGTCCAGCATGACAGCCGGCGTCTTTGGCCTTGCCGTCAACACCGGCGCCTACATTACGGAAATCATCCGAGCCGGCATCCAGGCCGTCGACAAGGGGCAGTTGGAGGCCTCCATGTCGCTTGGCATGAATTACCGCCAATCCATGACGCGCATTATCGGCCCCCAGGCAGCCAAAATCTGCATCCCCCCGCTGGTCAACCAATATATTATGACCTTGAAAAACTCTTCCATCGCTTCGCTCGTCACGATCACCGAGCTGTTCCGAACCGGCGAACAGATCATTTACACCACCTTCCGCAGTTTTGAAGTCTATACCGTCGTAGCCGTTCTGTACCTGATCATGAACTCCATCTTTATGATCGCAGCCGATAAACTTGAAAAGGGGTTGGCGCGCCGATGAACAGCCTTGTGGAAATGAAAAAGGTCCGAAAAACCTTCGGCGCCGTCGAGGTGCTGAAAGACTTCAACCTTCAATTGCAAGAAGGGGAACGGGTCGTCATTATCGGCCCCAGCGGCTCCGGAAAAAGCACGGTGCTGCGCTGCATCAACCAGTTGGAACCGATTCAAAGCGGCTGCATCCATTTTGCCGGCGAACCGGTCACCAGGCAAACCGATCTTTGCGCGTTGCGCATGCAAATCGGCATGGTTTTTCAGCGGTTCAACCTGTTCCCGCACAAAACCGCGCTGGAAAACGTCACAGAAGCGCCGATGGTCGTGAAAGGAATCAGCCGCGCCACCGCTGAGCAAGAAGCATTGCGCCTGCTGGCCAAGGTCGGCCTGTCGGACAAAACCGCCAATTACCCCCGAGAGCTGTCAGGCGGGCAGCAGCAACGGGTAGCCATAGCCCGCGCGCTGGCTATGAACCCGAAAATCATGCTGTTCGACGAACCGACATCCGCGCTTGATCCCGAGCTGGTCGGCGAGGTGCTGCTGACAATGAAGGAATTGGCAGAAGACGGCATGACCATGGTCGTCGTGACTCATGAAATGAGTTTCGCCCGAGAAGTGGCTGATCGCGTCATTTTTATGGATCAGGGCATGATCGTTGAGCAAGGCTCGCCGGTGGAAGTGTTTGAGCGCCCCCGGCACGAGCGGACAAAAGCGTTTTTAAAGCGGATCCACCACTAACGAGGGGGCTTCTTCGATGAGCTATGTAAAACAGCTTGCCTGCATCACCTGCGGGCAAACCTTTCCGGCTGACACGCCCTTGTTTACCTGCCCGTCCTGCGGCATTGAAGACGGCGTACTCGACGTACAATATGATTATGACGCCGTTGCCCGCGTGATGCCGCCGCACGAAGCAAGGGCGTCCGGCCTCCGCTCCATGTGGCGCTATCTCCCGCTCCTGCCCATTGAACAGCCGGCGCTCCTGCCGCCGCTTTCCGTAGGCTGGACGCCGCTGTACAACAGCGCCAGCCTGGCCGGCGCGTTGGGCGTCAAATCGCTGTATATAAAGGACGAGGGCCGCAATCCTACCGCCTCCTTCAAAGACCGGGCCAGCGCCGTAGGCGTAGTCAAGGCCAAAGAAGCCGGCGCTACGCGCATTGCTTGCGCGTCAACCGGCAACGCCGCTTCTTCGCTAGCCGGCTTCGCAGCGGCTGCCGCCCTCCCCGCCACCATCTTCGTTCCCGAACGGGCTCCGGAGGCCAAGGTCGCCCAGTTGCTGGTCTACGGCGCTCAGGTCTTCAGCGTCGAGGGCAGCTATGACGAAGCCTGGGAACTCTGCCAAAAAGCCAGCGCCGCCTTCGGCTGGTACAATCGCAATTGTGCCGTCAACCCCTATTTGATAGAAGGAAAAAAAACCGTCTCCCTAGAACTTGTCGAACAAATCATCGAACAATACGACGGACGCTTCCCCGACTGGATCGCCGTATCCGTCGGCGACGGCTGCACCATTGCCGGCGTTTGGAAGGGTCTTGTCGAAATGCATATACTAGGTTTTTTGCCTAAATTGCCTAAACTGCTTGGCGTCCAGGCAGATGGCTGCCAGCCGTTCTGCCGAGCATTTGCAACGGATGGCAAGCTGACCCCGGCAAGCGCTGATACGCTTGCTGATTCGATTGCCGTCGGCTATCCGCGGAATTTCCAAAAAGCCCTGCGCGCCGTCCGGCAATCAGGAGGCGCCTTCATCGCCGTCACGGATCAGGCCATTCTTGACGCCTTGTGCTATACGGCGCGCACAGCCGCCGTATTCTCCGAGCCGGCCGGCGCTGCCTGCATAGCCGGCGTACGCGCCGCCGTCGCCAGCGGCATCATCGGACAAGACGCCATTGCCGCCGTCTTGTCAACCGGCAACGGGCTCAAGGATACGAAAAGCGCCATTTTGGCAGCCGGCGAACCGACCCGCATCCCGCCCCGCCTGTCCGCCGTCTCACACCGCGAGGGGGCGAAGACAGATGTCTAAAACACTGATCCGCAATGCCCGCATCATCGACGGAACGGGCGTGCCAAGCTTCCAAGCCGATGTCGTCTTATCTGAAGAATACATTGAGTCTGTCGGCAGACACGCGCCGTCCGGCGATTCCTACGCGCAGGTCATCGAAGCCGACGGCTTGACGCTGACGCCCGGCTTTATCGACATGCACAGCCACTCAGACCTCATGTGCATGGCCTTGCCAAACAGCGCCTCGCGCATCGGGCAGGGCATCACCACCGAACTGTTAGGCCAGGACGGCCTGGGGGCAGCGCCAATCACCGACGCGCTGCAGGCCGACTACAGCCGCCACATCGCCGGCCTGCAAGGCGATTTTCCGCCTGAGTTTTGGCGCTGGCGTTCCTTCAACGACTATTTGTCCGCCTTGGAAAAAAGCGGCGTTTCCGTCAACCTTGCCGCATTGGCCAGCCACGGACCGTTGCGCCTGGCCGTATCCGGCATGGCAGACAGGTCCCTGACGGCGTCCGAGCTCACGGCCATGTGCAATTGTCTGGCGGAAGCGCTGCAAGCCGGCGCGTTCGGACTCTCTACCGGCCTCATCTATCCGCCGTGCGTAGCCGCCGACAAGCCGGAGTTGACCGCACTGGCCCAAGTTACGGCGCATAGCGGCGGCCTGTTCGTCGCCCACGTGCGCAATGAACGCGGCAGCGTGAAGGAGTCGATTCAAGAGATTTTTGCGTTGGCGCAAGAAACCGGCGTCATACCGCACATTTCGCATCTAAAAGTGATCGGCAAGGAGAACTGGGGCACTGCCCGGGATCTCCTGAACCTATTCGACGAAGCGAACCGCCGCGGGCTTCGGGCCGGCTTTGACCAGTACCCTTATCCGGCCGGCAGCACCATGCTCAGCATTCTTGTCCCGCCCCACGCCCATGCAGGCGGCGCCGAAGCCTTGCTGTCCCGCCTGCGCGACCCCGCGTGGCGCAGGCGGCTGTCGGCCGAAATGGCCGACGGTCTGCCGGGCTGGGAGAATATCGGCACGGCCGCCGGCTGGGATCGCATTCTTGTCACAGGCATCAATTCCGAACGCAACCGCCGCAGCGAAGGGAAAACGCTGTCCGCCATCGCCGCCGAGCGGTCCTGCACGCCGCAGGAAGCCGTCTTCGACCTGCTGTGCGATGAGCAATTGTCCGTCTCCATGGTCAACTTCAGCCTCTGCGAAGAAGACGTGGCCGCGATCCTGCAGCATCCGGCCGGCATGCTGGGCACGGACGGCCTGTTGATCGGTCAGCCCCATCCGCGCGCCTACGGCTCGACCGCCCGCATTTTGGAATGGGCGGTGAAAGAAAACCGCCTCCTGTCGCTGGAAGCGGCCATACACCGGATGACAGGCCGCCCGGCGGCCCGGCTCGGCCTAGACCGGCGCGGCGTCATCCGCCCCGGTGCCTTTGCCGATCTGGTCCTGCTCAACTTGCCGCAGTTGCGCGAAACCAGCACATTTACCGACCCTTGCCGCCACCCGGACGGCTTTGAACGAGTCTGGGTAAACGGCGTGCCAGTCCTTGCCGGCGGCAAGCACACGGGCATGCATGCCGGCCGGGTACTGCGCAAGCAGGCTCGCACACGCTGAACCGGAGGTGGATTGATGTTAGGCAGTAAAATACGGTCAAAACGCCTGGAACGCGGCTTGACCATCCGCGAATTGGCGGAGCGCTCCGGCCTGACCCCCGGCTTTTTGAGCCAAATCGAGCGCGATCTCGCCGATCCCTCCATCACCTCACTGCGCAAGCTAGCCACAACCCTTGACGTGCCCGTCTTTCATTTTTTGCTGGACGACGCAAAAAGCAATCCTGTCGTCCGCAAGGCGGAAAGAAAGGTGCTGAACCCCGATCATGGCCAGGTTGTCTTTGAACTGCTGTCGCCCGACTTAAGCCGGACGCTCGAGATGGTAATCGGCCGCATCGAGCCCGGCGGCGTCTCCTGCGACGAGCCCATGACCCATGCGGGAGAGGAAAACCTGCTAGTCGTCGAGGGGCGGATGCACATCCAGATCGGCGCCGACAGCTACGATTTGGAGGAAGGCGACAGCATTTACTATCTGTCAGGCCTGCCCCACAAGATTTGGAACACCGGCGAAAAACCGCTTGTTTTTTGGTCGGCAATTACCCCGCCGGCTTTTTAGCCAAGCAAAATCTGCATTGGAGGTGCCAACATGCAAACCGAACGGCTTAGCGCACCGGTTGCCGCGGTCGATGAAGCGAGCCTCATCGCCTTTTGCCAGCACGCCCTGCAAACCAAAAGCTATACCGGCAACGAAGGAGCGGTTGCGGAACTGTTTCGCGCGCAAATGGCGGCGCTCGGCTTCGACCGCGCCTGGATAGACGAAGCCGGCAATGTGATCGGTGAAATCAAGGGCGGCCTGCCCGGTCCCCGTCTTTTGTTCGATGGCCATCTGGACACCGTAGAGGTCAGCGATCTGGAAAAATGGACTACCGACCCGTTTGGCGGCGAAATCAGAAACGGCTGCCTTTACGGGCGCGGGGCCAGCGATATGAAATGCGCCCTGGCGGCGATGATCCACGGCCTTGCGCCGCTGGCACGCCACAAAGACCAACTTTCCGGAACAATTTTCGTTTCCGGCACAGTCTGCGAGGAAACGTTTGAAGGACTTGGCCTGGGCAAGGTAGTCGACGCCCTGCAGCCGGACGCCGTTGTCATCGGCGAAGCCTCCGCCTTGAGCCTCAAGCGCGGGCAGCGCGGACGGGCGGAAGTGGCGGTCACCACCTACGGCAAGGCGGCCCATTCCTCCAACCCGAGCGTCGGCATCAATGCCGTATACGCCATGAGCCGGCTGATCGCCGCATTGCAGGCGCTCCCCGCGCCCCACGACGATTTTTTGGGAGCAGGCATCCTCGAATTGACGGACATTATTTCAGCCCCCTACCCCGGCGCCTCCGTCGTGCCGCATCGCTGCCGCGCCACTTTCGACCGGCGGCTGCTGCCGGGAGAAACGGCCGCCGACGTGCTGGCGCCCATCCAGCGGCTGCTCGGCGAAATGGCTTCAACAGACCCCCATTTTCAAGCCGAAGCCGCCATCGTATCCGCCGAGCAGCCCTGCTACACCGGCATCACGCTGTCCGGCGAGCGTTTATTCCCGGCCTGGGTGCTCCCAGAGCACGCGCCGCTTGTGGTCCAGGCCCTAGTGGCCTTGCGCAAAGCCGGATTGAATCCCCCGTTGTCGCACTACAGCTTTTGCACCAATGGCAGCTGCTCGGCCGGACTGGCCGGCATCCCCACCATCGGCTTCGGCCCCGGGCGTGAAGACGGCGCCCATGTGGTTGACGAGCACATCGAAATAGCGCAAGTAATAGCGGCGGCGATCGGCTATCAGGCCATCGCTTGCGGCGTATCCGGCATTAATTCAAAGGAGGTCGCCTCATGAGCAAAATCCCGTTCGGCCCCACCTACGCAGAAATGCTGCATCCTGAAACCCTGCCGGCAGACCTGCGGGCCCAAGCCCTGTCCGCCTTGTCCGAAAATGAAATGGATCCGATCAACCTCTTCAACATTACCTGGAAGGACGGCAAAAACCATGTGCGCAGCGTGGTGCTGCCGGGCGCCCTGACCGGCATCGACGCCAACATCGTCGTCATGCTTGGCACCGGCTTCCCTTCCGGCTCACACAAAGTCGGCCCTGCCTACAGCACCCTGATCGAAGGGCTTGTTGACGGAGAAATCACGCCTGAGCATACGATCCTTGGTCCGTCCACCGGCAACTTCGGCATCGGCACCGCCTACATCTCCAACCTGCTGGGCTTGCGCGCCGTTGTCATCATGCCGGACAACATGAGCAAGGAGCGCTATGAGCGCATCAGGCGCTACGGCGGCGAACTGGATCTGACGCCAGGCTCGGAATCGGATGTCATCCTGACGCTTGAGCGCACCCACGCCCTGATGAAGGATCCCAAAAACAAGGCGCTGGCGCAATTTGAGCTGATGTCAAACTACCGCTTCCACCGCCACGTAACCGGCGGAAGCGCCATTGAAGCCGTGCGTGGCATCGGCAACGGCCGCATCGCCGGCTTCGTTTCCGCCCCTGGGTCAGCCGGCACGCTCGCGGCCGGCGACCAGATCAAAGCCGCTTTTCCCGAAGCTAAAATTGCCGCGCTGGAGCCGTACGAATGCTCCACGTTGGCCAACGGCGGCCGTGGCCAGCACCGCATTGAAGGCATCGGCGACAAAATGTGCACCTTGATCCACAACGTCCTCAACACCGACTTTGTCATTTTGATCAAGGACGAGGAAACCGTGCAAGGGCTGAAAGTATTCCACGACGGCCTCGACACGCTGCTTTCCCTGGGCGTTGACCCGGCCTTGGCCGCCACGCTTGGCAGCGCAATCGGGCCCTCCGGCATCTGCAACATCATCGGCGCCATCAAGCTGGCCAAGCATCTGCGCCTCGGCCCCCATGACAATGTCGTGACCGTGGCAACCGACGGTTTTGACCGCTACGAGTCGGTATTGACAGACTTGAACCGGCGCTATCTGGAGGTCGCGCCATTCGTTCTGGACCGCTGGGCGAAAGACATCTTCCTGTCAGCGGCCGACGAACATGTATATGACTTCCGCCGCGCCGACGCCAAGGAACAGCTTTTTGCACAAAAGGAGCGCGACTGGCTGCCGTTTGGCTACACCATGGCCTATCTAAACAGCATGCGCGACCAGGCCTTCTGGGATGCGGAGTATGTCAAAGTCACCATTTACGATGAAAAAATTCGAATGATGCGCTAAAAAAAGATAGTCGGCAGGAGCCTCAGCCCTGCCGACTATCCTTTTGCATTTTTCACGCGAGCGCAACATCGGCCGCCGCTTCAAATGCGCTCTCCGATTGCCTTACAGTGGCTTTCTGATCACGTCGATCAGCGTGCCGTCACGGTACTCGACCACGGCGACAATATCCTTGTCGTCGCTGCTTAGGGCGATTTCCTTAGGTTTACCGATGTAGCGGTGCGCCAGCGCCTGCAACTCTTCAATCGTCATGAGCTTCAGCCCGCTTTTGCGCAGGTTGTCAACCAGGTCCTGGCGGCGCGGGTTGACGGCGATGCCGCGGTCCGTCACCACCACGTCGACGCTTTCGCCCGGCGTGACGATATTTTGCACCCGGTCGCGCACCATCGGCAGGCGACCTCGGATCAGCGGCATGACGATGATCGACAGTTTTGACGCCGCCGCGATGTCGGAGTGGCCGCCGGAGGCGCCCATCAACAGGCCGTTGGAGTTGGTGATGACGTTGACATTGAAATCAAGGTCGACTTCCGTCGCGCCCAAAATGACGACGTCCAGATTGTTGATGATCGGACCGGCGCTCCAGGGATTGGCGTAGAAGGACGACGACATTTCGACATGGCGGGGATTTTCCTTCAGCGACTTGATCGCCGTCGTGTCGAAGGTCTGGGTGTCGTAGCAAATTTCAAAAAAGCCTTCTTCAAGCAGGTTGGAGAACACGCCGGTCACGCCGCCCACGCCGAAGCCGCCCTTGATATTTTGCTTGACCATTTTCTCGCGAATGAAGCGTCCGACCGCCAGCGCCGAACCGCCGCCGCCCAACTGGATCGAAAAGCCCGGCTTGAAGTAGCCTGAGTATTCGATAACCTTGGCCGCCTGTTCGGCCAGGAGCAGTTGGATCGGGTTTTTTGTGATTTTTAAAATACCGGAGGCAATGCCGGCCGGATCGCCGATCGCCTCCACCGGCACGATGTAGTTGACATCCGTGTGCGGGATACTGTACGGGAAAACATAGCCCTCAATCAAGTTGTCCGTGACCAGCACGACCTGTTCGGCGAAGCGGGAGTCGAGCATCGCGTAGCCCAGCGCGCCGCAGGCCGACTTGCCCTCGCGGCCCGTGGCATTGCCGAAGCGGTCGCAAGTCGGGACGCCCATAAACGCCACGTCGATCTTCACTTCGCCCGACTCAATCGCCCGCGCCCGACCGCCATGCGAGCGGACGATGACCGGCCGCTTGAGTTTGCCGGGATTTTTCGTCAGATAAGCGCCCAATTTTCCGCGCAGTCCGCTGGTCTCGATCGCCGTGACCGTACCGTCTTCAATGTAGTCGATGAGAAAATCGTGACAGTCGTTGAGCGAACTGGTGGCGATCGTGATGTCTTTGAGCCCCTTGGCGGCAATCGCCGTCATCACGAGCTTGTTGACAAAGTCCCCGTCGCGGAAATGATGGTGGAAGGAAATCGTCATGCCGTCGGACAAGCCAGTAGCTTCAATCGCTTCCTCAAGCGAGGCCAGCACCTTGTTTGCGCCGGGCCGCCCGACCCGCAGCGTCCGCCCCGCCATGCGCACCGGCGTCGGCGGATCGACAAACAGTCCTTCATAAGGCCGGTATTGCTTCAAGCCGTAAATCTGCTCCGGCAGCTCGCGCCCTACTTTATTTTTCATCTTCGCACCCCTCCTCGGCCAGCAGGCCCGCCGCTTTCGCCTGGGCGACAATCCGTTCAGCCCGGACGACAATCGGCCCGTCGATCATTTTGCCGTCCACGGCGATGACGCCCTTGTTGTTTTCCACTGCGTCCTTATAGCAGGCCAAGACCTTCACCGCGTGGGCGATCTGTTTTTCCGTCGGCGTGTAAATTTCATGCACCGCCGTCACCTGCGTCGGATGGACGACAGATTTGCCGTCAAAGCCCATGTCCTTGATATCGGTTACTTCCCGGCAAAAGCCCTCCAAGTTGTTGACGTCGGCGTACACGGTGTCAATCGCCTGGATCCCGGCGTCGCGGGCGGCCATCAAGATTTCCGAGCGGGCGTGGTAGAACTCGATGCCGCGCTCCGTCCGCTGCGTGCGCAAATCGGCGATGAAATCCTCGCCGCCCAGGGCGATCGCCACGACGCGCGGCTCCTTGGCAATGGCGCGCACTTCGTACAGCCCGCGGACACTCTCAATCGCGCAGATGATGTTGATCGAACCGGCCGGAAAGCCCTCGCGCGCCTCGACCTCTTCAATCATTTTCGTCACCAGGCGCACTTCCTCGACCGACTCCGTCTTCGGCAGCCGGATCAGGTCCGGTTTTGACGGCAAAATCGCATTTAAATCGTCAATGCCAAACGGCGTCTGCGTCACATGGTTGATCCGAACCACCGTCTCACAGTTGAACGGCAGCGCCTTCAGCGCATACTTGACCATCAGGCGCGCGGCATCCTTTTGCGACACGGCGATCGAATCCTCCACGTCAAACATCAGGGAATCCGCGCCGTAGAGCTCGGCATTGTTGATCATTTTCGGACTGTTGCCCGGCACGAACATCATCGTGCGGCGCAGCCTCGCTTTTGCGGCTTCAATCATTCTGCGCCCCCCCTGTTCAAGGCGGCGACGACGCGCGCCTGCAGCGCATAATCCCACGCGCCTTTGTCCTGGACCTCGACATGGACATCCGTGTAGCCGGCCGCCTTGACCGTTTCCAGCACCAGATTTTCCAGATGCTCACCGTACTGGCGTTTCACCGAGGAAGTCAACCCCACCGTAACACCTTGCCCGGCCGCATTCGGACGAACCGTCACCAACGCGTCGTTCGATTCAACAAAGCCGACCGACGCCTCTTTTCGTATCGTTTTCAAGCCTATCCCTCCTGCCAAAGTTCAGTCAATTCGGTATTTTCATTTGTTCACCATTATAGGCTAGGCATTTTGATATGTCTAATATTATAATACGTATAATAATTATACCTATTTAAGTATAATAAGAGAGGGGACGCCAACCGTGGAACTTCGCCAATTGCGCTATATGCTCATGGTCGCCGAGGAACGAAGCTTTTCCCGCGCCGCGGAAAAGCTTTTCATCGCCCAGCCGCACTTGAGCCAGTACATCCAAAAGCTCGAAAAGCAAATCGGGGTCAAGCTGTTCGACCGCAGCACGACCCCCCTGACCCTCACCTACGCCGGCGAGGAGTTTGCGCGCGCCGCCCGCCAGCTCCTCCAATTAGATAGCAACCTGCTGCAGCAGATGCAGGACTTCGCCGAAGAAAAAACAGGCCGTCTCGCTGTCGGCATGTCCCCCGTGCGCAGCGCCTACATCCTGCCGATCGTCCTCCCGACGTTTCTCGCCCGCTATCCGAACGTCGAGCTGTCGCTGCACGAAGGCACGTCAGCTGAGCTGGAAGAGTGGATGAACCACGGCGTAACCGACCTGACCATTTTGTCGCTGCCGATCAACAGCAGCGACTATTCCCATGAAGTCTTGCTGGAAGAAAAATTTCTCATCGTCGCTCCGCCGAACCACCCTGTCGCAAAGCGACATCCCGGCGACAACGCCAATCCACCGCTCCTGTCCTTGCGCGAGCTGGAGGCAGAGCCTTTTATCCTGCTGCAGGAAGGGCAAGCGTTGCGGCGCATCGCCGACTTGCTCTTTTTGCAGTCCGGCTACCGCCCCCGCACCGTTTTGGAGACGCGCAGCTACCAGGCAGCCCACGCATTGGCCTCGATCGGCATGGGCTTCACCTTCTCCACAAAATCGGTCAGCACCTTGCACAACAACCCTGCCACCCCTGTCCGTTTATTCACCGCCGCCCCAGCCTTCACCCGCACCCTCGCCGTCGTCTACCGCAAGGGAAAATACCTGACCAAGTACGAGCAGGCCTTCATCAGCCTGACCAAGGAATTGGTGTAAACGGGGTCAAAGCGGGGTCAGGCACCACATAACTGCATAACTCAAAAAAAAGAAGCAACGCCAGCAGATTTGGCGTTGCTTCTTCGTGTTGCAGGTTAATTCAATTTATACTTTTTCACCGGTCGTCCCAGCCCCAGGTAATGAATCCGTCCGCTCAAAAACCCTTCCGCCCCCCTTCCCTGCTTCGTCAGGCGCGCTGGGCAAAGAACGCCAGCGCCACTTCCGGGAACAAGGCGTACGACAGCACGTCCTCCAGGCTCACGCCAGGGTAGCCCTTGTCCGCCAGCTCCTGTCTCAACGTTTCCAATTGCGGCGCGATATCGTCGGCCGGCCGGTGGTCGATCACCGGTTCGTCGCCGATGATCAGTTTGCGGAATTCCGGGTCGATCGGGGCCGGCATGCGGCCGTACTTGCCCCGCACCATGTCCTTGACCTCGCGCGGCACCAGGCTGTAGCGCCCCATCATCACGTTGAACGCCGCCATCGAGCCGGTGATCTGGCTCGTCGGCGTCACGAGCGGCGGATAGCCAAGCTCCGCCCGCACGCGCGGCATCTCCTCCAACAGTTCCGGGTACTTGTCCGCCATCCCCTGCTCCTTCAACTGGTTCAAGAGGTTTGACAGCATGCCGCCCGGGATCTGGAACGACAGCACCTTCGTGTCGATGCCGATCGCCGTGTTGAGCTTGAATTCGTCGGCCAGGTCTTTTTTCACCGTCCGGAAATGCTCGGCGATCGGGTAAAGCTTCTCCTTGTCGATCCCCGTGTCGTACGGCGTCCCCTCCAGGGCGGCCACGATCGCCTCCGTCGCCGGCTGCGCCGTCCCCAGCGCAAACGGCGACAGGGCGCAGTCGACAATGTCGACGCCTGCTTCGATCGCCTTCAGGTACGTCATCGACGCCATGCCGCTCGTGTAGTGCGTGTGCAGGTGGATCGGCAGGTCCATGTTGTCTTTGAGCGTCTTGACCAGGTCGTAAGCCGCGTACGGCGACAAGAGGCCCGACATGTCCTTGATACAGATCGAGTCGGCCCCCAGCTGCTTCAAGTCTTTGGCGACCTGCAAAAAGCTCGCTTCGGTGTGGTACGGGCTGATCGTGTAGACGAGCGCCCCCTGCACGTGCGCGCCGGCCGCCTTGGCCGTCTTCATCGCCACTTCCAGGTTGCGCACATCGTTTAACGCATCAAACACGCGGATCACGCCGATGCCGTTGTCCACGGCCCGGTTGACGAACTCTGTCACCACGTCATCGGCGTAGTGGTTGTAGCCGAGAATGTTCTGCCCGCGGAGCAGCATCTGCAGCGGCGTCTTTTTGACGTGCCGCTTCAGGGTGCGCAGCCGCTCCCAGGGATCCTCGTTTAAAAACCGCAAACAACTGTCAAACGTGGCGCCACCCCACGCTTCCAGCGAGAAATACCCCACCTCGTCCAGTTGCTCCAGCATGGGAATCATGTCGCTGGTCCGCATCCGCGTCGCAGCCAAGGATTGATGACCGTCACGCAGGACGGTTTCGACGATTTTTACCGACTTTGCCATTTTCCACACTCCGTTTTACGATTTTGCTACCAAAGACCGAGCGCTTTCCACCACAGCGAGCCGACGCCAACCCAGATGACGATGTTGATCACCGAAACCATGAAGCCCAGCTTCCACCAGGTGCCTTGGTCGACATAGCCAGCGCCGAAATAAATCGGGGCCGGCGCCGCCGCGTAATGCGTCAGAGACATGCACAAATTCGACATGAAGGCCAGCGCCAAGGCCGCCAGGTACACGGGCGCGCCCGCGGCGACCGCCACAGTGACGAACGCCGAGTACATCGCAGTAATATGCGCGGTCAGGCTGGCGAAACCGTAGTGGGCGTACATGTAGATGACGAGCAAGACCACGAAGGCTTGAAACCAGGGCACGCCCGCAATGCTGGCCCCAACCGCCTTGGAAAACCAAGGGATAAAGCCGAGTTTAGACAGGTAACCGGCTAAGCCAACCAACGCCCCCATCCAAACCAAAGTATCCCAAGCGCCTTTTTCCTCCAACACGTCCTTCCATTCCAAGACCCGAGTACCCAGCATAACAGAAACCGCCAGCATGGCGACAACCGTGGCATTCAGGTTTGTATACTGGGAAGTGCTCCATAAGGCCAACGCGCCGATAAAGATTCCGGCGACAATTTTCTCACCAAGGGACATCGCCCCCATCTTTTCCAGCTCGCCGGCGGCAAAGGCTTTCGCCTCCGGCGTTTTTTTCAGTTCCGGCGGATACGCCTTATAAATGAAATAAGGCACCACCAATAGCGACAGCACGCCGGGCACCGAGGCGGCCAGCGCCCACTGCCCCCACGTGATTTGAATGTTCAGCGCCTGCGCCGCCAACAGGGAAATCAGCGGATTGCCCGCCATTGCGGTCATAAACATCGCGGAAGTAATCGTGTTGCCCTGGTAGCCGGTCTGCATCAAAAACGACCCCACCCGGCGCGCCGACGGCCCCGGCTCCGAATCGAAAGCCGACGCCAGGCTGCGCACGATCGGAAAGATAATCCCGCCGGCGCGGGCGGCGTTGGACGGCGTGGCCGGACTGATAATCAGGTCGCTGAGCACAATCGTGTAGCCCAGCTTCAGCGTGCTGTCGCCCATCTTTCGGATCAGCAGGTACGCGATCCGCCGGCCCAGACCGGTCTTGATGAACCCTTTGGCAAACAAAAAGGCTGACACAATCAGCCAAATCGTGGTATCGCCAAACCCGGACAACGCTTCGGCCGGCTTCAGCACGCCCGTTAGCGCCGTAAACGTAATACTGATAAAAGCAATGGCGCCGATCGGCAATGGTTGTAGAATAAATCCCAGGATCGTCGCCATAAAAACAGCGAATAATTTCCAGGCCGCAGGTTTGAGCCCGACCGGAACGGGCATAAACCAGATGATTACGCCGACCGCCAGCACTCCGAGCCCCTTTGCAATGTTCCCCTTCACATTGACGCCTCCTATCATTTATTGCCGCACAGCCATAAACGGCGGAACGACCGCTGTACAACGGCCGTTCCCCACAATTGCCCTGCGCTTATCGTCTATACTTGGGCACTTCCTGTTTTTGCAGCACGTTGCCCTCCGTATCCGTCCCAACAATGACACGGTAGCGGTCAAAATGCAGCTTCTTGATCGACTCGGTTCCCAGTTCCGGGTACGCGACAATTTCGACCGATTTGACGCGGGCAGCATTGACCGCCGAGGCGCCGCCAACCCCCAGCAGAGAAACGCCGCCATACTTCTTGCACAAATCAGCCACGTAATCCGCACGATCGCCTTTTCCCAGCATCGCAACCATGCCTTGCTGAAACATCATCTCAACAAACGGATCCATGCGCGAAGCTGTCGTCGGCCCATTCGAACCAAACACCATTCCCGGGCGCGCCGGACAGGGTCCGGCATAATATACGGTCTGATCCTGCCAGTCAATGGGGGATTTTTCGCCCTTTGCCAGCGCTTCTTCAATCAATTTATGCGCAGCGTCGCGGCAGGTATAAACGTAGCCGGTCAAATACAGTATGTCTCCGGCCTTTAGCGTTTTGGCTTTTTCTTTTGTCAACGGCAAGGTTATTTCCATTTCCATGCTAGCCAACTCCTTCTCTTGATAAAATCAAATGGTTTCCGATGCTTGGCGGGCCGAATTGCAGGCAAAATTGATTGCCACCGGCAGCGCGGTAATATGAACCGGATAATAATCGATATGCACATCAAGTGCGGTCACGCGGCCGCCCATGCCGAGCGGACCGACGCCGGTGTCATTGACGGCCTTGAGGATGTCTTCTTCCATTTCGGCGTACAAGGGTTTCGCGTGCCGCTCGCCAATCGGGCGGAACAGCGCTTTCTTCGCCATCCAGGCGCAGTGATCCATCGTGCCGCCCACCCCGACGCCGATGATGTACGGCGGGCAGGGATTGCCGCCCACGCGTTTAACGGTTTCCAGCACAAAGTCTTTGACGCCCTGCACGCCGTCGCCCGGCAGCAGCACTTTAAAGGCCCCCATGTTTTCGCTGCCGCCGCCTTTGGGCATGACGTGAACCGTCACTTTGTCGCCCGGCACGATTTCCGTGTGGACGATCGCCGGCGTGTTGTCGCCAGTGTTGACGCGTTCCAAAGGATCGGCGACCATGGATTTTCTCAGGTAGCCCTTGTCGTAGCCCTGGCGCACGCCTTCATTGATCTGCTCTTTAAGCGGTTTCCCCTCCCAGGCCACATCTTGGCCAATTTCCAGGTAAACCACAGCCGCGCCAGTATCGTGACAGCACGGCAGTTGTTCTTTTTTAGCAAACTCGCCGTTTTCAATGAGGACTTTAATCGTTTCCTTGCCGATCGGCGACTCTTCCACGTCATACGCAGCGCGCAACGCACACATCACATTGTCATTCAGTTCGTAGCACGCCTTCTTGACCAGTCTTTCCAGCACAGGTACCAGGACTTCCGTGTTTAACACTCTAGCCATCATCAGGCCTCCTTCATTTTTATCTATCCAACTTTAAATGCAAAAAGCGTGCCAACTTGAGAATTTGGAAAATTCCACGGTTTTCAGGCAGCGGCGGGCCCCGACGCCTGAAAAAAAGCGTTGCAAGCAACACATTTTTGTTGCTTGCAACGCTTTTGATCCATTGTCACGACGTTAATCGCCGTTTTTATCGTTTAAAAACCGCCACAGCGTGCTGCGATGCACGCCGAGCATAACCGCCGCCTTCGTCTTGTTTCCCTTCACCAGCGCCAGCACCCGCGTCACTTCGTCCGCGTCCAACTTCACCTCATCCGCCTTGCCGGCCCACAAGCCTTCCATTTCGCTAAAGTAGGCGTGCAAATCGCGTTCCCGAATCTCACCCCGCTCGGAAATGATGCTGAGCCGTTCCATGAGATTTTCCAGCTCCCGGATGTTCCCCGGCCAGTCATAGTGTTGAAGCAGCGCTTCCACGGACGCCGAAACGGCCAGCGGCCGATCCACGGCGTGCTTTTTCAAAAAGGCCTGTGCCAACGCCAGGATGTCTTCCTTCCGTTCCCGAAGCGGCGGAATCGTCAAGCGCAGCACGTTCAGACGGAAGAACAGGTCCTCCCGAAACCGCCCTTCCTTGACCTCCCGGACCAAATCCTTATTAGTGGCCGCCACCACGCGCACGTCAACAGGAATAACCTTGTCGTCGCCCAGCCGCATCACGCACCTCTCCTGCAAGACGCGCAATAGTTTTTCCTGCAGCGCGGACGACACCTCGCCGACCTCGTCCAAAAAGATCGTCCCGCCGTGCGCCAGTTCAAAGACGCCCATTTTGCCGCCTTTTTTCGCGCCGCTGAACGCCCCCTCCGCATAGCCGAACAGCTCGCTTTCCAGGATGCCCGGCGCCAGCGCCGCACAATTGACGGCCACAAACGGCCCCTGGCTGCGCGGGCTGGCATTGTGAATCGACTGCGTGAACATTTCCTTGCCGGTGCCGGACTCGCTGGTGATCAGCACCGTCGAGTGGACCCGGGCGTAGCTTGCGGCAATCCGCTTGGCTTCCGCCAAAACCTTGCTCGCGCCGATAATATCAGAAAACCGGTACTTGGCGTACAGTCCGCTCAAATGCTGCTTGACCCGGATTTTCCCTTCTTCTTCTGACAACCGCTTGGCATCCTTCAACGTAGCCATGGCGCCGATTGTTTCACCATTGTGCCGCAGCGGGATCTTGTTGTATAGCAGCACCTGCTTGCCAAGCGTGATGACTTCATCCTTGCCGGATCCGTGTTCCTGCAAGACAGCCTTCAAGTTGGCAAGGCCGGGCAATGCAACGCTGACAGGTTTGCCGACCAGCTCTTCCCGCGCGTAGCCCAACAGCCGCAAGGCCGACTGGTTGACGAGCGTGATGTGGCCGGCCCGATCGATCGCCACAAAGCCTTCGCCCGTATTGTCCAGCAGCGCTCGTATCTCTTCCGTCTTGCGCTCTTCCTCCAGCACCACTTCCAGCAGCGCTTTGGCTTCATTGTAAGCATTGTAAACGGATTGCAGGCCGACTTGCAAAAACACGGCTGGCATCGCCAGTTTTTCGGCAATCTCGCACTGCACCGCCCCGCCAATAATCACGTCATACCCGCCTGCCTTCGCCGCCTTGATCTGCGCCTCCGCATCCTGCCGGTCGCGGATGATCGTCTGACCGATGTCCAGTCCCAGCAACGGCCCCAAAGAGTCCAAATCCTGCACGTGATTTAAAAATCCGACAAACATAATACGGCTGCCGTATTGCCGCGCCACTTCAATGGCCCGGACGGCGTCGCCCAGGCTCATCTTGATTTCGACCACCGGAATGCGTTCTTTTTGCTTGATCAGCAGCGCCGTTCCGCCGCGCGAGATAATCACCTTAGCGCCCTTGCCGCGCAAGGCAGCCACGGTGCCCGGCGCCGCTTCCATTGCCCCGTGACAGATGTCGAAATCCAAACGGAATGCGTCTTTGGCCGCCGCCGCGCTCTGTGCGATTTCCCGATTCGGTGCGATCAGTACAATTTTCGTCATACTTCCCCCTGCCGTTCGCAATTGCGATGCTCTGCTTCTGCTTCTGCTTCTGCTTTTATCATACCAGCCCCACCGATCGACTGTAATATTTTTTTGTAAACTTCACCCAACGATTACTTAACAGTAGCGTTCAACGATGTTGCGCCTGGCAGTTAGAAAAAATCAATACAAAGGCAAAATGAATAAGACGCGCTGTTCGGCGCGCCTTATTCATTTTGAGCTTGTTAGAAAACATACTTCTAAGAAATATGTTTTTCTCGACAGCGTGCATTCAGCTGATATTTTTTCACCGGACGGCCAATACCGAGATAGTGGACCCGCCAGCGCAGGGTTCCTGCTTCCGTCAACACGGCCAGGTAGCGGCGCACCGTGCAGCGCGCCAGCCCGACGAGCAGGGCAAGCTCCTCGCAGCTCAGCTCCCACCCTTCCGGCAGGCTCCGCAGTTTTTGCCGGATCATCTCCAGCGTGTGCTCATTAATGTTTTTGGGCAAGCCTAGCGGCATTGCCGCGGCGCACTCCATACGTCCGCCCCCTTCCCTGCTTCGTCAGGCGCGCTGAGCAAAAAACGCCAGCGCCACTTCTGGGAACAAGGCGTACGACAGCACGTCCTCCAGGCTGGCGCCGGGGTAGCCCTTGTCCGCCAGTTCCTGTTTCAACGTTTCCAATTGCGGCGCGATATCGTCGGCCGGCCGGTGGTCGATCACCGGTTCGTCGCCGATGATCAGTTTGCGGAATTCCGGGTCGATCGGGGCCGGCATCCGGCCGTACTTGCCGCGCACCATGTCCTTGACCTCGCGCGGCACGATCTTATAGCGCCCCATCATCACGTTGAACGCCGCCATCGAACCGGTGATCTGGCTCGTGGGCGTCACGAGCGGCGGATAACCGAGCTCCGCCCGCACGCGCGGCATCTCCTCCAACAGTTCCGGGTACTTGTCCGCCATCCCCTGCTCCTTCAACTGGTTCAGGAGGTTTGACAGCATGCCGCCCGGGATCTGGAACGACAGCACCTTCGTGTCGATGCCGATCGCCGTGTTGAGCTTGAATTCGTCGGCCAGGTCCTTTTTCACCGTCCGGAAATGCTCGGCGATCGGGTAAAGCTTCTCCTTGTCGATTCCCGTGTCGTATGGCGTCCCCTCCAAGGCGGCCACGATCGCCTCCGTCGCCGGCTGCGCCGTTCCCAGCGCAAACGGCGAGAGGGCGCAGTCGACAATATCGACCCCCGCTTCGATCGCCTTCAGGTACGTCATTGACGCCATGCCGCTCGTGTAGTGCGTGTGCAGGTGGATCGGCAGATCCATGTTGTCTTTCAGCGTCTTGACCAGGTCGTAAGCCGCGTACGGCGACAAGAGCCCCGACATGTCCTTGATGCAGATCGAGTCGGCCCCCAGTTGCTTCAAGTCTTGCGCCACCTGCAGAAAGCTCGCTTCGGTGTGGTACGGGCTGATCGTGTAGACGAGCGCCCCCTGCACGTGCGCGCCGGCCGACTTAGCCGTCTTCATCGCCACTTCCAGGTTGCGCACATCGTTTAATGCGTCAAACACGCGGATCACGCCGATGCCGTTGTCCACGGCCCGGTTGACGAACTCCGCCACTACGTCATCGGCGTAGTGGTTGTAGCCGAGGATGTTCTGCCCGCGGAGCAGCATCTGCAGCGGCGTCTTTTTGACGTGCCGCTTCAAGGTGCGCAGCCGCTCCCAGGGATCCTCGTTTAAAAACCGCAGACAACTGTCAAACGTGGCGCCACCCCACGCTTCCAGCGAGAAATACCCCACTTCGTCCAGTTGCTCCAGCATGGGAATCATGTCGCTGGTCCGCATCCGCGTCGCAGCCAAGGATTGATGCCCGTCACGCAGGACGGTTTCGACGATCTTTACCAAATCCCTATCCACTCCTTCACAAGCTTGTCTATTGCCTTACTAAGACCAGTATAGGCACTGGCTAACCGAAAGAAAAATTCATTTTGGCAATCTTATCATTGACGCCGTTAATCCGGCCTCACGCCTTGCCGAGCTGCGCCCGGATCAAGCCCTTGATGCCGCCGCTGGCCAGGATGTTCATGACGTACTCGGACATCGGCTGCGCTTGGGCGATCTCGCCCGCCGCATTGCTCACCGTGCCGCTCACCACGTCGACCGTCAGGGTCTCGCCGTTTTTGACCAGCCGACCAATTCCCGGGCAAACCAAGAGCGGTACGCCGAGGTTGATCGCATTGCGGTAGAAAATCCGCCCGAACGATTCGGCCAGTACCGCGCCGACGCCGACCGCCTTCAGCGTGATCGCCGCGTGCTCCCGGCTGGAGCCGCAGCCAAAGTTGGTGCCGGCCACGATGATGTCGCCTGGCTGGAATTTTTTCGTAAAGTCAGGGTCCGCCCCCTCCATGGCGTGCTTGGCCACATCCTCGACGTCGGTCAGTTCGACGAACCGCCCCGGATAAATCTGGTCCGTATCAATGTTGGTCCCGAAAACAAACGCTTTGCCTGTCACTATCTTTTCCATATGCTAACGCTCCTCGCTCAAATATAATCGGACGGATCGACGATTTTGCCTTCCAAGGCGGCGGCGGCGACAGCGGCCGGCGAGCCCAGGAAGATCTGCCCCTGCGTATGGCCCATGCGGCCGGGGAAGTTGCGGTTCGTCGACGTGATGCAGGTTTCGCCGGAGGCCAGCATGCCCTCGTGCGTCCCCAGGCAGGCGGCGCAGCCGGGCGTGACGAAGGTGGCGCCGGCCTCGACCAAGGTCTGGATGTAGCCCTTGTCCATCGCCTCCAGGAAAACGGCTTTGGAGGCCGGCACGACGACAAAGCGGGTGCGCGGGTTGATGTGCTTGCCGTTTAAAATCTTGGCGGCGATCGCCAGGTCGTCGACGCGCCCGCCGGTGCAGGAGCCAAGGTAGGCCTGGTCGACATGGCGGCCAAGGAACTCCGTCACGTCATACACGTTGTCGACGCTCGACGGCGCGGCCAGCTGCGGCTTGAGCTTCGAGACGTCAAACGTAATTTCCGCCGCATATTGGTAGCCCGGGTCCGTCTCAAAAATTTCATACGGCCGGGTGACTTTTTCCTTCAAAAACGCCATGGTGATTTCGTCCGGCTGGATGTAGCTTGTTTTTGCGCCCATCTCCGTGCTCATGTTGCACATCGCCATGCGCTCCGAGACGCTCAATTGTTTCAAGGTCGAGCCGGCGAATTCAACCGCCTTGTACACGGCGTAGTCCGCGCCGAGCTCGCCGATCGCGTGCAGAATGATATCCTTGGCGTAGACGCCCTTGGGCAATTCGCCCTCAAAGTTGATCTTGATGATTTCCGGCACGCGGAACCAGAGCTTGCCCGTCGCCAGAATGATCGCCAGATCGGTCGCCCCGACGCCTGTGCCGAACGCGCCAAATGCGCCGTGCGTCGTCGTGTGCGAGTCCGTCACGACCAGGACTTCACCAGGATAGGACAAGCCCTTGTCAGCCAAGACCTGGTGGCAGACGCCCTGGTCGATGTCCATCAACAGCTCGATCCCCTGATCCCAGCAGAACTGCCGGAACTGCTTTTGGTTGTCGGCCTGGATGATCGTCGACGGCGGCGCATAGTGGTCCATGAACATGATCACCTTGCTCGGGTCGTGGACCTTCTCCCCGCCCATTTCATAAAACGAACGGACCGTTTGCAGGTACAGGTCGTTGATGCCGGCCATGTCAACGCTGCAGTTGACGATTTCTCCCGTTGTCACCGATTCCTTGCCGGCCGCTTTGGCGAGCAGCTTTTCAATTGCGTGCATAATAAATCCTCCTAATTAATATAGTTTTAGGCTGAGCGCACAATGCAGTGCGCGTTGTCCGTTCAGTCCGCCAGACTTACCACAAGCCGAGAACCTTCCACCACATCGAGCCGACGCCGACCCAGATGACCATGTTGATCACCGAGACGCTGAAGCCCAGCTTCCACCAGGTCGGCTGATCGACGTAGCCGGAGCCGAACAGGATCGGCGCCGGACCGGCGGCGTAATGCGTCAGCGACATGCACAGGTTGGACATGAACGCCAGCGCCAGAGCCACGAGATAGGCCGGCGCGCCCGCCGCGACCGCCACCGAAGCGAAGGCGGCGTACATCGCCGTAATGTGGGCGACCAGGCTGGCAAAGCCGTAGTGCGCGTACATGTAAATCACCAAAAGCACAATGAGCGCCTGCATCCAGGAGACGCCGACGATGCCCGCCCCGACTGCCTTGGCAAACCAGGGGATGAAACCGAGCTTCGCCAGGTAGTCGGCTAGGCCGATCAGCGCCCCCATCCAGATAAGGGTGTCCCAGGCGCCTTTTTCGTCCAGCACGTCCTGCCATTCAAGCACCTTGGTCAGCATCATGATCGACACGGCCAGCATCGCCACCACCGTGGCGTCGATGCCGTTGTACTGCGAAGTGGCCCACAACAGCAGCGCGCCGCCGAACACCGCCGCGACAATTTTCTCACCTTTGGACATCGGGCCCATTTTAGCCAGTTCATCCGCGGCAAGGCCTTTCGCCTCCGGCGTGTGCTTGATTTCCGGCGGGTAGAACTTGTACAGGAAGTACGGCACAACCAGCAGGGAGAGAAGCCCCGGCACGCTGGCCGCCAGCGCCCACAGGCCCCAGCTGATGTTGATGCCCAGCGTCTTGGCCGCCAAGAGCGCGATCAAGGGATTGCCGGCCATGGCCGTCATGAACATCGCCGACGTGATCGTATTGGCCTGATACGCGGTCTGGATCAAAAACGCGCCGACCTTGCGCGAGGAAGCGCCAGGTTCCGAGCCGAACGCCAGCGACAAGCTCTTGACGATCGGAAAGAGGATGCCGCCGGCCCGGGCCGTGTTCGACGGCGTCGCCGGACTGATAATCAAGTCGCTCAAAGCGATCGTATAGCCGAGCTTCAGGGTGCTGTCGCCCAGCGCCTTGATCAGGCCATAGGCGATGCGCCGCCCCAGACCGGTTTTAATCAAGCCCTTGGCGAACAAGAACGCCGACACAATCAGCCAAATCGTCCCGTTGCTGAACCCCGACAGCGCCTCCGCCGGTTTCAGCACCTTCGCCAGGGCCGTGAACGTGACGCTCAAAAATGCGATCGCCCCAATCGGCAATGGTTGTAGGATAAAGCCTAAAATCGTTGCGACAAAAATCGCCAGCAGCTTCCAAGCCGCCGGCTTCAACCCCTCCGGCACCGGGAAAAACCAGATTGCGGCGCCCACCGCCAATACGCCGAGACCTCTTAGCACCTTGTCATTCAAAACTACTCCTCCTCATATGATCTGATTTTCCAACTGCAGCCTGCCCTTATTCATAATGCAAAAACCGTGCCAAACGTCAAACCCCTTGCTATCGCAAGATTCAGACATATTTCCCCGTGCCGGCAAAGCGGTTATTTGTTGCAAAATGTTGCTTTTGTTTTATTTCGTTTCAAAACAGAAACAAACCTGCTTGTTTAATCAATTTCAGCATTATATAATCTAGTTGCAGTTTCATTTTGTTGCAAAGGATGATAACGAGATGTCACAGATTACCTTTTTAGCGCCGGACGCCAGCATGATGGAGGCAGCCAGCCAGCTGTTCGCCGAGCAGTACCCGGAAATCAACATCGCCTGCGGCCTGTTGAGCGAGGGCGTCAAGCTGGCCGTCCAACTGGCCAAAAGCGGCACCGATATCATCATCACCCGGGGCGGCACCGCCGACGGCATCCGCGAAGCCGGCCCGCCGGTCACGGTGGTCGAGATCCCCGTCACGGCCCTAGACGTCATCAACACGATTGTCAAAGCAAAAAAATACGGCTCCCGCATCGGAACCGTCTCGTTCAATATTATGCTGCCGGGCGTATCCGCCTTGCGCGATCTGCTCGGCGTCGACCTGCGCCTGTACCCGATGGTTGACGAACACCAGGCCGACACCCTCGTCCGCCAGGCCTTCGCCGACGGAGTCGACGCCGTAGTCGGCGGCTACATCACCGTGCAAGCCGCCCAAAAGCTGGGCAAACCGGGCGTCTTAATCGACAGCAGCTTAGACAGCTTGCGCTACGCCGCCGATGAAGCGCGGCGCATTGCCCACGCCCAAGACCTGGAACGAAGCAAGGCCAGCCTCGTGCGCGCGATCATCGACTACGCCCACGACGGCATTATCGCCATCGACCAGGACCGCCGCGTAACCGTGTTCAACCCGGCGGCGGCCAAATTAAGCGGGCTCGTTCCGTCCGCCGTCATCGGCAAACCGCCCAGCCATCGCCTGACCGCGCTCGGGTTAGAAAAAATGCTCACCGCCCCGGCCGACGAACTCGGGCAAATTACGAACGCCAACGGCCTCGACATCCTCTGCAACAAAGTCAGGTTGAAGGCGGGCGGCAAAACCGTCGGCGCCGTCGCCACCTTTCAGGACGTCACGCACATCCAGCGAATGGAGGCGCGCGTGCGCAAAACGATCTACGCCGGCGGCCATATCGCCACCGCCCGGTTCGATGGCATCGTCGCCAACAGCGAGGCCATGCAAAAGTGCATCGAGACGGCACAGGCCTACGCCAAAACCGATTCCTCCGTCTTGATCCTCGGCGAAACCGGCAGCGGCAAGGAAGTATTCGCGCAAAGCATCCACAACTTCAGCCGCCGCCAAAGCGGCCCGTTCGTCGCGATCAACTGCGCCGCCCTCCCTGGTCAAATCCTCGAGAGCGAGCTGTTCGGCTACGTCGGCGGCGCCTTCACCGGCGCCAGCGCCAAAGGCAAACCCGGTTTGTTTGAAACCGCCCATGGCGGCACGCTGTTTCTCGACGAAATCGCGGAGATGGACCCGGCCCTGCAAGGCAAACTGCTGCGCGCCCTGCAGGAGAAAAAAATCATGCGCCTCGGCAGCGACAAAATCGTCCATGTCGACGTGCGCGTCATCGCCGCCACCAACCAAAACCTCAAAACTATGGTGCGCGAAAACCGCTTCCGCTCCGACCTCTATTACCGCCTGAACGTGCTCAGGCTCGCCATTCCGCCGCTGCGGGCGCGACCGGCCGACATCGGCCCGCTGGCTGAACTGTTTCTCGCCGAATCAGCCCCGGACCAGCCGCCCCGGCTGACAACGGCGGCCCTTGAAGAACTCGGCCGCTACAGCTGGCCTGGCAACGTGCGCGAACTCAAAAGCATCGTCGAGCGACTGGCGGCCGTTCATGATGGTACGCAGATTGATGCCCGCCTTGTGCAAAGCGTGCTCGACGACGATGAGCCGGCGACCGCCGCTTTGCCCTTTGCGCCTAAGGACGCCTTCGAACGCGGCAAAATCATCGCGGCCCTGCAGGCCGAAAACTACAACTACGAGGCGGCCGCCAAGCGCCTCGGCATCAGCAGGGCGACCCTCTGGCGCAAGCGCAGACAGCTCGGCCTCGAATAGACAAAACCAGCGATTCGCAAGCCGCGCGAATCGCCGGTTTTGTTATTTTCAGTTGCTCTTGATCCCCGCGCCGCACAACGGCAGGACGACGACCTTTTCCGCCAGCTTCGGATACTTCTGCAAATAATCCAGATACCCGGCGTAGTTGGCGGCCGACGTGATTTCCACGTAGATCCCCTGCGCCGCCAGGCTCGTCCGCGCCGCAGCGATTCCTTCTTCCGACACGCCGATGATGTCGCCGCCGGTCGCCCGCACCGCGGCCAATATTTCCGCCCCACGGGCTGGCGCGGCGATCGCGATCCCCTCCGCCAGCGTGCCTTCGTTTTCCACCGCCGCCACCTCCGTCTCGCCGCGGGCAAACGCCTTTAAGATCGGCGCGCAACGTTCGGCCTGCACCGCCAAAATCTTCGGCAGCTTGTCAATCAGCCCCCAGGCCAGCAGTTCCTGGAAGGCGATATAGGCGCCGATGAGCAGCGTGCCGTTGCCGACCGGCACAATGAACGCTTCGGGCATCACGCCGCCCAGCTCCTCGAACACTTCATAAAAATACGTCTTGGTTCCTTCCCAAAACAGCGGATTGTAGATGTGGCTGGCGTAAAACAGGTTTGTCGCCTCGACCATCGCAATCGCGGCCGCCGCCGTATCCTCCCGCGTGCCGGGAATCTTGTGGATGATCGCGCCGTGCGCCTCGATCTGCTTGATCTTCTTGTCCGACGTCGAGGCCGGCACGAACACATTGCAGGCAATCCCGGCCCGCGCCGCATAGGCGGCAATCGCCGTGCCCGCGTTGCCGCTGCTGTCCGCCACGACGCGCTCGACGCCCAATTTTTTCGCCATCGCAATCAGCGTCACCGCCCCGCGGTCTTTAAACGACAGGGTCGGCATGTAGTAATCGGCCTTGGCATAGACGTTCGGCCCGATCGAAACGAGCGGCGTCCCGCCTTCGCCAAGCGTAACGCTTTCCCAGACATCCGCTTTGTCAAACGGCAGCGCGTCGATATACTTCCACAGCGAATGCCGCCGGCTAACCGCCGTCGCCCGAAAATCAAGCGGCTGCTTGTCGTATTCCAGGTGCAGCAGTCCCTGGCATCCGCATTTCCACTGGTTGCTCGCCAGCGCATACGTCTTCTTGCATTTCACACACCGGTAGTGCATCCCTTTCGCCTCCTTCGGGGTCAGGCCCCACATAACCACATAACTTTTTAACGGGCGTGGGCCCGCACTTCGTCCAGGTAGTTGTAGATGGTGAAGCGCGAGACGTTCAACTGCCCGGCCACCTCTTCCACCGCGCCCTTGATCAAAAAGACGCCTTTGTCGTTTAAAAAGCGGACGATCTCCAGCTTCTCCGGCTTTTGCATGCTTGCCACCGGCAGGCCCGCTTCGGCGATGACCGTAGCAATCATCTTCACCAGGATCTGCGTCACATCCGGGTTGTGAATCGCCTCTGCCGGCTCGCTGGCCAGGGGCTTGGCGGCGCAAAAATCCTGCAGCAGCTTCGCGCACTGCATGAAATCGCCCAAATCGAAGTTGATGCACAGCGCCCCGATCACCTCTTGCTTCTCATCGCGCAGCAAAGCGGTGGAGCTCTTCAACACCTTGCCGTCTTTGGTGGTGACGGCGTAGTTGGAGAAATGTTCGCCTTCAAAATGCGGGGCCGTCAAGATATTCATCATGTCGCGAAACGACTGTCCGACCTGCCGCCCCGTCACGCGGCCGTTCGCCACCATCACCACCGACTTGCGCGGCTGCCGCAAGTCGTGCAGCACCACCTCGCAGTTGTCGCCGAAGGTCCCGGCGATCATCCGGACAACCGGCACCATGGCCGCCAGCAGCGGATGCGTAATCTGTCCCATTTCCTCCTGCATGCCGTGTCTCCTTTCCCCGTCCGTCTAGCTGCCGACGGCCGCAATCACGTCAATCTCCACCAAGAAGCCAAAGTGCAGTTCGTTCGTCGGCACGACCGTCCGGGCCGGGCGATGCGCGCCGAAAAACGCGGCGTACTCCCGGTTCACCTCGTCCCACAGCGTAATGTCGGCCACATACACGGTCGTTTTGAGCACCTGGCTTTTATCGCTGCCGGCTTCCGCCAGCACCCCCTCGAGGTTTTTCAGCACCTGGCGCGTCTGCTCGCCCGCGCTCCCGTGGACTTTTTCGCCCGTCGCCGGATCAACCGGCAGCTGGCCGGCCAAATACGCCAGCCCGTTATGGACCACAGCGTACGAGTAGTGGCCGCCCGGTTTCAACTGCCCGCAGGTTTCAACCAGCTTTATCGTCATTTCCATCCCTCCCTCACTGCGATTTGCCCCGGCACAGCACCGGCACTTCGCGGACAACCTGCCCCTTGGACACCAGGTACGCCTTTTCATACAGGTTGCAGGTCGGGCAGATATGGTTCGGGATAATTTCGACCTTGTCGCCCACGGCGATTTCCTCGCGGAACGCCGGGTTGTAAATCAGGCCGTGCTCGTCGAACAAGCCCGCCACACGAACGTTCTGCGAATGCTTGACCAGCCCTAGGCCCTCCGTGGCGCAGATGCCGGTCGGGCGGTTCTGCGCGGCGATCGTCTTGGCCCCGGCGTCAAAAACGACTCGTTCTTTGGTCGGCTTGCTGATCACCGTCACCAGCACGGTTGCGGCGCAGCGGCCGTAGTCGCCCAGCGCGCTCCCCTGCCCGGCATCCATGAAGATGTACGTCCCCGGCCGGATTTCCGTCACGCCCTCGACAAGGCCGGTCTGCATCAACGACGGCGTCGCCCCGATGCTGACGATATCGAGCGGAATCCCCGCCTGCCGGACGAGATTCGCAGCCCGCACGGTCTTGGCCTGGCTCTCCGTTGCCAGGCGGCGGCACTCTTCCACGTCCTTCGCCTTGTACGTATGGCCTTCGTGCGAAAAAATTCCTTTCAACACAACCTTGTCCTGCGCAGCAATATAGCGGGCCAAGGCCAGCAGCTCCTCGTCGGTGATGACGCCCGAGCGGTCTTCGCCGACCTCCAGCTCGATCAACACCTCGATCGGTGCGGCGGCCGTGGCAAACACCTGTGCCAGCTGGTCGACCTGCGTCGTGTTGTCGACGCCCAGGCGGATCGTGATCGTTTCCGCCAGCTTTCTGATCCGCTCCAGCTTGGCCACGCCGACGATTTCGTTGGCGATGAAAATATCCGTCAGACCGTGCGCCGCCATCACTTCCGCCTCGCCGACCTTGGCCACCGTGATGCCGCCGGCCCCCTGCGCCACTTGCAGCCGCGCCATCTCCGGCATGCGGTGCGTTTTCGTATGCGGCCGCAGCACGACCCCGGCCTGGTCGGCTTTTTGTTGCATGTACGCCAAATTGTCCAGCACAATGTCCTGATCGATCAGCAGCGCCGGCGTATCAATTCCCTGGTAAGGCGATTGCACCATGATAATCCCTCCCGTAGCACTTAAAATTTATTAATAACATATTACTAAAAAATTTTAATACAGGCAACCAAAAAAAGAACGGTTGCGCCAACACGCACCCGTTCTTTTTCATTAACCGGCAATATACGAGCAGCAGTAGTCCGCCACCGTTTTAACTTTCAGCTGAAAGCGGGAATTGGCCGGCACGTTGAAGCTTTCGCCGCCTTTCACCGTCCGCCAGGCCGTTTCGCCCGGCAGCAGGATGTCCATCTCGCCCTGCAGGATTTCCATCACTTCCGCTTCCGCCGTGCCGAAATCGTATTCGCCCGGCAGCATGATCCCCAGGGTTTTGCGCGTGCCGTCGGCAAATTTGACGGTGCGGCTCGTCACCTTGCCGTCAAAATAAATGTTCGCTGCTTTCACCACGGTTACATTTGCAAACTCGCTCATTGTCGTCCTCCTTCACCGGCCGCTCTCGGGCCGTGTCTGCTTTAATTCGCTGCCGGTCGGAAAAATCCTGTTTGCCGCCCGCGTGACAGAGGGACCAACACGAAAGTTATGTGGTTATGTGGTGCCTGACCCCCGTTACGATTGCCAGATGGCGGCGAGGGCCTCGGAAACGCTGTAGACCGCCACGATGCCGGCTTGTCCGGCCAGCTCCGCCTCGCGGGAGTGCGGCACGATGAAGCGCGTGAAACCCAAGGTCCGCGCCTCCTTGATCCGCCGGGCGAGCGAGCCGACCCGGCGCACTTCGCCCGTCAGCCCCACCTCGCCCAAGACCAGCGTCTTGGGCGGCACGGCCTGGTCGCGGAAGCTCGACACGATCGCCGTCACCACCGCCAGGTCGGCAGCCGGCTCGGTCACCTTCATCCCGCCGACGACGTTGACGTAGGCGTCCTGGTTGCCGAGCGCAAAGCCCAGCCGCTTCTCCAAAATCGCCAGGAGCATCGTGACGCGGTTGTAGTCAAACCCGACGGCCGTGCGCCGCGGCATGCCGAACGGCGTCGCCGCCACCAGGGCCTGGATCTCGACCAGAATCGGCCGCGTCCCCTCCAGGCAGGCCGTCACAACCGCCCCCGGCACCGCCGCCTTGTGCTCCTCTAAAAACAGTCCGGCCGGGTTGGCGACCTGCGTCAGGCCATTTTCCTCCATTGAAAAGATGCCGCTCTCGGAGGTCGAGCCGAAGCGGTTTTTCACCGCCCGCAACACGCGGAAGGAATACGAGCGGTCGCCCTCAAAATGCAAGACGACGTCGACCATGTGCTCTAACAGCCGTGGCCCGGCGATCGCCCCCTCCTTCGTCACATGCCCAATGATGATCACCGACGGGCCGGACTCCTTGGCCATGCGCAGCAGGCGGGCCGTGCACTCACGCACCTGCCCCACGCTGCCGGCCGCCGTCGGCAATTCCGGATTGTGCATCGTCTGGATCGAGTCGATGATCACAATGGCCGGATTGAGCTTTTCCACCGCGCGGACGATCACCTCGAGGTTCGTCTCGGTCAACACGTACAGCTTGTCGCCGGCCTCGCCAATGCGCAGCGCCCGCAGCTTCGTCTGCTCGGCTGACTCCTCGCCCGACACGTACAAGACCGTGCGTCCGCTGTTGCTGATCCGCATCGCGGCGTCCAAAACCAGCGTCGACTTGCCCACGCCGGGATCGCCGCCGACCAGCACCAGCGAACCGGGCACCAGGCCGCCGCCCAGCACCCGGTCCAGTTCGCCGATCCCCGTCGCCATGCGCGGCGACTTCTGCACGTCGATCGCCGCCATGGTGCGGGGGGCGACGCCGCTCGACAGGCCGACCTGCCGGGTTGCACCGCCCGTTTTTTTATCCAATTCCTCAACCAGGGTGTTCCACTCCCCGCACTCCGGGCAGCGGCCGAGCCAGGCGGATGCCTGGTAGCCGCAGCTCTGGCAGACGTAGAGCACCTTTGGGCGCGCCACTAGCGTTTGGCGAACGTCAGCTTGCCCGCTTCGTCCGCATCCACCACAACCGTGTCGCCCCGCTTCACTTCGCCCTTCAGGAACAGTTCCGCCACCTCATCCTCCACCATTTTCTGAATGGCGCGCCGCAGCGGCCGGGCGCCGTATTGCGGGTCGCGCCCTTCCTTCACCAGTACCTTCTTCGCCGCGTCCGTCGCCTGAATCCGCACGCCGTTGTCGCCCAGACGCGCGTCAAGCTCGGCGAGCATGATGTCGATGATTTGCGCCAGTTGCTCGTCAGTCAGCGAGTTGAAAACGATGATCTCGTCCACGCGGTTTAAAAATTCCGGCCGGAAGGTGCGCTTCACCTCTTCCATCACGCGGGTCTGCGCTTCCTTCTCGCTCGCCGCCCGGTCCGCTTCCGCGTTCTGGCTGACGGCAAAGCCCAGCGTCGAACCCTCGCCCCGGCGCAGGAACTTGGCGCCGACGTTGCTCGTCATGATCACGACCGTGTTTTTGAAGTCCACCGTGCGCCCCTGCCCGTCCGTCAGGCGGCCGTCCTCGAGCACCTGCAACAGGATGTTGAACACGTCCGGATGGGCCTTTTCAATTTCGTCGAGCAAAATGACCGAGTAGGGCTTGCGCCGCACGGCGTCGGTCAGTTGTCCGCCCTCATCGTAGCCGACATAGCCCGGAGGCGCGCCGATCAGGCGGGCCACCGTATGCTTCTCCATATATTCCGACATGTCGAAGCGGATCATGTTGTCCTCCGCCCCGAACAACTGCTCAGCCAGAGCTTTGGCCAATTCCGTCTTGCCGACGCCGGTCGGCCCGAGGAAAATAAACGAACCGATCGGGCGCTTCGGATCCTTCAGGCCGGAACGGGCCCGCCGCACCGCCCGGGCGACCGCCGAGACCGCCGCGTGCTGGCTGACAACCCGCTGGTGCAGTTCGTCTTCGAGCTTCAGCAGGCGAGCCGACTCCGCTTCCGTCAGGCGGCTCACCGGAATGCCGGTCCAGGCCGCCACGACCTGGGCGATGTCCTCCTCGCCCACCACGACGCGGTCGCTGCCCTTTTGCTTCCACTGCCGCTGCCGCTCCTCGAGCGACTCGCGCAGCTTATGCTCCGCATCGCGCAGCTGGGCAGCCCGTTCAAATTCCTGCTGGTCGATCGCCGCTTCCTTCTCCGCCTTCAGGCTCTCCAGCTCTTTTTCCACGTCTTTTAAGTCAGGCGGCAGGGAAAAGGCCGCCAGCCGCACGCGCGAGCAGGCCTCGTCCATCAGGTCGATCGCCTTGTCCGGCAGGTTGCGGTCCGTGATATAGCGGCTCGACAGCTTGACGGCGGCGGCAATCGCCGCGTCGGTGATTTTGGCGCGGTGAAACGCCTCGTACTTGTCGCGCAGGCCGAGCAGGATTTCAACCGCGTCCTCCGGCGTCGGTTCGCCGACGACGATCGGCTGGAAGCGCCGCTCGAGGGCCGCGTCCTTTTCAATGTGCTTTTTGTATTCGTCAAGCGTCGTCGCGCCGATCACCTGCAGCTCGCCGCGCGCCAAGGCCGGCTTCAAAATGTTGGCCGCGTCGATCGCGCCCTCCGCCGCCCCCGCGCCGATCACCGTGTGCAGTTCGTCGACAAACAAGATGACGTTGCCGTGTTTTTTCAGCTCGTCCATCAGCTTCTTCAGGCGCTCTTCAAACTCGCCCCGGTACTTCGTGCCCGCCACCAGGGAGCCCATTTCCAGGGAGAAAACGATCTTGTCGCGCAACAGCTCCGGCACCAGGTTGTCGACAATCCGCTGCGCCAGGCCTTCGGCGATCGCCGTCTTGCCCACGCCCGGCTCGCCGATCAAGACCGGGTTGTTCTTCGTGCGGCGGCAGAGAATCTGGATGATCCGGTCGATCTCCTTTTGCCGCCCAACCACCGGGTCGATGCGCCCCGCCTTGGCCAGTTCGTTCAAGTCGCGCCCGAACTCAGCCAGCACCGCCAACGCGCCGCCCGGCTTTTGCTGCGGCGCCGGCGCCTGCCCCTTGGCCGCCGGTTTCGGCTGGATGCCGCCCGGCGTCTGGGGATAGACAATCCCGTAGTGCCCCAACAGGTCGCCGATCTGGCGGCGCACCGTGTCGACGTCCACGCCCAGGCTGTTTAAAACCTGGGCCGCAATCCCTTCGGCTTCCAAGAGCAGGCCCAACAGCAGATGCTCCGTTCCCACGTAGCTTTGCCCCTGCTCCACCGACTCCTGCAGCGCCAGCTCAATCGCCCGCTTGGCCCGCGGCGTGTAGCTCAATTCGGTCGCCGTCTCGCTGCCGCGCGTAACGTACGAATCCATGCGCGCGCGCACGCTTTTTTCCGTCAGGCCCAGCGAGCCCAGCACCCGGGCGGCAATGCCGTCGCCGTCGCGCACCAGCCCGAGGAGCAGATGCTCCGTCCCCACGTAGTTATGCCCCAATTTCAACGCTTCCTCTTGGGCCAGGCTCAAGACCTGTCTTGCCCGCTCGGTAAATTTACTGAACATCACGTTAACCCTCCTCCGCCTGTTCGCCGGCGCCGCCCTCGGCCGCGCCCTTATCGTCAGTTGTTTTTTTCTCCGCGCTCTTTTTGCCGGCGCTTTTGCCCGTACCGCGTTTTTTCGGCTTCGCTTCCCCCGGCGCCGCTTCGCCGCTAGCTTCCTCGACTACCACCAGGCCGCCGGTTTCCTCGACCGCAACCAGGCCGCTGCCGTCCGGGCGCTTGCTGCGCGCCATCTTGCCGCGGACCATCGTCGCCCGCACCACGTCGCGCCGGCCTTGGTCAGAATCCTCGCCGGCAAAAAACTTCTGCACGTAGTTGGGGCGCGTCACCACGACCAGTTCGTTGAACAGCGCCGGATCAACCGGCAGCAGGCTCAGGTCCGCGCCGAGGCGCACCTGGCTGGCCAGCATCAGCGCTTCCCCCGAATCGAGCCGGTGGGCGTAGGACAAAATCCCGAACGCCCGGAACGCCAGGTCCTCGACCGCGATCGTCGACCGGTCAAGCAGCCGCTTGCGCGCCGCCCGCTCCTGCCCGACGATCTGCCGGACCATGCCGGTCAGGTTTTCGACCAGTTCCTGCTCGCTGTAGCCCAGGGACAGTTGGTTTGAGATCTGAAACAAATTACCGGACGCCTCCGAGCCTTCGCCGTAGAGGCCCCGCACCGCCAGACCGACCTGCGCCGCCGCGCCGGCCATATGGTCAATTTGCTTGGTCAGCGCCAGGCCCGGCAGATGCAGCATCACCGAGGCCCGCAGCGCCGCCCCGACGTTCGTCGGGCAAGCGGTTAAATACCCAATCCTTTCGTCAAAGGCAAAGTCAATTCCTGCTTCCAGCGCGTCATCGACGCGATCCGCCAGGGCCAGCGCCCCCGTCAGGTCGAGACCCGGGCGCATCACCTGCAGGCGGAAATGGTCTTCCTCGTTGACCATCACGCTCACCGAGGCGTCTTCGCTGATCAACACGGCCCGGCCCGCCGGCGCCTCGGCCAGCGCCGGACTGATCAAGTGCTTTTCCACCAGCACGTAGCGGTCGACCGCCGGCAAGTCCGCCAGCTTCAAGAGAGACATCGCCTTGCCCGTCGCCTCCGCCACTGCCGGCAGCTGCGCGGCCGCCGCCCGCAGCACCGTTTCCAGGCCGTCCTTATCGGCGCGGTCCGGGAAGGGCAGCCCCTTCATGTTGCGCGCCAGGCGGATGCGGCTCGACAAGACGATGTCGCCTTCCTCCCCGCCGCCCGCCAGCCAGGCCGGCAGCTTGGGCGACAAAACCGATTCCGTCATAGCGCCCGCCCTCCTTCCGTACCGCCGAGGCGCTTCTCCAGGGCGCGAATCCGGTCGCGCACCTTGGCCGCCTCCTCGTACTCTTCCTTCGCCACATGCTCGCTAAGCTGCTGGCGCAGCCCCGTCATCTCCTGCTGCAGCGCGACCGCGCCGCACGCCCGCCGGGGCAGCTTGCCGGAGTGGCGCTTCGCGCCGTGAATCCGGCGGACCAAATCCGGCGCCGCCTCGCGGAACGTCGCGTAGCACTGGCTGCAGCCGAAGCGGCCCCGCTGCACAAGCTCGGAAAAAGACTGGTTGCAGACCGGGCAGCGCCCCGCCTGCGGCTTGGCGCCGGCCGACGCCGGGCCAAAAAAGCCCTTCATAAAGTCATGCACGGACAGCATCGGGCCGCCCAGCGCCAGGCCGCTTTCCAGCTGCGCGCACTCGGCGCAATAGTTCGCCTCCGTCTTTTGGTTGTTCAAAATCTTGGTCACCCGCACCGTTGCCTGCCGTTGCTTGCATTTATCACACAACATGCGTTAATCCTCCTTCCAGGCTTGCGCCGAGAGCTTATGCAGCGTCTGCCGAAAAACCGTCCGCTGCCCATCGTCGTCTAAAAAATGGTCCAGCACCGAAAACAAGTGCTGCAATAGCGCCTCTTCACGCTTGGTGATCATCTGCGCCTCCGCCAGCCGGTCGATCAATTCCGGCACCGTCGCCGCGTGGTGCGCCGCCTTGGCCTCGGCGGCGCCGTTGGCGCCGGCCGGCTTGCCCGCATGCTGCGCCTGCGGCGGCGCGTGCACGGCAAACTGCACGTGCTCCGGCTCCAGCCGAACGATGCGGACAAAGCCGCCCGCCCCGCGCCGCGATTCCACGACGTAGCCGCGGTCGAGCGTGAAGCGCGTGCTCAGCACGTAGCTGATCTGCGAGGGCGCGCAGGCCAGCTCATCGGCCAGCTCGTTGCGGCGCACCAGCACTTGTCCGGCCGCCTCCTGGGCCAGCTTCTGCAAAATAAAACGTTCAATAAAATCAGCCAGGTTCGTCACCTTGCCTCGACCCCCTTCCTAACCCGAGTCTATTTATCTGCTTTTGACCTATTTTGACCTTTGTTTTTATTTTATTTGACTTTTTGACTTTTGGCAAGAAAAAAAGTGTGACAGAGGGACCCGTCCCCACTGTCACACTCGCCTTATTCAACCGGCGCGCATTTCGCTTTGACCTTCAGCGCGAAGGCGTAGCCGAACGCTTCGGCCTTTTCGATCTCTTCCGCCGACGGCGTCCAATCGAGGTTCAGGCCCTCTTCCAGCACCACGCCGCTTTTGGTCAGCATTTCCTCGATGTCCTTTTGCGCGCCGCCCGACCAGCCGTAGGAGCCGAACGCCGCCGCCAGCTTGCCGGCCGGACGCAGCCCCTTCAGGTAGGTGAGCATGTCGCCGACCGCCGGCATCATGCCGTTGTTCAAGGTCGGGGAGCCGACGAGAAGGCCGGCCGCCATCAGCACTTCGCTCATGATATGGCTGCGGTCCGAGGCGGACAGGCGGTAGAACGTGGCCGGCACGCCCGCCTTGTTGATCCCTTCCAAAATCGCCCGGGCCATGCGTTCCGTGCCGCCCCACATCGTTTCGTAGAACAGAACGATCCGCTCTTCCGGCTTGCCGGCGCCCCAGGCCAGGTAGCGGGCGATGATGTCGCCGATGTGCGAGCGCCAGATGACGCCGTGGCTCGGCGCGATCATCTTGATGTCGTAGCCGGCGACGCGGCCGATCGCGCGGCCGATCAGGCGGGCGTACGGCATGAGGATGTTGGCGAAATATTTTTCCGCTTCATAATACACGTCCGGCATATAGACTTCGTCGTCGAAGCGCTTGGCCGTGCAGATGTGCTGGCCGAAGGCGTCGTTGGAGAAATAGATGCCTTCTGATTTCAGGTACGTCGTCATCGAATCCGGCCAGTGGAGCATGGTGATCGGGATGAACTCCAGCTCATGCTTGCCCAAGGACAGGGTGTCCTTGTCCTTGACCACCATGTAGTCGTAGTCGCCGCCGTAGAGCTTGGCGGCCTCCTGGCGGCCTTTTTCCGTAATCACGACTTTGGCCGCCGGGCAGTGCTTCATCACTTCCGGCAGCGCGCCGCAGTGGTCGTTCTCGACGTGGTTGACAATGACGTAGTCGATCTTCGCCGGGTCGACGATGTCGCGGATCCGGTCCAAGAGTTCGCCGGCAAACGGCGCCTTCACCGTATCGATCAAGGCGATCTTTTCGTCCACAATCAGGTACGCGTTATAGGTCACGCCACGCGGCGTCGAATAACCATGGAAATCGCGCACGTTCCAGTCAACGGCGCCCACATGGTAAATGCCCTTTGCTAATTCTACACGGTTCATCGTCGTCACTCCTCGCATTTCACATTATGTAACGGGTTTTTACATCCCTTTCATTTTACTATAACCGCAAACCATTTTCCAGTCGAAATCCTTCTCCACAAATCTTTCAGAACTGTTACAAAAGAAAAATAAAATGCGCAAATCCTCTGGCAGGATCGCCGTCCATGTTGTACTATGTATAGGAGAGTAGTTTTCGGAGGGTTGCATTTTGAAAGAGAACATGTACACCTATCAGTATTTTCTGCAACGGTCCGTTCCGCTGAAGCCAAGAACGGGCGCCTATCTCCTGGATGCGATGGTCGGACTGGGAGTCGTCTTCATCTTCGTTTCTCTGCTGTCGTAACAACTTGTTCTGTAAAAAAGAAGCCGGGCATATGCCCGGCTTCTTTTTTTACGCCCGTTTGATCTCGATCACCCGGGACAACTGCTCGATGCTCGCAGTCAGCTTCTCCAGTTTGGCCTCCATCCGAAACAGCAGGTACAAGCTGAGTCCCATCGGAAAGCCGTAATTGGCCACGATCTGCAGCACTTCCTTTGTCTCCATGCCTCATTCCCCCGTCTTAGACGAGCGGCGTCACTTCGTTGCTCTTGATCCGAGCCGCCACGACCTGAACCAGGTCGCCCGTCGCCGAAGTGAAGAGATGGTTGTCGACGATCTGCTGCATCACCGGCGTCACCTCGGCGGCCGTCAGATCAGGCTTCGGGTTCGCCAGACTCAGCGACACCTCCCGCCCGTTTGCATTGCGAAACACAAGCTGCAAGGTTTTTTCCATCATTCACACGCCTCCTTTCCCCAACGTTCCCCTAATCCGCGCTTACGCCTCGGCCAGGATGTCTTCGCCGTAGCGCACGACGGCGCTCAGCACATTGGTTTGCAACCCCGCCAGCGCCTTGCCGGCGGCCAGCACCGCCGCATCGGCGTCGGTCTTCAAGTTGCGGAAGGTGCGGTTTTTCAACGCCGGCTGCCCGTTCGTGCCGACCCCGTCTTACACCCGGAGGACGAGTCTTGCCGTATCCGGCACTCTTGTTACTGCCATGAGGTATCACCTCCCTTCACACCACCACATTCCTGGCGGCGTGAAAAAACAACCCCTAACGGCAAAAAGTTATTCCGCTTGCTCCTCCAAGGCCATGGCCAGCAGCTCCCACTTCTCATAGAGCCCCGCCAGCTTGTCCTCCTGGGCGGCATGCTCGGCGGCCAGGGCGGAGCTGGCGGCCGCGTCAGCGTGGCTGGCCGGGTCGGCGATCCGGTTTTCCAGCACCTTCAGCCAGATTTCCGCCTCCTTGATCGCCCGCTCCGTCTCTTCGAGCTGCTTGGGCGAGGCCTTCGTCAGGCGGCGCTTTTCTTCTTTAGCGGCCGGCTTGTCCGCCGGCTGCTCGGACAAGGCGGCCGCCTTGTCTTTGGCCGCCTTGTCCGACCGCTGGCCCTCCGCCTCGCGCAGCGCTTCCGCCTCGCGTTCCACGACAGTCCGGTAGGCCTGGTAGTCGCCCAAAAACTCGCGCAAGCCGCCATTCTCGATCGCCCAGATCTTGTGGACGACCTTGTTTAAAAAGAAGCGGTCGTGGCTCACCACCAGGATCGAGCCCTCGTAGGCGGCCAGCGCCTCCTCGACGGCTTCCTTCGCCGGGATGTCCAAGTGGTTCGTCGGCTCGTCCAGGACCAGAAAGTTCGCCCCGTCGAGCATCAGGCACAAGAGGGCCAGGCGCGCCCGCTCGCCGCCCGACAAATCGTCGAGGCGCTTGAACACGTCGTCGCCGGAAAACTTCAGCGAGCCGAGCCAGCCGCGGGCCCGCTCCTCGCTCAGCCCGTAGCGGCCGATGATCTCCTCAAGCATGCTGCGGCTGCCCGTCAGCTCCTCATGGGATTGCGAAAAGAAGCCGACCGACACCCGGCTGCCCAGGCGCAGGACGCCTGCGCACGGCGGCAAGTCGCCCAGCACCGTGCGCAAGAAAGTCGTCTTGCCCGCGCCGTTCGCCCCGACGAGGGCCACCTTCTCGCCCCGGCGCAACAGGCCGTTCAGGTTTTCCAGCAGCCGCTTGCCGGCAAAGCCGACCGACAGCTTGTTAAATTCCAGCACGCGCTCGCCCGACGGCGGGGCCGGCGGCAGGCGCATGGCCATCGAAACCTGCTGCACGGGCGGCGCCAGCCGCTCCAGCCGGCCGAGCTGCGAAGCCCGCCCGCGCGCCTGCTTGCTCTTGATCCCGGCCTTGTAGCGCCGGATGTATTCTTCCGTCTTGGCGATGTAGTCGGCCTGCGCCTCGTAGGCGCGCAGCGCCGCCTTGTCCTGATCCGCCTTTTTGTACAGGTAGTCGCTGTAGTTGCCGCGGTAGCTCGCCAGGCCGCACTGCGCCAGGGCGAGGATCTCCGTCGCCACCTGGTCCAAAAAATAGCGGTCGTGGCTGATGACCAAGAGCGCGCCGGAAAACTCGCGCAAAAAGGCTTCGAGCCACTCCACCATCCGGATGTCCAGGTGGTTGGTCGGTTCGTCCAAAATCAAAAAGTCCGGCTCGCGCACCAGGGCCCGGGCCAGGAGAATCCGCGTCTGCTCGCCGCCGGAAAACGACGCCGCCGGGCGCTCGTAGTCCGCCTCGCCAAAGCCGAGGCCCTGCGCCACGCGCTTGATGCGCTCCTCATAGCGGTAGCCGCCGAGCCGCTCATACTCCGTCTGGGCCGCGCCCAAGGCGGCCAGCCAGCGGTCGTGCTCGTCCGCCGCCTGCGCTGCCGCGCCCGCTTTTTCCAGGCCGGCGATCCGCTCGCGCAGCTCCAGCACCTCGGGCGAAGCCGTGAGAAGCACCTCCCACAGGGTCTGTTCGCCGAAGCTGGCCCCCTGCTCCACGTAGGCGATCCGCGCGCCGTTCGGCCAGCTGATCCGGCCGCCGTCGGTCTCCTCAAGCCCCAGCAGGCAGCGGACCAGCGTCGTCTTGCCCGCTCCGTTCGCCCCGACGAGCCCGACCTTCGTCCCCCGCACCAGGCGCAGCGAGACGTGCTCGAACAGGCAGCGGACGCCATAGTGCTTGCTTATTTCATCTGCTATCAACTGCATGCTCCACCTCAAAAAAACATCCTGCCGTGCGCCGGCAGGATGTTTATCTTTACGATAAAATTACCAGTTTGTGCTTGATCGCGTACAAGACCGCCTGGGTGCGGTCCGTCACGCCGATCTTGCGGAAGGTATTCGTCAAATGGTTTTTCACCGTCTTTTCGCTCAGGAAAAGCTTCTCCGCGATTTCCAGGTTGCTCATCCCGTGGCTGACGAGGTCCAGCACCTCCAGCTCCCTGGACGTCAGGCGCCGCTTGGTCGCCCGGCCGGCAGCCGCCGCCTCGGGCTTCGCCCCCGGCTTTTGCCACTCCTGGGACAGGTCTTCGGCCAGCCCCGGCTGAATGAACATGTCACCCGCAACCACGGCGCGAATCCCCCGCACCAACACGCTCGGTTCAATCCCTTTTAACACATAACCAGCCGCTCCGGCCTGAATCAATTCTACCACATAATTCTCGTCCTCGTGAATGGTGAGGGCGATTATTTTCCCCGGCGCCTTCGCCTGGCTCAGGCGCTTGGCCACCTCGATGCCGTTGATCTTCGGCATGTTGATGTCCAGGAGCAGTACGTCCGGCCGCAGCGCCTTCGCCATGCGGATCGCCTCATCACCGTCGGCCGCCTCGCCGATCACCCGGAAGTCAGGCTCCCGCTCCAACACCATCTTCAGTCCCTGCCGCAACAAGGCATGATCATCCGCGATCAAAATCCTGATCATGTTTGTCCCCCCATCTATTCTCACCAGACCGGCCGCCTGGCCGCAATTTGCAATAGGGTTAAAAATTCGACAAGGTTGGCGGCAACTCCTGTAGGCCTTCCGTCACAAAACTAACAGACCAGTAATAACTTACCGTTTTTCGCGCGACGCGTCAAGCTTTTGCCACATGATTTTTTTGTAGCCCTCGACGCCCGGCTGGTCAAAGGCGTCCACGTCGGCCAATTCGCCCTCGTAGGCCACCGACAGCGCCAACAGGTACATGATTTCGCCCAGGTGAAACAGCGACAGCTCCGGCAGGGAAAACACCGCGCTCAGCCGCCCGTCGCCGGCCAGGGCCTCGGCATTCGCCTGCAGGGCCGCCTCCTGCGCGTCAGACAACTTCAGGCCGGCCATTTTCGCCAGCTCCGGCTCGTCGGCGAACAGGCACGGCACGACCGGGTCCACATCCCAGTTGCGCACCGACACGAACTGCACCACCTTGTCCTTCGGGCCGTCCTGGTGCTGCTGCGTCTGGGCGTGCATGTCCGTCGTCCCCACCGCGACCACCGGCGTCCGGCCATAGTGGACCGTCTCGCCCTGGCGGTTGTTGCGCTTGCCGAGCGATTCGGCCAAGAGCTGCACGTACCACTCCGACAGCGACTTCAGGCTGTCGGCATACGGCATGAACACCTCGGTCCGGCAGCCCAGCTTCTCGGCCGCCAGGTACTTGAGGGCCGCGTTCAGCATCGCCGGATTGTGGGCTGCGTCGCCGGTCGCGCAGGCCTCGTCCATCGCCCGCGCCCCGGCCAAAAAGGCTTCGAAGTCGAGCCCCAGCGCCGCCGCCGTCACCAGCCCCACGTCGCTGAACACGCTGAAGCGGCCGCCCACGCCGTCGGGCACGCGGAACATCGTCCAGCCGTGCCGGAAGGCCACCCGGTGCAAGAGCGTCTCGCCCGGGCCGGTTTTCGGGTCCGTGACCGCGACGACCTCGGTTTCGATCAGGTCGGCGTGGTCGTAGAGGGCGGCCAGGGTCGACATGAAGGTCGCCATCGTGTCGAGCGTGCTGCCGGACTTGGAAATAACGATCAGGGTCACGCGGTAGCGCCGCCCGCTTTGCGCCTTTTTGAAGCGGCGCGCCTGGCGGATGATTTCGTCGGTCAGGGCCTGCGCCCGCTTAGGGTCGAGGTTTTGCCCGCCGAAATAGTAGCACGGCCAGCCGTCGCGCTCGTCCGCGGACATGTGGTTCCAGAACTCGCCGCGGCCCGCGTCGAACAGCACGCGGTTGCCCAGATACGAGCCGCCGATGCCGAACGAGACGACCGCGTCGACGCGCCCTTTGAGCGAGCGTCCGAACAGGCGCAGCTTCTCGAGCGTGTCGGGGGCGTTCAGGTGTCCGGCCTTGCTGTAGGGCAGTTCGGTGAATTTGACGAGCTCGGGCGTGCCGTCTTTGGAGAGATGGCCGCGCACGACGCCTGTCTTGCGCATTTCACACACCGCGGCATGGGCGGACGCCAGGCGCGAGGAAAGCGACGAGAGCATTTCCTCCGTCACCGCGTTGTCCCCCATGAGGTGGGTATAGTCGAATGTCAGACCAGATGGCAAGGTTAAAATCCGCTGCTGCGTCATTCCCCTCTCCTCCTTGTACTTTAATACTATGATTATGTATCTCCGCCGGCTTGTTGTGCGTCGGTTGGGTGGCTTGCTATGTATCGGTTTGCCCAGCTACCATTCGGGCTTCGCCCTCTTTACAACGCTGTTCAAATCCGATACACAGCTGCGCCTACACGAAACCAGCACATCATTTGCACTTCTGCTTTACAACGCGCACCAAATCAACCGCACAACTTCGCCGGCTACATCATTCACCCTTGCGAAAATTTATCTGTTTCCACAGTTATACAACACAACTACTCACATAACGACAACAAGATACACCCTCCACTCAAACCAGCTTATTCCGCGTAGCCGTTCGGGTGTTTTTGGTGCCAGGCCCAGGCGCTGGCGATGATGGTTTCCAGATCGCTTTTTTGCGGCTGCCAGCCGAGCTCGCGGCGGATCGCCGCGGACGAGGCAACCAGAACGGCCGGGTCGCCGGCGCGGCGCGGACGCTCTTCGACGGCAAAGTCGACGCCGGTCACGCGCTTGGCCGTCTCAATCACTTCGCGCACGCTGAAGCCTTTTTCCGAGCCCAGGTTGAACACGCGGCTGCCGCCGTCCTTGGCCAGGTGGTCGAGCGCCAGCACGTGGGCCGCCGCCAGGTCGTCGACATGGACGTAGTCGCGGATGCAGGTCCCGTCCTCGGTCGGATAGTCCGTACCGAACAGCTGCACCGCCTTGCGCTGCCCGAGCGCCGTCTTGAGCACCAAGGGAATCAGGTGGGTTTCCGGCGCATGGTCCTCGCCGATGTTCCCGCCCTCGGCCGCCCCGGCCGCATTGAAGTAGCGCAGCGACACGTACTGCAAATCGTACGCCCGCGCGTAGTCGGCCAGCATGCCTTCCACCGCCAGCTTCGTCCGGCCGTACACGTTCGTCGGCGTGGTCGGGAAGGTCTCTTCAATCGGCCAGCTCGCCGGCTCGCCGTACACCGCCGCCGTAGACGAGAAGACGAGCTTGTCCACCCCGGCGCTCTTCATCGCCCCCAGGAGCGAAAACGTGCCCAGCACGTTGTTGCGGTAGTATTCCTCCGGCCGCTCCATCGATTCGCCGACCAAAGACGAGGCGGCGAAATGGACGACCGCGTCGATTTCATACGTGACCAAGACGTGCTTTAAAAAGTCCGCATCGAGCAAATCGCCCTCGATCAGGAGCACCTGCTCGCTGACCGCCTCGACGTGGCCTTTGACCAGGTTGTCGAACACGACGACCTTATGGGCGGTCTTCTCCAGCGCCGCCACCGTATGCGAGCCGATATAACCGGCGCCGCCTGCTACCAAAACATTCACAAAAACCAAACCTCCAAGCACTTTTTCATTTCTTACTATGTTTTAAGAGATTCGCCTTTTTCACCCCAAACTCCTGCCCAACAGTGTGAAAAAGGCCACATTAGCCAACATTTGGCCATTCCAGCCGATAACTTTGTAACCCTCCCCTGTCACGCCTGGCTTGCGTGCGGCCGGAGACGGGTGTGACCGGGGGACGGGTTACGCTGTTGCACGTAGTGTGACAGACGTACCCGTCCCCTCTGTCACGCCCGCAGATTCTCCCGCAGGCGGTCAAGCGCCTTTTGCCGCAGCTTCTGCACCATTTGCGCCGACACGCCGAGCCGATCGGCGATCAGGCGCAGCGGCAGCCCGGCGACGATGTTCCACTCCACGATCAGTCGCCAGCGCTCCGGCAAGGCCGCCAGGGCCCGCTCCAGATCAAGCCGCAGCGCCATCTGCGGCTCCTCGCCCGTTTCCCGTCCGTCGTCGCCCACCTCCGTCTGCCAGATGCGGCGCTGGTGCTTGAACAGATTCCAGATCTTATACGCCACAAAGCGTTTCACATAGCCGGGAAAATAGGCCAGCTGCGCTTCCGGGCATTCTTGCACCGCTTCCATCACGCCGAGCCAGCCGACCGTGACCGCCTCCTCGCGGATCGCGCGCAAATGCGCCCGTCCGGCCAGACTCGCCACCAGGGGCAAAAACCGCCGGCACACCTCCGCCAGCGCCTCAGCATTGCCGGCGCGAGCCGCCCGCACCAATTCCGCCAACTCAGCCGCCCGTTCCTCATCATAGATAACTTCCATGTCTCTCTCCCTTAAGAGAGAACCGGTTCTCCAATTTCTAGCGCTGACTACAGCCTAGCAGGCGGATAAGCGGGAGGCAAAACGGCAATCGGCGGCGGCCGCAAGGCAAACGCCGGTTTCGCCAGTCAAACACCGTCAATCAACAGCAATTGCACCAACAGCCACAGTTTTTCGCTTACTTTGTCATATTTGGCACAACAAACTTACAAATGGGTGTAAAATAATCTCTATGGGATATTCGTCCCACCTTTGCATCATACTACATTCCAAAAGGAGGCCCTTCCATGTTAAACCCTTTGAGCAGACCATCTGAAATCGCAATTATTTACCCCGTCTACACGACGGGCGACGGCGGCAACGCGACCGGCATCATTTTCCGCCACAGCGCCAAGCCGATTATAATCCACCGCCCGATTAACAGCGTCCTGCAAAGCCTGGCGCAGTCCAGTGAAGCAACCGCGTTCGTCAGCCACAGCAAGCTGGCCGGCTGGGTCAAGCACCGGCAGATGCTGCCGGTCCCGTTCAGCCCCGAACTGATCTTTGTGCCCATTCACTACCGCACGGCGCCGCACAACCTCCACGACGGCTGCACGGCCTACATCAACCTCGCCGTAGTGGAAACCGAGGCCATCTTTCCCGAACACTACACGCTGCGGGACAAGGTCTACTTCGAGCTGGACAACGGCCTGATCATCCATACGGTCACCAACTGGGAAACCTTCAACCGCCACTTAAACGACGCCCGCATCGTGCACGACAACCTAACCGAGCAAAACCTGATCAACGTCCTGAACTATTTGCGCCAGTTTTTGATGTAAGCAGAGCGTCCTGCAACTGCAGAGAATAAGTGGCACCATATCCGCAGGTGGAATAACCTTCGGATTGAGCATTTTAGCTGCATAAAACAAGTGGCAGCAAGGGATATCCCCTGCTGCCACTTGTTTTATGCGATTTATGATCGTTTATTATACCATCCAAGCAACCAGCAAGCACCAATACCGACTAGCGCACTTACGCTATCGAGCAGCACATCGCTCAACTGTCCACTGCGGTCAGGCACATACAACTGATGTAATTCATCAAACGCCGCGAATACTATGCACAAGAAGGCCGCGCTAAGCAAAACCCGGCGCAAGCGATTCCTCTTTTCAAACAACCGAAACGTCCAATACGCAAGGCAACCGAGCACAAAATAGTTGAACATATGAGCAACCTTGCGCACCAGGTTGTGCAATTGCGCCGCTAGGAGCACCTTTTCCCATGGCGTTTCAGCGATCGGCAAAACCACGGTTATAGCGTCAACAATCGCCTTCACCACCTTCCGGCTTGTGATGCTAGACTGATCGGCAGGCTGGGAAGAAAAAGCGATAATCAGAAACATCCAGGCAGCAAGTGCAGTAACTACAAAGCCTCTCATTCTCATTTGCACTTCTCCCGCAAAACACGATAAGCTCCCTCTTAAGCTACCAGGTCATCCTAACACTTGCTTCATATAGGCCCTGAGTCCGTCTTTCAGTTCCGGCCGCTTCAAGGCGTAGTCGATCGTCGCTTCCAGGAAGCCCAGCTTGTCGCCCACGTCGTAGCGCCGGCCTTCAAACGAATAGGAGAACATTTTCTGCTCTTTTGCCAGGCTTTTGAGCGCGTCGGTCAGCTGGATCTCGCCGCCCTTGCCCGGCGCTGTGTGCTCTAAGTGGGCGAAGATCGCCGGGTCGATGATGTAGCGGCCTAAGATCGCGAACCGCGACGGTGCTTCCTCTTTGGCCGGCTTTTCGACCAGGTCGGCCACCTCGCACAGACGGCCTTCGCAGCGCTCCGGCGCGACAATGCCATAGCTTGACACCTTGTCCGGCGCGACTTCCTGCACGCCCAGCACGCTGCCCCCGGTGGTATCGTATACGTCCATCAGTTGCTTTAAGGCCGGCACCTCGGCGTCGACGACGTCGTCGCCGAGCAAAACGGCGAACGGCTCGTCGCCGACGAACTGCTTGGCGCAGAGGATCGCGTGGCCGAGACCCTTCGGCTCTTTTTGCCGGATGTAGTGGATCGTCACGTTGGCGATTTCGCGCACCAGCTCCAGCAGTTCGGCCTTGCCCTGCTGCTCCAGCATCATTTCAAGTTCTAAAGAGCGGTCGAAGTGGTCCTCGATCGCCCGCTTGCCGCGGCCGGTGATGATCAGAATTTCCTCGATGCCGCTGGCGACGGCTTCCTCGATAATATATTGGATCGTCGGCTTGTCCACGATCGGCAGCATTTCCTTGGGCTGCGCCTTGGTCGCCGGCAAAAAGCGCGTCCCCAGGCCGGCGGCCGGAATGACGGCTTTGCGTACAGGTTTTCTCATGTTCTAGCTCCTTTAGGCGCGGATCAGCGCCAGTAGTTCGTCCGTTTTTTGCCGCATCAGGGCTTCGTCGCCCCGCGACTCGACGTTGAGGCGCAAAAGCGGCTCGGTGTTCGACATGCGCAGGTTGAAGCGCCAGTTCTCGTATTCGACGCTGAGGCCGTCCAGGTGGTCGACCTTCACCGCCCCCGGCGCGTAGCGCGCTTCGAGTTCGGCGATTTTCGCCGGCGCGTCCGTGACCGTCGAGTTGATCTCGCCGCTGGCCGGATAGCGCTTCATCCGCTCGCCGACGAGCTCCGACAACGATTTGCCGCTGGCGCTCATCGCCTGCAGGACGATCAGCCAGGGGATCATGCCGCTGTCGCAGTAGAAAAAGTCCTTGAAGTAGTGGTGCGCCGACATCTCGCCGCCGTAGACGGCGTCTTCCTTGCGCAGCCGCTCCTTCATGAAGGCGTGGCCGGACACGGCGGCAAGCGCTATGCCGCCCGCCGCCTTGACCACTTCTTCGGAGTTCCAGGCCAGGCGCACGTCGTGGATGATCTTCGCGCCGGGGCGGCGGGCGAGAAACTGCTCGGCCAGCAGGCCGATGATGTAGTAGCCTTCAATGAAGTTGCCCTGTTCGTCAAAGAAGAAGCAACGGTCGTAGTCGCCGTCCCAGGCGATGCCGATGTCCGCCTGTTCCTCCAGGACGACGTTGGCCGTCGCCGCCCGGTTTTCCGGCAAGAGCGGATTTGGTACGCCGTTCGGGAAGGTGCCGTCCGCCTCGTCGTAGATGCGCACGGCATTTACCGGCAGGTGCGGCAACAGCTTGTCGAGCACCGCGCCCGCGCAGCCGTTGCCGGGGTTGGTGACGATCGTAAAGGGTTTGATTTTATCAGGTTCTATGTAGGTCAAGAGATGCTGAATATAGGCATCCATCACTTGCGCCGTTTCAACGGTTCCCGGGGAACTCGCGGCCGGACCGAAATCGCCGCTCATGACGAGCTTGGCAAGGTCCTTGAGGCCCGTGTCGGCGCTGACCGGCCGTGACTCGTATTTTACGATCTTCAAGCCGTTGTATTCGGCCGGATTGTGGCTGGCCGTAATCATGATGCCGCCGTCGGCCTGTAAATGCGAGGTGGCGAAGTAGACGAGTTCGGTGCCGACCATGCCGATGTCGATCACGTCCGCGCCGGCATCGTTGACGCCCTTGGCCAGCGCGGCGAACAGCGCCGGTCCGGTCAGGCGCATGTCGCGCCCGATGACGACGCGCCTGGCCCCGAAATGGGCGACGAAGGCGCGGCCCACTCGGTAGGCGATTTCTTCATTCAGTTCCTCCGGCACGCGGCCGCGGATATCGTACGCCTTAAAGGCTTTGTCCGTTACAACCTGGTTTTCTTTATACAGGTTCATCTGTTCAGACCCTCCCGTAACTATCGTCAAAGCGGACGATGTCGTCTTCTTCCAGGTAGTCGCCGTTTTGGATCTCGATGATTTCCAGCGGCAGGCGGCCGGGGTTGGCCAGGCGGTGCCTGGCGCCGAGCGGCACAAAGGCGCTCTCATTCTTGTGCACGAGGCGCTTTTCTCCCTCGATCGTCACTTCCGCCGTGCCCGCCGTCACGATCCAATGCTCGCTGCGGTGGTAGTGCAGCTGCAGGCTGAGGCGCTCGCCGGGCTTGACCGTGATGCGCTTCATCTTGTAGCCGTCGCCCTGCCCGAGGATGGTGTAGCTGCCCCACGGCCGGTACGAGGTCGTCGCCTCCTCCGCCTCGCGGCGGCCGGCCTTTTTCAGGCTTTCGACGACCGTCTTCACGTCCTGCGACGCGCCGCGCTGGGCGACGACGATCACGTCGTCCGTCTCCACAACCAGCACGTCTTCGAGGCCGACGCCGGCGATCAGGCGGCTCTTGCCCATGAACAGCGAGTTCTTGCACTTGACCGGCAGGATGTCGCCGTCCACGGCGTTGCCGTCGCCGTCTTTTTTCATCACGTCATAAATCGCGTCCCAGGAGCCGATGTCGTTCCAGTCGGCTGAGAGCGGCACGACCGCCACCTTGTCCGACTTCTCGGCGATGGCGTAGTCGATCGAGATATTCGGCAGTTTGGGAAACATTTCCACAAACTGCGGCAGAGGCAGCGCCAACGCTGCGCCGATCTCGGGCGCATGCGCGGCAAATTCGCGCACAAATAGCGACGCCTGACCCGCGAACATGCCCCCGTTCCAAAAGTACCCCCCCGCCGCCAGCCAGGCTTTGGCCGTCGCCGCGTCGGGCTTCTCCCGAAAAGCGTCAGCAGCAAAACCAGTACCGATCGGCGCGCCCGCCTGGATATAGCCGTAGCCGGTCTCCGGCTTGTCCGGCGTAATGCCCAGGGTGACAAGGTGCCCCTGCCCGGCGAGCGCCATCACGTTGGCGACGTCCTGCCGGAAAGAAGAAACAGGTTCAATGATGTGGTCAGACGGTGCTACAAAGAGGATTTCGTTGTCTGTCGCTTGCATTTCGTCGAGTATGTATCGGACGGCCAGGGCAATTGCCGGCGCCGTATTGCGGGCGGTCGGTTCCAACAGCAGGCGGACCTTGTCCAGTCCGGCCGCCGCCAGGTCCATTTCGACCTGCTGCTTGTATTGTTCGCCGGTCACCACCACAATCTCGTGCGGCTTCACCAGGCCTAAAAAACGCTTGATCGTTGACACGAGCAGCGAATCGTCGCCGAACAGCTTCAAGAATTGCTTCGGATAACTGCCGCGGGAGAGCGGGAACAGCCTTGTTCCGCCGCCGCCGGCCAGGATGATCACTTTCATAAGCCAACCCCCATGAAAAAAGTCCCAGTTCACATAACGTTACCATTTTACCATACTGTGTAAGTCGTTGCCAGAAGAAAAAGGAGGATTTTTTAAGTATTTAAAAGCGGTTGCAGGCGGGACGACGCCATGCCGGCGCCGTCAAGACGCTTTTGCCCGCCCGCGCCAGCTGTCAATGGCGCCCGTTACCTTGCGCAAGAAAAAAAGAAAGGTTTCGTCTTTTGACAGCCACAAGCTTGCCGCGTAAACGGCGCTTCCCGTCGATATCTGCAGAAGCGTGGTGACAGCCCCCGCCCCCCTCGCCAGACCGATCAGATAAACAGCGCCGCCCATGAACGCCGCCGCCAGCAAATATTCCCCCCCCCTGGCGTAGATTTCGCCGATTTCCATCTGGCGGCCAAGAACGGCATAGTGCGTGACGACACACACTGCTTCCGCCGCCAGAGTGCCGATTGCGGCGCCGATGAAGCCGTAGCGCGGGATCAGCACGAGGTTCACGAGAAGATTGGCGGCGGCCGCATAAACATAAGACCGCGTGAGCACCCAGGTCTGGTTCGTCGCCGTGAAGTACTGCGTGCCCGATACGCCGGAATAGGCGTTGGTCAAAATGATCGGGCTGAGCAGAACGATCGCCGTAATAGCCGGCAGAAACTCATCTCCCAAGTACCAGGGAATAAACCACGGCGCGATGCAGGCAATGCCGATTGCCATCGGAAAGGCCAGCATCGCCGAGAAGTGGATCACCCTCACGACGTAGCCCCGGATCGCCGATGCGTCGTTATTGCTGAACGCGTTGGCCAGCCTCGGCATCATAACGACGCCGAGGGCGGTGATGAACGCGAGCGGTATCTTGACGATCTTTTCTGCGTTGTCGTAAAAGGCCACCTGCTCTGTCGAACCGCTAAAATATTCGATCAGCACCTTGCCCGACTGCAAGTACAGCATGGTGGCGATCTGCGGCAAAAAAAGCTGCAGCGAGCCGGCAAGATGATCGCCAAAAGCGGACATGTCAATGCGAGGCCTGCCGACATACTGTTTCAATTGCGGGTAAATGCTGAGGTTGGCAAGCAACATCATTCCGGCGACCAGCAGCACGAATTTCCAAAGGTCGTCCGCGGTTTTGACAAAAACGAACGTTCCCACCACGCTGACGAACTTCGCCAGGAAGTTTTTAAGCACCGGCGGCCCCATGTCCTCCATGCCGACAAAAACCCAGGACACGTCGAGGTAATGCGCCGCGACAAACAAGTACTGGATTCCGAAATATCGGCTGTATTCCGATTTCGCAAATAGAGCGGCATAAACAATGGCGCCGACAAGGCACAGGCCGAGACGCATCAGCATCAGCTCGTAAAACACCCGTGTCACAGCTTCTTTGTCGCCGCGCACATAGGCGATCTGCCGGCAGCCGTAGTTGTAGACGCCCAGCAGCCCAAGCGTGCAAAAAATACTGGAAACGGAGGTGACGTAGTTGAACACGCCCAGATTGGCCGGTCCGAACACCCTGGCCAGATAAGGGGCCGTCACAAGCGGCACGATGATTAAAAAGATCTGATAGATGATGTTGTAGAAATAGTTGCGAAACAGTCTGTCCATGGCCGCCCCCTACGTTCGAAGTATTGCTTCGACCGCCTTCACAACATTCGCGCTGTACTTTTCCCACGTGTATTGCGCCGCCGCCTGGCGCGCCTTTTCGCCCATGGCCGGAATCCTCTCCCTGTTGCTGACGAACCACAGGGCTTTTTCTTTGATCGCCTCACAGTCGCAAATCGGAATGATAAAACCATTTTCCCCTTCCACGACCAATTCGTCAACGCCGGAGTGGCTCGTGCAGATGATCGGCAGACCACACCCCATCGCTTCCAGCCCCGCCAAGGTCATCCCCTCCGCAAGAGAGGGGAAAATGAATACGTCCGATTCCGCATAGAACTGCCTCATTCGATCGTGGGTTACGTGTCCGCAAAACTCAATCTGAGCGCAATCAGCATAGTGCCTGAAATACTTTGCTGACTCGTCGACCCCGCCCACTAAGATGAGCTTCACCTGCTGCGGCGCCAGTTCGGAAAAAGCCTTCAGCAAATAGTTGATGCCTTTGCGATAGACGCATTGTCCGACAAACAAGAAGGTCACCGCGCCGGTTGCAATGCGGCCGGTTTTTTCCGCGCCCATATTCAGGTTCGCGCCGTAGGGAACCTTATAGATCTTGCCGTCCGGAACGCCGCTGTACGCCAGGCTGCGCCGAACAAACTCGGACGGTATCAAAAACGCATCCGTCGCGGCCAGTTCCCGGGCAAGCCGGTCAATCTTCGTTTGCGACCAAAAATAATCGCTCTCGTATTGCAGCGTCGGATCATCCGTGCTGTCAATGATCTGCCGGAAGAGGTCCTTCATGAATAACCGGTTTGCAATGGAAGTATCTAAAATCCGCTTGATATGGGGTGCTTTTTCCTGCAGCAGTTCAAAAGCCTCTGTTGCGGTATTGTCGTACATAATCACAGCATCGACGTTATTGCGGATGGCATATTCCGCTACCCGCCGCCCGAAGGCAGCGGCAGTCCGCTGGTTCCACCAGCGGTAAAGCTTTTTTGTTTTGTCAATGCGAAGCAGCAGCAAGTCTATCAGTCCGATGAACTCGCAAAACTGGACGACGTCCTCGTCGGGCAAGGCGTCGCACTTCCGGGTGTTAGCCCGCTTTAGATTGTCCGCTCCTAAAAAGTGCTTCGTCAGCCGCATGAGCCACGAGCTTTGTTTGTCGTAAACCGTCGTCATATACTTAAACAGCAGGCCTTCTTTTTTTAACGCCGTCGCCAGGCGGAAGGAATGCTGCTTGCCGGGATGCGCTGCGATTACTTTGTACGGCATGCTATCACGCCCTTTTCTTCAGATGGAGCTGCGATGCAAAACGAAGCCGCGTTTACTTAAGCTTCTCCAGCCACTCTTCCCGCCAGAACATAAAGCAGCACCGGTCGCAGCGGCCGAACCGCGTCGTTCCCTCGCACATCACGCCCTCCAGGAGCACAAGCCCCTTGCATTTTTTGACCCGCATTTCCCGCTCGTCAACGAAGCGCTCCATAACTTTCAATACGCGCTGCTCGGTCCCGCAGTAGGGGGCCATGGCGTCCATGTAGGCGCAGCCCTTTAATTTCCCGTGGCTGTCGAGGGTAGCCATGATGTCCGCTTTGGCGCGCACGCGCACCAGGTCGCCGGCCTGGATTGGCTCGGCCGGCGCGGCGGCGATGACCGGCCTGGCCGGGGCCGCTGGCTTTTCCTGTCCTGTCAGGCTGGCAAGCAGGGCGCCGGTCTTGTCGACATAGCGGCGCAGGCTCATGACCTGGCTGGGGCTCAGGTGCCGCATCAAAAACCATTTCAGGTGGATGATGAAGGGCTGGGGCGGGATGGGCGCCTTGCCCTCGGCAACCGTTTTCAGCGACGGCAGCTGGCATTCCCGCTGATCCTCGTTTGGCTCGAACCTGCCGCCGGCGTTCGGGCAGCCGACCGGCAACGGCCTTTTTTCGTCAAGCATGCTACTCCCTCCTTGTCTGCCGCACTAGCTCGCAATCGCCTTGATTGTCAAGAGAATCAACTTGAAGTCGAGCCAGAGGCTCTGCTCGGCCACGTACTGCAGGTAGTACGCCTGCTTGGCCGGCAGAATCTCTTCAATGTAGATGCGCTCCGGATCATCCGCCCGGACCAGCGCATCGTTTTCATCCTTGAACCGGATCGCCGCGTAATCGGTCATACCCGGCCGGACCGACAGCACCGCCGCCCGGACGGCTTCCGGATACAGGTCTATATACTTGGGCACCTCTGGGCGCGGGCCGACGAGGCTCATGTCGCCCGCCAGGACGTTGAACAACTGCGCCAGTTCGTCCAGCTTGTACTTACGCAGGAAAGCGCCGCTTTGAGTGATCCGCGCGTCCTCCCCAACCGTGATCTGCCGCCCCCGCCGCTCGGCGTCCGCCACCATGGTGCGGAACTTGTAGATGCGAAATGGCTTTCCGTTCAACCCCACCCTTACCTGGCGAAAAAAGACCGGCCCCGGGGAATCAACCTTGACCCAGATCGCAATCAGGAGCAACAGCGGGGAAAGGGCGATTACTCCGGGGATGGTGAAAAACAGGTCAAACAGCCGTTTGGCCCGCATTAGCTGAGCAGCCCGGTCACGGCTTCAATCACGCGCGCCTGGTCATCGTCCGTCATTTTCGTGAACAACGGAATGCTGACCTCCTGCTCGTAGGCGGCCAGCGCGGCGGGAAAGTCGCCGGGTTGGTAGTGGTAGAGCCCGCGCCAGTACGGGTGCAAGTGAATGGGGATAAAGTGGACGCTGCAGCTGATGCCTAGCTGCTGCATTTTGTTGATGAATTCGTCCCGGCCGATCGGGGCGTCCGCCCGCAGCCGGAGCGGGTACAGGTGCCAGGCGTGCGTGTCGCCCGCCGGCGGCCCGGCCGGCAGCACGACCGGCAGGTTTTTGAACGCCTCGTTGTAGCGTTCGGCCATCTGCTGGCGCTTGTTCTGGAGCGCCCAGGCCTTGCGCAGCTGGTGGATGCCGATCGCGGCCGCGATGTCCGTCAGGTTGTAGCTGTACCCCGGCGCCACTACCTCGTAGTACCAGGAGGCTTTCGGCGAGGTATAGCGGTCGAAGACGTTGCGGTCAAAGCCGTGCAGGCGCATGGAGCGGCAGCGACGGGCGAGCTCGGGGTTGCGCGTGACCATCATCCCGCCTTCGCCCGTGGTGATCGTCTTCGTGGCGTAGAAGCTGAACACGGTCGCCGCCGAGTCGAGCGTGCCGATCAGCCTGCCCTTGTAGGTGGCGGGAAAGGCGTGCGCCGCGTCCTCCACCACGCTCAGGTTGTGGCGGGCGGCAAGCTGGAGGATGGCCTCCATGTCGCAGGGCAAGCCGGCAATGTGCACCGGCATGATCACCTTTGTCCGCGGCGTAATGGCGGCGGCCACTTTGTCCGGGTCAAGGTTGAACGTCCGCGGATCGATGTCAACCAGGACGACGTCCGCGCCCAAGTAGCGCGCCACGACCGGCGTGGCGGTATAGGTGTAGGTCGACGTGATCACCTCGTCGCCCGGCCCGACGCCGAGAGCTTCGAGCGCCAGGTGCATCCCGGCGGTCGCTGAGTTCACGGCGACCGCCCGCAGCCCTTCGCCCAGGAAGGCGGCAAAATCCTCTTCAAACTGCTTGGCCCGCGGCCCCGTCGTCACCCAGCCGCCGCGCAGCGCTTCGACGACTTCCGCAATTTCCTCTTCGCCAATATCCGGCAAAGCAAATGGTAAAAACTTGCTGCTCATCCCGCTCCCCCCTCAACGTGCCCTGTCTTGTCAACGCGGGCGCTTTCTTGCCCCGCGTACTGCTCCAGATACCGACGCCACAGCCAGGTTGCCTTGCAGATGCGGTAGTTTTTTGCAAAGCCAAGCCGGCCAACCGCCTCCAGCATGCCCAGCGTATAGCGGTTGATCAGCCAGCGCACGCCGCGCCGGACGTAAAGCCGCTGCTTGATCGGCTCCAGCACATAGCCCATCGTAACCTTGTATTGGTCAAGCGAAGGGGTTTCCTCCAAAGACCCGAGCCCGTAGCAGACGGGCAGCGGCGGGTTGCGCTCCGCCAGGTAGCGCCGCGTCGCGTGGTAAGTAAGGACATTGTTGACGCCAAGCGGCAGCATTTCCGAATCGGAGCACTGCACGATGAATTCCGCGGCGGTCGGCGTCTCCAATATGAAGAGCGTCGCCGCCAGGCCTTTTTCGCCGAACACGCCCAAGCGGACCGCTCCGGGCGTGTTCTTGGCGGCGTCGCACAGCCTCGCCCAGCACTCCGGATCTTCCTTCGGGTCATGCCGGCGCTGCCGGCAGCAGGTCTTGCGGATCAATTGCAGGGTTTCCTCGACGAAATCCTCATCCGCCAGTTCCCGCACGATGAAGTGCGACTCCCCTTTTTTCACCTGCTGGCGCGCCTGACGCTTCAGGTGCTCCAGACCGTACCCTTCGGTGCGGCAAAACTGTATATGGCTGTCGAAGCCATAGTTGTCCGCCTCCGTCGGATAGCGCAGCACAAAGGCGCCCGCCCGCGCAATCAGTTCGTCAAGCTCCTCGTCCGGCGGGTTGATCAGACGATGGTACGGGGTGGAAAGCAAGACCCCCGGCTGCACTTCGATCCATTCGGCGGACGGAGAGGCAAACACCCTAAAGCCCGCCTTGCGGAAGAATTCAGTAAAGATGGTTTCCGCCACGCCAGTCACCTTCTTTCACCAAGATGCGTCAGTAGCTGTTTTGATCAAGCCGCCGCTCCCAAAAGCGTTCCAGGTTCGCAGCCGCAGATTCCACCGTGCAGTTTTCCAGAATGTATCGGTATCCCGCCTCGCCCGCTTCTTTGAGGCTGCGCGGTTTGTCCTTCAAGGCCAGTATCGCTTCGGCCAGCGCTTTCGGGTCGTTCGGCGGCACGACAAAGCCGCATTTCACCGCGTTCACCAGCAGCGTGTTCTCTGCTTCCGGCGGGGCGTTACAGAGCACGGCTTTGGCCGCGGCCATGTATGAGTACATTTTTGACGGGACCGAGCCCTGTCCGCAATTGGGATCCATCGTCAGCAAGGCCAAGTCGGCCGCGCCCAGGGCCCGCACGTAGTCTTCGTCGGACTGAAACGGCAGGCACCTGACGTCGTCTCTTTCTTGCGCCAGTTTTTCAAGTTCTGGCTTCAGCGGGCCTTCCCCGATGCAGACAAACAGCACGTCCGAAGCTAATGGTATGTGCGCGACAACCTCCCGCAAAATCCCCAGACCGCTGACGTAACCCATCGTGCCGGTAAACATGACGACAAACCGCCGCTCCTCAATGCCATTCTTTTGCCGCCACCGGCGGTCGCCTGCCAGCGGATAGACCGCCTTCGTGTTGACGTAAATCGGCGCGATGAGAATTTTGTCTTCCGGAACGCCGCGCGTATTGATGCAATGCTGCTTGAACCCTTCCGACAAGGCCAGCACGCCGGCGGACGCCCGGCAAACCTGGCGGTCAAACCACAGGTAAAGCCGGGCAATGATGCCGCCGCGCTTGATCAGGCCGACATTTTCCGCCTGCTCGGGCAAAAAGTCCATGATGTAGTAAAAATACGGCGTCGATTGGAAGCGGAGCATCAATGCCAATAGGTAAGCGCATACCCCCACCCAGGGCAATAGGATGACAAGATCATATTTTTCTTCCTTGCGCAGCTGGCAAATCACGCTGGCAGCAAAGCTGACCTGCTCCAGAAGCCGGTCGAAAAAGCGACGCTGCTTGCCGATAAACCAGGTCCAGACCCTGACCAGCCGGTAGCCGTCGGCGGCTGTTATTTCCACCGGCCTTTTCGTGTATCCCGGATAGAGAACGCCCTCCGGCCGGTTGGGAAAGCCGGTAACAACCGTCACCTCGTGCTTGCGGCCCAGTTCTCGGGCCATATCGCGCATCATGCTGCAAGCGGTGTAGGTTTCCGGCGGAAAAACGCTCGTTATAATCCCGATCCGCAGCTTCTTCATGACGCAGCCCTCCCTTGCCGCACCGCATCAGCCAGCGATCAGCACGGTTTTTGCGCTTCGATTTGCCCTTTGATCCATTGGTATGTCGTCGCTAGACCCGCAATCAGCGGCGCCTGCGGCTCCCAGCCCAGTTTTTCCTTTAGCCGCCGGTTGTCGGAATTTCTGCCGCGGACACCCTGCGGTCCGGGAATATGCTGCAGCTGCATGGTTTTTCCCGCTACCTGCATCACGTATTCGGCCAGTTGGTTGATGGTAACCATCTCTTCCGAGCCGATGTTGACCGGGCCGGTAAAGTCCGATCGCATCAGTCGCAGCACGCCTTCGAGGCATTCGTCTATATACAAAAATGAGCGCGTCTGCAGTCCATCGCCCCATATGTCGATCACGCCGCCGTCTGTCGCCAGCGCCACTTTCCGGCACAGCGCCGCCGGCGCTTTTTCGCGCCCCCCCGTCCAGGTTCCGTTCGGGCCGAAAATGTTGTGGAAACGGGCGATTCTGACCTCCATACCGTAGTTGCGGGCATAGGCCAGGTAGAGCCGTTCACTGAACAATTTTTCCCATCCGTAATCGCTGTCGGGGTTGGCCGGATAGGCGGAATCTTCCGAGCACTGCGGGTTGCCGGGATCCATCTGGTTGTATTCCGGATAGATGCAGGCCGACGAGGAGTAGAAAATCCGCTTGACGTTTCGCTTTTGGCAGGCGTCCAGTATATTCAGATTAATCAAGGCCGAATTGTGCATGATGTCGGCATCGTGCTGGCCGGTAAAAACGAAGCCCGCGCCGCCCATGTCGGCCGCCAGTTGGTAAACCTCGTCGAATTTCATGTCGACGACGTAACGGCACAAATTAGGATCGCGCAAATCGCCGATCACAAAATCATCAGCGGCCGTGGCGTCAAATTCCGGATATTTCAGGTCTACGCCCCTCACCCAGCACCCATCTTGCTTCAGGCGTTTGACCAAGTGGCTGCCGATAAACCCCCCCGCTCCGCAGACTAACACCTTTTTCGTCATTCGGCTCCCCCCCTCGCTGCATTGATTGTCCGGTCTTTTATTTGCAGGCTGCTGCTGTTTGTAACAATTTTCCACGGAGGCAAATCCTTGAAAATATTGGTCTGCGCCCCGACGACCGTTCCTTCTCCGATCGTCACGCCCGGTCCAATGAACGCCCCCGAACCGATCCAACTGCAGTCCCCGACCACAATCGGCTTGACCACCAGGCAAAGGTTCCTGTCCCGTGCGTCGTGGCTGCCAGTCACCAGTCTGACGTACTGCGACACCACGCAGTTTCGTCCGATGGTTATCGGCGCCAAGGTGTAAATCCAGGCGTAATCCCCGACAGTTGAATTGTCGCCGATCGTCAGGCGCCAAGGGAACTCCACCGTGACGTTCGGGCGAATCCGCACATTGTGCCCAAGCCTTGCCCCGAACGCCCGGAGCCAGAAGCGCCGCCAGCCATAGAAGGGGCGCGGCGCCCAGCTGTACAGCGTGCTTTGCACTAGCTGCCAAAGCAGCACGATGATTCTGGCTCTCCCCATCGAATACCCCTGCGGCACTACATTGACAGTAATATCGTAACGCTCGTCCTGGCGGTCCATATTCAGCCCCTCCCGAGCCGGCCGGCAAAATAGTCTTCCACATCAAGCCAGTATTTGTTCATGACGCGCTTTTCCGGCGTAGCATATTGTTTTTCGAGTCGGAACCCTTGGCGGATATAAAAGCGGTTGACCGGATCATTGCCGACGGCATCGGTCGTTAAATAGATTTTCTTCACGCCGCGGCGGCGGCACTCGGCGGCGAAGGCTTCGACCAGCGCCTTGCCTCCGCCCTGCTTCTGCCCCTCCGGCAGAACCGCCAGGGAAAACAATCCGGCAACATCATCCCCTTCCGGAACGTCGGCCGAATAAGTCAGCGCCCGAAAAAGCCGGGGAATGATGGCCGGACGCTTCAGCGCCGCCCCAACAGAGGCCAGCATGAATTTGACACAATTGCTTTTCAGCAAATTGGAGTAGAACAACCGCGGTGAAGCGGCGCCAACGGCAAACCCTGCGACGCGGCCGTCCTCCGGCACAAACACAAGGCAAACACCTTCACGGGCGGTTTGCACATTGGCATAGTAAAGGGCAAGGAACCGTTCGCCCAGGACTGTCAAAAAGAAGTTGGGAAAGCTGTCTGCATGGATCTTCACGACCGCGGCAATGTCCTGCGACTGCATTTTGCGAATCATGCTATCCCCTCGCAATCTATCGCAGCCTTTCAGTCATAGCGGCTTGCACTATGTATCACCTACCTGTCATTATGCGTTTGTTTTGACCTCTTCTCTCCCCTCCTTCACTTCACGTCCGGCCGGAGGTTCGCCCGCATTTGCTGCCCGGTCGTCGCAGTCCAGCCTGACGAGGCACGGAGCGTGTCCGTTGCGCGACTCCACGGGCGGCAGCTGCGAGTAGTCGCCGTAGCGATTTCGCAAATAAGCGTCCAGGTTGTTCGGCGCCAATAAGTCAAGCCCCTCAAACGCCACGTTTCTCAACGGATATAAATCTTCGCATGCGATGTAGTTGTTCATGTAGATAGGGTACGGCAGGCAGGCCTTCATTTTAGTGGGCAAATGGTTGTAACGACACATCTCACGCTGCAACATCGCCAGCAGCCAGCTTTTCGGGATCAGCTTGACGAATCGGCAGACCATATTTCTCAAGATGGAACGGGCAAAATCCATCGCCGTTTCCGGTTTCCGGCTTATATTGGGAGTTTGGCGGTAGACAAAGAGGCGCTGCAGCATCTGCACGTTCCAAAATTGCCGCTTGCGCTCGCGTTCGTCATCCGGAACATTGTCATACGGAAAGATATCGATAAAGATACCCTGATGCATGTCAATATCGCGCACACGCCATTCAACAAATTCAGTACCATTTTTTCTTATTTTCGCATATACAAATGGAGCGTTCTGGTCTGTATCTGGAGTTTGCAGAAAATAGGCCTTGTCAAGTTGGTTTTGGGCAACAACAAGGAACTTTTCATAGTCGTCACGGCTCATGCCAATATCTGCATCGTCATCCCAAGGGACAAACCCGCCATATTTTTTTGCCCCTAACGCAGTGCCGCCGTGAAGGAAGAAGGTTAGGCCGTTATTGCGGCATAGCCGTATGACTTCCCGCAGCATTTCTACCTCCATTGCCTGCAGTTTCTTCAACTCAGTAAGCTCACGCATTTCCACCACGCCTTCCATCCATTATTTTGTTCTTGCCCTTCGTTCCGTTTCTGCCATCAGCCATTTGATGAGCAAAATTGGCAGCAACAAAAAGACGACAAGATAAAAATTGGCAGGTGTATAACCTCTGATGACCACTTGCAAGGCGGCCGGCAGCAGGATCGAATAGGCGATTAGCGAGTGGTCGTCTCTAGCGGGGGATTGGTAGAGTTTTCTGCACCAGCCGCAAAGCATGCCGAACAACAGCATGCAAACCACGCTTCCGGCAACGCCGAATTCGGAGTAGAACTCGCCTATATTCGGCCATGCAGCGCCGGCAGCAATAGCGTAGTTGTTCACCGACAATCCGGTTAATTCGAAAATGACAGAGTCCGGTTTGTCGGGCCAAATCGCGCGCGGCACAAGCATGACAAAGGTGAATAATAACTGTTCACCCCATGTATAATCGTGCAGGTCCGGCACAACAGTCACGAGACCGTAAAACGGCTTGTAAATTTCAAAGTTGCCCTTGATAGCTTCAACTATGTCCATGAAGTCGAAAGCAGCCCAGTCTAGGGTCGTGCCGTAGCGAATGCCTCTTCTGGCAAACCCGACAATGCCGATCATGAATGCAGCAACAGAACCGGCGGCGCCAAGCGCCAACGCACCGGGACGTTTGTTTTGTTGCAGATAATAATAAATCGCCGGGGCAAAAAGCGTCACGATCAGGATGTACCGGAACCCCCGCACTAAAAAAGCGGTAAAGGTCAGCACGAACAAGATTGCTTTCAGCGACGTGCTCTTGCCATATACCAGAACATACATGAAGGCTGGTATCAGGCAAGTGGACAAAAACCCCATAAAACCAAGGGGCGGGTCCACGATGGCCAGCAGGTTTTCCCCCATTATGCCGGATGTGGCAATATACAGCGCGCTTCTGCCGGAGAGCAGCAACGGAACCGAGCTGACTACGTAGCTAATGAGCCAAATGCAAACCGCAGCAAAACAAGCTGTTTGCCGCTGGCTGTCGTTGGGTGGGGCGACCATTGGCGTGCCTGGCGCCAATTCTTTCGGGTGCTGGGCAAGGTAGCCGAGATAAAAAGCGATATAGGAAACCGCAAAGATGAACGTTCCCTTCAGGCATCCGCTAAACGTATCCACGCCAAGAACCGTGTGGGTATTGCCGATCAAGTCCATGATCGGGGTAATGCAGAAAATCATCAGATAGAGGACGGTGATGAAAACGAGCGGTTCAAACAGGTCAAGCCCGCGAAAAATATGCTTGAGCAGCAAAAGACCGGCGACAATAAAGTAAGCAACTGTCAGCGCAGCGTAATTCCATACGTTAAGCGGTGAAAGGGTGTGCGGGTAGGCGGCTATAATCGCCATCCCAACCGCCATATACACAAAAAAGCCACAACCCGTTTTCATCCAGTCTTTTTTTTTCATTGTTCATCTCCCCCATCTCTCGCGACGGCGCTAGAACCTGCCGTTATGGCGCTGCCCGGCCGACGTAGGCCTTCAATTGTTCGATTAAGCGTTGCACAACGCAATCAGGTTCATACCGCGCTTGGGCAATTTGCAGCGAAACTTGCCGCGCCCGCTGTTGCCACGCACGATCGGAAGCAATCAGCGCATCCAGCATGGCGGACGCTTCCGCTGGTCTGGCGTAGTCAAACACATATCCGTTCTCCGCCACCCGGACAACTTCCGGATAATTGCCGACGTGCGTTGATACAAACAGGGGAAGCCCGCTCCATAACGCTTCGACGCAAGTCAGCGGGTTGGGATCTGACAAGGATGGCATAAGGAAACTATCTGCCACAGCATACAGGGCCGCTACTTCCTGTTGCGTCTTGTACCCCAACAGCCTGATATCAAGCCCTCTTTCAGCAATCCTCCGCTCCAATTCAGGCCTCAACTCGCCGTCTCCGGGAATGAGGACTGTCGCTTGCTCCTTGTTGCCGCACTTATCCAACAGCTCGATAAAAGTGTGCAGGCCTTTGACCGGCGCCAATCTGGCCGGGCAGACGAACACGAACCGCTCTTCGCCGATCTTCATCGCCGCCCGCTGTGCCGCCCTGTCATCAGGCGGCAAGGAAACCGCGGCGGTAAACACGCGGTTGTCGACCAGGTTCGGGACAAAAAACAGCGCCGCCTCGGGCTTTGCATAGGTTTGAATGAATTCCGCCGACAGCCTGCCTGCATACCAAAAGCCGTCGAAACGCGGGTAAACAAGCTTTCGGATAGCTTCCCTAACGGCAAGTTTCAACCGGCCGTAATCCCGTTTTTCCCCCAGGTACGATTCAGACCAAAAAAGCAGCTTATAATTAATTCTGCTTTTCAGGTAAATGGCCTCCAATACGGCGGGCATCAAGTAGCCGCCCGCCGCGATCACCAGGTTCGGCTGCAGTTCGGCCAAAACTGCCTGCAGGTTGGTGTTGAAATGCAGGTACAGCCCGGCAAAGACAATGCTTTTGTGCGGCAGCAGCCGGGTATACTTGCGCTGGTAGTCTTCATACTGCCAAGCTCGGTTCGGTTCCGTTTTCGCCATAACCAGCACGGTGAAACGGTTACCCTGAGCATTCAGCTGCTCATACAGTTTATCGTAAAAGAACTGGCGGTAGGGCGTCAGTATATTCGTCAACAAAACAACATTCATAGCATTACCCTCGTCGCAGGATTTCATCATACAGGTCAGCGTAATCCCGGCAGCGCTCTTGCTTGTCAAATCGCTTTGCCCGTTCGACGCAGGCCTGGCGGCTGAAATTCCGTTCCTTAAGTTTCCTCACGCTGTCCAAAAGGCCGACATTGTCCCCTTTTTCAACCACCAAGCCACAGGTTTCGTCCACGGCCTCAACGCTGCCGCCTGTCTTGAACGTAATGACCGGCGTGCCACAGGCTAGCGCCTCCAGGTTGGTAGTCGGAAAGTTGTCCTCAAGCGTGGGGTTGATGAACACATCAGCCAGGGAATACAGTTCAGCCAGCTCTTTTGTATTGTTGGTCCTTTCTAGCCCAACCACATTGGCGGGCAGTTTCTTTTTCTGCTCTTTGGTAATTCCCACCAGCACAACTTGGTAATCATCCCCCAGCACCTGGGAAAGTTCAACCAGGTACTTCATTCCCTTTCGTTCGCTCCCATGGTTTGTCACGCCAAGCAGCACGAATTTGCCCGTCCAGCCGTATTTTTGTCTCAGCTCGCTGCCGGTCGGCTTGAACACCGTCAGGTCGATGCCATTGTTTATGACAGCAACAGGGAACCTGGCCAGAAAGGATTGCTTCACCAGGCTGGCCAACCACTGCGAAGGCGTGACGATCGTCAGATTTGTCTGACTGGAGAAAAGCTCTTTTTTGCGTTGGTAATTCCAGCTCGAGTTGTCGAAAAGCAAACTGGACGGATAGACGCTTTTTTGGGGACAGTCGTGGCAGGCAGTCCGCCATCGTTCGCAACCTGCATAATCAAAATAGGTGCAGTGACCCGTAAATGCCCAGCAATCATGGAAAGTCCAGACGATCGGAATGTTCTTCGACTTCAGGTAGTTAAAAAGCAATTCGACATTGAGGTAGTAGCCGTGTATGACGTGCAAATTAACGAGGTCGGGCTGATAGGCGTCCACCCGCCTGAGAAACGCTTCTGTCGCACTACTCGAGGCAAAGCCGTGCTTGTCAGTCAATCGCGTGTACAGGCCGTGCGCGCAGATATCCAGATCCGATCCAATCCGCAGTGATTCCACATCGGCCGTCGCCTGCCCCCGGCCATAGGCGACCAGACATGCATGCTGCTGTTGACGCAGCACCTTGTACAAATCGGCAACAATCCGGCCGGTGCTGAGAATGCCGCAAACTACGTTGATCAAAAGTATTTTCACGACTATCCCTCCTTCGCACCGACCGCCACGCAAAGCTGCTTGCTTTCCGGTCCATGTGAAAAGTTCGGCACCAGCTCCTGCAAAAGCGCGATCAATCTGGCGTTGTCCGACTCCTGGCGCAAGCGCTCCAGTTGCTGGCTCAAGTAGCGGCCATCTACCTGCTGCAGCGCGGCGACAAAGATTTTCTCGTATTTCGTCGCCTTCGTCCCTTCTTCGGCCGTCAGCAGTTCTTCATACAGCTTCTCCCCCGGCCGCAGGCCGCAAAACTGGATGTCGATGTCCTTGTATGGCTCCAGGCCGGAAAGACGAATCAAGTCCTCCGCCATCGTCAGGATCTTGACCGGCTGCCCCATGTCCAGCACGAACACCTCGCCGCTGGAGGCCAGCACCCCCGCCTGCAACACCAACTGGCTCGCCTCGGGGATTGTCATGAAGTAGCGGGTCATCCCGGGATCGGTGACGGTGACCGGACCGCCCCAGGCGATCTGCTTTTTAAATAGCGGAATGACGCTGCCGCGGCTGCCGAGCACGTTGCCGAACCGCACCGCCGCATAGCGCGTCCGGCTTTTGCCGTTCATGTTCTGAATGATCATTTCGGCGACGCGCTTTGTCGCGCCCATGACGCTTGTCGGGTTGACGGCCTTGTCGGTCGATATCATGATGAACGTTTCGCTCTCATGTCGGGCGGCCGCCTCCGCCACATTTTTCGTCCCGAAAATATTGTTCTTCACCGCTTCCGTCGGATAGCTCTCCATGAGCGGCACATGCTTGTGGGCGGCGGCATGGAAAACAACCTGCGGCCGGTACCGGCCAAACAGCGTGTCCACGCTGCCGGCGTCGCGCACATCGCCAATCACGGAAACCGTCTTGATCTGGGGATACTTGAAACGCAACTCCTGGTCGATTTCATAAATGCTGTTCTCGCCCTTGCCCAGCAGGATCAGCTGTTGCGGCCCCAGCCTTGCAATCTGCCGGCACAATTCGCTGCCGATTGAGCCGCCGGCGCCGGTGACCAGGACGCGCTTGCCGGCCAAATAGGATCCAATACCATCCATGTCCAGCTGCACAGGCGGACGGCGGAGCAAGTCCTCCACCTGAACCGGCCGCAGCTGGTGCACCGCCACACGTCCCTCATCCAGCTCATACACGTCAGGCGCAATTCTGATTTCACACTTTGTCCCGTGGCAAATGCGGACCAGGTCGCGAATCGTCCGGCCCTCAACCGCCGACATGGCGATAACGATCTGCTCGACGGCCAGCTGCATCACAGCCGTCGGAATCTGCTCGCGGCCACCCAGCACCTTGGCGCCATACAAGTAGTTGCCGTGCTTTTCCGGGTCATCGTCAATAAAACCGACCAGGCGATAAGGCTGCTGCGGAAGATTCAACAGTTCCCAGGCAATGAGCGCCCCGGCGTCGCCGGCGCCGACGATCAGCACGTTGCGCGGCGCTTTAAATGGATTGAGGTTGCGGTAATGCCGAACGTAATGCGCGTAAAGCCGGATGACGAACCGGCTGCCGCCTACCAGCAAAATGTTGAGCAGCCAGCTTAAAATATGGATGCTGGCCGGCAGGCCCGCGTCAATCAGCAGCTGACTTGCCGTCAGAAAAAATGAGCTAACCGTAACAGCGGCGGCGATGATCAACCATTCGCGCATCCCGGCGTACCGCCACAGGCGGCTGTAGACGCCCATCGCGTAAAAGACAGCCAGCCGGACCAGCACGATGAACGGCGCATTTCTGACCAGTATCCCCACATACTGATCAGGCAATTCGCCTTCAAACCGCAGCGCCACGGCGAGGAAGGGAACAACAAGCACGATCAGGCTGTCCAAAAGCATCAGGAAGAAATGAACCAGCCGGAGCTTCATCGTCCCTCCCCCCTTTTGTCGGCTTAGTTGTCAGTTGCGTCGCGAACGATCGCCCAAGTCGTCAAGATCGGCAGGACATCCTGCGCCAGCAGAACCTTCCCGGATTTTGGGACATAAACCATGTCGCCATCCTGCAGGCGCACGTTTTGGGAAACATCCTGCTTCTTCACGAAAGCGTCAAAGTTTATTTCCTTGACCAGCACCTCGCTGCCTGCCACCCGGACGATGGAGATATGTTTTGGCCGCCCTTTAGGCGCAATCCCGCCGGCACTGGAAAGCGCGGCAAAGACATTCATTTTGTCAGCCGACAGCGTATAAATGCCCTCTCGCTCGACCTCCCCCATCACATAAACCTGCCGGGGGCCGTATTGCTTAACGACGATCGCCAGCTCCGGTATGATGATGTATTCGCTTAGTTTCGCCTTCAAGACGGCGGTTGCTTCGTCGAGCGTCAGGCCGGCCAGCTTGACGCCGCCCGTATAAGGCAGGCTGATAAACCCGTCTGGCCCGACGGTGATGTTGTTCATCCACGGTTCGTCCGGGTAGCCGATGATCGCCAGATTCACTACGTCATACTTGGCGAGGCGGTAGGCGCCCAGTTCCTGTACAACCCGAAAAGACGACGCGTCAAACTGCCCGTCAGCCGCGGCTTGCCCGTTCGCCGCCGGCGCGGCTGACGCCAGAACAGAGACTGACAACATAACGAGCGACAAAATTACTGTCATTAGCTTGCGTTTCATGCTATGCCCCCTCTTTCGCCGTGAGGCTGTTAATTATGCGTTGCTGTCGCGGTATTCGCGCAGGAAGGCCAAGCCGATCCCCGCTGTCAGGCCCAGCAGGGCGCCGAGCAGCGTATTGAGGGCAACGCGCGGCTTAATCGGTTTTGCCGGCACGGACGCCACGTCAACCAGCTGCACATCCATCGCCTCCATGACTTCGGCAATGCGCGCCTCTTCATGCCGCTTAGCCAGCATGACGTAGGTTTCCTGCGCCACGTTCGCTTCGCGCATCAGGCGCGTCAAGCCGCGCTCTTTGGCCGGCAGATCGGCCATTTCTTTTTGGTTGTCTTCAATGACGCCGCGAATCGCCTGCTGCTGGGCGGCCGCAGCCGCCACCCCGGCTTCCGCCTGGATGCGGCTCGTCATCAGATCCTGGTACACCTTGTTGGCGGAAGGCGCCTTGGCGCTGGCCGCCTTGGCCGCCTCTTCCGCCAGCTTTGTTTTCGTTTCGTCAATTTGTTTTCGCAACGTCACCACGGCAGGATGTTTTTCGGTGTAGCGCTGGACCAGTTCGACAAGTTGCACTTCCTGCTGGACAAGGTTGTTTTTGTATTGCTGAATCGTCTCATTGTCAGCCACGAAACCCGGGTCCATGTTGGCCAGCTGCGCCTGCGCCGTCGCCAGCTGCGCCTGCGACATCGCCAGCGCGACCCGGTTGTTGGCGGCCAGCGTGTCAAAGCTGGACTGTTTTGCCACCAGCGCGGAGGTATCCACGTTCGGCGCCAGGATCTTATGTTCGCTCTTGTATTTCTCCAGTTCCGCTTCCGCTTTTTCCAGTTCGTTGCGCGCCGCAGTTAGGCGGTCGCCGATAAAGTTCTTGCCGGCCCGCTGTTCAGCCCGGCCAAGTTCGGTCAGCCTCTGGTTGAAGGTTTCAACCAGTTGGTTCGTCAGGCGCGCCGACTCCTCAGCGCTGCCCGCGGCAACCCTCACGCGCAGGATTTCCGTATCGCGCACAGGTTGCGTTGTGATGCGCTTGAGCATGTCTTCGTAGGTGGGCTTTTCCTTATCCGTCCTGCCATTATAAGCCTGGTCGATCATGGCGTTCACGACCGACTCGCTTTTGATCACTTCCGAATAGGTGCCCATCAATTGCTGAACCGGGAAGGAGGTACTGGCGGGGAAATCGATCGGCAAGAGCCTGACGGTATTTTTAGCCTGGCGGACTCTAAGCGTGCTTGCCGCTTCATAAGTAGGAGGCCAAATCAGGCTCGCGCCCAGCGCGAGAGCAGTCGCCCCCCCTATGAAGCCGAAAATGAGTCCTTTGCGTTTTTTCAAGACCATCATTATTTCATTGAATACACCTGTTGCTTCTCCCACAATTCGTCACCTCGCGTTCCCTTGTATTCAGACTGCTGCAAACAAAAACCAGATTGTCTTGCCCCAATAGAAAAACACCGTCTGCCCCCACCATCATTCCCACCACCTCAAAACACCCCTGCCGCCTTGTTAGGCTGCAGCGGTAGACCCCCTGTTGTCATGTTGCCATTGCCGGACTCCGGCACATTCGGCGCAATGCCAAGGGAACGAAAGGTGTGGGCTGAATAGTGTAGTCAGACGGTGCTGCGAAAATGCTTCATCCTCTGTCGCCTGCATGGCATAGAATGCAACGATCTGCCAAAGCAATAACCGGCGCCGGTGTCGGGCCGAGGCTCCAAAAGCGGATGTATCGTTTCAAGGCCTGCGTAGGCCAGGTCCATCTCCACAAACTGTCTATTGCCGGCCTGTCGCCACAACCACATCCTGCGGCTGAACGAGGCTTGGACTTCCATTTACAGACGGATTTTCATTTTCATTTTAACATAGAATTGTTATTTTTCCAACGAACACCCAGTTCATTGTTAATAAAATTAACTATTTAAACAACTGGCGTGCTAGCGTGGATGGATCTCCAATTCGCAGCCGGCCGCGCCAATGCGAAGCCGCACCATCTGGTACAAGTGAAAGCGCATCGGCCAGATCAAACGCCGCCAGTCCCGCTCCTGCCGGCTCCAGTAATACGTCCCCTGCGAACTGGACAGGTCCTCGACAACCACCGTATTGGGGTGTTCCGGATCGGGTGTTATTCTCACATGCAGATTGTTGACGCCCGGCGCGGCGCAGACGAGCTGCGCCCGCCTCGGATCGCTGCCGATCACAAGGCCGGACGGCGGCACCAGCTCCGTACTGCCGGCCAAGTCGCCGGTCATAAACAGCAGCGAAGGAACCGGCTGTTTCTCCGGCGCCGCATATAAGGGATGGCTCGCTGCCGCAACCGCTCCCGCCGGCCTCCCCTTGCCGGACAAGAGCAATAGCCCCATGCCAAAGAATGCAGACAGAACGCCGTACAGCCAAAAGGACTTGCCGAGTCGCTCCGCCGCCGCCCCGCCTATGTACAGGAGAAAGAAAAGAGTCGTGGGCGGAAACCACAGCCCCAACGCGCACCAAGGCGGCACGCCGACGGCGCGGCACAAGAGGTAGGCGCCGTAGCCGGGCAAAAAGTAATCCGTCCATTTTCCCGGCGCAAAGCGGCTGCCAAGCCGCCAAAAGACCGTCGTCTGGATCAGCCAGGCTAGCAGGAAAAAAACCATGACCAGCAGCGCCGTCAGGTAAAAGACGCCGTCAGCGCTGAAAAAGAGTTGCCGCCAGTGCATACTCGCCCCTCCTCTTTCGCCTTTCTTTTAGTTTATGCTAATTTTGTCAGGCAGGCAACAAATCGAGTAGGAGGTTGCCCATTAGTTGAGCAACCGACCTCTCACACCACCGTACGTACCGTTCGGTATACGGCGGTTCAATAACTTGAGTGCAGTACCTCGTATCGTTTAGCTATGTCATCATAGCCGATCGATGCGAG
>JAJUGR010000013.1 GCA_029265905.1 Sporomusaceae bacterium | reverse complement strand
TTTATTATTTCTTTTTTTATCTCCCCCCCTCTCTTTTTTCACACTCCAATTATTCTTTTTGGGGGGGGGGGCCCCCCCCCGCCCCCCCAACGCCCGGTTCAGGCAATCACTACATCAAGATTTTCGGCAGAATCCAGAAGCCAACCGAAGCGATGACCATCCAGAACATGCAAATGAAGGCCATGAATCCCCAGACTTCCTTCAGCTTCATGCCGACAAGCGCCAAGGCCGGAATGACGTACAGCGGTTGGATCAAGTTCGTCACCTCGTCGCCATGAACAAAGGCATTCATGACGAGCGGGATGTTGGCGTTCAGCGCCTGGGCCGCCTCCATCAAAATCGGCCCCTGCACGATCCACTGCCCGCCTTGCGACGGAATAAAGGTGTTCAGAAGCGCCGCCGACAAGAAGGACCAGGTGTAGATCGTGTCAGGCGTCGCCACCTGGATAATGAAATTCGCAATGACCTTGCCCAGGCCCGAGGCGGTCATAATGCCCATGATGCCGCCGTAGAAGGGAAACTGCAGCATGACCTCGGCGGCCGGCTTCATCGTATCCTTAAAGGCCTCGACGAACTTGCGCGGCGTATTGTACAAGAACGTGTTCAGGGTCAAGAAAATGAAGATGACGAAGTTGAAGTTCAACGAGGCGATAATTCCTTTTTCCATGATGTCGTGTGCAATAACGGCCAGGCCGGCAACTCCCAGAATGATCATCAGGAAGCGGCTGCCGTTCATTTTGTCGGCGAGCGTCTCCTCTTCCTCGGCCGCCTGAACCGCCACAGGCTCCTCATCCTTGGGCTGGTACATGATCAGTTCTGATTCCGGCGGGCGGGTGAACACGCCGATCAAGATGACGGTGACGACCAGGATGAAAAACAAGGCCGTATTGACTGGGTTGTAGCAGGTCACGTCTTGGGTGAACAGGCCGATTTGCTTTTCCAAAAAGTGCCCCTTCGTCGCCACCAGCGCGTAGACGCTGGCGCTGGGGCACCAAACCTGCCCGACAATCATCGTCGTATAACCAGCGGCGATCATCATCGGAAAATGAAGCCCTTTCACATTCCGCGACAGCTGCATCGCCAGGATCGGCGTCAGGATCGTCGAAAAGGCCCAGTTGATCAAACTGGAAATATAGCCGAACAACAGCAGCACGACCATCGCGACGGCCGGCGAGCTGGGCAGCTTGGCGACTTTGGCCAGCGAACGCTCGACAAACGGCGACTTGGCAGCGGCGCCGCAGCAGATGACCATAAACGACATTTGGAAGGCGAACGCGATCATCGTCCACAGCCCGTTGTACCAGCCGAGCGTCAGCTTCATCGCCTGCCCCTGGGCGACCACCAGCCCGGCGCCAAAACAGATCAGGGTCAAGATGACGCAAAACACGAACGAGTCCGGAATAATGCGATCAGCAGCAAATTGGAATTTCTTCGATAGTCTCCATAGCATGTATGCTTTCCCCCTCGCTTCCTTTCTTATTGAACGTAGTATTCCGATGCCTTGAGCTGATGGATCAGCTTTTTCATAAACCGCCGTTTAATCTCCGGAATTTCTTCCGGTTTGTATTGGTAAAAGCCTTCGCCGGACTTCACTCCCAGCTTTCCTTCCGCTACTTTTTGCCGCAGCAGCGCATTGGCGCACGGCGAGTTGTCCATCACCTTGAGCAGGTTGTCGCCGACAACGCACCAAATATCCAAGCCGCCAAAGTCGGCCACCTCCAACTGCCCGGTCGTCGCATAGCGGAAGGCCGGGCCGAATTTCAGCGCCTTATCGACGTCCTCCGGCGCCGCGATCCCCTGTTCGATGATGGAGAAGGCTTCCCTCGCCACGCCCTGCTGGATCCGATTCGCCACCAACCCGGGCACGTCCTTCAAAACCTTGACCGTCTGCTTTTTGATCCTGCGGTACATATCAGCCACTTCTTCATACAAATCGGCGGACATATTGCCGAAGAAAGAGAGCTCGACGATCGGCATCAGATGACCGGGATTATACCAATGGTTGACCATCATCCGCGCCTTGCGCACCTCACTGACCCGCTCCATCATCCCCGCCAGCGGCAGGCTGGAAGTGTTGCTGGCGAAAATCGTATAGGACGGGCAATACTCGTCCAACTGCTTGAACAAGCTCTGCTTGAGCTCCATGATTTCCGGCACCGCCTCGATGACAAAGTCGCGGTCGGCAACGGTTTCCTTCAAATCCGCTACCAGCTTGATCCGGCCCAGCACGCCGTCAATCGCCCCGGCTTCAATGAAGCCCTCTTCCGCCAACAAGGCCAGCTCAGCCTTGATTTCCTCGATCGCCGCCTGCAGCCGCTTCTCATCAGTATCATACAGATTCACATCGTATCCGTACAGTGCAAACGACTCCGCAATCCCATGCCCCATCGTCCCCGAACCCAAAACCGCTATTTTCTGAATCATTCCTTCCCCTCCTCGTTATCATGACAAACGCAACATTTTGCGCGCGTCCGCCGGCGCTGGCACGGCCCTGTGCGCCGCGCGGACTTTACACAGTAAAAACTAAATTCGTCACCCGCCCCTCTTTTTGCTCCTATTTCTTAATTTATGCAAAATTCGTGCCAACATTTATGCCCCGCCAACCAGGCTTTTGCCGGGGATTTTTGCGCTCTCGATGAAATATGTCATCGCAAAACCCTGAAAGCAGGCAATACTCTGATTTTTCCGATCTTTCAAGTGATGAAAAGGCGCATCGATCGCGATGCGCCTTTTCATCACTTGGCTTCAACTCAAACCGGCACGCCTTTTTACAGCCGCCCCCTTCCACACCGCTAAAAAACAAGCGCTTCGCGCCATTTCGGGCGTGCGAAGCGCTTGTTTTTTAGGCAACTATGCCAGACACATTTCCTTTAAATCCGGCGAGATGGCGAAGTTCGCCGCCGTCGCCGCCTGAACGTCTTCCACCTTGACGCCGGGCGCCAATTCGGTCAAAACAAGCCCGCCCAAGGTTACCTGCATCACCGCTAGTTCGGTGATGATCAAATCCACTTCTTTGGCCGCCGTCAGCGGCAGCGTGCACTTGGGTAGAATCTTCGGACTGCCCTTGGCCGTATGCTCCATGGCGATGATCACTTTTTTCGCGCCGGCGACCAGGTCCATCGCGCCGCCCATGCCTGGCACCATCTTGCCGGGAATCATCCAGTTGGCCAGGTTTCCCTCTTCGTCGACTTCCAGCGCACCGAGAACCGTACCGGCCAAATGCCCGCCGCGGATGATGCCGAACGAAGTCGCGCTGTCAAAGCAGGCGCCGCCCGGCATGATCGTCACCGGCTGGCCGCCGGCGTTGACGACATCCTTATCCGCGTCTTCCGGGGCCGGTGCCGGACCGACGCCCAAAAAGCCGTTCTCCGACTGCAGCACCACTGTCACGCCCTCCGGCAGGTGGTTGGCGACCAGGGTCGGAATGCCGATTCCTAGGTTGACATAATCGCCGTCTTTAAACTCTTGCGCAACACGTTTGGCAATAATCGTTTTTGCATCCATGTTCATGCCTCCTTAACCCTGGACCAGGTACTGGACAAAAATGCTCGGCGTGACGATTTCGTCCGGATCAAGTTCGCCGATTTCCACAATATGCTCCGCTTCGACAATCGTGACCGCTGCCGCGGTCGCCATCAAGGGGTTGAAATTGCGCGCCGACCGCCGGAAAACGAGGTTGCCCGCCTTATCCGCCTTATAGGCTTTCACCAGCGCCACATCCGCTGTGAGGGGCAGTTCCAGGAGGTATGTCCGCCCATTGACCACCTTGACCTCCTTATCCTCCGCCACCGGCGTGCCAACGCCGGTCGGGGTCAGAAAGCCGCCGAGGCCAAATCCGCCCGCCCGAATTCTCTCCGCCAGCGTGCCTTGCGGAACCAGTTCGACCGCCAGCTCGCCGGCGTTCATTTGCCGGCCCGTTTCCTTGTTGGTCCCGATGTGGGAAACGATCACCTTTTGCGCCCGCTTTTCCACAATCAGCTTGCCGATGCCCTTGTCGGGGAAGGCCGTATCGTTGGCGATCAGCGTCAGGTCTTTTTTCCCGGCGGCCAATACCGCGTCAACCAAAGCTTCCGGCCCGCCGCAATTTAAAAAGCCGCCAATCATTACACTCGCGCCGTCTTCGATCATCGTCGCGGCCTCAGACGCGCTTATCAGTTTTGCCATCTTAACCATCCTCTCCTGCAGTGTCTTATCATCACGTTCAAACTACAGCCACAACAATCCGGCGCTGATGATAAGGCCGGACCAGATCAGCGTCATCGTGCAATAGCCCATGATGTCGCGCACGCCAAGCTTCGCGATGCCCAACAGCGGCAAGGCCCAGAACGGCTGGATCATGTTCGTCCATTGATCGCCATAGGCGATGCCCATCGCCACCTTGGCCGGATCGACGCCGAGCGCTATGCCGGCTGGAATGTTGATCGGCCCCTGCACGACCCATTGGCCGCCGCCGGACGGCACAAACATGTTGATGATGCCGCCGGCAAAGAAGGTGAAGAGCGGGAAGGTCTGCGGCGTGGAGAAAGAAACAAACCAGTTTGCGATCAAAGCGGCCAGGCCGGACGAAATCATAATGCCCTGGATGCCGCCGTAGAGCGGGAACTGCAACGCCAGACCGCCGGCGCCCTTGATCGCCTCGTTGACGGCCCGGACGTAGTTGATCGGCGTCTTATGCAGGATGATGCCCGCCCACATGAAGATGAAGATAACAATGTTCAAGCTCAGGTTGAAGCCGTTCTTAGCCAGGTAGTTGCCCAAATAGAGCACGCCCATCAGGCCAAAGATACCATTGATCAGCATGCTGTGTTCAAGCCAGGTGGCAAGGGTGTGCACTTCCGGTTCCTTTTCCTCCTCCGGTTCAACCAACAGGGCTGGATCAATCGGCCGGATTTCATGTTCCGGCGGGCACATGAACTTGAACAAGAACGGCAGCGTGATGATGATCGTCCAAGTGATGATCAAATTCCACGAGGAGAAAATCGTCTGGGAGGTAGGGACGATGCCAATCAGTTTTTCAACCAGATGTCCCTTGGAAGCAATGGCCAGCGGAATGGAGCCGGAAATGCCGGCGTGCCAGATGACAAAGCCGGAGTAGCCGGCGGCCACGACAAAACCATAGTCCATGTTCGGCACCTTGCGGGCCAGTTCACGCGCCAGCAGCGCTGCTACAACCAGGCCGAAGCCCCAGTTGAAGAAATTGGCGACCCCGGCGACAAAGACGCACAGCATCGCCGCTTGCGCGCTGTCCTTCGGGATCGACGCCAGCATCACCAGGATGCGGCGCACCGGCTTGCTGCTCGCCAGTGCGTGGCCTGTCACGAGCACCATCACCATCTGCATCGTGAAGGCTAAGATCCCCCACAGCCCGTCGCCCCAAAAACCAATCAACTGCATTGCCGTTTTCCCCGTCGTCGCCAAGGCGGCGAGAAAAGCGATGAACGTCAGGATCACCGCGAAGAGATAAGCATCCGGCAAATACTTGCGCACCAACACGACGAAAAAGCGGGTCATTGCGTGCAACATATTTTCGTCCTCCCTCATATTTGGTAGCCTGTTTGTCCCGGGGTTGTCGTATTACGGCTTACAGCAATTCCACAATCGTCGCCGCCCCCTGGCCGCCGCCGATGCAAAGGGTCGCCAGGCCGCGCTTGGCCCCGCGTTTTTTCATGGCATGCAACAGTGAAACGAGAATGCGGTTGCCGCTGGCGCCAATCGGATGGCCGAGCGCGATCGCGCCGCCATTGACGTTGACCTTATCCGCGTCAAAGCCTAATTCCTTGCCGACCGCCAGCCACTGCGCGGCAAACGCCTCGTTGGCTTCGATCAAATCCAGCTGGTCAATCGTCAGGCCCGCCTTTTTCAGCGCCCGTTTCGCCGCCGGCACCGGCCCCAAGCCCATCACCGCCGGCTCGACGCCGCCGGAGCCATAGCCCGCGATCTTCGCCATCGGTTTGATGCCCAGCGCTTCGGCTTTTTCCTTCGACATAACGACCACCGCCGACGCGCCGTCGTTGATGCCGGAGGCATTGCCGGCCGTGACCGTTCCGTCCTTTTTAAAGGCCGGTTTCAGCTTGGCCAGCGCCTCGGTCGTCGTCCCCGCGCGTGGATATTCGTCCGTATCAAAGACTGTGTCGCCTTTTTTACCCTTGATAATCACAGGCACGATTTCTTCCTTAAAGGCACCCGCTTCGATCGCCGCCACGGCCTTTTGCTGCGAGGCCGCCGCCATCTCGTCTTGCTGCTCTTTAGTCAAGCCGTATTGTTCCGCCACATTCTCAGCCGTAATGCCCATGTGGCAATCGTTGAACGCATCCCACAATCCATCACGAATCATCACGTCGACAAGTTTGCCGTCGCCCATCCGCTGCCCCCAGCGCGCTTTTTCCAGCAAATACGGCGCATTCGTCATGCTCTCCATGCCGCCGGCCACGACGATGTCCGCATCGCCGGCCACAATCGCCTGTGCCGCCAGGTTGACTGCCTTCAGGCCTGAGCCGCAAACCTTATTGATTGTCAGGCTGGGCGTCTCCACTGGAATGCCGGCCTTGATCGCCGCCTGACGGGCCGGGTTTTGGCCAAGACCAGCCTGCAGGACGTTCCCCATGATCACTTCGTCGACTTGTTCCGGCTTGATGCCCGCCCGCTCAAGCGCCGCTTTGATGGCAATTGCGCCGAGCTCCGGCGCGGAAAAAGGCGCCAAGCTCCCGTTAAAATTGCCGATCGGCGTCCTCGCCGCACTGACAATAACCACTTCCTTCATAGGTATAACCCCCTCGTATTGTTTGTTCAATTTCTACTATTGCAAATTTCGTGCCAACTTTTTCTCAAACGAACAACATCCGGCAGCGCGCGCCCTGACAAGCACACCGCACAGCCCATTAGCAAAACAGAACAGGCGAGTGTGCAATTTGTTGCACACTCGCCTGTTCTGTTTTGCACAAGCATCTGCCTGGCAACTAAGCTTCTTCTTGCCGGATGAGGTCATGCTCATGCAGCTTATAGATCAGGTTCCGCCGGCTCATCCCCAAACGAAGCGCGGCCTGCGACTGGTTCCCCGCCACTTCGTTCAGGACGTGTAGCAAAATACGGCGCTCCACTTCCGCCAGCATCTCTTTGAGCGTCCCCCGGTTCAACAGCGAGTCAAAAAAAGCCTCGTCGCTACCCGGCGCTGCGGCGAGAGCCGCCGGCGCCAAAAAAGAAAAATCTTCCACATCAAGTATCCCTTGCGACAGAATCACCGCCCGCTCCAAAACATTGGCCAAGTCCCGCACATTGCCCGGCCAGTCATATTGCACCAATTCGCGCAGAGCCGCCTCCGTCATCACCGGCGCCTCACAGTGGTGGCAGTTGGCAAACAGCTGCAGAAAATGCTCCGCCAGCAGCGGAATGTCCTCCCGCCGCTCGCGCAACGGCGGCACCTTGACCGGCACGACGTTCAGGCGGTAGAACAAGTCCTTGCGGAAAGCGCCCGCTTCCGCCATCTTCGACAAATCTTTATTGGTGGCGGCCAAAACGCGGACGTTCACCTGCACTGTTTCCACGCCGCCCACCCGTTCAAACGTCTGCTCTTGCAGCACCCGCAGCAGCTTCACCTGCATGGCGAGCGGCAAATCGCCGATTTCATCCAAAAACAGCGTGCCGCCGTGCGCCAAATCGAAACGGCCCAGTTTTCTGGCGACCGCGCCAGTAAACGCGCCTTTTTCATAACCGAACAATTCGCTTTCGATCAGGTTTTCCGGCAGCGCCCCGCAATTGACTTTTACAAAACGGCCGCCGGCGCGCGGGCTGTTGGCATGAATCGTTTTCGCGATCAATTCCTTGCCGCTGCCGCTCTCGCCGGTAATCAGCACCGTCGCCGAGGAAGCGGCCACGCGCGTCACCATTTTATACAGGTTCTGCATCGCCGCGCTGCGTCCGACAATCTTGTCCGGCGCCTTCCACAGGCCAGTTTCCCGCCTGAGCCCGTCCAACTCCTCGCGCATGCGCCAAATGGCCAACACCCGGTTCATCACCGCCCGAATTTCCACCACATCAGCCGGTTTGACCAAATAGTCGAACGCGCCCTTGTGCATCGCCTCGACAGCGATGTCCACCGTCCCGTACGCCGTCAGCAGCACGACCGGCAAATCAGGGTAAGCCTCATGCATTATGTCAAAAGCCGCCATGCCGTCAAGCACCGGCATCCGAATATCCATGAACACCAAATCCGGGCATTCCGACCGCACCAAATCAACCGCTTCCTGACCGTTTTCGGCCGTCTGGGTGACAAACCCCTCTTTTTTCGCGATCTCCGTCAGCAGCAGCCTGACCGGCGCCTCATCATCAACAATTAAAATAACCGGCTCTTTCAACAAACATCCCCCTTAGCGGGCGGCAGCAGCAGGGTAAAGCAGGCACCTTCACCTTTAGTTGACGCCACCTGCACCGCGCCGCCCATATTCGTCACCGTTTTTTCAACCATCGCCAGCCCAAGCCCTGTGCCCTGCTCCTTGGTCGTGAAGAACGGCATGAAAATTTTATCGATCATCTCTTCGGAAATGCCGTCGCCGTTGTCGCTGACGCTAATTTTTACCCGCTCCAATTCTGCGTCATAACCGGTCGCCGCCAGAACACTCCCCTCACCCGGCCTGTTTTCCAGAGCCTGTATTGCGTTGATCAGCAAATTCAGCACAACCTGCTTGAGCTGCTCCTGATCGGCGTAAACGCACGGCAAGCCATCAGCCAGCCGGTGCTCCAAGCTGATGTTTTTCCTCCTAATCCGGCTTGCGGTTAGCTGCAGCGTATCTAACAAAACCGCATTGACGCTGACTAAGGCCTCGCGACCGCCGGGCGGACGCGCGTAATGCAGCAGTCGCTCGATCAAATCATTCATGCGCTGTGTTTCCTTGACGATAATAGAGAGATATTGGTGCTGAGCGCCGTCAGGCGGCATATCCTCCTGCAGCAACTGGGCAAAGCCGCGGATCGACATCAGCGGATTGCGAATTTCATGCGCCATACCGGCGGCTATCTCGCCCACCACCGCCAGACGCTCCGCCTGGTGGGCGCGGCTCTCCGCCTCACGGCGGGCCGCCAATTCGTCCGCCATTTGGTTGACCGCCGTCACGATCGGGGCCATCTCGTCTTTGACCGGCGCCAGGCGAAAGCGGTGGTTTTGCTGCAAGTTCAAGATTCCGCTCTTTATGGTTTGAATCATCTCCATGTACTTGTCGATCAGCTCTGTAACGCCGATCAGTCCGACCAGCAGTCCGATTGCAATCGCCAGATAAATATTGCGGCGCAGCACTTGCATCTGCACTTCGATGTTGGCCATCAACTCATTGGCCCATATGTAGCCGATCACTTCCCCGTTGCGAATCACCGGGTGCATCGCATTCATAACGTTGCCGCGCACCAGGCTCCCTTTTTGAACGGTCTCACGTCCGCTGGCCATCACCTCGCGCCCGCGATGCGTGTCAGCGATGGGCGTTCCAACGGTGTTCCCCATTTCCGCCGAAGGGCCGTAGCTTAAAATCGCATCCAGCTCCTTGCTGTAGTAGCCGACGCCGATTCCGGGGTAAGCGGCGGCCACACGCTCGGTTCGCTCGTGCAAAAATTCGTTGAGCACCCGGATTTTTGCCTCCCGGTCCGCCTGGACGGCGCCCTTTTCTACAAGGATGTCCTGGTAGCTCTCCGGCATGGCGGCATCCAGCAGCCTGGCCGCGCCAAACAGCTTGCTCGTCTTTTCGTCGGACAAGGCCTCCTCCAAATGGACGGAAATCAAAAAGCCCGACGCCAGCACCGGCACGGCCACAACCACGATGATTAACAGCAGCAGTCTCCCGCTGATCGAAAGCGGCCGCATCACCATCGTCCACCACCCCCAACTCACCCGATATGCACACTGCCACCACCTTCACGGCGCGCATTTGCTTATATTGTAATATATTTCAAATTTACTGTAAATAAAGCCGCGAAAAAGACGGGCGCGTACGCACCCGTCCCCCACTGCTTAATGATCGTGACCGCCGCAGCCGTGACACTCGCCGGCACACAGCACGGAGTCCAATTCGCTCGTATCCTCGCCCCGGCGGTGCTTGTAGTCGCGGATCGCGGCCTTCAACGCATCCGCCGCCAAATTCGAGCAATGCATTTTCACCGGCGGCAACCCATCCAGCGCTTCCGCCACCGCCTTGTTCGTCAGTTGCAGCGCTTCTTCCAGCGTTTTTCCCTTGGCCAGCTCCGTCGCCATGCTGCTCGTCGCAATCGCCGCGCCGCAGCCGAAGGTTTTAAACTTGATATCGGTGATCACGCCGTCTTCCACCTTGATGCTGAACCGCATGATGTCGCCGCAGGTCGGATTGCCGACCTCGCCGATTCCGTCCGCATCCGGCACCTCGCCCACATTGCGCGGGTTGGAAAAATGGTCCATTACTTTTTCGCTATACATGTCGCTTCCTCCTCTTAACCCTTGTAGGGGCAGGCACAACCCGCTCTGTTTTGCCGGGCGCAGGCAACCTCTTCACCGAGCTTCGACTGCGCCGCCTGCCACAGCGGCGACATGCCGCGCAGGCGTTCGACGATCGCCGGCAATTTCTCCAACACATAGTCAATTTCTTCCGCCGTCGTCTCGTGCGACAAAGTCAGGCGCAGCGAACCGTGGGCCGTGGCATGGTCGAGACCCATGGCCAGCAGCACATGCGACGGATCAAGTGAGCCGGACGTGCAGGCCGAACCGCTGGAGGCGGCAATGCCGACCATGTCAAGGGACAAAAGCATCCCTTCGCCCTCGATGAACTTGACGCTGACGTTGACGTTATTCGGCAGGCGCTCCATCGTGTGGCCGTTGACCTTCACTTCCGGAATGCGCTCCAAGATGCCCTTCAACAGATAGTTTCTCAGCTCCCGCATCCGGCGGTTGCCGTCAGCCGCCAAGCGCGCGCCGGCCAATTCCGCCGCCACGCCAAGACCGACAATCCCCGGGACATTCTCTGTCCCTGGCCGGATCCCCCTCTCCTGCGCGCCGCCAAACAGCTGCGGCGCAACGCGGACGCCTTTGCGGACAAACAGCGCGCCGCACCCTTTCGGGCCGTGCAGCTTGTGCCCGGTCAACGTCAGGAGGTCAACCTGGTCGGCCACCACGTCAACCGGCACTTGCCCCGCCGCCTGCACGGCATCCGTATGGAAGAGCACGCCTTTGGCCCGCGTCACGCGGCCGATATCGGCAATCGGCATCAGCGTGCCGACCTCGTTATTGCCGTACATAATGCTGACCAAAATCGTTTCATCCGTAATCGCCGCCTCCACCTGTTCGGCCGTCACGCGGCCGAATTCGTCAACCGGCAGGTACGTGACCGTGTAGCCCAGCTTTTCCAGATGTTCGCAGGTGTGCAGCACCGCATGGTGCTCGACCTGCGACGTAATAATATGGTTGCCCTTGCGGCGGTAAGCTTCCGCTACGCCGACCAGCGCCAGGTTGTCTGATTCCGTGCCGCCGCTGGTGAACAAGATTTCTTCCGGCTGCGCGTTGATTAGCGCCGCCACCTGGCGGCGCGCCTTTTCTATCGCCTGACGCGCCGGGCGTCCAAACCCGTGCACGCTGGATGCATTGCCAAAAGTTTCCGCCATGGCCGCTGCCATCGCCTGTATTACAGCGTCATCCGTCTTTGTCGTCGCTGCGTTATCCAAGTACACCTTCATGAAAGCCACCCCTTCAAATTCCTACTTAATACCCGTTTTATTCCGAGTGTTCCTGTCTGCTTTACAGTCTAGCAAAGCAGAGTGTTTTTGTCAAATATTCTTGCGCACTTTTTCCGTCTGCGTAAAACCGCTTCCCTTCAGCGTCTTGCCGTTAATTACGACCGTTACGCGGCACGGATACAGATTGTCAGACATGCCGTCGCCGACGCCGCCCGCCACCCATTGCGCCGCAATTTCAAGCGCAGCGCCATCCGGTCGCTTCAAGGAATACCGAAAGCCATCCGGGAGCGTCTCTTTTACCGGATTGGAGAACAGCTGCACGGGTTCGCCCAGTTCCGAGAAAAAGACAAAGCCGTTTTCCAGCACGCGCACATGCCAAAAGGGCTCCGTCCCCACCCCCGCCAGGGCAAACGGCATCGCCGGATCGTCCAGCGACCAGTGCGAAACATCGCTGACCCGGTCGACGACAATGATGCGCTTATAAAAGGAGGCCAGTCCGGCGCCCGGCAAAGCCCGGTTTACCGCGCCGCGGACCGTCATCAAAATCGGCCGGCCGGCGTCGTCGCCATTGACAAGCTGATCGGCCCGTTCCGCCACGCCAAACCGGTCCTCGATATAAAACAGGCTGCCATCCGCAAGCAGCAGCGTCGCCTGGCCGCGCTCGCCGCTGTAAACGCCCTGGTGCTCGGGATAGGTATCCGCCAGCAGCCGCACCCGCAGCGCTTTCAGGTCGGCGAAGCGCTCCCCTTCCGGCTTCTGCGCCGCCTCGCGCACCGCCCGCACGTAGCCGGCCAGCGCGCTACCGCCATGCTCGCGCGTCATCCGCGACCAGGCGTTGGCGGCTTCCGTCCGCAGCACGCCGCCCGGCCACGCCGGTGTATTGTCAACGCCAAACAAGAACGCCGATGCATAGGCAAAATACAGATCGCTCACCTGCGAGCGCCGGTAACTCTCCGGATTGTGGCGCAAAAAGGCTTCCGCCGCCAACGCCCGCCGTCCCAGCGTCTCCCACGTCAGCATCAGACCGCCGTCGCGAAAGGCAGGCGTCCTTGTTTCCTCCGCCTGCAGACGCAGATAGTCCCGCACCTCCGGACCGACCTTGTGCTCGTATTCATGCAGCAGGGCGGGATAATCAACCGCCAGATAGTACATGCCCTCAGCCGGCAAAAACGTGTACCCCTCGCTTCGCAAGGCCGCGAGCTGATCACGCAGCAATTTATCCGGAATATTCGCCACAGCGGACGGGACGAACTGGTTGCCGAACGTCTGCTGCATCAATTGCTGGGCGTCATTATCCGTCAAAACGACTGACGCCTCCTCCAGCCTGGCCAGCAGCTTATCCTCCAGCCGCAGCACGGTTATATCCATTGGCTCATTCGCTTCGGCAGCGCCCGCCGTAGCCGAAAAAGCCAGGCAAGCAACGACGAGCAGCAATCCCGCCAGTCTCGCTTTGAACATGACATCCCTTCCTTCCCCTGTTTTACTCCTCATTTCGCCGCCTGCGCCCCAACTCCTGCCAGAAGGGAAAGCCGGGCGGGCAATTTGCGCGCGGGTCCGGGACCGCCGCAAAAAAAGGGATGCCATTGCGGCACCCCCTGAAAAGTCAAGCCAACAGGTGCGCCCCCGCCGCCTCGCAGCTTGGGCACCCCGTCATAATCATCGCCGACGCCAGTTCGGCCTTCAATTTATCCATGACCACCTGCACGCCGTCCGCGCCGCCGACCGCGCCGATCAGGAGCGGCCGGCCGATCAGCACGGCATCGGCACCGAGCGCCAGCATTTTCAACACATCCCAGCCGGTGCGGACGCCGCCGTCAGCCAATACCAGCAGCCGCCCGGCCACCGCCTGCGCAATTTCCGGCAGCACTTGCGCCGTGCCGGGCGTATCGTCGAGCACGCGGCCGCCATGGTTAGAAACCACAATGCCTGCCGCTCCGGCGTCGGCAATCGCCACCGCCTCTTCCGGCGTCATAACCCCTTTGATGATCACCGGCAGCGGCGATTTGGCGCAAAGCATCTTGATTTCTTCCGCCGTTTTGCCACTGACCGCCTGCCCGGCAGCCGTCATGTTGATCAACGCCGCGGCATCGACGTCAATCGCCACTGCCGGGGCGCCGGTCGCCGCCGCGCGTTCGATCAAGGCGAGAATCGCCTCGTTCTCCCGTGGCTTGATCGTCGGGATGCCGCACCCGCCGTTGGCTGCCACGGCTGCTAAGCCGGCCGTGTACAGGTCCGGATCCTTGCTGTCGCCGATCCAGCCGATTGTTCCGGCTTGGACCGAACCGCCCACAACGGCGGCGGCATAATCCACTTCCGAAATAAAGCCGTTCCAGTTGAACGCAATGCCGCTGATCGGCGCCGCCATCACCGGCAGGGCCAGCTTTTGTCCAAACAGCGTCACGCTCGTATCCGGGTCAGTCACATTATGCATGATCCGTTGCTTTAGCTTGACTTCGGCCAGCGCCTTGACGTTATTTTGAAAGGAGCGGCCGGTCCCGACGCCACCGGCGCCGGGAATCTCGCCCGCGCACGCCCGTCCGTCGCAGATCGGGCAGACCCGGCAGAAACGACCAAACGCCGGCCGTGCTTGTTCGCGTAATGTTTTGTAATCCATGTTTGTTCCTCCTTTGTTTTCAACGCTTGTCGCCTCAATAAGGCAATTCGAGCAATTGCCGGCACAGCGCATTTAGGCGCTCCGCCTGTGCATCTGAATTAAAAAAGACGACCGTCCCTTGTCCGCCCGTCCGGCGCAGCCCCCTTTGCACCAGCAGGCGCTCCAGTTGGTGTGCCGCGCCCTCGCTGCCGTCGATAATCGGCACGCCGTCCGGCAGCAGGGCAGCAAGCGCAGGGCGCACGAAGGGGTAATGCGTGCACCCCAGGACGACCGCAGCTTTTTCCAGGCTACCGACCGTGGCCAGCTTCTCGCGCAAAAACGCCTCTACGCGCGGCCCCGAGGTCTCCCCCTGTTCAATCAACTCCATCAACCCGGGGCACGGCAAGGGCACAATCTGCGCCGTCGCCTGAAAAGCGTCCGCCAGGTGCCGGAACTTTTCCCCGGCCAGCGTCGCCGTCGTCGCCAAGACAACGACCTTTTCCGCCGCCAGTTTTTCCACGGCGGGCTTGACGGCCGGCTCTAGCCCCACGACCACCAAATCCGGATACCGCTCGCGCACCGCCCGGATCGCCGCGCTCGTGGCCGTATTGCAGGCAATCACAATCGCCTTGGCCCCCTTATCCAGCAAAAAAGCCACACCGGCCAGTGTCAGGTCCTGCACTTGCGCCGGCGTTTTTACACCGTAGGGAGCATGGGCGGAATCGCCGTAATAAATGTAGTCTTCTTCCGGCATCAAGTGCCGCGCAGCACGCAAAACGCTGACGCCGCCAACACCGGAGTCAAAAAAGCCAATCGGCCGCTCCATCGACAACACCCCCTGTACAGAAAATCCACCTACTTGTTTCGCCATGAAAGCAAAAAAACCTTGCCGCTTAATCTTTATATTTTTTTTACACTTACCGCCCTTATTTTTATTCCCGCCCGCTTCCCCGGCAAGCTAGAATGGATAGCAAGTGAAACAACACCTTCCTGCAAAGGAGAATTAGCATGTCTTTTTGGCCCCGTCTTTGCCCGCGGAAAAAAGGCCGACATTTTTTAGTCATCGGCTTGGGCACCTTTGGCTCGTTGATGGCCGTCACGCTGCAACACTCCGGCTATAGGGTTACCGCCGTCGACCACCGCGACAAGGTCGTCCAGCCGCTCGCCGAGTCCATACCGGACCTGTTGATTGCCGACGTCCTGAAGCCTGGCGTCCTGGACCACCTTGACCTGAAGCAATACGACACCGTCATCCTCGCCCTTGGCAAAAACATCGACGTCAGCTTGTCAATCGCCACCCTGTTGAAAGAGGCGGGCGCCAAGCAACTTATCGCCAAGGCGGAAACGCCCCTGCATGCGCGGCTGCTGACAAAGCTCGGCGTCGACCGCGTGATCATGCCGGAGCAGGCCGTCGGTGCCCAGGTGGCCACCAGCCTGCTGTTGCCCGACACCGTCCAGCAGTTGGAGGCCTCGCCCGCCTTCCATATTTGCGAAACCGTGCTGCCCACAGCGCTGGTCGGTGAAAACATCGCCGCGCCACGCTTCCGGCAGTACTTTCAGGAAAGCAACGTCATTGCCCTCAAACGCGGTCCGGAGCTTTTTTCGCCGCCGCCTTCCGATATGAAGCTGGCCCCGTCCGACATCCTCATTACCTTGGGCAAATCAGCCGTTTCACTGGCGACGGAGCTGCACAGCCACTGACCGGGAATACGCCCCCACCGCCGCAGGCCTGATTGGACCTGCGGTTTTTTGCGTCCGCGTCCGGATCAGGCCGCCCCAACCTAGCGCCGGCCAAACAATCGCTGTATAATGAAGTTGCATGTTTTAAAGGAATCAGTCATGCCAAGCGAGGTAGTATTCATGGCCAAGGAACCGCCCACCGCGCCCCATAGCAACCGCGGCAGGCTTACCATTTTTTTAGGCGCCGCTGCCGGCGTCGGCAAAACCTACGCCATGCTCACCCAGGCCGCGCAGCGCCTGCAAGATGGCGTCAACGTGGTCGCCGGCTGGGTTGACACGCACGGCCAAGCCGACATGGCGCAGCTTGTCGCCGCGCTCCCCGCCGCAGTGCCGCGCCGCGTCTTTTTCCACGGCAAGAAGCTCGCCGAAATGAACGTCGAAGCGCTGCTGAAAAAACAGCCCGCCTTGGTGCTCGTCGACGACCTGTCGCACATCAATGCTCCGGGCTCACGCCACAAGCGCCGCTTTCAGGACGTGGAGGAGCTCCTCGCGGCCGGCATCGACGTCTACACGACGTTAAACATTCAGCATCTTGAGAGCCTCAACGACCTCGTGCTCCGCATCACCGGCATCAAGGTCCGTGAAACCGTTCCCGACTATATTATCGAGCAGGCCGACGCCATCCAGCTAATCGACCTGCCGCCCGCAGAACTCCTGCAGCGCCTGGAGCAGGGCAAGGTCCACTGGCCCCGGCAGGCGGAGCAGGGTAAAAAGCAGTTTTTCCGGCTCGGCAATCTGACCGCGCTGCGGGAGCTGGCGCTGCGCGTCACGGCCAACCGCGTCAATCACGACGTCGACAATTACACCAGCCACCACCGGATCGAAGGACCATGGCCGGCGGGCGAGCGGGTGCTGGTCGCCGTCAGTTCAAGCCCGTTTTCCTCGCAGCTGATCCGTTCCGCCCACCAGTTGGCCAAGGGCCTGCAGTCGGAGTGGCTGGCCGTGCATGTGCAAATGGCCAACCCTCGCTTTGCGATCAACAGCGAACAAATCAACCGTGTTTCTGATAACATGAAGCTCGCCGAAGAGCTGGGCGCCATCACCATGACTGTGGTCGGCGGCGATCCGGCCGCCGAACTGCTGGAAATCGCCCGGACCCGCAACGTCGGGGCGATCGTCGTCGGCAAGCCCATGCACAGCCGTCTCTACGAGTTGCTGCACGGCCCTGTCGTCGAAAAGCTGGTCAACAACCCATACGGGATCAACGTCTACATTGTCCAAAGCGAAGAGGAACAGCAGCCGCCGACCCAGTTGAAAATGAAAGCCCCGCGCTCCGTTTCCGCCGCGCCCTGCATTTTCGGGCTCGTGCTGACGGTCCTGGTCTCGATCGGGGCCTTGCTCCTCGACCACACGGTGCATGAAACCAATATTGCCCTGTTGTACCTCTTGCCGGTCCTGCTCGTCGCCCACCAGTGGGGGCGCTGGCCCTCCTACATCACGGCGGTGATCAGCATCCTGACGTATGACTATTTGTTTATTCCGCCGCAATACACGCTGGCGGTCTCGGATCTGCGCTATCTGGGCAGCGTGGCGATTTTTCTATTCGTCTCGTTTGTCATCGGTGGGCGCACGGAGCGCTTGCGCAAGGAGGCCGCCTTCGCCAAACAGCGGGAAAAGAGCACGCGCACGCTGTATGAGGTCAGCCGTCAGCTGGCTACGCTGCATCAAATCCCCGATATTCTGCGCGCCTTGCTGCGCAGCGCCTTGGAGTCCCTGGACCGGCCGATTTTCCTCTTGCTCCCGGATGAAAACGGCAAGCTCGTTGTCCGGACCGGCAGCACCGAGGCGAGCGCCGAATTAAGCGAAAAAGAGCGCGCGGTGGCTGCCTGGACTTACCAGCACGGCCGGCTCGCCGGCACGGGCGCTGACACCAGCCCAAACGCCGCCCACCTGTACCTGCCGCTGTCAACGCGGGGCAACACGCTCGGCGTCCTGGGCCTGACGGTCAAGGGCCGCCCTCTCGCGCCCGAAGAGCGCCGTTTTTTAGAAGCCTGGACAAGCCTGGCGGCCCTCGCCATCGAGCGCGTCCTGCTCGCGGAACGGGCGCGCCAGGCCAATCTCTTGGAGGAGTCGGACAAGCTGCGGACCGCCCTGTTCAATTCTGTTTCGCACGAGTTGCGCACGCCGCTGGCTTCCATTACCGGCTGCGCTTCCGCCCTGGTCGAGGAGCGGAACCTCTTCTCGCTTGAAGAGCAAACGGCGCTGCTTGAAAACATTCGCGACGCCGCCGCCCGCATGGACCGCATCGTCTCCAATTTGCTCGACTCCGCCCGGCTCGAGCAAGGCCACTTGCACCTGAAGGTCGACTGGTGCGACGTGGAGGACCTGGTCGGCGCCTCCCTGCAGCAGCTCGGCCCGATTTTGGGCAAGCGCCCGGTTGACATCAGCCTGCCGGACGATTTGCCGCTGATCAGAGGGGATTTCGTCCTGCTGGAGCAGTCACTGACCAACCTGATTGAAAACGCCCATAAGTATTCCCCGGCAACCGCCCCGATCGCCATCAGCGCCGCTCAGTCCGGCCAAAAGCTGGTGCTATCCGTTGCCGACCACGGCGCCGGCATCAACGAGGGGGAGCTGCCGTTCTTATTCGACAAGTTTTACCGCAGCGCAGCCAACAGCCACATTTTCGGCACCGGCCTCGGCTTGGCGATTGTCAAGGGCATCGCCGAAGCGCACGGCGGCACCGTAACGGCCCATAACCACCCGGCGGGCGGCGCCGTTTTTTCCCTTCTCCTCCCCATTAGTGAACAGCCAGGAAAGGCAGGCCACGGAGATGTCTGAAAACAAAGCCACAATCCTCGTGATTGACGACGAGCCGCAAATCCAAAAAATGCTCAAGGTCTCCTTATCGGCCCACAACTACCAGGTTTCAGCCGCGGAAACCGGCCAGGAAGGGATTAACCTCACCGCCCTCTTGTCGCCGGACCTAATCGTGCTGGACCTCGGGCTGCCGGACATGGACGGCCAGGAGGTTGTCCGCCGGCTGCGCGAGTGGTGCAATACGCCGATCATCATCCTTACCGCCCACAACCAGGAAGACGAAAAGATCAAAACCCTGGACGCCGGCGCCGACGACTACCTGACCAAGCCCTTCAGCCTGGGCGAGCTGCTGGCGCGGATCCGCGTCTGCCTGCGCCGGACGGCGGCCAAGGAGGGCGAACCTATTGTCCACGTGGGCGATCTGACGATTGATCTGGTGCAGCGGCAAGTGCTGCTCGGCGACCAGGAAGTCAAGCTGACGCCGACCGAATACGACATTCTCAAAATTCTCGCCCAGCACCATGGCAAGGTGCTCACGCACCACCACCTGCTGCAGGCTGTCTGGGGCGACGCCTATTACAACGACACCCACTACATCCGGGTGTATGTCGGCCAACTGCGGCGCAAGATCGAGGAAAACCCCGCCCGGCCGCGCTATATTCTGACCGAATCGGGCGTCGGCTACCGGCTGGCCGCCCACTAAAAAAAGACGAGACAGTTCGTTCCCAACGAAACTGTCTCGTCTTTTCATTCCGGGTCAGCAAAGTCAACCGGCGTTTGCGCCTCCACAACGCGCGTCACCAGCACCTTGTCAACCCGCGTCCGGTCCATATCCAGAACTTCGAACCGGTAATGATGCCAGTCAAACACTTCGCCCGTGGCCGGGATTGCGCCCAGATGGGAAACAATGAAGCCGCCCAAAGTCTGGAATCCGACCCGGTCCTCGTCCGGCAGGGAAGAAACGCCCAGCAGTTCCTTCAGCGCTTCGATGCCCAGCATCCCGTCTAGAAGCCACGACCCGTCTTCGCGGGTCACGATATACGGCTCATCCACCTCGTCGTAAGACGGCAAGTCCCCCACCAAGTGCTCGACTATATCGCGCAGCGTCACAAGGCCGGCTATGCCTCCGAACTCATCCACCACCAGCGCGATCTTAGTCCGCTGCCGCTTGAACAAATCCAGCACCTTCAAGGCCGTCATGTTTTCCGGCACGTACAGCGGCTGACGGACCGCCTCTTCCAGCGGCACGTCAAGCTCCAGCAGGCGCCGGGCCAAATAGTCCTTCGTATACACAACCCCGACAATCTCATCCAAGCTGCCTCGCCCGGCCAAAAAGCAGGAGTAGCGTTTTTGCGCCAACAGACGAATGTTGTGTTCAAGCGGGTCATCCAGGTCCAGCCATTCAATTTGCGTCCGCGGCGTCATCAACGCGTTGACGCGCGTATCATCAAGCGTAAAGACATTTTCAATCATTTCCTGTTCGCTGGCTTCAAAAATACCGTGCTCCGTGCCCTGATCCAAGAGCACCCGCACCTCCTCCTCCGTCACCGGCGGCGCCGTGCTCGGCTTGACGCCGGCCGTCACCAGAACAGAGTGAGTGGATCGGCTCAACAAATGCGTCACCGGCCGAAACAGCCGGATCAGCATTTTCATCAATCCGGAAAAGCGGATCGCCAGCCCCTCCGGATTGTTCAAGGCCATCCGCTTAGGCGCCAACTCGCCAAAGACCAAGCTCAGATAAGTTACGGCAAAGACGACCACGCCATAAGCAAGCGTATCGGCATAGCGGGCCAAAGGCGGCATCTCATGCAAAACCGCGCCAAGCGGCGTCGCCAACGTCGCGCCGCTGTAGACGCCCGTGCCGATCCCCACCAGCGTGATGCCAACCTGCACGGTCGACAAAAGCTCCCCTGGCTCTTCGGCCAGCTTAAGCGCCGCCGCCGCCCCGGGCACGCCTTCATCGGCCAACTGCTCCAGCCGGCTTTTGCGCGAAGACACAACCGCCATCTCCATCAAAGACAGCAGCCCGTTAAGCACCACCAACAACAAAATAATGAAAATCTCCCAGCCTATACTCGCAGGATCCAACTCGAACCGTCACACTCCTTTTAGCTAAATCAAGCTATTGCTTACCATTATACCACAAGGCGCCGCTCCATAGACAAGTATTCGCAGGCGGCGGCCACGGCAAATAAATCCGCCCGGCGGCAGGAAGCGCCCCGCCCGCGTCGAAAAAGAGTAGGCGGAGAGAAAGGAGCGATTATGTGCACCGTCTGATACCCTGGTTTTTCCCGCTGCTCTTGTTGTCGGCCTGGCAAGCCTGCAGCATGTTGGCCCTTTTCCCGCCATTTTTAGTGCCGCCGCCGTCGTCCGTCGCCCGGGCGTTTGTCTCGCTCGTGTCCAGCGGCGACCTGGCCAAGCATCTGGCCGTCAGTTTCAGCCGCGTGGTAGCCGGCTTCGCCCTCGCCTTTTTATTCGCCTTTCCGCTCGGCATCCTGTCAGGGCGCTCGCCGCGCCTGCAGCGCTTCACCACCCCTCTGTTTGAGTTTTTCCGCCACATCCCGCCGATCGCCACCATCCCCCTGTTGATCCTGTGGTTTGGCATCGGCGAATTGCCCAAGCTGGCCGTCATCGTCATGGCCACGTTTTTCCCCGTCTTTTTGAACACGGAGCATGGCATCCGCACCGTCGACCCGAAGCTCATCGAAGTCGGCCGCGTGTTCGGCCTGCCGTCCCGGGCGATCTTTTTCCGGCTTCTGCTGCCGGCCGCCCTGCCGGACATTTTCCTGGGCATCAGGCTTGGCCTCGGCTACAGCTGGCGTTCGCTGATCGGCGCGGAGCTGATCGCCGCCACGTCGGGGCTCGGCTACCTGATCTTGGACGCCGAGCAACTGTCGCGCCCGGACATCGTCTTGGTCGGCATTTTTTCCATCGGAATCCTCGGCTCGCTGCTCGACGAAGCCTTCTTCGTCTTCGGCAAAAAACTCCTGCCCTGGCAGAAAGGAGAGAGCCTCCATGACCTGCCTTGAGCTGGACAACCTCAGCCGCCATTATCAGCTGGACGGCCGCCTCGTCAGGGCGATCGACAACCTGTCCCTGACGGTCAAACACGGCAGCTTCACCACGCTTGTCGGCCGGAGCGGCTGCGGCAAAACAACCCTGCTGCGCCTGATCGCCGGCCTCGAGGCGCCCACCGGCGGCAGTATCCGCTACACCGGCGAAGCGCCGCCGCGCATCGGCTTTGTCTTTCAGGAGCCGCGCCTGCTGCCCTGGGCGACCGTCGCCGAAAACATCGCCTTTCCCCTGAAAGGCCGTAAAAGCGACGCGCAAATCACCGCCAAGGTCGATGCGCTCCTGGAAATGCTTGGCCTCAGCGACTTTGCGTCCGCCTACCCCCGGCAGATTTCCGGCGGCATGGCCCAGCGCACCGCCCTCGGCCGCGCTTTGGCCTGGGAGCCGGAGCTCTTGCTGCTGGACGAACCCTTCGGCGCCCTCGACTACTTCACGCGGCGCAAGCTGCAGGAGGAACTGGTCGCCCTGTTCAAGCGCCAGGCGCAGACGATCCTGTTCGTCACCCACGACGTGGAGGAGGCCCTGGTCCTGAGCGAGCGCGTGCTGGTCTTGTCCAAGGGGCAGCTGCAGGCCCAATACGACGTCCGCTTCCCCTATCCCCGCGACATCGCGTCGCCGGAATTTTTGCAGCTGCGCAAGCAGATTTTAACGACAATCACGTCCGCTTGATCATGTTAGGAGGAATTTTGATGAAAAAAGCACTGTCATTGCTAGTCGCCGCGGCCCTGCTTCTTACCCTGGGCTGCGGCACGGCAAAGCCGCCCGCGCCCAAGAGCGCGCCCAAACCGTCCACGCTGCGCATCACCTATGTAAAGGCCCCGCTCAACATCCCTTCGATCGTTGAGAAAAAGCAACAGCTCTTTGAAAAGGAATTCGGCAAGGACAACATCAAGATCGAATACCCGGAAATCACCTCGGGGGCCAAGCAGACCGAAGCGCTGGCCGCCGGCTCGCTGGAATTCTTGAACGCGCTGGGTGGCACGTCGGCCATTTTAGCCGCCGCCAACGGCGTTGACGTCAAGGTCATCGGCGTCTACAGCCGCGCGCCCAAGGCCTTCACGATTTTGGCCATGAACCCCGAGATCAAATCCGCCGCCGACCTGAAAGGCAAAAAGGTCGCCGGTCCGAAAGGCACGATCCTGCACCAGGTGTTGCTCAGCGCGCTGGAGCAAAACGGCCTGTCATCAAACGACGTCGCCTTTGCCAACATGGATCTGCCCCAGGCGGTGTCGGCGCTTGTCGCCGGCCATGTTGACGCCGCCCTGGTCGCCGGCCCGGCCGTGTTGAAGGCAGCCGAAGCGGGCGCCCGCGTCATCGCCACCGGCGAAGGGCTGGTCGACGGCATCATCGTCATCGCCGCCAGCGACAAGTTTATCAAGGCCCAGCCCGACTTGGTCAACCGCTTCCTGGCCGTCCACAACGCCAGCCTGAAGGTCATCAAGGACAACCCGGAGGAGGCCTACCGCCTGACGGCGGAGGAAACGGGACTGACGCTCGACCAGGTCAAGGCGATGGCCGGCTGGTACGACTTTGACCCGACCATCCGTCCGGCCGACATCAAGGAACTGGAAAAAACCCAGGACTTCTTGATCGCCAGCAAGCTGCTCGACAAGAAAATCGACATCAGCACCATGATCGCCAACGTAGGGAAATAGGCAAAATGTCGGTCGTCATAGGGGGCCGACATTTTGGGTAAATTTTTATCTGTTCATGCTATACTAGTCATATCTGACCGGCGCAGAAAGGCAGGCATCGCTTTATGAGTCAAAAGCGCTTTTTACCTTGTGTTCAAAACGGATTCGTCTTTGTCGATGCCCTAATCGCCACAGTTATTGTATCAATAGCGCTCATTGCGCTAATTATGACATATACGCAAAGCACTAAGGTCTCCATCGCGGCAACCGAGCGACAGACCGCTCTTTATCTTGCCCAGAACGAACTGGAATCAATGCGGCAACTGTACGAAAAAACAGCGGGCCCTGTCACTGGTCATGTAAATTCAGTTATCCACAATAACAAGACTTTTTCTGTCATTACAACGGTCTTACCTCGGCCAGCGTCGGTAGCCGCCTACGATAAAATCATCCCGTTGTCGGTGACCGTTTCCTGGAACACTAATGATAATTTATCTCTGCAGGCATATCTTTATCTTCAATAGCCGGAGGTTCAACGCCATGCTATCCCAAAAAGGCTTCACTCTGCTCGAATTAGTGATTGGCATTGCAATTTCAAGTTTCGTATTGGCAGCCACCTTCTTGATGTTGAACAATGGCCTCCTAATCCAAAAGCATAATTTCGCTCAAGAGCGGATATTTAACGAGGGGCGGAAAACGGTTGCCGCTGTTTCAAATGAATTGCGGCAATCCACTATAACCAATGTGTCTGCAGATGGGCAAATCCTTACTTACACAACCCATGCCAGTAAAGGCGCTAAAACTAAACAAATCATCATCGATTCTACCAACCACGCCCTTTACATAGACGACTTATCACAAGCTCCGGCGCTTAGAACCGCTTATGCCACGGGATTATTGGATGCCGCCAGCCAGTTCACACAATCCAACAGCATTGTTGAATTATCACTGCATTTGGTAAGCAACACAAACGCCACAAGTCAAACCACTTTCTTTAATACTATGATTATGACCGGACCTCTCCTATAGGTGGTGAAGCGATGAATAAGCGAAACGGTTCTGCAACCTTGCTAGCCATTATGGTGATGCTTTTTTTTTCAATCATCATCTCCGGCCTTATCCCCATGATGAATCAAGAATTAAAAGCTATCACAACTGACCACAATGTTTTGCAAGCCCGCTACGCCGCAGAGGCGGGGATCAAGCACGCTTATCTCAGCTTGCAGGCAAGCAACACAATCGACGGCAACACATTTTATCAGTCCCTATCCATGGGGCAAGTAAACAACAAGGCCGCGCAATACTCCCTGAGCATCACGCCGCAAAACGGCACAACTCAGTTAGCCGCTAATACGGCCTTAACCCCCGGCACTATTTATGCCATCACGTCTACAGGCACATACAACGGCGTTAGCCAAACGGTTACCGAATATTATACCGCCAGCGGCGGGGGCAGCGGTGATGCCGACGTCATTTGGACACCACCCGCCACCACAGACTATGCAAATACTATTAAGTATGCAGCTTTGTCGGACGGAGCGCTGACAGCCTGGTCCGGAAATGCAGTTGCGAACAATAAGTACGGCGCAAACTATGCGCTTGCAACTACGAAAAAAATCGATCCCAAAAGTTACCGCGTGCAAATTCCGGCAATCGACCAAGTCAAGAATGTTGATTTGAAATTATTGGAGGCCACCTTTTTCAAGCCGACCAACACCTTGTTTTCCGCCTACACCAGAAAAACGATGGACTCAGTAATGAATCCTGATTTGCAGTACAGCAGCAGTTGGGGAGACCTCTGGACAAATTCGCGAATTATCTTTCCCTCTGGCTACAGCTTTTATGAAGTATCCGGCAAAGTCGTCGTCAATACCCCACTCACGCTAGCGAATGGGAGCCGGGTGATCATTTATTCCAGCAAGGATATTATTATTAATTCTCCGCTTTCCGGTCACTTCGCCTTGATCGCCGAGGGCGACATTCAGCTCGACGCCGCTTGTACGGGCCATATCGAATTTTACTCAAAAAAGGACATGCGAATCTACCGTTCCGTAACGGGTTACGGTTTGTTTATGAGTTTGCAAAATTTGCATGTAACCGCCGGCACCTATGACAAAGCCTTTATGTTTGGCGACAATAGCGTTGTTCTGAGCGGGGCGCAAGTAACAGGGGCCGTCTACAGCCGGGGAACCATGACGCTAGAAGGGGCCACCAATATTACTTATGATGCCAACGCCATTCCAACTTCATAAACAAATCTTGCTTTTTGTCGTGAAATTTCACACAAAGTGCTAGCCAAAGGCATCCGCATCTGGTATAATACAAACATAGTGAAAATTTTAACAACCACTTTCCCTCTCTAATACAAATAAAAGAAAACAACCGTTCCTTGCTTACTTGGCAAAGCGAGGAACGGTTGTTTTCTTTTATTGCAGCTTGCGTCCCGCCACGTAGCGGGCGACAATCCGCTCCGCGCGGTCGGCGTAAATGAATTGCTGCAGCGCTTCCACCGGCGACAGGCCGGAACGCTCCGGCTCCACCACCAAGGCATCAAAGCTGTAGCCAGGCTCGAACGAGCCGACCCGGCCAAAAAACGCTCCGCCGCCTTTTGTCGCCAGATAAAAGGCTTCCGCCAAGGACAGCGCCGCACCAGAGGTCTCCACTATCTGCGGCAGCTTCGACAGCTGCACGGCCCGAATGATCGCCTGGCGCATGCTGAGCGTATGGCCGGCCCCCACGTCCGTCCCCAGCCCAATCGGCACGCCGGCCGACAGGAGCTTGCGAACCGGCATCACGCCGCTGCCAAGGTTTAAGTTGGAGTCAGGGCAATGAACGGCGACTACCCCCTGCTGGCGCATTCTGGCAATGGCCTTGTCGCTTAAGTAAAGGCAATGGGCCATCAAAGTCGGCGTCTGCCCGAACAAACCGAACGCATCGTAGACTTCGTGATATTCTTCAAATTCCGGAAACAGCGCTTGCACCAAGGCCGCCTCCTCGCGCGTTTCCGCCAGGTGCGACTGGACCGGCGCCTGATAGCGCTGCGCCAGCTCGCCCAATCCGCCGAGCAGCGCGCGGCTGCAGACGGGCGCAAACCGCGGCGTCAGAATCGGCTTCACAAAGGGACCGCCAGGCCAGTCGGCTAGCAAGGCTTCCGTTTCCCGCAGCGAGGCGGCCGTTTCTTCCCGCAAGCCGGCCGGGCAGCGGCTGTCCATATTCACCTTGCCGACATAGGCGCCGATCCCTTTTTGCGTCAAGATTTCCGCCAGGCTGCGGACTGTCTCGGCATGGATCGAGCCATAGACGGCCGCCCGCGTCGTCCCTTGGCGCAGCAGTTCAGCGGCGAACGCCTCGTAGGCTTCTTTTGCGTAGGCCGGGTCGGCCAGCCGCGCTTCTTGCGGGAAGGTGTAGCGCTCAAGCCAGGTCAGGAGCGGACGGTCGAGGCCCAGCCCCTGCTGAAAAAATTGCGCGGCGTGCGTGTGCAGGTCGACGAAGCCCGGAATGATGAGCCGCGCGCCATAATCGACGACCGAAGCCGCGGCATATTCCGACGGCAGCTGCTCAAACAGCCCGCAGACAAGCCCGTTGCGCACAACGAGATAACTGGCGGGATGCACAGCGAAGGCGCCGGCGTCCGGCGTGAACACAATCGTGCCTCTGACAAGCAACGTATCGGCATGCATAAAGGGCTTGCCCCCCCTTCTGACTCTTTGCAGAAGGGTTCGGCAAGCCCCGGTTAAAAACCTGCTAATTCACTTGTTCCTTGCGGCGGGAGAGTTTTTGCGTGATTTTTTCGATCACCACAAACAGGACCGGAATCAAAAAGATTCCCAGGAGGGTCGCCATCAGCATGCCGCCGACGACCGCCGTGCCCATGGCGTTTCTCGCCCCCGCACCCGCACCGCTGGCGAGCATGAGCGGCAGGCAACCGATGATGAAGGCCAGCGAGGTCATCAAAATCGGACGCAGGCGGATCTTCGCCGCTTCAATCGCCGCCTGCACAACATCCATGCCGGCGTCCGCCCTGACTTTGGCGAACTCGACGATCAAAATGGCATTCTTCGCCGCCAGGCCGATCAGCATGACGAGGCCGATCTGCATATAGACGCTGTTTTCAAGCCCGTTGACATACTGGAACAAGAAGGCGCCAAAGATGCCGGTCGGCACGGCCAGCAGCACGGCGAACGGCACGCTCCAGCTTTCGTACAAGGCCGCCAGGCACAAGAAAACGAACAGGATCGCCATGCCGAACACAACCGGCGCGCGGCTGCCGGAGAGTTTTTCCTCCCGGCTCTGCCCGGACCATTCGTACGTATAGCCGGGCGGCAGCACTTCTTTTCCGACCTCTTCCAAGGCGGTCAGCGCCTGGCCGGAACTGTAGCCGGACCCTTGCGTGCCGCTGATTTTGACGGCTTTGACGCCGTTGTAGCGCGTGATGACAGTCGGCGCATTCGTCCGCTTCGCTTTGATCAGCGTGTTCAGCGGCACCATGGCACCGCTGGCGCTCTTAGCGTACAAGTAGCGAAGCGCTTCCGGGTCGCTGCGGAAATTGCCTTCCGCCTGAACGGTTACCTTGTAAGTTCGTCCGTATTTGTTGATGTCGTTGACTTGAATGCTGCCGATGAAGGCCTGCAGGGTCGTGAACACGTCATCCACGTCCACGCCCAGCTGCAGCGCCTTCTCGCGGTCAACTTCAAATTCATAGCTTGGCGTGTCAGACTTGAAGCTCGAGGAGATCGAGCCGATCTCCGGACGCTGCCGCGCCGCCGCGACAAACTGCTGTGCGACCGCATCCAAATCTTCCAGTGAGCCGCCGCTGCGGTCCTGCAGCATCATCGTAAAGCCGCCGACCATGCCCAACCCCGGCAGGGAAGGAGGCGCAAACGCAATCACGTTGCCCTCCGGCAAATGCATGCCGCTGGCAAAGGTCTGGCCGATTTCCGCTTTCAGCTGCGTATTGGGCGTCTTGCGCTGCGCCCACGGGTCCAGCTGCACGAACAGCACGCCTGTGTTCGGCTTGACGCCGCCGCCCAGCAGGTCAAAGCCTGCTACCGCCATCGCGCCGTCAACGCCCGCCTGTTGGCGGACCATTTCGCTGACCTCGTTCAAAGCCTTGATCGTCCGGTTCAGGCTGGAGGCTTCCGGCAGCGTCAAGGCCGTCATGTAGTAGCCCTGATCCTCTTCCGGCACAAAGGAAGACGGCACCAGCTTCGCCAGCCCGCCGGTCAAAAGCAGCACGACGAGCAAGCCGACGATCGCCGTGCGCGCCCGGTAAATGACCTTCCCCAAGCCGAAGCCGTATTTTTCCACCAGCGCTTCAAACCAATTGTTGAAGGCGTCAAAAAATTTGCTGAGCTTGTCGCCGTGCGCGTCAGGATCATACGGCTTGAGCAGCAGAATGCACAGCGCCGGGGTCAAAGACAGCGCCACGACCGCCGACAGCGCCATCGAAACGGCGATTGTCAGCGCAAACTGCTTGTACAGCACGCCCATCATGCCGCCAAAGAAGGCAACCGGAATAAAGACCGCCGCCAACACGAAGGCGATCGCCACAACCGGCCCGGAGACTTCTTCCATCGCCCGGACGGTCGCCGCCTTCGGACTCAAATTCGAATAGCGCATATGATGTTCGACCGCCTCGACGACGACAATCGCGTCGTCGACAACCAGGCCGATCGCCAACACCATCGCGAACATGGTCAGCGTATTGATCGTAAAGCCAAGCAGGCTGAAGGCGCCGAAGGTGCCGATCAAAGACACCGGGATCGCCAGCACCGGAATCAGCGTCGCCCGCCAGCTCTGCAAGAAGACGAACACGACGATGATGACCAACAGCAGCGCTTCGGCGAAGGTTTTGGCGACCTCCGTCATGGACTCCTTGACAAACTTGGTGTTATCGACGATAACGTGATATTCCATCCCTTCCGGGAAATTAGCCGAGGCCTTGGCCAGCAATTGTTTTACCTGTCCGACGGTTTCCAGTGCGTTGGCGTCATTCGTCAGCTGAATGGCAAAGCCGGCGCTCACATGACCGTTCATCGCACTGTTGTAATTGTATTCCTTGCTGGCAAACTCAACCCGGGCGACATCCTTCAACCGCACGAACGAGCCGTCCGCTTTGGAGCGAATGACGATATTCTCAAACTCTTCGTTCGTCGTCAAGCGGCCCTTCACCTTGGCCGTATACTGGAACTCCTGATTCATGTCCGTAGGCATTTTGCCCAGCGAGCCGGCTGCCGCCTGCTGGTTCTGCGCGGCAATCGCCGCCGTCACCTCGCTGGCGGAAATGCCGAGGTTGGCCATTTTCTCCGGCTGCAGCCAAATCCGCATGCTGTAGTCGGAGCCGAATTCCATTACCGAGCCAACGCCCTTGATGCGCTTCAGATCCTCAACCAAGTAAACCGTGCCGTAGTTTTTCAAAAAGTTCGTGGAAAACCGGTCATCCGGCGACCACAACGTGAACACCATCGCCATTTCGGCCGATGACTTGCGCGTCGACACGCCGGACGACTTTACTTCGCTCGGCAGGGAAGGGTTGGCTTCGGAAACGCGGTTTTGCGTCTGCACGGAGGCCGTATCGGCGTCCCGCCCGGACTCAAATTGCACGTCCAGTTGGTACGAGCCGGTATCCGTGCTCGTCGAAGACATGCTCACCATGCCCTCAACACCGTTGACCTGCTGTTCGATGGCCTGGGCGACCGTCTGTTCGACAACGTCGGCGTTCGCACCGACATAAGCCGTTCGGATCGAAATCGTCGGCGGCGAGATTTGCGGATACTGGGCGACCGGCAGATTCACCGCCGAGACAAGGCCCAGGATCGTGATGATCAGCGATAGAACAATGGCGAAAACAGGGCGGTTGATAAAAAACTTAGCCATGCAGCCGCCCCCTATTGCTTAGCCGAAGCCAGTTGCTCCGGAGTCATCATCGTCGCTTTTACGGTCGCCCCCTGCTTGACCTTGTCGATTCCCTCGACAATCACGCGGTCAGACGCCGTCAAACCCTCCTCAACAATCCACATGTTGCCGAGCTTTTCCCCCATCTTGACCGCGCGGCGCTCAACCTTGTTGTCGGGCGACAGCACCATCACGTAATTGCTGTCGAGCAATTCCTTGACTGAACGCTGCGGAATCAGCAGCGCATTCTTTTTCACCTCGCCCTGGGCGATGACGCGGCCGAACATGCCCGGCAGCAAGAGATTCGTGCTGTTGTCAAAGGAAGCCTTGATGGTGATGGTGCCCATGTTTTCCGCGATGCCTTTGTCAATTTGCTCAACACGTCCGACGCCCGGATAAAGCGCGCCGTTGCTCAGCGTCAGCTTCAAGTTGTTCTTGAACGCCTCCGGCAGGCTGCCGCCGCCCAGCAAGGCAAACTTCAGGTACTCGTTTTCACTCATGCTGAACTGCACCCAAATCGGGTCAAGCGACGAAACGGTGGCCAAGGTCGTGGAGCCGGGCGCCACATATTGGCCGATGCTGACATCGTTCACATCGATGCGTCCGTCTACCGGCGAGACGATCAACGTGTCAAGCGCATCTTCCTCGGCTTGCTGCAGGCGCGCCACATTGGCCGCCACATCAGCTTCGTACTGCTCAACCTGCGCGGCCTGCGCGTCATACGACTGCTGGGAAATGCCCTTGATTGCCACCAGCTGCTCATACCGGCCCAGATCCTTGCGGGCATTGTTCAAGGCCGCTTGCGACTGGTTCACGGTCGCGCGCGCGGAGCGGATCGACGACTGGTACTGCTTGTCGTCGATCCGGAACAAGGGCTGTCCCTTATAGACCCGGTCGCCGCCCTTGACCATCTTCTCCACGACATTGCCGGCCACCTTGGACATGATTTTCACTTCGTTTTTGGACTGGACCTTGCCGACAAATTCATACTGCAGCTGCGCGTCTTTTTGCACCACCTGCATCGCCTTAACTTCTACTTCTCTGGCCATTGGCGCGCTCTGCGTCTTGGAAAAGGCGCCGCCCTTCATTATGCCGAGGCCGACCAACACCGCCAGCACGACGATGCTCGCCCAGCGTTTCGTTGACCATTGGCTGAAAAACTTGTTGTTCACTGTTTATCCCTCCTGCCGCAAACTTCGCTTTTTATTGGACCGGCTTGCCCATCGCCTGCTCAAGCTGGGCCTTGCTGGTGTTGTAATCATACAGCGCCTTGAAATAGTTCTTCTTGGCCGTGTCGAGCGCCAGCACCGTGTCGCGCAGGTCAAGGTTCGTCCCCACGCCGACTTGATAGCGCGCTTTTTGGATCATCATGTTTTCTTGGGCCTGCGCAACCGTCTTGGTGTTGGTCGCAATCCGTTTTTCCGCTTCCGCCATGCTCAGGTAGGCCTGGCGCACGCCGAGCAAGATCGCGTCACGAATCGTCTGGTATTGATCATCCACCATAGCGGCGTTGTGCTTCGCCTGCTCGATCTTCGCCTTCGTCACGCCGGAATCAAAGACATTAAACGTGGTCGTCAGCCCGACCAGCCAGTTGCTTTCATCCGTCCCCGGCCAGTCCTTATCGTACCAATTCTGCTGCGCGGACAGGCTCACCGCCGGCAACCGCCCGCTTTTGGCGATCTTGATGTCGTATTGGGCGCTGGCCGCCTTCGCTTCATACTGCCCAATCTCCGGCCGGTTCAGCAGCGCATAGCGCAAGCACTCTTCGAGCGTCATCGCCAGCCGTTCCTGGCCAAAGCTGTCTTTCAAAACAATTTCCGTGTCATGCGGCAAGCCAAGCGTATTGTTCAGGGCCGCCAGCGCGTTGTTGTAATTGTTTTGCGCCTGGATGAGATTGTCTTGCGCGTTGGCCAGATCCACTTCGCTGGCCAGCACGTCCGTTTTTGCAACCAAGCCGATGTCGTATTTGGCTTTCACCAGGTTCAAGTGGTCCTCGTAGTTTTTGACCGTGTCCTGATTGACCTGCACTTCATGCCGGTACTCCAACACCGACAGGTAGTTCGTCACCACGTCCAGCTTCAGCTGCTGCTTGGCCGCTTCTACCTCCAGCTTCGCCACCGTCAGATTCAGATCAGCCTGCTTGACCTGGTTTTCCAGGCTGCCGCCCGAATAAAGCGGCAGCGATACGCCGACCGTATGCATGATTTCATCCTTGCCCCCCGTGAGCGACAAGGTCTTGTCAGAACGTTCGGCCAGGTTGGTGTAGTCAAGCGACACGCCCTTGTTGCCCTTGGCCTGCTTAAGCGCCCAATATGCCTTTTCTTGCGCCGACCGCGCGTAGCGCAGGTCATGGTTGTTGCGCAAGGCCAGCGCGATGCTGTCCTCGACGGACAACTCCAGCGGCGCGGCCCAAACCGCCTGCTGCAACGACAGTGCCATTATCACCGGCAAAGCCGCGGCAGCAACACGTTGATAAAACCTCATACCCAAAACCCCCTATGCTCAATTCTATTCCAGTAAACCACAGCCAGCTTGAAAAAGGCTATGAACACCGCCAACCTACCAGTCGGTATGTAGAAGGCATGAAAAAACACGCCTTCATTTGAGCGCCAGCAGGCTGCATAGCGTCTCATAGGTTTGCTGGCGTGTCTTTAGTTCGCAGAAAAAACCCGGCAAGGCTTTTTGCCCGTTGAGCGCCGCCCAGCAAAACGTCGCCAAAGAATCCGCCGCCAGGTCGGTACGCATGTCGCCTGCTTGCATCGCCTGCTCTAGCCTCGCTTTCAAGGCGTGGCAGATTTCCTGCTGATCCCGTTCGAAGCGCTCGCACAGGTGCGGAAAATGCTGCATGATTTCCAGTCGGAATGATATCTCGTCAGCCGCGCTGACCTGTTCGCAGCTTACTCCAGTCATTTCCTCAACATAGCATTCAATCGCCCGTCCGACAAGGATGGCCTGAAACGTTTCCCGCAAGCTCTTGTCGGCGGAAAACAGGTTGATGAAGCGCAGCTTCACATGTTCGAACAAATGCTGCACGGACGCCTGGAGCAAACGCTCCTTATTCTCAAAGTAATGGTAAATGCCGCCCTTTGTGATACCGACTTCCCCCGCCACCTCAACCAGGGAGACGTATTTGTAGCCGCGCAGCAAAAACAGCTTGAGCGCCGCCACGACAATTTTGTTCTTCATCTTCTCCCCCCTTTCAGAAACCTACCGGTCGGTATGTTATCCATTATCGCATTTTTCGCCAAAAAAAGTCAACGGCAAATGTATGGTTATTAACACATTTTATGTCAAGGCCTCGCCCGTTCAGTCCAAGTCCGTCTTGTTGACGAGCCGCAACGCGGCTGATGAAAAATCGGCCGCCTTTTCATAATCTGGCAGCCTTTGCGAAAAAAGGTCTGTCAGTTCTGTCAATCCACAGACTGACAGACTGACAGACCTTGTCTGAGCCGAATTACAGCTTATTTATTCTCTTGCCGCTTGGCGTTTTGCGCCGTCTTCAAGTCGTCATTGCACCCGGCCCGCAGCACGGCGCTGGCGCCGGGATGGCCGACCATCTCCTGCGCCGCCCGGGCGGTCGCCATCGCCTTGCGCAAATCGACGCCGGTGTTGAGCCCCATCTCCTGCAGCATATGGACGACATCCTCGGTGGCGATATTGCCGGCCGCGCCGGGAATATACGGGCAGCCGCCCAGACCAGCGAACGCGCCGTCAAACTTCGTGACCCCCGCCTGCAGTCCGGCGACGATGTTGGCCATCGCCATGTCGCGCGTGTTGTGGAAGTGCAGCACCCAGCTCACCTGCGGGAAGGCTTTGACCATGTAGCTGCAGACTTCATACACCTGGCGCGGATTGCCCATGCCGGTCGCGTCCGACAGCGACAATTCCGTGATCCCGAGCTTCAAGAACTCGCGGACGATTTTTTCAATCTGTTCCACCGGGATCCGCCCTTCGAACGCGCAGCCCCAGGCCGACGACAGGGCGCCGGAAATCGTGATGCTGTTTTTCGCCGCGTACTCGACGCATTCGGCAAAGCCGGCCATCATTTCCACCGGCTTTTTGTTGAAGTTCACCATGCAGTGCGTATCGCTGACCGACACCGTCAGCTTCGCCTTCGTCAAGCCGGCGTTGTGCGCCCGCTCCAGGCCTTTGAGGTTCGGCACCAGCGCCCGGTACTCCACGCCCTCGACCCGCTTCATCTTCCGGGCGACCTCTTCCGTGTCTGCCATCTGCGGCACGGCTTTTGGATGGACAAACGAGCCGACCTCGATGATCTTGATCCCGGAGTCGACAACCATATCCAACAGCGCCAGTTTTTCCTCGACGCTCAGAATCTTCTTTTCATTTTGCAGCCCATCCCGCAAACCGACCTCGCAAATCGTGACGTGGTCCGGCCATTTCCATTCGCTCATCATCTTTCCCCCTCACACCGTCATTAAAACGGCAATCTGCAGCACAACCCACGCAACTACCCGAAACGGGGCCACGTGGGTTGCTTGCGCTTCATTTATTGATTATTTTTCACATTCCGGATCGTAGAATTCGCCGAACAGTTCTTGGTCAGACGGTCTGTCTTCCGGAATCGTGCGGGACACCCAGGTGGTGTTCATATAGTGTTTCAGGTGAACGTTCTCGGAAGTGATGTTGCCGCCCCACGTGCCGCAGCCCATGCTGGACGTCATCGGCATGCCGTTAGTGAAGGAACCGGCATTGTTTTTGGATTGCGCTTGGCGAACCATCATCCGGCTTACCGGCGCAGCCAAAGCCAGTCTGTGGATGTGTTCGTCGTTGAAGGAGTAAATGCCGCAGGAATGGCCGATGCCGCCAGTCGAGTACACTTTGAACATCATGTCGATCGCGTTTTGGAATTCGCCATGGTATTTATGGGTCGCCAGCAGGGTCGTCAGCTTTTCACGGCAGAAGAAGTATTCCGGGCCTTGTCCGTCCGCTTCAACGAAAATGAACTTGCGGTCTGCCGGGATGGTGAAGCCGGCGATTTGGGCCAGCTGTTGCGGCGCGATCGCCACCGTATCGGAAAGTCTGTGGAATTCGTCGTCCCACATCACAGCACGCAGTTTTTCGCGTTCTTCGCCTTTGGCGAAATAGCCGCCTTCTTTTTGCAGTTGTTCGAGGCACTGGTCATAGATGCTCTCGTGGATGATGAGGTTGCCGTCCGCCGAGCAGCCGGAACCGAAGTCAGAAGTTTTGCTGAGCATGGAATTGTGGCAGGCTTCCACCACGTCAGCCGTTTCGTCGAAAATCATCGTCGAATTGCCGGCGCCTACACCGTAAGCCGGGGTGCCGGAGCTGTAGGCCGCACGCACCATCGGCTGACCGCCGGTGGCGATAACCAGGTCGGAGGCCGCCATCAGCGCATTGGCCATCGGGATGCTAGCGGTTTCCAGGCATTGGAGAATGTCAGCCGGGGCGCCTTCGCGCTCCAAGGCGGCGCGCATCAGGTTGACCGTTTCCATCGTGGTTTTCTTGGAACGGGGATGGGCGGAATAAACGACGACGTCGCGGGCTTTGATCGCGTAAATCGCGTTGCCGGCCGGAGTCAGGTCAGGGTTGGTGGTCGGAACGATGCAGGCGACAACGCCGGCCGGTTTGCCGTATTTGACAATACCCTTTTCCGGAATCTCTTCAATAATGCCGACGCTCTTTTGGCGCAGCGCATCGCGGAGCACGCCGCGGATTTTAAAGCGCTTGTTCATGCGGCTGACCGGGTCACCCAAGCCGCTCTCGGCGATGCCCATGTCAACCAAGCGGGTGAAGGTTTTCTTGTTGGCCACGGCCCAGGCGACCGCTTGGCACAGACGGTCGACGCGCTCTTGGCTGTACGTTTCAATAATTTTCAAGGCGGCTCTTGCTCTCGCCATTTTATCGTCTAACTCAGCTTGCTGCTCCGGAGTAATGGTCTTGACCTTTTTTTCCTCACTCATTGTTCTTTCCTCCCTAATTCACTTGCTGTTTTTTGACCTTATCTGAATTTTACGCCTTTTTAAAATTCTTAGCAAATCACATTATCCATTCGAACAATCGATGGCATCGATTGTTTTGCCAAAAGAAAAAGGCGCCTTTTCAGGCACCCGGATTACCCAGCCCCATGTCTCTAGCCCACTCCAGGGCGAACTGATAAAACGCCGTTGCGACCGGCACCGTCCGCGAGCGCGCCGACATCGCCAGCACGATTTCTTTGTTTAATGTCTGCTTGAGCCGGACTGACGCCACATGAAACGGCGGGCGACGCGCTTCCGCCTGCGGGAAAAAACCGACTCCCATGCCGGCGCTAATCAGGGAAAAACGCGTAGCCGCATCATCGCTGTAGCAAACGATGTTGGGCTTGAACCCGGCAGCCGTGCACGCCGCCATGCAAGTGTAGTAGAGGCTGCCCGAGCCTGAGTAAAACACGAACCGTTCCTCGCTCGCTTCCGCCAAATCAATCTCGTCCCGTCCGGCAAAACGGTGCGTGGGCGGCACAACCAGAACGTAGTAATCGTCGGCCAAATGCGTAAAATCGATTTCGTCGTAGGGGGGGTCCGACGGCCTCGTGGTAAGAGCGATGTCGATTTCGCCGGCATGCAGGTCCTTCAGCAAGCCGTACGTGCCGGATTGATTGACCGCAAAATTCAAATTGGGATGGCGCTGGTGGAAATGCGCCAGCAGGCTGGCAAAGTCAATCATCCCGGTTGAGGCGATCGTGCCAATCCGCAAGGTACCCTTCAAGAGCCCGCGAAACGCCTCCATACTCTGCTGCGCGGCCACTAAATCCGTCAGCATGAGCCGCGCCCGGCGCACGAAATCCGCGCCGGCCTGCGTGACATGCACGGAGCGCGAGCTGCGGTCGAACAGCTTGATGCCTAATTCATCCTCCAGTTTGGCAATCTGGTGCGACAGCGTCGACTGGCTCACGCTGACCTTGTCGGCAGCCCGGGTAAAATTTAGCTCTTCTGCAACCGCCACCACATACTGCAATTGATGAAATTCCATCGTTCAGCCTCCCTCGCCGGATTACGGCATCATCCGCTGCCCCAGGTTCACGTTCAAGATATTCCAAGTTCCGTTTTCATACCGCCAGAGCGATTCAATCCAACCCAACTGGTCGGCGCGATAAGCCCCCGACAGTTGCTGCCAACCGCGCAGCAAATAATGTCCGTCGCCGTCACGATCCTCCGGCTCAAGCCAGCCAAAAGGGGCGACGAAGGCCGGCAGCGGCTTCAGCACGTTCCCTTGCTCGTCGAAATAGCCGAGCCGCCGGTACTCGGCGCGGCGCACCGCGCCGTCTAAGAACAACGTCGCCCCGCCCTGCTCGGTTCTCACCTGCAACCGCCAGTCGTTGGCGCTCGTCAACGTGCAGGCAAGACCGCGGTTTTGCGCGGCGCTGAACAGGAGCAGTCCCTGACCGTCCTGCCAGGTAACCAGCCGGTAGTTGATCAGGCCGCCGCTGCCGCCGGTCGGCAGTGACACGAACACCTCCGGCACTTGGTCTCCGGTAAAGTCGCCGAAGAAAAGCGCCTTTCTAACGCCGTAATAGCCGCTCATCTGATCTAAAGGCAGGCTGGAAATGATCGCCTCCCCCTCCATCACATTGAGATAAACGTCCTTATAAAAAGCCGTCCCGAAGCCAACCTTTTTGCCCAGCAGTTGCACCTGCTGCGGCGTCCCCCGCCCCAGCACGTCCGCTTCGCCGCTTTCAATCACTTCATACCCCGAGTCCGACTCCGGCAACGGCTCCGCTGCCGCCGAACCATTCAAACAGCCTAACACCAGCAGCCAAAGCAGCATGGATTTGCCTAACATCCGCATCATAATGCGCTCTCCTTCCCATCCGCCCACAGCGTACCTGTTCTACCCCCTATTATAGCGGAAGCAACTGGAGATCACACCAATAATGTACTATTATTTTACTTACCTTAAGCTGTTTCAACGCTGCCAAAGCAAAGCAACCGCCAGCCGTGACAGGGCGGGTGGCGGTTGCTTTGCTGCCTTATCCGGCGCTATTTCGCCACAATATGCAGACTGTCGGGGCGGATGCCGACAAATGCCTGCTCGCCCTCGCAGAACACCCGCTTGAAGGCAGGGTTCGTATCCACCACGCTGAGCAGCTGCCCGCCGACGCGCAGGTGGTAATCCTGATACGAACCCATGAAGACCGAGGAAAGAACCTCCGCAGGCAGGCCGCCACTAGCGCGCAGCTCCACCGCCTCCGGCCGGATAACCGCCCGCACCGCTTCCCCCGAAACAACCGGCCGCGTGCCGCGCAGGCGAAAAGTCGTCCCCAAGACAGCGACTTCCGCCTCGTCGCCCGCCACTGACACCACCTGCCCGTCCAAGATATTCGCCGTGCCAATAAAGTCCGCCACGAACTCCGTCGCCGGATGCGCATATATGTCGTGCGGGGTCCCGATCTGCTCGACCTTGCCCTTTTTCATGACGATGACCCGATCGCTCATGCTCATCGCCTCAGCTTGGTCGTGGGTGACGTAAATGCTGGTGATGCCGATCTTGCGCTGGATGCGGCGGATCTCGGCACGCATGTGGACGCGCAGCTTCGCGTCGAGGTTGGAGAGCGGCTCGTCAAACAGCAGCACGCCCGGCTCCATCACCAGCGCCCGCGCCAAGGCAACCCGCTGCTGCTGGCCGCCCGACAGCTGGTTGGGGGCGCGCTTTTCCAGTTCGCCGAGCCCGACCAGTTCCAAAATCTCCATCACCTTTTCCTTGATGACAGCGGCAGGCAGCTTTTTAATTTTCAAGCCGTAGGCGATATTGTCAAACACGTTCAAGTGCGGGAACAGGGCATAGCTTTGAAAAACCATGGCCGTGTCCCGCTTATCCGGCGTCAGGCCGGTCACATCGTCCGCGCCGATCAGCACGCGCCCATCCGTAGGCACTTCGAACCCGGCCACCATGCGCAAAATCGTCGTCTTGCCGCAGCCCGACGGTCCGAGCAGCGTCACAAATTCGCCCGGGGCGATCTCCAGCGACACGTCGTCAACCGCCGTAACCGTTTTATGGCCCGGCTGCTGATAGATCTTAACCAAATTTTGAATGGACACTTTCTTTGTTCCGATAGTAGACATCATCAGTCACCTCAGCCGTTTACTTCGTTAATATCCACGCCCAAACGCCCCAGCAGGAATTTGAGCACGCCCGTCACCACCAGCACGATGGCAATCAACACCGTCGAGTAAGCCGCCGCCACACCAATCCGGCCTACGTCAACCTGGGACATGATCGAAACTGTCAGCAGGTTGTAGCTGGCGGACACGAGGAAAATAACCGCGCTGACGGCGGTCATGGAACGGACGAAGCTGTACAGGAGGCCGCTGAAGAAAGCGGACTTGATCAGCGGAATCGTCACGGAGGTAAAAACCTTAAACGTGTTGGCGCCCATGTCCTGCGCCGCCTCTTCAATCGCCGGATCGATCTGCTGCAAGGACGCCATGCCGGCCCGGATGCCGACCGGCATGCTGCGGAAGACAAACGAGAGCACGATAATCGCCGCCGTCCCGGTCAGGACCAGCGGCGGCTTGTTGTAGGCCAGGACATAGCCCATGCCGATAACCGTGCCGGGAATCGCCATCGACAAAAGTGAGATAAACTCTACCCACTCCCGGCCGGGGAAGCGCTTGCGCACAATCAAAAAAGCGATGATCATGCCCAACACGCCCGTGATCGGCATGGAGATGATCGACAGCCAGGTCGTGTCAAGGATCGGCTTCATCCCCAAATCAAAAACATACTCATAATGCCGCAGCGTCGGGGTGTAGTCGATGCCCCACAGCTTCACAAACGAGCCGACGGGGATCAGAATGTATAAAATAAAAATGAAAGCGCTGATCAGCAGGCACGGCACGCCAACCAAGAGCCGCTCCGTCTGGCCGTCGATTAGTTCACGCTGCCGGGAAGGCTTGCCGGTGACCGTAACATATGAACGCCCGCCCAGCCAGTACTTCTGCACCACAAACATGAGGACGGAAATCGTCAGCAGGACAGTCGCCAGGGCCGTGCCGCCCTTGATGTCGTAGTTTCCCATGGCCTGCAAATACGTTTTTACCGCCAGGGTCGTAAAATTGCCGCCGATCACCATCGCATTGCCAAAATCAGCGACGCTCTGGATGAATACGAGCAGAAAACTGTTCGCAATGCCAGGCAGCAAGAGCGGCAGCAAAACCGTCTTGAACGTGCCGTAGCGCGTCGCGCCCAAATTGCGGGCCGCCTCTTCATACGCCGGATCAATCTGCCGCATGAGCCCCGCCAGCACGAGGTAGGCGACCGGAAAAAAAGTCAGCACCTGGACGATCGCCAGGCCAAAAAAGCCGTACACATTCGCGTCCGGAATCCCCAGCAGCCGGTTGGTGACAAAGCCGCGCTGCCCAAACAGCATGATAAACGACATCGCCAGGGCAAAAGGCGGGGAAATGATCGGCAATATCGCCAGGATGTTGAAGATTTTCTTGCCCCGCAGCCGGACGAACGCATCCGCGTAGGCGAACAAAAAGCCGATGCCAGTCGAAATGAAGCTGACAAACAGCCCCAGTCCGATGGTGTTGGACAAAACCTTGATATTCTCCGACTGGCGGAACACTTCTTCATAGTATTGCAGCGTAAAGCGGCCGTTCAAGGTAAAGAAGCCTTCTTGCAGCACTTCAAACAGCGGCCAGACAATAAACACGATTAAGGACAGGATCACAACGGAAACTGCGCCGAGCAGGATCGGATCGCGCACGACCTTCTGCCAGTCCGCATTGTTGGTTTTTAGCACGGCACTTCACACTCCCCATTTAGCCGCCTGCGCGCAACAAGCCCATCGCCGCATGTGATGGGCTTGTTGCGCTGCTATTGTGGCGCCGGCAGCCTAGTTAACCGCCGCATTCCATTTTTCTACCAATTTGGCCCGGTTCGTCCCGGCCCACTTCAAGTCGTAGTTGATCAGCTTCGTATCCTTGATCTCGGCGGCTTGCTTGGGCGGCGCCGCTTCCGGATTGGTCAGGAACTGATAGGAGCCAGTAGTGGAGCCCATTTCCTGCGCTTTTTTCGTCAAGATCCAGTCGATGAACTTTTTCGCTGCTTCCTGTTCCGGGCCGCCTTTGATCATGGCAACCGCGCCGATTTCATAACCGGTTCCTTCGGCCGGGGCGGTCAGGACAAGATCCTTCATGCCTTCCTCGCGGTATTTGATCGCATCATGCAGGAAGGTAATGCCGACCGTGCACTCGCCCTGACCGGCCATGCGGCCAGGCGCCGTGCCGGATTTCGTGTACGTTTTGATCTGTCCGTTCAGGGCCTTCATATAGGCCAAGCCCTTTTCCTCGCCCAGCAATTGGACCATCGTCGCCAGCATCGTGTAGGCCGTGCCGGAGGAGCCCGGATTCGCCATGACGACCTGCCCTTTGAACTCCGGCTTCAACAGATCCTGCCAGGTTTTCGGCGCCTCTACGCCCTTTTCCGCCAGAAGCTTCTGGTTGGAGGAAAAACCAAGGTACCCGACATAAATGCCGGTCCAATAGCCGTCCTTGTCCTTGAACTTATCGGGGATTTTCGCCGCATTGGGCGAAACGTATTTGTCCAGCAGGCCGTATTCCTGGGCCTGGATAAAGCCGTCCGCCGGCCCGCCGTACCAGACGCTGGCTTTCGGCGCATTCTTCTCCGCGTTGATCCGGCCTAAAATCTCGCCCGAACTCATCCGCACGGCCTCGACTTTGATGCCGGTATCCTTCTCAAACTCCTTGACCGTCTTGATCATGTGGTCTTCCATCAGGCCGCAATAGAGCGTCAGCTTCTCCGGTTTCTTCTCGGCCGCCTTTTTCTCTCCGCCGCAGCCCGCCGCCAGCACTCCAGCGGAGAATAGCGCCGCCATAGCGAGCGCCGCCCACTTCTTTTTATTAACCACGATGTCAGCCTCCTTATGTAATGCTTAATACATTTTACTATTCGGCCAATTTACTGCATTTTCCTCCTGCAATTGACTGAATAATGCAAGAAAAATCGCCCAAGCAGTTCGCAACAGGCCAGTAAAAAAGCGCCCAAAATAGGGTTGCAAAGCCTATTTTAGGCGCCCGCTCAGTATTGTCAGCCGCGCACCAGCAGCCGAAGCAACAGCAAACTCAGTTCATACAGGACGATGATCGGCAAGGCCAAGAGCGTCTGCCCGAAAATGTCCGGCGTCGGCGAGATGACCGCCCCCGCCACGAAAGCCAGGACAACGACGTACTTTCGCTTGCCGGCCAAGAACGCCGGCTTCAAAATTCCGAACAGCGCCAGCACCAGCATCACGACCGGCAGCTGGAACACGAAGCCAAAGGGGAGACAAAAGGACAAAACGAACGACACGTAGCCGCCCAAGGACAGCATCGGCGCAAGCGAATCAGAGGCGAAGCCGAGGAAAAAGCGCACAGCCGCCGGCAGCGCCAGCAGATAAGCGAAGGCGGTTCCGGCATAAAACAAGATGACCGCCCCCGGCACCAGAACCAGCCCGATCCGCTTTTCCTTGCCGGTCAGCGCCGGCGCGAAAAAGGCCCACACCTGGTAGCAGATAACCGGCAAAGCAACCAGCAGCCCGGTTACCAGCGCCACCTTAAAATAGGTGAAGAAGGCCTCGGCCGGCGTCAGGTAGTATAGCTTTCCCGCCGGGGCGACGAGATACTGCATAATCTTGTCGATAACGGCATAGCAGGCCGCCGTCGCCGCCGCCACCGCCGCCAGCACCCGGATAATCCGCCGGCGCAGTTCCGCCAGATGCTCGACAAGCGTCATCTCGCCGCCGCGGCCGGGCTCGTCATGCATTTTGTTGTCCTGATCCTGCTCCATGTCGCGCCTCACGCTTCCGGCTTTTTATCGTCCTCGGTTTTTTTCGGCGCCTTCTTTTTCGCCGCTTCGTCGTCCGTTTCGGCCGGCTGCGTCGTGGCCCGTTTAAATTCCCGGATGGCCTTGCCCAGCGCGTTGCCGATCTCCGGCAGCTTGCCCGGCCCGAACACAACCAGCGCAATCACCAAGATAAGAATCAACTCCGGCATGCCTATATTAAACACGCTGCGTCCGCCCCTTTGCTGTAAAAATCAGCCGTTTTCTTCTCATTCTACCCGCTTTGCGCCCCAGCGGCAAGAAAAAGCTGTACCGTGATAAAAATCACAGTAGCCAGCTCGGGTTTGTGCTATACTGCAGGTAAGGCAAGTTCAGATTAGATTGCGATAAAAGGAGTCGATTGCACGATGGAAAGACAATCCCTGTTTAAAAACCTGGAGCTGGAGCAGGCGCTGCAATTCGCCGGCTTGGTCGGATACCAGCCCGGCACGGTGGTCAGCCGGACATTAGCCCAAAACAAGGCGGCGAACGTTACCCTGTTCGCCTTCGCCGCCCAAGAAGAAATCAGCTCCCACACCTCCAGCGGCGACGCGCTCGTCGTTGCGCTTGACGGCGAGGCGTCCGTCACCATCGGCGGCAAGACGCAGGTCGTCAAAGCCGGCGACGCCATCGTCATGCCCGCCGGCATCCCCCATGCGGTCTTGGCCAACACCCCCTTTAAAATGCTGCTTGTCGTCATGTTTCCCTTAGACTGAATAAAAAACGGCTGGCCGGGAAGAGGCATCTTCTCGGCCAGCCGTTTTTTATTCAGGGGGTCAGGAGCTCCGGCGCCGGTTTGGGCTCGCTTTTGCGCCCGTCGCGCAAGTCACGCGTCGCCTGCCAGGCTTCCCTGGCCATCTCCAGCAGCCGCTTTTCCAGCTTTGCTTTGGGATTGCCGACAATGCGGCTGAAACCGGCCAGCGCCCGGTCCAGTTCGCCGGTGCGGCGGTAAAGCTCCGCCACCAGATATTCCAAGGCCAGTTCAGACAGATTGCCGATCGGCAGCGGCTCGCGCATGAGCGCCTGCTCGTAATGCTTGCGCGCCTCCAGGAGCGCCGGCCGCTCGTGCATTTCGTCGCCCGCTTCCCGGAACAGCCAGGCCATGCGCAAAAACAGGGCGCCCAGGCGGCTGGCCGGCTGTCCGGTCAATCCCGCGTAAAAAATCGCCAGGCGATATGTGTCCAGGGCCTGACGCCGGGAGCGCTCCCCGCTGAAATCAAGCTGCACGTCCTTGCCGGCAAGAAAAGCCTTCAGCTTGTCCGCGGCGCTGTCCTTCAGCTCCGCAAACCAGCTCTCTTGCGCCGCATAGCCGCAATGAGGGCAAACCCATACGTCGTAATAGTAGGGATTAATATCCGCATAGACAGTGCAAAAATCGGCGTCCTGCCTGATCATCCGCAGCCGGTTGCGCACCCTGACGACAGGAAAAGCGCGCCCGCACAGCGCACAGGCTTTGTCCACCGTGTACAGCAAATCAACCGCCACTATGTTCTCCCCTTTGTTGTCAGCAACGCCTTGCCGCTTGTGTTCTGCGGCGGATTTCTTCCGCCAGTTGCAAGCTTAATGTATTCGGCGGCACGCGCCAAGACCAGTTTTCATCGCTAACCGTCCCCGGCCGGTTGAACCGCGCGCCGTCGCCCAGCTTCAGCAAATCGGCCAGCGGCGTCACCACCCAGGTGTTGCCCGCCGCATAGGCGTATTGCAGCAGGGCTTCAACCGCTTCCGCCGGAGCGCTCCGGCCATGAACGATGCCGAGCTCCCGGCAAAGCGCTTTGGCCTGCGGCTCCGCTGCCAAATACCAGCTCAAGAGGGTCGCATTGTCATGCGTGCCCGTGTACAAAACGGCGTCGCGGCAGGCCGGCCGCATGAACTGCAGCACCTCCATGCCCGGCAAATGAAATTGCGCGCGCAAGAGGCGGACTTCCCGCGTGATGACGCCCAAGTCCTCCGCCAGGCAGGGCAATGAGCCCAAGCCGGCGCGAAGCGTGCGCAAGAAGTCGGCGCCGGGGCCAGGCAGCCACTGCCCGCTCCTAGCCGTCCGTTCGCCGGCCGGCACCGCCCAGTGCTGCTCCAAACCGCGGAAGTGATCAAGACGCACCACATCGCAAAAGGTCAGCGTGCGCCGCAGCCGTTCCGTCCACCAGCGATACCCGTCCTGAGCCATGACCTCCCACCGGTAAAGCGGGTTGCCCCACAGCTGTCCCTCCGCCGAAAAGTAATCGGGCGGCACGCCCGCCACCATCGTCGGGCGCCCCTGTCCATCAAGCATGAACCATTCCGGATGCGCCCACACATCGGCGCTGTCGGCCGCCACATACAGCGGCACATCGCCCACCAGGGAGATGCCCAACCCCTTTGCCCGCGCCCGCACTTCCTGCCACTGCCGCTGCACAACGTACTGCAGGAAGCGCTGGTAGCCAAGCTCCTCCGCCCAGTCACGGCGGCACGCCTCCAGCGCCGCGCGCTGGCGCGTCCGCAGCTCTGCAGGCCAAGACCACCAGCCCTGGCCGCCAAAGCGCTTGCGGCAAACGGCGAACAGCGCGTAGTCCTCCAGCCACCACGCCTGCTCGTGGCAGAACAGCTCATAGTCGGGCGGCAGCTGCTTTTGGGCCGCTGACCAGGCCTGGTGAAACAGGCGGCTTTTCCGGCGCGCCGTCTCCACCGGGCGGAACCGTTCAATCGCCCGGCCGGTCGCCTGGGCGCTTTCAAGCGCCGCCTTGTCCAGCCAGCCGTCCTGCCACAAGCGCTCGGGTGAAATCAGCAGGCAGGACACGGCCATAGCCGAAGTGCCCGCATACGGCGATCCTTCCCAGCCGGTTGGATTCAGCGGGAGAAATTGCCACACCGTTTGGCCGGCGGACGCCAAAAAATCAAGAAAGCGCAGCGCGGCCGGTCCGATATCACCGCCGTAAGCCGAAGGCAAAGCCGTCGGGTGGAGCAGCACGCCCGCCGCACGCTTGCGATCCGGCCAGCGGACTTCGCTGACCCACAACCGGCACTCGCCGGGCGGCGTGACAAGCTTTGCCCCCGGCCCAAGCACAACCTGCTCGCCGGTAAACACCTCCGTCACGGTTCCGGCCAGCCCGACATCATCGGCCAGTTCGATCCGGGCGGACGCCTCGGCGGAGCGGTTGAGCGCCGCTAGCGCCACGTCTTGTTCCGTAGTACGCGCGAAGGCCACCGCGTCCGTCATCGCCGGCAGCAGCCGCCAGTCCCCTTGCGCCAGCGCCGGATAGCGGCCGCGCAGGCCCGTCATGCGCCAATGCCAGCTCAAGACGGCCTCCTCCTCGCGCCCCCAGGGAAATGCGCCCCGGTTATAGGGGTCAGAAAACCCCTCCAGCCCGGCTTCATCGCCGTAGTAAATCATCGGCGCCCCGGGGAAGGTCATCTGCCAAAAGACCGCCAGCCTCAGCCGGGCAATGGCCTTCTTCTTCAGGGGCGGCGGCAAGCGGTAGCACCGCCGCCCCTGCTCCGTGAGGCCTTCCGCCGAAGCCTCGCCCAAGGCCGTGAGAATGCGGACTACGTCATGCGTGCCAAGCAGGTTCAGCAGCGACAGGAACGCCGGCCGCGGGTAATGCTCGTACAAGCCGTACAGCCGGCGCAAGGCCGTCGCCCCGTCCAGCGCGCCGGTCAAAAAGCCGACCACCGCATCGCGGAAAGGATAATTCATCACGCTGTCCAGCTCGCGCCCGTTAAAGTAGGAGCGCAGCTCACCATAACTGACCTTGCGGCTGGCGTCCTCCCACACCTCGCCGATCAGCACGCTGTCCGGATCAAGCGCCTTTAGCCGCTCCCGGAAAAGGCGGATGAACGCCGTCGGCAGCTCGTCCGCCACGTCCAAACGCCAGCCCTTGATGCCAGCCTTTTGCCAGCGGGCGACAATGCTGTTTTCAGCGCGGATCATATAGTCCAGGTAGGAGGGCGCCAATTCGTTGACATTCGGCAGGTTGTCGTTCCCCCACCAGCATTCGTAATCATCCGGCCAGGAGCGGAACCGGTACCAGCCGTGATAAGGGGAGTCTTCCGATTGATAGGCCCCTACGTCGGCATAGTGGTTGTCTTTGTTGAAATATCGGCTGTTGCTGCCGGTATGGCTGAATACGCCGTCTAAAACAATGCGGATGCCATAGCCGGACGCCGCCCGGCACAGCGCGGCCAGCGCCTCCGTCCCGCCAAAGCCGGCGTCCACCGTTTCGTAGTCGCCCGTATCATACTTATGGTTGCTCACCGCGGAAAAGACTGGGTTGCAATAAATCACCCTGACGCCCAGATCCGCCAGATACGGCAGTTTTGCCTGGATGCCGGGCAGATTGCCGCCGTAAAAGTCATACCCCAGGATCTCCCCCGTGTCGCACGCCCGGGCGTAGAGAGGCGGCTGGCGCCAATCGCCGTGAACGAGCGCGCCGGGCGGCAGGGCAATCGGCCTGTCATAGGGATTATAAAAGCGGTCAGGAAAAACCTGATACACGATCGCCCCGCACAACCAGGCCGGAACCGGCCACGGCTCATAAACCGTCAGTTGGTAGGAAAGCGGCGGCGTCTCCGCTTCGAGCCCGACGCCGCCGCAGCCGTCAGGTTGATCGCCGTAATACAAAATTCGCCCGGCCGCCTCCACCTGAAAAAAGTACCACAGGATCGTCGCCTTGTCCGGCGCAGCAAAGTCGCCCCGGTAGATTCTTTTTCCGGGCGAAACGCTTTCGCACTGCATAGGCAGCCGGCTCTCCTGGTAATCCCAAAAACGTACGACGACCCGGTCCGGCGCCGGATCGCCGAAAACAACCAGGCGCAGCGTAACGGGCGTATTGGTCGGAACCGCCCCAAATGGCGTCCGGAAGGCCAATAGATGCGAATTGTGCAGCAGCCGCATCCGCTTCACCTCGGTTCTTAGTTGTCTAACACCAGCGGTCTCACTTTCCAGATGCCGACTGCATATTCACCGACGGTCCGGTCGCTGGAAAACTGCCCGGAACGGGCAATATTCACCGCCGCCATGTGCCGCCAGTGGTGCGGGTCGCGATAAGCCATCTCTACATCCTGCTGCGCCACCTGATAGGCGGCAAAATCCCGCAGCACGAAGTACTCGTCATTGGCATCGATCAAATGACGCACAATATCGCTGAATTCCTCGCTGCCCGCCTCCAAAAAGCCGTTGCTCAGCTGGTCGACAATCAGGTCCAGCTGCGGCTCCTGCTCCAGCAATTGGCGCGCCGAATAGCCGCCGTGCAGCTGATAGGCCAGCACCTCGTCGGCCGTCAGGCCGAAAGCAAAAAAGTTCTCCGGCCCGACCTCGTCGCGGATTTCAATGTTGGCGCCGTCGAGCGTGCCGACTGTGAGGGCGCCATTCATCATCAGCTTCATGTTGCCGGTGCCGGACGCCTCCTTGCTGGCCGTGGAAATCTGCTCGCTCAAATCGGCGGCCGGAATAATCCGCTCCGCCAGCGAAACAGAGTAATTTTCCATAAACACGATCTTCAGGCGGCCTTTGACCGCCGGGTCATGGTTGATCTTTTGCGCCACGGTATTGATCAGCTTAATAATGTTCTTGGCCAGGTAATACCCGGGCGATGCCTTGCCGGCAAAAACCACGGTCCGCGGCAGCATCTCCAGGTCCGGCTTGGCCAAAATGGCGTTGTACAGCGCCATCACGTGAAACAGCTTGAGCAATTGGCGCTTGTAGGCATGGATGCGTTTGATGTGCACGTCAAATAGCGAGTCCGGGTCGATGGCGACGCCGCATTGCGTGCTGATGTGGTTAGCGAGCAGGATCTTATTGCCCTTTTTGACGCGGGCGATTTCCTCCTGCAGCCCGGCGTCATGCACAAAGCGCAGCAGCTTTTCCAAGTCCTCCGGATGGCTGATCCAGGAGTTGCCGATGACGCGCGTGATGACCTTGGCCAGTTCGGGATTCGCCTGCAGCAGCCAGCGGCGATGCGTGATGCCGTTCGTCTTGTTGTTGAACTTATACGGCCGGTGCTCATAGAAAGGGCGCAGGACGTCCTTTTTCAAAATTTCCGTGTGGATTTTCGCCACCCCGTTGACGCTGGAGCATGCGACAACCGCCATATTGGCCATGTGCACATAGCCGTCCTTGATGATGGCCATTTCCCGGATCCGCTCGCTGTCCGCTCCGTATCTGGCCGCCAGTTCGCGGCAGAAGCGTTCGTTGATCTCCTGGATAATCATATAAATGCGGGGCAGCAGCTGTTGGATGATCTCTACCGGCCACTTCTCCATCGCTTCGGGCAAGACGGTATGGTTGGTGTAGGAAACCGTGCCCGACACCATCTGCCAGGCTTCCTGCCAGCCCATGCCCTCTTCGTCCATCAGGATGCGCATGAGTTCCGGAATGACCAGCGCCGGATGGGTGTCGTTGATATGGATCGCCGCCAAATCATCCAGGTAGTGGATCGAGCCGCATTTGCGCTTGACATAGCGTACGATGCTCTGCACGCCGGCGGACACAAAAAAGTACTGCTGCTTGAGGCGCAAAACCCGCCCGTGGTAGTTGCTATCATCAGGATAAAGAATTTCCGTTATTGATTCGACCGAATACTTGTACTCGACGGATTTGCTGTAGTCGCCCCGGTTGAAGCCCTGAAAATCGAAACTGTCCGCAACCGCCTCGGCGCTCCATAGGCGCAGCGTGTTCACCGTCCGGTTGCCGTAGCCGACTAGCGGCATGTCGTACGGAACAGCCAGCACGGACTCGTAATCCTCGTGGTGGAACACCAGCCGCTCGCCGACGCTTTCCGCCCAGGCCCGCCCGCCGAAGCGGACGACCACGGCCTTGTCGCGCTTGACCGTTTCCCAGGGATTGCCGTTTTTCAGCCAGCCATCCGGCAGCTCCACCTGGTAGCCCTCCACCAGTTGCTGGCGGAACAAGCCGTACTTGTAGCGGATGCCGCAGCCATGCCCCGGAATGCGCATCGCCGCCATGGAGTCGAGCAGGCAGGAAGCCAAGCGGCCCAAGCCGCCGCTGCCGATGCCCAGTTCGTGCTCTTCCCGGTAGATGGCATCCAGGTCGAGGTGCAGGTCGGCCAGCGCCTCCCGGCAAATTTGCTCCACGCCGGTGGAAAGCAGGTAGTTTTTCAAGAGGCGCCCCGGCAAAAACTCAATGGAGAAATAATAGACCTGCTTGACCTTATGGGTTTCGTATTCGCTGTTGGTCCTAGCCCAGCTGTGGCCAATCGAGTCCTTCAGCAAGTGCACCAGCGTGTGGTAATATTCCTGCTGCGAGCCCGACTCCAGCGTCTTGGCATATATGCTCTGGAAGCGGTCTACAAAGGCTTCCCTAATGCTGTCCCGCGTCACCGCCGCCATGTTTTTCCCTCCTCAACGTTTGGTACAGGTTGCGATAGGCCTTAGCCGACGCCGCCCAACCGAAGTCCTGGCTCATCGCCTGCTTGACAACCGCCTGCCAAGCGTCCTTGTTCTGGTACAAGGCGACCGCCTCCGCCAAGGCGCCGTTAAAGCTGTCCCGGTTCGGCGCCCGGAAGGAAAAGCCGGTGCCCTCGCCCGTATAGCGGTTATAGGGCCGCACCGTGTCCCGCAGCCCGCCTGTCTCCCGCACCAGCGGCAGGCAGCCGTAGCGCATGGCGATCAGCTGGCTGATGCCGCACGGCTCGTATAAGGACGGCATGAGCAGCAAATCGCCGGCGCCGTAGAAGCGGCGCGCCAGGGCATCGTCAAAACCGATGTGGGCGGCAAAGTTATTCGGCCATTTCTTCGCCGCATAGCGGAAGAAGGCTTCATAATGCGCCTCGCCATTGCCCAAGAGCGCAAACTGGCAGCCTTGGGCGACAAGGTCGCCGATCACGTCGCAAACCAAGTCGATCCCCTTCGCCGCCACCAGGCGCGTGACCATCACCACCAGCGGCCCGTCCGAAGCCGGCAGCCCCACTTCCCGCTGCAGCGCCCGCTTGTTTTCCGCCCGGCGCTTCAGCAGCCCCTTATGGAAGCAGTTCGGCAGCGCCTGGTCGCGCCAGGGGTTATAGCCGTCCGTGTCGATGCCGTTCACAATGCCAACCAGCCGGCTGCCGCGCGAGCGCAGTTCGGCGTCCAGCCCTTCGCCGCCTTCGACCGTGCAGATTTCCGCCGCATAGGACGGGCTGACAGTCGTCACGTAATCGGCGGCCAAAATACCACCCTTCATGCAGTTGACCGAGTCGTAATACTCCAGCGAACCGCTATGGTAATCCCAGCCCAAACCGAACACATCCTCCGCCACCGACGGCGCAAACCGCCCCTGATAGCCGAGATTGTGGATCGTCAGCATACTGCCCATGTTCTGCCAAAACGGCGACCGGGCATAAAGACCGCGCAGATAAAGCGGCACCAGCGCCGCATGCCAGTCGTGGACATGAATGACATCGGCCTGAAAATCGATGTCAGGCAAAATGTCCACCGCCGCGCGGCTGAAAAAGGCGAAGCGCTCCGCATCGTCATAATAGCCGTAGCAGCCGGGCCGGTCAAAATAGTACGGCTGGTCAAGCAGGTAGACCGGCACGCCGTCTTGTTCGACTTGCCACACGGTCAGAGGCTGGTTCCGCCAAGCCAGATGAACGTGCTTCTTCACCGCCTTGCGCTTCTTCTCCAGCAGTTTCTCCGGGATGGCTTTATACGCGGGCAGGCAGACGCGCACGTCCACGCCCAGTTTTTTCAGCGCCTGCGGCAGGGAGCCGGCTACATCGCCCAAACCGCCCGTTTTGGCGAAAGGCGACGCCTCCGCCGCCACGAACCACACTTTGAGCATGTCAAATCACCGTCCCTTTGCGAATGACCAGCGGATAGTTCGGGTCGCCCTTTAGCACGCGGCCGGGCGTAATGACCACATCCTTGTCGCAGATGACGTATTCCAAAACGGCGCCTTCACCGACCGTCGTTTTTTGCATGATGATCGAATGGCTGACCTGCGCCTGCCGCTGTACCTTGACCGCCCGGAACAGCATGCTGTTTTTCACGCAGCCTTCCAAAAAGCAGCCATTGGCGACCATGCTGTCGCTTACCTCGGCCGCATCCTGGTACTTGGTCGGCGCCGAGTCCTTGACCTTGGTATAGATGGGCCGCTGCGGGTGGAACAGCGCCGCCGACGCCTCCGGCTTAAGCAGCTCCATGTTGTAGCGGTAATACTCGTTCACGGTGGAAATGCGCGCAGCGCAGCCGTCAAACCGCAGGCCGCGGATCATGAGCTGATTTAAGTTAGCCGCCAGGCAGTCAGTGGCAAAATCGCCGCCGCCGCGGCTCATGGCCTGGTTGACCAGGTCCAGGAACAGGCTCTTGGACAACAGGGCGATATTCATGCAAAGGTTGCGGCTTTCGGACCGCCAGGGGGAAATTTCCATGCCGGCGATCCGGTCCGAGCCCTCGGCAAAATTCAGCCTGATCGCCCCGGGGACAACCGTTTGCGCCGTCTCCATTTCCTTGTACAGCAACGTCACGTCGGCGCCGGTCCGCAGGTGCTGCGCGAACAGCGCCTGGTAATTCATATTGTAAACAAAATGGCTTTCACCGATCAGTACGTAATCGCGCCGCACGCAGGACAAATAGTCAAGCTGCTGGAACAGGTGCTCCACGTTGCCCCGGTGCGCCCGCGAGTAGCGTTCGCTGGCCGGCGGCAAAATGAAGAGGCCGTCGCGCTTGCGCGCCAAATCCCATTCCTTGCCGGAGCGAAGGTGGTCAAGCAGCGAACGGTATTTTTCCGGCATCAGAATCCCGACATTGTTCAAGCCGGAATTGACCATGTTCGACAACAAAAAGTCGATTACCCGGTACTTGCCGCCAAACGGCACCGCCGCCAAGGGACGGTTTCCTGTCAGTTCCTGAATGTAGCGATCATCCTCATGCAAGTTGATAAGCCCCATTACCTGCCGCATTATGCTTCACCGCCTGTCTGGCAATTTACCACCGTATTTTCGCCAATTACCGTCAATGGCGTCAGTTCATCGGCCGAGCCGACGACAGCCCCGGGCGCCACAACGGCGCCGGGCGCCAAAATCGCCCGGTTCACCTGCGCCCCGTCGCCGATCTTCACGTCCCCCATGATGACGGAATCCTTGACTACGGCCCCCGCGCCGACCTGCGTGCCGTAAAACAGCACCGACCGCTCGACCCTGCCTTCAATCCGGCAGCCTTCAGCCACCATGGAGCGCCGGACGGCGCCGTCTTTGCCGACGTAATGCGGCGGCTGCGCCGGATTGACGGCGAATATCGCCCATTCCGTGTCGTACAGGTCCAGCTCCGGCTGGTCATCCAGGAGGTCCATATTCGCCTGCCAGTAGCTTTCGATCGTGCCGACATCCTTCCAGTAGCCGCGGAAACGATGGGCAAACAGGCGCGCCTCTTCCGCCAGCATGTTCGGAATGATGTTCTTGCCAAAGTCGTGTTCGGAATTCTCCTCCTGCTGGTCGCGCAGCAACTGGTCGCGCAGCGCCTCCCAGCGGAAAATGTAAACCCCCATCGACGCCAAATTGCTTTTGGGCCGGCGGGGCTTTTCTTCAAATTCAACAATACGCCCGCTCTCGTCCGTATTCATGATCCCGAACCGGTTTGCCTCTTCGTAAGGCACCTCAATCACCGCGATCGTCGCGTCAGCTTGCTGTTCGACATGCTGCAGCAGCATGTCGCCGTAATTCATCTTGTAGATATGGTCCCCGGATAAAATGAGCACGTGCTCCGGATGCTGCGCCTCGATCCAGTTCAGGTTCTGCGCAATGGCGTCCGCCGTTCCCTTGTACCACTCGGCCCCCGCCGCATGCGCATACGGGGGAAGAATGTAGACGCCGCCGTTTTGTCGGTCCAAATCCCATGAACTGCCGATCCCGATGTAAGTATGCAGCGCCAGCGGCTGATATTGGGTCAAGACCCCGACCGTGTAAATGCCGGAATTGCAGCAATTGCTCAAGGGAAAATCAATGATGCGGTACTTGCCGCCAAAAGGCATCGCCGGTTTGGCCAGTTTCTGCGTCAGTACGCCAAGCCTGCTTCCTTGCCCTCCCGCTAAAATCATGGCAACGCATTCTCGTTTTAGCATAGCCTCGCCTCCTCATGTCATTTTCTGCTATTTCACTTCCAAACAGCCGCGCCTTTCCGCAGCATGCACGACCCTGTCTGTCCGCTCCAACCCGTCAGTCATTTCCATCGGCATCGATACACAGACAACACTATTATTTAGTTCGGCGAAAACCGGGCAAATCCTCTAACGTTTTCCCGCTCGCCAGGCGCCAATTCTTATCTTTTTGTAAAAAAAGACGACTGTTCGAAAACAGCCGTCCCCCTTTGTCTACGCTGCAGGCGCACTCCGCCGCCCCGCCCAATCGCGGAAAGCATCCGCCTCCTGCGTCGCCAGTTCCAGCACCGATAGGCCCGTGCCTTCGGCATCGCTCGGGTAAATCACGCGCACGCGCCAGTCGCCATAATAGACGACCGCGTTCTCGCCTTCTTCAATGACAATAAACCCGTCCGGCGACAGGTTGGGCTGCTGCCCGATGCGAAACAGGGCGCCCGCCAGCAAATAGCCCCTATACAGCGGCTTGTTGCCGCCGCCGCTGCGCCGAATGGCGTACGACCAGCCGCCTTCCGTCACCGTCGCTCCTTGCTCATTCGCCGCCACCACCGGCGTCACCTTTTTCTCTTTCAGATAGGCATCCAGCCGGGCGATGCGCGCCTCCGGCTCCGGATGGCTGGAGAAGATGCCGTAGCTGCCCTTTTTCTCCAGGTCGTTGATCTTGTGCATCGTGATCAGCGAGCTGTACGGATTGAAGCCTGCGGCGTAGGAATACTTGAAACCGAGGGCGTCAGCCTCGCGCTCATCGCCCCGGCTGTAGCCGGCCATCAGGGCCTGCATGCCCAACTGCTGGAGCATGACCGCCTTGTCGCCGAACACAACAGCAAACAGCAGCGTCGTCCCCAACGACTTCTCCACCTGCTTCACGGAATGGCGCCGCACCACGTGGCCGACCTCATGCCCGATGACGCCGGCCAGTTCGTCGTCCGTCGGCATCAAATCAACCAGCCCCTTGAACAGGTAAATATAGCCCCCCGGAACCGCCAGGGCGTTCACATCCTTTGTATTCAGCACCTTGAAGCTGTACGAAATATCCTTGCGCTCCGACACCCCGACCAAGCGCTGGCCGATGGCATTCACCCGCGCCTGCAGGGCTTCGTCCTCAACAAGGCCGTATTTTTTCTCCAGCTGCTGCGCCACATCTTTGCCCATGGAAATTTCCTGTTTCGTGCTGATGAAGCCGGCCTCCGCCGGCGGCGGCACAAGCCACAGGCAAAAAAAGAGCAGCAGACCGAGCAAACGCACGCGTTTTCCCATCACTGCCGCCTCCCTTCGTTATTTGGCCGATCGCAAGATCAGCACCTCGACGCGCCGGTTTTTCACCCGGCCTTCTTCCGTGCCATTCGACACCAGCGGCCGGTATTCGCCATAACCGACCGCGCTGAACCGTTCCGGATTCAATTCCGGATGGTTGTACAGCATAAACTTCATCACGTTCAGGGCCCGCTTGGAGCTCAAATCCCAGTTGGAAGGGAATTCCGCCGTGTTGATCGGCACATTGTCCGTATGGCCGGATATAATCACCTGCTGCGGAATCTGCCCCAACACGGCGGCAATACTTCCGGCAATTTCGCGGGCGGCGGGATACAGCGCCGCGCTGCCCGAATCAAAAAACACCTGGTCGCGGATCCGGATCACCAGTCCCTGCTCGGTAATGCTCGTGTCAAATTCGCCCGACAGCCGCTTTTCCCTTATGTACGCGTCAATTTGCGCTTTAACGGCCGTTAATTGCGCCAGCTCCATCTGCACCGCTGACATCTCCTGCGGCTGAGGCTGGGCGCCGCCCGGCGGCTTGATCGAATAAGCGCCGCCCGGCTGGCTGCTGAACGGCCCGGCAAAGGCGGATTCAAACGAAGAGGCCACGGCGGCGAACTTCCTGGCATCAACCTGGCTGGAGGCAAACAGCACGATAAACAGCGCCAACAGCAGCGTCAGCAAATCAGAATAAGGAACGAGCCACGTCTCATCCGCATGCTCTTCATGCGGCGGCCCATGCTTACGTTTAGCCATCTGCAGCTAAGCCTCCTTTGCTGACATATCAACGGCACTCCGCGCCGACTGCGGCATGAACGCCTTGAGCTTCGCCTCGACCGCCATCGGCGAATCGCCGGCCTGCAGCGACAAAATGCCCTCGATCATCAGCCGCTTGACTGCCACCTCTTCCTGGCTCATCAGCTTCAGCTTCGTAGCAAACGGATGCCAGAGGACATACCCGGTGAAAATGCCGTACATGGTGGCAATGAACGCGGCTGCAATAGAATGGCCCAGCGCATCGATATCGCTCAAATTACCCAACGCGGCGACAAGACCGATAACCGCCCCCAACACGCCCAGCGTCGGCGCGTACATGCCGGCTTGGGAGAAAAGCAGCGAGCCATGGCGGTGCCGCTCCTCCATCGCCATCACGTCCGCCTCCATGACGTCCCGGATGAACTCGGCGTCCATCCCGTCGATCATCATGCTCATGCCGTTCCGCAAAAACGGGTCATCAATCTCGCCCAGACGGCTCTCCAGGGCCAACAGGCCTTCGCGGCGCGCCACCTGAGACAGCTCGACAAACAGCTTCAGCAAGGTCGCGACCGGAATCAACGCCTGCTTATTAAACAATTTTTTCAGCAGCAACGGAAATTTTTTGGCCTGCCCCATCGGCAGCGCATTTAAGACCGCCCCCGCCGTACCGACGAAAATGATCATAATCGCCGCCGGATTGATGAGCGAGGCCAAGCTTGCCCCCTTCAGCATCATACCCACCACAACAGCAACCAACCCCAAGGATAAGCCGACAACGGTCGAAAGTTCCAACCTAAATTCATCCTCTCCGCCTGTATGTACCTTGCTGTCTTTTCCTGCAACCAGCAATTTAAAAATGCCTACACCTAGCTAAATTAAATTGTAACACTTATTTACAGCAGCGTCCATACCGCCCTTCGTCCCACCCTTCGCCGCGCCTCACTTCTGTTCACAAGCCCACGCCGCCGCAATCGCCGCGCCAAGCAGCGAGCCGTCCGGCGTCAGGTGCAAGCGGACCGGGCGCTCCGCCAAAACCGGCAGCCACGCCTGCACAGTCTGGCAAAAAAGCGGCAGGCGGGCGAACACCGAGCCGTCCGCCGCCACGGCCGGCGTCACGCCGGGCGCCAGGACAGAACGGCGGACCAGCGCCGCCAGTTCCGCCGCCACCAATTGCCCGGCCCGCTCTGTCACCGCGCGGACAAGCGCCGCCACGTCAGGAGCCGCCCCGGGCGCCAGCGCCGGCCCAAACGAAGCCGACTGCCAGCCGTCCGGCAGGGCGACATCCGCCTCTGCCGCCGCCAGGCGCACCAGTTCGCCGAGATACTGACCGGACGTCATTTTTTCCAAACGCTGGCGCCCGGGAAACTGGCTTTGCCGGTCCAGCGCCTCGTCGAAGCGATTTGACGGCGCGCCGTCAAAATTGCCGCTTTCGGCGTTCACAATCATGGGGAGCGGCAAAGCCCGCTCCTCATAGCAGCTGTTGTGACCGGTGCCGCAAATCGTGCCGGCGACGGTCGTCGGCACGATTTGCGCGCCGGCCAGCAGCGTTGCCACCGTGTCATTGACGAGCGCGACCGGCTCGATGTCTGCGCGCCCGAGCGCGCACAGCGCCTCCGTCAACAGCTGCTGCACGTCGCGCCCTTCGGCGCCGGCAACCGCCATCTCTTTCGTCCACTGGCGCAAACAAGCCGCGTTGATGCCCGTTTGATCAGCCGGAAAGGAAAAGGTATGCCCCAAAAAGCCGCCTTCCGTTCCGGCCGCTTCGCTGACAACGGACGCCACAAAGGCAAACAGCGCTTTTGTTGTCACTCCCCGCCGGTAGTCATAGCCGCCCGCCGGATCAGCCAACGGCCGTTGGGCCACGTTTTTCACCTGCATCCGTCCCGCGGATAGTTCGATCCGGGCCGCGCGGACATTGCTGCCGCCAAAATCAAGGGCCAGATAAGACCCGCTTGGCAAGCAGGCGGGCCGCCGCAAAAAGGACGGCAGCAGGGCCAAAGAGGAATCCTGCCCCGCCAGCCGCGCTTCGATCGCCGCCGTCACACCGTCGCGCACGGCAAGCAACTGCGCTTGCGACAGCGAAAAGGCCTGCTGCACTTCCTGAATGCTCACCATTGCCGTTCACCTCGTTTTGCCTTGGCCCCGCGCCACTCCGATGGCATAGCGCTTACACCTGCTCAGGGGGATTGATCCCTAGTTTCCGGCGCCAGTAGCGGGAATAGACCGCACCCAGCGGATTGTGGGCCAGCACGCGGTCCTTGGCCACCAGGCAGGAAACCGGCGCCGTGCAGCCGCTGGTGAACAGCGCGTCATGGCCGACGCACAGGCCGACCGTGACGCAGAATTCAACGCCCTTTTCCTGCAGGATTTTGGCCTGCGTCAGCGGATTGCACATCGTTTCGCGGCCCGGCTTGATTTGTTCTAGTTCGAGATTTTCCTTGGGCACGCCGCAGACCTTGCAGCAAACGGAATCGACTTCAAAAAACTTCGCAAAATATTCTTCGATCAGCTTGGCTTCCTGGTTCAAGCCGACGCAAAACGCCATGCCGATTTTTTTATAGCCCATCAGCTTGCAGAACTCGACGGTCTCCTCCAGCCGGGTCAGGTTGCCGTAAAACCGCCCCTCGGTGCAGGCCGCCGCCTTCATAATTTCCAGCTGTTGCCCTGTATAGGCGTCCTTGACATCCGCCGGGCTGATGCTCGTGCAGTTTTGCCCCTCGGTGTAGCATTTTCTGTGAACGCATTTTGCGCATTTCAATCAAACCACTCCTTTGCCGTCATCGCTTCACACAACCTTATCATACCACCAGAGCATCCGTGGTTCCAACAAAATGAAAACCCCGCAAAACCCGAGGCGGGATTTGCGGGGTGAGGCAGGCTGACCGCCTTTATTTAATGAATTTCACCTTCGGGTAGAGCGCCTCGAGCGCTTCCTCTTTGCGCTTGTTGAACTCGACCTTGTTTTGCTCGAAGATATTGTTGCCCTCGGCATCAATTGATACGATCAGCGGGCCGAACTCCTTCACGCGGCAAACCCACAAGGTTTCCGGCATCCCCAGGTCGCGCCAGTAGGCGCCTTCAATTTCCTCGACGCAGGTCGCCGCCGCCACCGCGCATCCGGCGGGGAAGACGCAATGGATTGCCTTATTCTCCCGGCAGCCCGCTTCCGTATTCGGCCCCATGCCGCCCTTGCCGACGATTACCTTCACGCCGGTTTGTTCGATGAATTCTTTTTCAAACTTCTCCATGCGCATGCTAGTCGTCGGCCCGACGGAAACCATTTCAAACTTATCTTCTTCACCCTCGATTTTGCGCACGATCGGGCCGGCATGGAAGATCGCGCCGCCTTTCAAATCGACCGGCAGCTCGCGGCCCAGCTCAATCAGCCGTCTGTGCGCCACGTCGCGGCAGGTGACGATATGTCCGTTGAGATAAACAACGTCGCCGACTTTAATGTCTTTTAGGTCTTCAGCGGAAACAGGCGTAGTCAGAATCTTTTTCATAACGCAACCCCCTCGTGTGTGCTGGACTGGTAGCTCAAATCGCTGTTGAACGTGATCGTGCCGCGGCGATGCGACCAGCAGCCGACATTGACGGCGCAGGAAATAACCGACGGATGACGCGCCGAGTTTTCAATGTTGACGCCCATGACCGATTTCGAGCCTTTCAAGCCTTGCGGCCCCAGGCCGATGGAATCGATCGCCGCCGTCATTTCGTCTTCCAAAGCCGCCGCTTTGGGGTTGGCATTGTGGCTGCCAACTGGACGCATCAGTGCTTTTTTCGCCATAAATGCCGCCGAGTCAATCGACGTGCCGATGCCGACGCCGACCAAGAGCGGCGGGCAGGCGTTCAGGCCATAGGATGTCATGACGTCGAGCACAAACTTGACGACACCTTCATAGCCTTCGCCCGGCATGAGCGTTTTGCCTTGGCCCGGCAGCGAGCAACCGCCCCCTGCCATGTACACGTCGAGCTCCAGCTTGTCGCTGTTCGGAATAATGTCCCAGTACAGCCACGGCGCGTCCGTGCCGGTGTTGGTGCCAGTGTTGACTTCGTCGAACGTCTCGACCGCATTGTGGCGCAACGGCGCCTCTTTCGTCGCAATAAACACGGCCTCCTTGAGTACCGGTTTCAAGTCATCGATATACGGGAACTTGGTGCCAACGCGGACAAACATTTGAATCAAGCCGGTATCCTGGCAGGACGGCCGGTTTAATTCCGCCGCTTCCCGTTGATTTTTTTCCATGAACTCATAAATCATTTTTGCCATTGGCACGGTTTCATTTTCACTCAGCTCTTTGAGCTTAGCCGTTACATCGCCCGGCAGCACTTTCCCCACCAGGCCTACAAAGTTTGCAACTTTACCAGTCAGTAACTCCAACGCTTCTTGGCGTTCCATGCGGTAGTTCCCCCTCTTTTTTAGCTTATTTCAATGAGTTGTACTCATTGACTTATTCCAACCCGTCAACTAGGGCCGACTAGCGGCTTAAAACGGCATTACGCCGGTGAGCGTATGCACGGCCAGGTAAATGAGCAGCACCGGCCAGGTCCAGCTGAAGAACAGTTTCTGGTATTCAACAAAGTTCATGTCCGTCCGCTCGCAGAGCAAATACAGCGCGGGAATAACCGGGCTCGCCAGGCGGAAGGCCTGTCCGACCATTGAGGCAACCGCATGCTGCTCAAGGCTGACGCCCAATTGGACGGCAACCGGCGCGATAATCGACGCGATGCCGAAATAGAAGGCGTCCTGCGGCAAGAAGCAGATCGCCGGTGCGGCGATGACTGCATAAATCGGGGCCATGTGCACGCCAATCGATTGCGGGATGACGCTGATGATGCTCTTGGCAATCGCCGTCGACATGCCGCTGCTCCCCAGGATGCCGGTAAAAGCGCCGGCTGCAAAAGTCGCCAAAGACGGCAGCAGGACGTCGGACGCGCAGTTGTTAACCAATTCGCGCTGCGTGACCAAATCGAAGTTGACCGTCATCGCAATCGCCGCGCCGGTCATGAACAGGATGCCGCCATGGCCGACGCCGGCAATCAGGCCGCCGACCACAACCACTGTCAGGGCCAGGTTGAACCAGAAGTATTGGGGCCGTTTGAAGTCCGGTTCAAAGTTTTTGACGGAGGCGATCATTTCATTGATGTGCTCGTCGGTGACCAAGTTAGCGTGGGCGGGGTCGTAATTGAGCCTGGCCCGTTCTTTTTTGCCAATCAGGTAGGCGGCGAAAATCGTATATACTTCCGCAACCAGCATGCCCGGCAGGATTTTCGTGAACAGCTCGCCCATGTCAACGCCGAGGGCAATCGAGCAGGCCACCAAGGGGCCGCCCCAGGGCAACTGGTTGAAGATGCCGATCGGCATCGTGATCAGGATCGCCAGGTAGGACAATTTCATCTTCATGCGTTTGAACAGCGGTATGAAGGCAGCGGTACAAACAACGATCGTCGTCGTCGTGTCGCCGTCGAGCGTCACCATGCTCGCGACCATGACCGTGGCGAGGGCGATTTTGAGCGGATCGCCTTTGGCCTTTTTAATAAAGAAAATGCACAGCGGATCGAACAGGCCGGCCTTCAGCATGACGCCAAAATACAGCACGGCAAAGAAGATCAGCACCAAACCGGACATAACACCCATCTTGACGGCCTTGGTCGCCGGATTCACTGTATAGAAAAGTCCATTTTTAATCCAGCTGAGCACTAGCAGCGGGTCCTTGCCCAGGTACAGGGCAGCGGCAAGCCCAAAGACAACCGGCACTAAAATCAGTGCTGTAAACACCGACAGTTTTCGCTTCGTCAACAGTACCAAGAAAGTAATGATCATTGCGTAACCCAATATGGTTAACATTGTCGGCCTCCTCTATTTTTAGTAAAAACTCGTTAACCCTTGCAGGCTAAATGGCAACAGGCCCTCGGCCGCCGGCAGCGGATCCAGTTCTGCCGGGCGGCGTGTCTGCCGTCGTTCATTTTTTTGCAAGTTTTCTTATAATTCGAGTAATTTTCATAATTCTGAACCCAGATAAATCAAGGGTTTTAGAGGCAATAAAAAGGACTTCACCCCTACATTTGCCGAATTTATCAAGTGACAAATCAATCAAAACCAGCAAATGGAGGTTGAAGTCACTATGTATAT
>JAJUGR010000036.1 GCA_029265905.1 Sporomusaceae bacterium | reverse complement strand
AGTGTTGATCGTAATGCCGCGTTCGCGTTCTTCCGGAGCCTTGTCGATCATGTCGTAGGCCGTGAAGGTTGCGCCGCCGGTTTGCGACAGGACTTTCGTGATTGCTGCCGTCAACGTGGTCTTGCCATGGTCGACGTGACCAATCGTTCCGATGTTGACATGCGGTTTAGTTCTTTCAAACTTTTGCTTTGCCATTATTTCTTTGCCTCCTATTTTTCTGCTTCCCCCCGCAACACAAGCAAAAGCAGTTGTTGCAATACTATGGAGTATTCTCGCTTAAGAAAAAAACTCCTGCTAGCAAAACACCGGGACAACAAAAGAAAAACCCCATCATAGTTGATGAGGTGTTCTGGTGGTGTTGGTGGCGGCGCACGGATTTGAACCGCGGACACTGCGGGTATGAACCGCATGCTCTAGCCAACTGAGCTACGCCGCCATATTAGTGGAGCTAGTGACCGGGATTGAACCGGTGACCTTATCCTTACCAAGGATACGCTCTACCGACTGAGCTACACCAGCGAAACTACATGGTTGCGGGGGCAGGACTTGAACCTGCGACCTTCGGGTTATGAGCCCGACGAGCTACCAACTGCTCCACCCCGCGATAAGTTGGTGGAGAGGGCTGGATTCGAACCAGCGAAGGCGAAGCCGGCAGATTTACAGTCTGCTCCCTTTAGCCACTCGGGAACCTCTCCACATGCAATTGTCCGCCACCTGAGAAATTTGCTGGAGCTGGTGATAGGAATTGAACCCACAACCTGCTGATTACAAGTCAGCTGCTCTACCTATTGAGCTACACCAGCGCGCTATCTCTTAGTGACGAAGATAAGTATACTTGATAAAGAACTCGTTGTCAACACCTGTTTTGAAAGTGTTTTTAATTTTTAGCGGAAGAAGAAATACCAGGCTGAAACAACCGCTACAGCAAAGCGGTAATAGGCAAACGAGGCCAGCGTTGACCGGTTCAGGAAGCCCAAAAACCAGACGATCGAGCCGTACGCCACGACAAACGCAACGACAAAGCCGATGCCGATCATGTCCAGTTGATCAGCGCTCAAATTTTTTAGGTTTTTCAGCAAATCATAGATGCACGCCACCGCCATCAGCGGCACGGCTACCACAAAGGAGAATTCCGCCGATGCCTTGCGGGTCAGGTTGCAGCACAAACCGCCGGCAATCATCGAGCCTGAGCGGGAAAAGCCCGGCCACAGGGCGAGCATCTGGAAAGCTCCCACGTAGAGGCAGTCCCGCACCGTCATGTTGTCGAGGCGGCTGACAGGATTCGGACGATATACCTTTTCTGCCACCAGCATAAAAATGCCGCCGGCGACGAGGCCAATGATTACCGTAAGCGGGGAAAATAAATACATTTTAATCGGCTTGTGCAGCAGGTACCCAACCGCCATGACCGGCACGATGCCGGCCGCAACATGCCAGGCGCTGAAGCCTTTCTCCACTTTCCACCCGTCGGCCGTGAAAAAGCGGCGGAAACGCTCGCGGTAAAAGAAAATAACCGCTAAAATCGCCCCTAATTGAATAAACACTTCGAACACGCTGGCCGCTTCGCCCTCAAAACCAAGCACATGGCCAACCAAAATCATATGCCCCGTGGAAGAGACCGGCAAAAACTCCGTCAAGCCCTCCACTATGCCAATAATAACAGCAATCATCCAACTATCCATGCTCATCCTCCCAGCCGCAAATAGAATCTTCTTCATTATACACTACAGGGTTGCCCCGTCAAATTATAAATATAGATAAAGACTGTGCGCAGCCGCGGATAGCATCACCCGCTTTCCCCCGCCGCATCCGGCCGGCAAAGAAAAAGCGGCCACGCACGGCGGCCGCCAACATGTGACACAGGGACCCGTCCCCACTGTCACGCTATTCATTGCCAAAAACGACGCCCACCGAGCGGGCTACCCGGACCAACTCGCCCTCCACCGGTACGTTGCTGGGCTGGTCAGCCACGCAAGACAGCGGCACCGTAACAATCCTGTTCTCCTGCAGCGCCACCATCACGCCCCGTTCGCCGCGCAGGTAGGCTTCGACCGCCGCCACGCCATAGCGGGTCGACAGCACCCTGTCATACGAAGTCGGCGTGCCGCCGCGCTGCACATGTCCCAACACGGTGCAGCGCGCCTCCATCCCGGTCATGTCCTCCAGCTGTCCGGCAAGTTTCTCACCGATGCCGCCGAGCCGAATCGACTCAAAACTGCCCTCAACGCGCCGCGCGATCGTCAGCGCGCCGCCGACCGGCTTCGCGCCTTCCGCCACGACCACAATGCTGAACGGCTTGCCCTTGGCGGCGCGCTGCCTGACGTGCTCCGCCACCTTCGCCAGCTCATACGGAATCTCTGGAATCAAAATGCAGTGCGCCCCGCCGGCGATGCCGGCATGCAAGGCAATCCAGCCTGCATAACGCCCCATCACCTCCAGCACCATCACGCGGTGGTGCGACTCAGCGGTCGTGTGCAGGCGATCAAGCGCTTCCGTCGCCACCATCGCCGCCGTATCAAAGCCAAACGTCCGCTCCGTATGCGGAATATCATTGTCAATTGTCTTCGGCACGCCGACCAAGGGGATGCCTTTGGCGCTGAGCAGCGTGGCGATTTTCAAACTGCCATCGCCGCCGATTACAATCAGTCCCTCCACATTGTGGCGCTTGAGGTTGGCCAGCACGCGCTCACTTTCATCGCGGTAAGCGCAGACGCCACCATTCTCCACCGGATAGTGAAACGGATTGTCGCGATTCGTCGTGCCCAAAATCGTTCCGCCGCGCGGCAAAATGCCCGATACCTCTGCGTCGCCCAACGGCCGGAACCAATCTTCCACCAGGCCGGCAAAGCCGTTGGTAACGCCCAGCACCTCCAGTTCGCCCGCCACGGCCGTCTTGACAACGGCCCGGATGACCGCATTCAGGCCAGGGCAATCGCCCCCTCCAGTCAGGACGGCAATTCGGCGTTTTTTCGTCATGCCAGCCCGCTCGCGGCCGGCTCATTAACCGTCCACACTGTCAGGTCCCTGGCGTCAAAGCGAAGCGGTTCCGTCTCGCCCAACCGTTGGAAGCACAAATAGCCGTTCTCATAAAAACCCGGCCAAGCCGCCACCAGCACAAAGCGTTCGCTCAGCTTGCGCAAAAGTTGCAGCGGGTCGAGGTGAAGCGCCGGCACAAACAGCGACTGGAGCCTGTCCAACAGCAAAACATCAGCATCATAGCCCGACAGAATTTCCCCCATCACCGCCGGCGCGCGCGTAGCCCGCAGGGTGGGCAAGAGTTCCAAAAATTCATCCGTCACCAGCAAACGGCAATCGACATAATCCCATTTTTTACGCGCCGCAAGTTCCCGCAGCTTTTGCGTCTTGCCGCTGCCCGGCTTGCCCGTAACAATCACCAGCCGTTGCTGTTTAGCTTTTACACTTTCAACACAGGCAAGCAATTCATCCAGTTCCGCTGTCATGAGCAGTCCTCCTTAAGCCAATTATTCTTGCTAGAAAGGTTCGCCGCGCAAAGAAAAAAACCTGCCAAAAAAAGAAAAACATCGTCTGTGCAGACGATGTCTTATTGATCCTAGTCGCGGCTGCGGCCACACAAAGCAATGTCTTTGTTGATCGCCGCCAAACTTTTGCACACCCCGCGGATGTCGGTTTCTTCCGCCCGCGTGTCCAGGTATTTTTCCAGTTTCCGTTTGACCCGCTGCAACGCATTGTCAATCGACTTCACGTGCCGCTCCAAATCAACCGCAATTTCCTGATACGACTTGCCGTCCAGGTAGCTCATCAGAACTTTCCACTCCAAATCGCTCAGGATCTGGTTCATCTTTTCCTCAATGTCGACAAACTCTTCCCGGCTGATGACCATCTCCTCCGGGTCAGACACCTTGGAGCCGGCCAATACGTCCAGCAGCGTGCGGTCTGAATCGTCTTCGTAGATAGGCTTGTTCAGCGATACGTACGAATTCAAAGGAATGTGTTTTTGCCGCGTTGCCGTTTTGATCGCCGTAATGATCTGCCGGGTCACGCACAACTCGGCAAACGCCCGGAAGCTCGAGAGCTTATCGCCCCGAAAGTCGCGAATCGCCTTATACAGGCCAATCATGCCTTCCTGGATAATGTCTTCGCGCTCCGCACCGATCAGAAAATAACTGCGCGCTTTAGCCCGGACAAAGTTACGATATTTCGTGAGCAGATACTCCTGGGCAATTACGTTATCATGCAGCTTGGCATCCAGAACGATTTCTTCATCAGTCATGTTCTCAAAGATACTATAGCTATCGCGTTGAGCCGCTACCCGCATCCTATCGCCTCCCGTCTATCGCCTTATCATTATACCCCGGCAAACGGCCTAGCGTCAAGGCTGAGCGGCCTTTCAGCGCTCTTGGCGGCGCCATTTCTCTAGTTTTTCCCATATGTCTTTTTCAAGACGGCTCCCGATCTCGGAGCGGCCGAGGTCACGCTTGGCGCGCTTTTCGCTTTCCATTTCCCGTTCCGCGCGCCGGCAATCGTCAATTAACTCGCGCGCGCTGCGGCGATAGGCCCCGGCCCCCAAGACGGTCAGCTGCTCCGCCCAGTCGTTCGTCACAACGTACACGGTCTCGCCGCGCCGCACCACTTCGTAGGCCAAGCGCTCGATATAACTGTCGGCCGTTTCACCGGCGGCCGTAAAAACGATCAGGACGGCGGCGCTTTCCTCAAGCACCGCTTCGCCCGTGCGCTCGTAAGCGTCAAAAACAATCACCACGCGCAGATCACGAAAGGCGCCGTAGCTGGCCAGCCGCTCCAGGAGCTTCTGCCTGGCATGGTCAAGGCTCTCCGACGCCAGTACGGACAATTCCTTCCAGGCATTGATCACATTATAGCCGTCGACAACCAGCCAATCATGCGTCATCGCCCGCCACCGCATCCCGCCGACGTACTACTTCATACATCATCAGGGCGCTGGCAACCGAAGCGTTCAGCGATCCGACCTTCCCCTTCATGGGAATGCGGACCAAATAGTCGCAGCTTTCTTTGACCAAACGGGACAGGCCGTAGCCCTCGCTGCCAATCACCAAAGCCACCGGCCCGGTCAAATCAGCGGAAAAAAGCGAAGTCGTCCCGTCAGCATCCGCACCGACCACCCAGTAACCGGCTTTTTTCAACGTCTCGATCGTCTGAACCACGTTGCCGATATGCGCCACCGGCACATGCTCGACCGCCCCGGCCGACGCCCGCGCTACCGCCCCCGACAGCGGGCAGCTGCGGCGTTTCGGCAGCAGCACGCCATGCACGCCGGACGCATCGGCACTCCGCAAGATCGCGCCGACGTTCTGCGGATCTTCCAGACCGTCTAAAATCACCAAAAAGCCCGCTTCCGGCCCCTCGGCCGCCAATTCCAGCACTTCATCCAGTTCCCAGTAGCGTACTGGCGCAACGGAGGCGACGACTCCCTGATGGCGCAAATCCGGGACAAGCGCCTCCAAGCGATCGCTCGTCACTTCCTGCACAACGATACCGGCTTCTTTCGCCTTGTAGCGCAGTTCTTCCAGCGCCGGATTGCGCTGCCCGGCCGCCATCCAGATTTTATTCACCGAGCGGCCGCCCTTGAGCGCCTCTGATACCGCCTGGCGCCCGGCGATAAACTCGTCGTTCTGCTTTTCAACAACCGGCGCCGGCGCCTTAGCGGCCACAGCCGCCTTCTTCACCGGACGGGCCGGCTTTGCGGACGGTTTGCCGCTTGCCGTTCGGCTGGTCGGCCGCCCCGCCTTTTTTGCCACTGCCCAACCGGCCGGCTTGCCGCCGGATTTGCCGGCGGATTTGCCCGCTCCCTGTCGCGTTCCTCTATCTGCCATCTTCTTTCTCCTCGCTATTTTGCTCTTTCTTCGCCTTTATTTTCTCCAGCCGTCCGCAAGTCAGCTCGCCTTCCGTGCAGAGGCCCTGAACCTCGCAAGTTGGCCCCGCCTGTTCAAACAGCACCGGCGCCACCTGCCGCACCGCCGCCAGCATCTTCCACGCCAGCTGCCTGATTTCCCATTGCGCCCGGGTGCAGCAGCGCAGCTCAAAGAAGTGCAGCAGCGCACGGGCATTCATGGTCACGACAATTTTTGTTTCCGCCGCATTGGGCAGCACATAACGGGCATCCTCCTGATGGACGCCCAAATCAACCAGTTCATTGTAGGCCGCCTGAATCGTTTCCATCAGGGCGGCGAATTTCTCCTGCGCCACGGGGTCGGCCGCCACCGTCGGCGGCGTAATCACTTCGAAGGCCCGCTCCATTACATAGCGCTGCGATTGCTGCGAGTAGGAAGCGATCCGGTGACGGACCAGCTGATGCGTCAGCACGCGCGACACGCCTTCAATGGCGAAGGTGAAGGACACGTGCTCGAGCGTGGAAAAGTGCCCCATGGCCACCAACTTGCGCACCAGCTTGGCCGCCGCCCCGTCGCTCAGACACTCTTCCAGTTCCGCCGCGCCGACGGGCGAATAGCACAGCCGTGCGCTCATCGCCACCGTCCGTTCCGGTTCCGGCGTATACCGCATGAGTTTTACATGCACAAGACAACCCCCTTACGACTCCTCTTGCTCTTTCACGAGCTCGGCGCGAATCACGTTCATCGCCGCCTCAATCAATTCAAACAGCCGCTCCTCGCGTCCCGACAAATAGAGCCAGCCGAGCAGCGATTCAAACGCCGTGCTGTAGCGATACTCACTGACCGAAGCGCTCTTCGGCACCGAGCTTTTGGCATTGCGCCCCCGCTTGGCGACCGCCGCCTCTTCCTCTGTCAGGTACGGCGCCAGCGCCTCATAGGCTTTTGCCTGGCAGCGGGCCGAAACAAACCGGGCCCCGACATCGTGCAGAACGCTGACCCGGTCCGGTTCGCGCGTCACCAGCATCAAGCGCACCGCCAGTGAAAACACGGCGTCACCAACGTAGGCCTGCACGATCGGATGAACCGCTTCCGGCCTTACCGGCCGCTTGGCGTCAGCAGACAGCAAGTCGGCGCAACGTTTGCGGAAATTGTCGTATCTCACTTTTTCTTCCACCGCACGCCCTGCGGCGTATCTTCCAGTACATAGCCAGCCGCCGCGAGGCGGTTGCGGATCGCGTCAGCCGTCTGGTAGTCCTTCGCCTGCTTGGCCTCCGCCCGCCAGGCAATCAACGCCTCCATCAGCGCCGCTTCCCCGGCCGAGGAACCTTCTTCCTTCGTTTCAAACAGGCCGATTATCCCCGCCATGCGATCGTACAGGCTTGTCAGCAGAGCGGTCAGTTTGCCATCCGGCAAGACCTCGCCTGTCACCACCGCCTGCTGGTAGATATTGACCAGTTTAGCCAATGAGAACATATGGCTGATCGCCAGCGCCGTATTAAAGTCGTCGTCCATTGCCTCGGCAAACGCCGTCCACAGGGATTGCGCCTCGGCCGCCGTTTGGTCGGATAACCGGTTCGGACCCTGCCCCTGCGCCATGGCCAACTCCTCCAGGTTCGTTTTGGCCACCGCCAGGCGCTCCAAACCGCGCGCCGCTTCCGTCAGACGTGCGTCGCTGAAATCAAGCGGGCTGCGATAGTGGGTCGACAGGATAAAGAAGCGCAACACCTCAGGGGCAAAATGCGCCAAGATTTCCAAGACCGTAAAGAAATTGCCCAGCGACTTGGACATTTTTTCTTCATTGACAGTAATAAAACCATTGTGCAGCCAGTATTTCACGAACGGAGAACGCCCGGTCGACGCCTCACTCTGCGCAATTTCATTTTCATGGTGCGGGAAAATCAGGTCACTGCCGCCGCCATGGAAATCAAACGTCTCGCCCAGATACTTCAACGACATCGCGGAACACTCGATGTGCCAGCCCGGCCGGCCCAGCCCCCAGGGACTTTCCCAGGCCGGCTCGCCCGGCTTGGCGCTTTTCCAGAGCGCGAAGTCCATCGGATTCGTTTTGCGTTCATCGACATCGACGCGCGCCCCGGCTTTCATGTCGTCGAGCGAACGTCCGCTCAACTGCCCGTAGGTGCCAAACGACTCGACCTTGAAGTAAACGTCGCCGTCCACCACGTAGGCGTGTCCGTTTTCAATCAGCTTTGCCACCATCGCGATGATTTCCGGAATGTGCGTTGACACGCGCGGATAAACATGCGCCCGGCGGATGTTCAGCTTGTCCATTACGTCAAAATAGGAACTGATATAGCGGCCGGCGATTTCATCCCAGGCCACGCCTTCCTTGTTGGCCGCCGCGATAATCTTGTCATCCACGTCTGTAAAATTCTGCACATGCAGCACATCGTAGCCGGAAAACTCCAGCCAGCGGCGGAACACGTCCCAGCTCACAAAGGGACGGGCATTGCCGATATGGGGATGGTTATAGGGCGTTACGCCGCAGACATACATTTTTACCTTGCCCGGCTCCACCGGCACAAACGGTTCCTTTTCCCTAGTCAGCGTATTATAGACACGAAGCGCCATCAGCACTTCCTCCTTTCGAATGCGAGGTTAAGCCTGCGCCTTCGCCAGACTGGCGCGCAGGCGCTTGAGCGTCCGTTCCACGCCCAACAGCGGAATGATATGAGTGAGCTCCGGACCATGCTGGCAACCCGTGATCGATACGCGCACCGGCATGTACACTTTTTTGCCGCCCAATTTTGTTTCTTTGACAACGCTCTTTAACAGCGCCTGCACGCTTGCGCCGTCGACAACCTCCAGCGCCTGCAGCTTCTCGGCAAACAGTTCCAGCACGGCGGGCGCCGTTTCATCCTGCAGCACCGCTTTTGCTTCTTCCGTTTCGAAATCAAAATCGTCCGTGAAGAACAAACGAACCACGTCCGGCGCCTGGGCGGCGTAAGACACCTGCTCCTTCGCCAGCGCCAGCACCTGCACGACCCAAGCCTTGTCCTCCGGCGTCAACTCAGCGGCGACAAACCCAGCGGCCACCAAATGCGGCAGGCACAGGTCAGCGAACGCCTCATCCGAGAGTTTGCGCAGGTAGTGCTGGTTGATCCAGTTGAGCTTGTCGACATCAAACACGGCCGGATTCTTCGCCACATGTTCAAGCGAGAACTGGCGGATAATCTCTTCGACCGGCAGGATCTCCTCCTCGCCGCTGGGCGACCAGCCCAGCAGCGACAGGAAATTCACCAACGCTTCCGGCAGATAGCCGAGCTGGCGGTATTGCTCAACCGAGGTTGCGCCATGCCGCTTGCTCATCTTCGAGCGGTCCTTGCCCAGAATCAGCGAGATATGGCCAAACGCCGGCACCGGGAAGCCCAGCGCTTCATAGATCAGGATCTGCCGCGGCGTATTGGACAAATGTTCTTCGGCCCGAATGACATGCGTGATTTTCATCAGCGCGTCGTCAATAACCACCGCATAGTTGTAGGTCGGGATCCCATCCGACTTGACGATGACAAAATCGCCGATGCCGTCAGAGTCAAACGTCACGCGGCCGCGCACCTGGTCGTCCACCACGACCGACTTGCCGGCCGGCACGCGAAAGCGAACCGTCGGACGGCGGCCTTCCGCTTTGAACCGGGCAATCTCTTCTTCCGTCAGGTTGCGGCAGCGGTTGCCATAGCGGGGCATTTTGCCGGCGGCAAGCAGCGCCTGCCGCTCCGTCTCCAGTTCTTCGTCCGTGCAGTAGCAGTAATAGGCATCGCCTTGCGCGATCAATTGCTCCGTATAGCGGGCGTACGTATCAAGCCGCTCCATCTGCCGGTAAGGACCGTAATCACCGCCAACATCGACGCCTTCGTTCCAATCCATGCCCAGCCAGCGCAGCGCGGCTTTGATATTCTCCTCCGACTCCCTGCTCGAACGTTCCCGGTCCGTATCCTCAATGCGCAGCACAAACGTACCGCCGGTTTTTTTCGCCAACAGCCAGTTAAACAGGGCTGAACGAGCGCCCCCAATGTGAAACGGGCCGGTCGGACTTGGCGCAAACCGCACCCGGATGTTTTCGTATGTCATGTCATCTTTCCTCCATATATCCAGCTTCGCGAACGATCGAGGCCACAGCTTGCGCCGCAATGCCTTCTCCCCGTCCGGTGAAGCCTAATTTTTCCGTCGTCGTCGCCTTCACATTGACGGCCGCCCGCGGCATGCCCAGCGCCCGGGCAATATTGCCCGCCATCTCTTCTACAAACGGCGCCAATTTGGGCGCTTCGGCAATCGCTGTGACATCCACGTTATTGACCCGCCAGCCGGCGCGATGCAGCGCCTCCGCCACTTGCTTCAGCAGGACCAGGCTGGAGATGTCCTTGAACGCAGGATCATTATCCGGAAAATGGCGCCCGATGTCGCCCAGGCCAGCCGCCCCCAAGAGCGCATCCTTCAGCGCGTGCAGCAGCACATCGGCATCGGAATGCCCCGCCAAGCCCAGCGGATGCGGGATAACAACGCCGCCCAAAACCAGCCGGCGGCCCGGCACCAATCGATGGACGTCATACCCCGTCCCCACGCGAAACTCCACTTGCCGCCCTCCTTCTTCGCCTGCAAACAGCGCTTCCGCCACCAGCAGATCCTCCGGCGTCGTCACTTTCAAGTTGCGGTACGACCCCGTTACAATCCGCACCGGCTCATCCAACCGCTCCACAAGGGAAGCGTCGTCCGTGCCGACAAACCCGTCCAGTTGCGCTTTTTCGTAGGCGCGCTGCAGCAGATCACGGCAAAACACCTGCGGCGTCTGCACGGCCCATAAGCCGTCGCGCGCTGGCGTCGCGACCACCAGGCCGTCTTCAGCCTGCTTGATCGTATCCTTGACCGGCACCGCCGCCACCGCGGCGCCATGCAGCGCCGCTTCATCGACCGCCGCGTTCAGCACTTCGGTCGGCGTCAGGGGGCGCGCCCCGTCATGGACCATCACCAGCTCCGCATCCGCCGGCAGCGCCGCCAGCGCGTTCGCCACCGAATGCTGACGCTCGGAGCCGCCGGCAACCACGCGCCAAACAAGGCCCGCAAACGCCGTTTTCCATTGCCTGAGCAACGCTTCCACCTGCGACACCTCTTCCGGCGCCGCAACCACAATAACCTCCGACAGACGCCGGCAGGACGCCAGCGTCTCAAGCGTCCGCACCAGAATCGGACAGCGCGCAAGGGGAAGGAACAGCTTGTTCCTCCCCCCGCCCATACGACGCCCTTGTCCGGCTGCCGGCACAATCGCAACAACTTTCATGTCAGCCTCCTAGCACACGTTAGCGCAGACGGGCGAAAATCATCCGCCCCGCTGCGGTTTGCAACACTGACGTCACAATTACCGTCAACGTGTCCCCGATGTATTTGCGTCCGCCCTCCACGACGATCATCGTGCCGTCATCCAGGTAGCCGACGCCCTGTCCCATTTCCTTGCCGTCTTTGACCAGCGTGACCGTCATTTCTTCGCCCGGCAGGACAACCGGTTTGATCGCATTCGCCAATTCGTTGATGTTCAGCACGAACACGCCCTGCAGCTCCGCCACCTTGTTCAGGTTGAAATCGTTCGTCACTACTTTGGCGCCCATCTGCTGACCCAGCCGGACCAGTTTTGCGTCCACTTCCGTCAAGTCGTCAAAATCCTCATCCACGATCTGGATCACTACGTCTTTTTTCTTCTGCATCTCATTGAGAATATCCAGCCCCCGGCGGCCCCGGTTGCGCTTCAGCGAATCGGAGGAGTCGGCGATGCGCTGAAGCTCTTCCAGCACAAAACGCGGCACAACCAGCGTTCCCTCCAAAAAGCCGGTCGTGGAGATATCGGCAATCCGTCCGTCAATAATGACGCTAGTATCAAGAATTTTATGAGTGCAAGCGGGCCTATCCATGCTCTGTCTGGTTCTTTCCCGGTCTTTTTCGCGCCCCAAGCGCGGCAACGCTGCCCAAAACGTTGCAAAATCATCTTTTTTCCGAACTGCCACATTGATACCGACCAATCCCAGCACAATGCTCAAAAACCCCGGCACATAATTCCCCACGATCGGCAAGGGCGAAAAAGCCGCGCCCAACAAATTGGCAATAATCAACCCAATCACGCCGCCCAGCGCGCCCAACAGCACTTCATGCGTCGGCAGGCGCACCAACCGCGCCGCCGACCAATCCGTCAGCCGGCGGATCTGCCGCACCAAAAAGGGCGAAATCAAAAAGCCCAGGATGCCAAAGACCAGCGTACCAAACAGAAAGGACAGAATCGTCGTCATCGTCACGCCGAATACGCCGATGCGGAAAAACTCAGCGCCGATCATGGACGACAGCATCGGGATCAGGCTGTTCATCAGCAGCAGACCGGACAAAGCCGCGATCAAGGTGATCGTAATTCGCAATACTTTATCCATATCTATTCACCTCCTTTCACGTGTCTCCATTATATAGAAAAAACAACAGCCCCACAAGCCCAAATGACCGATCGCCACAGGGCCTGGGAGCCATCAGACAAAACTTTAATTTTCCGGAATTTGTTCCACAAACCAATGGTCCAACCAGGACTCCACCGTCGCGCAATCTTGCGAGCACGACAGCATTAATTCGCTGACCAGGATCTGCCTTGCCGTACTGAGCAGCCGTCTTTCGCCGGTGGAAAGCTTCTTCACGCGATCCTGCGCCAACAAGTTGCGAACCACTTCCGCCACCGAAAAAACATCACCCTGCTTCATCTTGTCGAGATAAAAATTAAAGCGCCGGTTCCAGTTAATGTTGCGCATCACTTCGCAAGGACGCTCATCCAACACCTCTGGAATATGGGAAACTTCGCCACTGGCGATAACTGGCCGGAGACCGATATGGTCGACATTTTGCACTGGTATCATCACCCGCATGTCGCCAAACAACATAGTCAGGACAAAATAATCCTGCACGCTCCCTTTGACCTCCCGCGCCTCGATACATTCGATCACACCGGCGCCATGCATGGGATATACGACTTTGTCACCTACTGATAGCACCAGGATCCCCCCTTTTCATTCCGACAACTTTATGCTATCATGTTTTACCCACTTTGTCAAAACCGTGATTATATCACAGGAAAATCGCCAGTGTCAATTTTATCATTATTTTTCCATCATTTCGGCACTCCGCCCGCGCCCAACCGCCCCGCCGCCGCATCCACGACCGGCGGGGCGGATAATCGGACGTTAGTGTAAAATTATTGTAGGGGTTTTTGAGGGGGAAATAGAAGAAGACAACACCGTCCGCCAGGACGAGTAACCAAAATGATTACTCAGAGGTGATGTCTTCTATGAAATTAATTCGCTCTCTTATGCCAATATTCCT
>JAJUGR010000016.1 GCA_029265905.1 Sporomusaceae bacterium | reverse complement strand
TTGGCTCTTTGTATTAACTAAGTTTATTGTTTTTGACGCGTTTTCCACCTTGCGGTGAAAACCGTGTCACACACATCCGACATTCTCTCTTATTCAGTTCTCAAGGACCCGGTTTGCCGCGCCTCTCAGCGGCGACTCATTTATAATAGCATAGCCCTTTTGTTTCGCTCAACCGTTAAAATCAGCCAAATTCGGCCTTATCTATTTATAATTAGGCATTATTCGTGTTTATTACATCATTGCTACGTTTTTCAACTTTCTGCAAACGACTTTCTAACAATATGGTTGGGCGCCCACTCGCCTACAATACAGACCATTTTTCAAGGTCATTCCCGCGAACCGATAAAAAACGACTGCAGCAAAGCCGCAGTCGTTTTTTATCATCGCTTATGTTGTGAAGAAAGTGCAATCAGCAATAGGTGTCGATATACTCGTCAGTCATCTTGTCCAAAGCTTGGCGCAGTTCCGCCACGCTGCTTTCCGACAATGCGTAGCGGGAGAGGTCATCTCCATGAACCAAATTGGTCAGCTTTTGGATTCTCGACAACAGTTCGATCTTGCTCACGTCTTTTTGCACACTCCTTAATTCTTCTTTATAAATGAAAGCCACAAGTCAAATCATAGCAGGTGGATTTTCACTTGTAAACAGAATGGCGAAATAGACGGAAAAGAAAGATTTTTATTCAATTGCCCCTTGTTTTTCTGTCAATTGCCAGCATTTTGCATACTCGCTTGTTAAATCAACAAGCACCGGTCTTGCCGCTTGCCTTTCCCCAGACAGTCCCCCGCCAACGGGGTCATAAGCCAAAAACCACTCCACTGCGTAGCGCCGGTTAATCTCCCGCCAGGACAGGTGCTGATAATCCGGCAAATAGCGACGAACCCGCTCCTCGTCCCGCCAAAAGGCGACCGCCATCGCTTCCTGGCTTTCGTTGCGCCACGGCAAAAAGGCCGGCCGCCAACCAGGCTGGAAGACAAGGACATCAAGCATCAAGCACTCTGCGGCGGCCGGCTGGATCCGTTCCGGCAAGGTTTGCACAAACCGCCATAAATGTTCCGCCGCAACCCGCGGGTTCTGCTGCACTTGAAACAGCCCCTCCCCCTCCCACCACACGCTCAAAGCCCGCAGGAAACGCGATACTGATCGCTCATAAACTTGCTCGACCAACAGTGCGACAATGCGTTTGAACCGCCCGGTGTTATACAACTGATCCAACAGCGCTTCCATGCGCTTGAAACGACTCATGTCCTCATACGGCATGGTTTTCGAGGCCAACACTTCGTACGGCGGCGTATTGGGCAAATAGCGGTATTCATAGCGCGCCGCTTCCTGTTGCAGTGGCGCGCCGGGCAGCAGCTTCAAAAAACCAAGCTGCAATTCATCCGGTCCGAGCCGGTAAACGGCATCCAGGGCGGCAGCGAAGCTCTCTGGCGTATCATGCGGCAAGCCGCAGATCAGATCCAGATGGGTGACGCAATTCCGCAGCGCGCACAAGCGACTTAGCCGCTCTTTTGCCACTGCCCAGTCTTGCTGCCGGTTAATGGCGCATAAGGCATCCGGCGTAATCGTCTGGACCCCGACTTCAAAGCGGAACCGCCCCGGCGGCGCGCTTTCCAACCAAGTTAAAAAGGACTCCGACAGGCGCTCCACCGCTAATTCAAAGTGAAACTCCAGCTCCGTGTCCTGCTCGGCTAAATAAGCTAAAATCGGCCGGAAATAGGCTTCGTCCAGGTTAAAGGTCCTGTCGACGAACTTCACCTGGCGCGGTCTCATTTTTATGATGGTCGCCAATTCCGCCAGCACAACCGGCAACGAGCGCCGGCGAACGCTGCGGCTGACAGCCGACAAGCAGTACGCGCAGCGGAATGGACAGCCGCGCGACGTCTCATAATACAAGACGCGGTCGCGCCATTCGTTTTCTGCGGCATGGCAATACGGAAAAGGCAAATCATCTAATTCGGCAACCTCCAGCGGGCCGCCTTCGAGCACAATTTGGGCTTGGGTGCGAAACGCCAGACCCGGGCGGGACACAAACGCGCCCCGTTCAGCCAGATCGGACAAAAGCTGCGGGAAGAGCTGATCCCCTTCGCCCATAACAACCGCGTCGATCGCCGGATTTGCCTCCAGCACCGCACGTGCGGCATACGTTACCTCCGGCCCGCCGACAACAACCCGCGTCTGCGGCATCACCTGCTTAATCGCCGCCGCAAGGGACAGGCTCAAATCACGATTCCAAATATGCACGGCAAGCCCTACCACTTCCGGCCGCCGCTGATAGACTTCCATCAGAACGCTGGCCAAAGGCGTCTGAATGGTCGTTTCATATATTGAAGCATCGTGCCCGGCTTTTTTACAAGCGGCATCAAGATACCTAAGCGCCAATGAGGAATGAGTAAACCGGCTGTTGAACGCCGTAAGCAATACGCGCATACAAGCACCTCCCTAACAAAAATGAAGACGGGCCGCAAAAAACGACCCGCTCCCGTTATACCTTCAGCCATTCACAAACGGCCTGCTCCAGACCGTCTTTTTGCACCAGCTTTTGATGTTTCACCGTTTCGTTCTCCAGTCTTGCCAACGCCGCCGGCGCACTGGTCGCTGTCTTCGCGGCCAATTGGCGGATCAGGTCAAATTCATCCGCCCCTTCTGCGACCGGCGCGTCTGACACGGCTTCCAGCACCGGCCGACAGAACTTATACGGGCTGGCAGTCGAAACAATAAGGCTGTACCGTTCATCGCCCGATTTCGCTTTATATTCCTGCGCCACGCTCCAGGCGACCGCCGTGTGCGGATCGAGCAGATAGTTGTTTTCCTGCAGGACATGGCTGATCACGCTTTTGGTCGCCTCATCGCCGGTGCAGCCTGCGGCAAAGATGTCGTGAAGCGCAGCCAGCGTTTCATCATCCACCTGATAGCGGCCGGTTTTTGCCAGCGAATCCATCCAGCCGGCAACTTTTACCGCGTTGCCCTTGGTCAGGTGATATAAGAGGCGTTCGAGATTGCTTGACAGCAAGATATCCATGGACGGCGACAGCGTCTGGAAAAAGGGGCGCTGTCGATCATACACGCCCGTTGTCAAAAATTCGGTCAACACATCATTTTGATTGGAGGCGCAAATCAGCTTGCCAAGCGGCAGGCCCATTTCCCTGGCGTAATAAGCGGCAAGAATATTGCCGAAGTTGCCGGTCGGCACAACAACATTGATCAAATCGCCGGCGTTAATTTTCCCCTGCTTGAGCAAATCAGCGTAGGCGCTGAAGTAATACGCTACCTGCGGCGCCAAGCGCCCCCAGTTGATCGAATTCGCCGACGAAAAGGCAAAACCGCCCGCCGCCAGACGTTTGGCCAGCGCCCGATCCGCAAACAATTTTTTCACACCCGACTGCGCATCGTCAAAATTCCCCACGACGGAAACGACGCTGACATTGCTGCCGCCTTGCGTAACCATCTGCCACCGCTGCATGGGGCTGACTCCCACCTCCGGGAAAAAGACCATAATGCGGGTACCCGGAACGTCCTTAAACCCTTCCAGCGCTGCCTTGCCTGTATCGCCGGACGTAGCGGCCAAAATCACGATTTCATCGGTCGCCCCGGTTTTTTGAATCGCGGCCGTCAATAAATATGGCAACACCTGCAAGGCCATGTCTTTAAAGGCCGCCGTCGGGCCGTGCCATAATTCCAGCATGGCGACTCCCGGCGCAACCGGAACAACCGGCGCAACCCGCGCGTCGTCAAAATCAGCATAGGCTTTTTCAATCCAAGCGCCGAGCTCCTGCTCGGTGTAGCCCGGCAGCAGCAGCCCCAGCACCTTGCTTGCCCGCTGCTGATACGTCATTTCCTGAAGCGCAATAATGTCGTCAATTGTCAAGCGCGGCAACTGTGACGGCACGAACAAACCGCCGTCAGAAGCTAGCCCCTTCAAGATGGCTGCGGCAGCACTTGTGCCAGTGTCCAGTCCTCTGGTACTCGAAAAAATAGTCACACTTGTCACTCCTTATGCTTGAATAATGCCAGACCACTCTATCTTGCCGCCATTGTAGGCGGTCATCATGTCGGCAGTTCCCTGCAACATGGCGGTCAGTTCGCTTTCCGGGATGGCGTCATCGCAATACATGACGCTCAGCAGGCTGCTCGTTCCTAACGTGACTGCAGTCCGGGTGGAATCGGTGGTCGGATTCCCGAAAGGCCCCTGCGCGTCCATTAAAACAGGCTGTCCGTCCGCGGAAAAGATTCTTCCGTTGATGCCTTCATATTGGCCGCCTTTCGCGATGCCGAAGGTTATCTCTCCTTCCACTTTATCTAGGTTGTATATGCCAATTGGCACGAGATATTTCAACGAACAGCAATTATTCGCATCAACAGCACTATTAATGTAATAGAGGTTCTTTTCCTGCAAAACACGCCGCACAAGCGCCTCCGAGGCCGGCCTGTACCGGCTTGGATCAATCGCCATGCGCTTGTACATGTTGCGGACAGCTAAAATCCGCGGCACCCTAGTCAAGGTTTCAATATTGTAAGCAGTCGCCACCGCCTGCTTGATTGCCTGAAACTCCTGCCTCAATTGCGGCGATGTGCCGCGGACAGAGGCTTGCCGAATAACCGTAACGCCCAACCTGCACCCGGCAATGTTCTGCCGGATGTCCGGTGCAATGTTTATCATTTTTGTCCGCCTCTCCTGCAAATTATATTTCCAACTCAGACGCATCCGGCAAGCGCCGCGTAATCGGATGAACAGTCGCCTGCACGGCCTGCACCAAGTCATGCGGGGCCAAGACAAGCTGCGCGCCGCGAACGCCTGCGCTGACCGCCATCACAGGCAGATCCAGCGCACTTTGATCGACATACACCGGATAGCTTTTCTTCGCGCCAAGCGGCGATACGCCGCCCCGCACATAACCGGTCAGCGCTTGCACTTCCTTTAGCTGCACCAACTCAACCCGCTTGTTATTGCTTGCCTCCGCCAGTTTTTTTAAATCAAGTTCCTGATCGGCCGGAATGCAAGCCAGCAGCACCCCGTGCTTGTCGCCGCGCGCCGCCAACGTCTTGAACACCTGCTCCGGACGCATGCCCACCAGCCGCGCAACCGCTGCCGCTTCCAGGTGTTCACCGTCCTGTATCGGATAAGTGCGGACCGCGTATTCAATCGACAAACGATCGAGCAGGCGGGCCGCATTCGTTTTTTTCATCACAATTCAACCCATTCTTCGCCAACTTGTAAGTGATAGTGTATCATATTCCTGCGCATGAATAAAGAGAGGGAAACCCTCTCTTTTTCACACGTCCCTATTATTTTAAAAATCAAGCGCCATGAATTTTACTTTAACGCCCGGAATTTTTTCCAACGCCAGCCGCATTTCATCGGCCAAAGGAGTGCCGCCGGACAATTGCAGCAACATCAAGCCGGCGTTGCTGCAAAAATCAGGACCGGCGTCATGCAGTCCCAGCCGCACATGAATGGAGCAGCCGTACTTGGTCAAAACATCCTGGACCTGGACAGCCGACTCTGAGCGCCTTTCTTGATAAACAGCCATGATCACGCTTCCTTTTTCCATGGTAACGCCTCCATTGTTGTTTATTTTTGTTGTATAATGGACAAGTACAGAAAAACTAGTCCATTCTCTTATAAGAATTAACATTCGTCATCGCCGTTCACATTCCTTCCTTAACTTCGAAAACTCGGCGACTTGAACCGATATTTCTATGAACGGAGTGTTATCTTGTCAATACTGATTGCCTTGGCGCAAATGGAAGTCGTCCCCGGCCGCCCCGACTTAAATACCGGCACTATGCTCTCTATTATAAGACAGGCAAAGGCCGACGGCGTGCAGCTGCTGCTCTTCCCGGAAATGGCAGTCCCCGGCTACCTGCTAGGGGATTTGTGGGAGCAGCCGGCCTTCATCCGTGACTGCGCCGCCTACGGCGAAGAAATCGTCCGGGCCTCGGATGAAATGGGCATTGTTTTCGGCAATATCGCCCTTGACGAACAGAAAATCAACTGCGACGGGCGGATTCGCAAATACAACGCCTGCTTCGTGGCACAGCACGGCAGGCTCATCAGCGACGGCTCCTCCCCCTACCCCTTCCGCATCAAGACGCTGATGCCTAACTATCGCGAATTTGACGACAGCCGCCATTTCACCAGCTTGCAGCAGGTGGCGAACGAGAACAACCAGCCTCTGTCAGCCTACATGCAGCCGACGGCGCTCTGTTTCGGCGAAGAACAGATTCAATTAGGCTGCTTGCTTTGCGAGGATGGCTGGAGCGAAGACTACCCGGTAAATCCGACCGCCATGCTTAAAGCCAATGGCGCAACGCTTTTAGTCAATCTCTCCGCCTCCCCGTTCACGTTGGGCAAAAACACCAAGCGCACCCGCGTTTTTGCCAAGCATGCCCGGGAAAACAATGTGCCGCTGCTGTATGTCAATCAGATCAGCCTGCAAAACAACGGGAAAACGATTTACGCCTTTGACGGCAACAGCCTGGCCTACCAGCCGGATGGCACAATCGCCACCAGTTGCGGCGCCTATGACAATTCTGTGCAGTTGGTTCGCTTTCACGCCGGCCGCAACCGCCTCGAACCGCTAACCCCGGTTGCGCTGGCCGCGGAGGATGAAGCAGAAATAATTTATCAAACCTTATCCTTCGGCGCTACGCGTTTTTTAGCGCAAACAGGCATCAAGCGTTTGGTCATCGGCTTGTCCGGCGGCATCGATTCGGCGGTAGCCGCCGCCTTTTTCGCTTTCCTGCTCGGCCCGCAAAACGTGCTGCTGATCAACATGCCAAGCCGTTACAATTCCCCTGTTACCCAGTCGCTGGCCCGTACGCTCGCCGACAACCTGGGCTGTCCTTATGCGGTCGTCCCGATTGACGAGAGCTACGAGCACACCGTGGAACAGCTGTCAACAACGCCGATCAGACTGGGCAGTGAAACAACCTTTCTGCCTACGCCGTTTACCGGCCTGACCCTGGAAAACATCCAAGCCAGAGACAGAAGCAGCCGCATTTTAGCCGCCTTCGCGTCCGCCTTTGGCGCGGCTTTCACTTGCAACGCCAACAAAAGCGAGCTGACTGTCGGCTACACCACCTTCTACGGAGATTTAGGCGGTTGTTTCGCCCTGCTAGGCGACCTGTGGAAGCACCAGGTCTATCGTCTGGGCCACTATCTAAACCAAGTCGTTTATCCTGCGCCCGTCATTCCCGCCGCTATTTTCACAATTCGCCCCAGCGCGGAATTGTCCGACAAGCAGACCGTCGGTGTGGGGGGCGATCCGCTTCATTATCCCTACCACGATTACTTGTTCCAGTCGTTCGTTGAACGCTGGGACAAAGCGGCGCCGGAGGACATCGCCCGCTGGTACCAATTAAGCCAGTTGGAGGAGAAGCTCGGTTGTGAACCTGGGCTTGCCGCCAAGCTTTTCCCCACTCCCAAAGACTTTTTTGATGACCTCGAGCGCTGGTGGCGCCTTTTCACCGGTCTCGGCGTCGCCAAGCGGATTCAAGCGCCGCCTGTCATGGCGGTCAGCCGCCGCTCGTTCGGCTTTGACCATCGTGAAGCCCAACTGCCAGTTTACTTTAGCCGCAACTACTATAAAATCAAAGAGGACCTGCTCCGTTCGTAAAACGGAGCGGTCCTCTTTGATTATCTAGCGAAATAGCCGCAAGATAAACCAGATAACGGCGCCAGCCAGTGCAAACAGAAAAAAAGCCGGCAAGACAATAAACATAATCCCTAATACAATGAGCCAGCCAAGCAATGTGGCCCACCCGCCGCCGATGGAAACAGTTTTAACATAACGTGTCCGTTCAGACGCCCGTTGTTGATACCGCCGGCCTGCATCCCGCGCGCCACGCTGTTCGCGTCCGCCGGACTGCTCAATCGTCACGCCGTCGAAAGTATCCCGCTCCTTTGGCGCCAGCACAACCGCATCATCCGCCGGTTTCTGGCCATTTCCTGGCTGAGTTTTGTTTTCCATGTGCTGTGCCTCCCTTGCTCTCCCTGCGCTTATTCAAGCAGGTAGCGAACATAGCCGTATTCATTCAAATAGCGAAAATCCGGCATCTCCATTTTTAATGCGGATCCGATTCGCGTGCGCAAGCGGCTTATTTCCGCCTTATCGAGCGCAAACGCCTTAATTTGCAAGGCGATCATTTTCTGCAGAACCTGATTGTTTTCGCTGAACAAGGACAAAACCGCCATAGCCCACGCTTTCGCCGATTCGGTTAGCGCCGGTTCTGCCACCGCTCGAAAATCCCGCCAGAGCAAATGAACAAGGCGCTGATCGTATTTTGAAAAGCCTACCGACATGGCAACCAGACGGTTTATTTCCGCTTCCACCGCATCCGCAGGCAACTCTCCATCGCGGACAGACGCGGTCGTTGCCTGCTTGGGCAGCTCGGCAGGAAATACTGTCAATTGATTGAAGCGGACGAACGTTTCCAGCATATAGCGGATAAAAAGCGTATGCCGCTCAAGCAGATCGTGCCAGGAGGCATCCGGCCGCTGCAGGCGAAACACGGTCAGAAGCCGTTGCAGTTCCGTCTTAATCCGGTTGCGCAATTTGGCGCTGACTTGCACACTGCTGTAGCGTCCGCCATAGCGCCCTTCGTAGCGATACCGCTGGCCCATAAATAGTTGCTGACGCATGACGGCCCAGGGCAATCCGGAATCCGGTTCCGGCAATTCAAACAGTTCATCCGTCATCAAATCGCGGCAAATAACAGCGTCCCCAATTGGTTGACGCTCAACATAAAACAAAATAAATTCCGAGCGCAGCAATACATCGGCTACAATCGGCTCCATGTCCGCAACATCAACCGACTCCAGAAAATAAGCGATGGGCTTTTTGTCTGATTCCAGCAAATGATATTCAAACAAAAAATAGTACCAATAGTCATTCCAAAGCTCTGCGGAAAAATCATCGTCCTCCTCCGCGTTTTCCAGCAAACCGTTGAACCAGCTCACGGAACGCAGGTAGTCGTGGTGAAAGGCAGGGTTGTCCGCAAAATAGTCGATTGCCTGTTCCACCACCTCCATGAGGCTCCACTCGAACAGTTCGCCGGCGTCAACATCGGGATCAATTGGTTCGGCCACAAACACCCCGGCGCCAGCCGCCTTCTCAAAGCTCAGCAAATCGAAGCCTTCGTCTAAAAGACGCTTTGCTTCTAATGCGGGCGCGGCCAAGGACTGTTTGTCCCGCTCTTGGATATACTGCACAAATTCAACCAGCACGGCCAGGTAAAAAGACGCATTATCCAGCGGCATCGAGCAATCTGCCTCTTCCGACGCAAGCCAATAGGCGCTGAATAAATAGTCTTCCGCGGCAAAAAACGCCAGCGCTTCCAACTGCTTATGCATAATGTAAAGCTCAAACAGTTTTATCTGTTCCCATATGCGTTGAAGCTGCTCGTCGCGCTCGCCCTGCCAGGCCTTTTGGCGAATGAAGCTCTCGGTCAATTCGCGCGTAAAATAAACGCCCTCTTCATATTCTTCGTAATATAGCTGCATCGCTTCATATACATTCTGCGGGTCTTTCTCCATTGGTCAATATCTCCTATGCACCAAACCTGTGCCAAATTGCGCGCCCAAAGCGACAGCGTAATTATATCATGTCCCCCGAAGGGATGCAAAATGCCGAATGTTGCGCCGCAAACAAATCCCCGTAAGCAGGGCGGCGGCAAGATCAGAAATGGGTCCGGCTAGCCAAACCCCCATCAAGCCGAAAAAGTGCGAGAGCAAATACACCATCGGAATCAACACCAGCACTTGCCGCAATATATTAAACAAAATTGCATACTGGGCTTTGCCAATCGCCTGAAAGTAATTGGCGCTGATGATTTGAAAACCAATAATCGGCAGCAGCATTAAAAAGACCCGCAACCCCGTTGCGCCGATTTCAATCAATCTCGGTTCGTCATTGAACAGCCGGACAATTTCTTCGGCAAAAAATTCCACCCCAACGAAACCAACAAGGCAAATTATCGTGGAGGCAAAAATCGATTTTTTCAACGCTTCTATAACGCGATCATACCGTTTGGCGCCGTAATTGTACCCGATAATCGGCTGGGCTCCCTGGCTGATGCCAGAAACCGGCATCACAACCAGCATCAAAACGCGGTTGACGATCCCGAGCGCCGCCACCGCCGTCGAGCCGCCAAACACCATGACCCGAAGATTAAACACGACCATGACAAGGCTTGCCCCAATCTGCATCAAAAAAGGCGCAACGCCAATCCGGACGATATCTTTGACGATCCTCCAGCGCAGACGCAAATGCACCCACCTGAGCCGCAAAACGCCTTGGCCTCGAATAAAATGCGCCATCACCCACGCAGCCGCCACCGCCTGCGCAATCACAGTTGCAGTCGCCGAGCCTTTGATGCCCCAGCCAAACGAAAAAATAAAAATGTAATTCAGCACGGCATTCACGACGGCAGACATCACCTGGGTCGCAAGCGCTGTTTTCGGATCGCCCTGCGCACGGACGACTGCATTCAAACCAAATCCGACATGCAAAAACAAGCTGCCGAGCAAAATAATCGACATGAAATCGTTCGCATAGGGCAATACGTCGGCGGTTACCCCCAGGCAGCTGACCAGCAACCAGTCCAACTGCCATAAAATGAAGCCGGTCGTAGACAAGACGAATACCAGCATCATCGTCAAGGCGTTGCCCAACGTCTGCTCAGCTTTGAACTTGTCTTTTTGCCCCAGGGAAATGGAAACGACCGATGCCGCCCCTAGTCCGACGAGCATGCCGACCGCCATTAAAATTGTCATCAGCGGAAAGGAAATAGTAACCGCTGTCAAGGCAATCTCGCCTACGCCGCGGCCGACAAAAATGCTGTCAACAACATTATACATAGCGCCAACCATCATGCCAGTCACGGCCGGAATGGAAAACCGCCACAGCAGTGACGATACCTTGTCTTCTTCCAATTCATCTCTTTGTTTCACGCGTTTCCTCCTCGAGCGCCCTAATCCATTAGCCAAAAGCAAGCCGGATTCCGCTACATGGCAGAATCCGGTCTCCATACCCGACATTATGCTAAGCTTAAGGACTTAATAGTTATCTTTAGGGTTAAATTCCGCTGACTCAACCCATTCCGCAGCGTTATTGAGCATCGCGATCAATGTTTCAAACACTTCAACATGACGCTCCTCTTCACGCATCAGACGAGCGAAAATCGTTTTTTCAGCCGGCTTGTCCGTTTCGCCCTGCAGTTTTTTGTACAAGGCGACGCTCTCCTCCTCCATCTTCAGGGCGGCGCGGTAAACGTCAATTTGCTGGGTTCTGCTCCGGGCAATCAGCGCCTGATTATCGCGCAGATAGGCTTCGTATAGCTTCAAATCAAAAACATTTTCCGTTTCAAGCGCGGAAAACTGTGTTTCTGCACGTTCCGCGTTCAACTCCTTCATCGCCCTGACAATCTCATAATGGCGGCGTTCATCCTGGGCCAGCCCTTCCAATAAGCGCTTGAGATCAGCCGTTTCCGCCTTTGCCGCTTGGTCCAGATAGTATTTCTCCCCGTCTAGTTCCATTTTTAAGGCAAAATCAAAAAACCCCACGCTAATCCCTCCTTACTTTAATCAGGCCTGCAATTTCATTATAAGCCGATTGCGGCAAAATCCGCAAACTAAAGCCCTGCAAGGCGAAACCCGCTTCAACTATTACCGCAAAAAATTCACCGTGTCTTCACGTCGGGGGGGTGCACTGACAGCGGCAATCTTTTTATAGCCGAGGGAAACGGCGTAATAGGGCGCATACCCATCAGGAATCTGGAGCTGCCGGCAATAATCCGCCGCTTTTTCTCCCTGGAAAGCTAACATCGCCAGCCCGATCCAACAGGTACCGATTCCTAGCGATTCAGCCGCTATCAGCATGTTTTCCACGGCTGCTGCGCAATCCGTTTTCGGCATGATCGCCTTTTCCTCGCCGGACACAACGATAACTGTCGGCGCATGATAGAAAATATGCAGTTGTTCATTGCTGCACATTTTACGCAAGAGAGCATCGTTGGCGTTTTTACCCACCTCCTTGGCCCCGGCGTTTAATTCCGCCAAAAGCAGCTGGTCTTGAATGACAGTAAAGTGCCATGGCTGTTCGTTATGCGCGCTGGGGGCATGAAGGCCGGCCTGCAAAATCGCCTGCAGCTCCGTTTCCTTGACCTGCTCCGGCAAAAAAGCCCTCGTGCTTCGCCTGTTCATAATGCATGCTAGCGTTTCATTCATGTTGATTTCCCTCCCTCTTGTTTTCACTCAGTCGCCCAATAAAATGCGGTGGATTTCAACGCCGTAGCGGCGGATAAACGTCTGTTTAACTTGCATATACGCGGAGAAATCTCCTTTTTGCGTCGTCCGGTCAACATAGCGGCGGGCCAATTCGTCCGTAATGACATCCAAAAACAGCTCCGCCAACAGAAGGCGGGCGCCGTCCTTGAAGCGCCCTTGCCCGCTTACATACAATCGAACGATCGGCGCTTCGGTGTTGATAAGAATCAAGCGCTCCTCCGGACTATAGACAGCCCGCACAATGTCATTGTCCAGATTGCGCAATTCATAGCCCCTGAACAGATCCGTGCCATTATCCCAATGCCAGGGGGCTGACGGCCGTCCGGACGGATGGTAATAGCCTTTGCCCGAAGCCTGTTCGGCGATAACCACCTCGCAGAAGGCGGCGTACGGGCCGGAGGTTACGCCGATTCTGCCGTGCGCCCCGATTTCAGAGCCGGTCAGCGTCCACTCAAAACGGCCATTGTCCGGCAAGCCGGCAACCTCCATGTCGGTTAAGGCCGGTTCAGCTTTGATGCTTGCCGGCAGTTCGTAGACAAACGAGAGGACCTCTTCACTCAGCAGCTGAGCCCGGTCAACAATCATCGCCACGCGAAACGCACGGCCAACCTGCCGGTAGTAAAAAGGCATGCTGAAGCGCAGCGCCGCCGGTCGCCCCGTGTCGACGGGGCCGTATCGGCCCGATCCAGGCCCCGGCGGCAAGACAATGCCCAGGTCATCCGCCGCTACCTGGTTCATATGGCGCAAAAGCTGCTCGATCAGCACCTGCGTCCGCCGCGAGGTGGTGGCGTGCTCGATATGGCTCAGTCGTTGCTGCTCCTTTCTGACCGCTTCAGCAATTGTGTCGCTTACGGCGTTGGCAAACGCGGCAACAAACGGATCCTTTAGGTTCAACCCCTCCCGCTCGTCGCTAATCACGGGGTGGCCTTTCCCCAGCATGTCAGTTAGCGCCGGGCAGGACACGACTCCGAACAAATACTCTGTTCCCAATTGATTTTCAAACCGGAAAAACTGGCAATCTAAAACCGCGGTTCCGGATATGACCAGCAAGCCGTTCGTCCGCTCATCCCCTTTGAGAACGAGTTCCACCCCCACCGCTTTTTTCAACGTCAGTTGAAACGGATACTCCTGGTCCTTATAGAGAAACGAGCCGTGGCTGTCCGGACCAATGATTATTTCAGATTCAGGCTCCTCATAGCGGACTTTCACGGAAACGTGTTTTTTCTTGTCAGGATTCACGCTCACCAGCGTAACCGTGCGCCGTTGCAAAATGTCACGCAAATAAATATTATTGGTGACAGCTGTCACAAGCGAGCGAAAGTAGGGGATGTTGGTCTGAAGATTCTCAACCACGATTGTAACGCGCGTCCCATTCCCGCCCAGGGGGATATCAAGCCTCGCATAATCCTGCTCCGCAGCTGGACGGTCGCCGTCCCAGTCGTCGTACAAATAGGTGCCTTGTTCCGACCGAAATAAGTCAACCCGGCTGAGCCGGCCCTCCTGCAGCGATTCGACCCATCCGTATCCCAAACCGTAAATCGCCTGCTTCATGCCGCGGCCGAAATACCCCCGTCCGCTCGCCTCGCCATGAGCCAACAGGCTGTGTGCGCCGCCATATGACAAAACAGAGCGGATGCGCTCTAACGACATGCCTTCCGCCTGATCGCCCACACCTAAAACCGCGCCGTTTTGATGCCTCTCGTACGTAATGCGGATATTGCCGCTGACAGCAGCGCCGTGGCGTTCCAAACGGGCGTAGCTGTCGTCGACATTGGTGATTAGTTCAACGAGCGCCTTTTCAATGGAGGCAAAGCGCCGCGAGTCAATATCAATCACACGCTGATCCACCGGCAATGATAAAACGGCCATCGCCCTCATCCTCCCTATACCCGAATAGGAAATGCAGCGGCGTTTTTTCCCGCAAGCAGACTCCAGCAACTCCTGTCACTTTCATTATAGAGTGATTAAAAAATCATGACAATGCTTTCCTTCCCGATTATCGATAGCGGCCAGCAAAAACGCCTCGAAAAAATTATTTTTTCTGAAATTAATACAATATATTCATTAAAAAGCAGGATTTGCTTTTTGATTGGTTAATATAAACAAGAGTGGTGACTAAATCATTATTGAGGGGGGATCTTTTATGTTTAGCCAGTTGCTGTCAGGGGTACCAACAGTCGTAGCTGCCATAGGGATTTTCATTCTCGGTTGGATACTGGCATCCGTAATGGGGGACGTCACACAAAAACTGTTTACCAAGTTGTCCGCCTCAGGTTGGTTTGCCAAATGGCGCAAGCCGGATGTCGAGTGCAACTTGCCTAAGCATGCCGGCAACTTCGTCTATTATCTGATCATGCTGATGACGTTCCTCGCTTTTTGCGAGCGGCTTGGCTTGACGGTCTTCTTCGAACCTATCAACCGGATGCTGAATGTTGCCTTCGGTTACTTGCCGCAGCTTGCCGGCGCTATCGTTCTCGTCCTTGTCGCCTTAGTGTCGGCAAAAGTATTGCGCATGGTCGTAGCGGGGCTTCTAACTTCCATCGATGCTGACCGCCGCCTGGGCGAGTATGTGAAAATCCCGGTCACGCAATCGCTGGCTGACGTCACCTACGGACTGACGCTGCTGCTGTTTTTGCCGATGGTTCTGGATGCGTTGGGATTGCGCAGCCTGCTGGAACCAATCAACCTGATGTTCAACAAGGTCTTCGCGTTTATCCCTAACCTGATTTCTTCGCTTATTATTCTGGCTGTATTTTATATCGGCGCCTCGATACTGGCAAAACTGACGAGCAGCGCCCTGGCCGGCATCGGTTTTGACGCCCTTGCCGCAAAATGCGGTTGCGTAAAAGGAATAAGCGAAGGCAAAAAACCTTCTGACATCGCCGGCTACCTGGTCATGTTCGCAGTCATGCTCCTGGGTCTGACGGAAGCGACGCAAGCCCTCGGTTTAGCCCTGCTGTCAGCACTGGTTGTGCAGTTTACGCTCTTTTGCTCAAAATTGCTCTTGGGCGTGATCATAATGGCGGCCGGCGCTTGGCTGGCTAGCTGGGCTTACAAAACGATTCTGGCGACAGAATCCGAACAATGCCAATTTTTGGCCACAGTCGCTCGCGCCGCGATCTGGATTTTCGCCGGCTCCATGGCCTTGCGCGAAATCGGATTGGCCAATGACATCATCAACTTGGCGTTTGGCCTGCTGCTCGGCGCCATCGCTGTCGCCATCGCCGTCGCGTTCGGCTTGGGCGGCAGGGAGATTGCCGCACGCGAGCTGGAGAGGTGGATCAATGCCTTGAAGAAAAAAGAATAGCCACGCGCACAAACGTACGGAAGCCGGGACGAAGGGAAATCCTTCGCCCCGGCTCTTTTGTCTCACAGCGCGCTTAAAAAAGCCAACACCTCTGTCAAATACAGCTCCCGATCCGTTTTAAACCCTTTGACATGCTGCGCCCCTGGGATTCGCACCAGGCGGGCCGCCGGATACGCCCGCTGCAGCCCTTCGCTGTTGCTGATCGCTATATCCGCATCAGCTTCGCCGTGTATAAGCAGCAGCGGACGGCCATGCAGCATGCCGACATCCCGCACCGGGCTAACTTTATCAGGCTCTAATCCAGTCAATACGGGCAATACGCTCAAAATAGTCCGGTTAAATGGCACGGCGGGCAATTCTGTCCAAACAGAGAAATTTTCCTTCAGATAGGAGGTTAGGTCGGCAAAAGGGGAGTCGGCGATGACAGCCGTCACCTCCGGCTCCTGCTCCCCTGCCAAAATCGCCACCGCCGCCCCCATCGAAAACCCGAACAACACCACTTTTTGACTGATGTCCGGCTGGGCACGGACGAAATCAACCGCCCCCAGCACATCGCGCACTTCATATAGCCCAACGGAAGTGATCGCGCCTTCCGATTCCCCGCAATTGCGGAAGTCGAACATCAGCACGTTTACGCCGCAATCCACGAGCGCGCGCGCAATGGCGAGCAAAGGCACATCTTGCTGAAGACGGTTTTGCCGGTAGCCATGCGCGCAGATAACCGTCATCCGGTTTTGCGGCGCCTTAAGCAGCCAGCCTTTTAGCCGCAAGCCATCCGTCCGGCTGGAAAAGGCAATGTCGTCATAGGGCAAGCCAACAGAAGCAGGCGACGCAGTAACCGGCTTGCGCACCGGATGCGTGAGATTCCACCCCACATAGCCTGAGATGCCATAAACCGCGGCAATAATGACTGCCACAGCACCTGCGATCATTTTCAACCAAGGTCTGCCAATGCGATCCGTCAACACCTTAATCAAGCTGCCAAAACCTCCATCTGCATCCCGTTGCCACCTATGAACCGTTCTCCTCAGCCGGGCTCAGCCGCTGTAACATACCCCATGGCAACGTACTCCGGAAGCGGACGGCTGAAAACAAAGCCCTGGATCAAATCGCAGCCAAATGTCCTCAACACCTGCACTTGCTCCAGCGTTTCCACGCCTTCAGCAGTCACAACCAGCCCCAGAGTATGGCCCAGGGCAATAATCGCCCCCACCATCCGCCGCTGTGTTTCATCCTCGATAATTTTTTCAACGAACGCTTTGTCGATCTTCAGCATCGCCACCGGCAAATTTTGCAAATAGGTCAAGGAAGAATAACCGGTTCCGAAATCATCCAGCGCCAACGTCACGCCCAGCGCTCTCAATTGGCTGAGTTTGACTGCGTTATCCTCCATGGACTCAATCAAAACGCTTTCGGTAATCTCAAGCTGAAGCTGATTGGGCGCCAGGCCGGCATCAGCAAGGGCGGCGCGTACACTGTCAACAAACGTATTCGAGGCCAACTGCTTTGTCGACACATTAACAGCCACATGAACATGTCCCCAGCCCAAATCAGCCAACCGCCGCGCGAACCGGCAGGCCTCCTGCAACACCCATTGTCCAATCGGCAAAATCAGCCCGCTTTGTTCGGCCAGCGGAATAAACCTGCCTGGCGAAACCGGGCCATGTTCCGCACTGTTCCAGCGCAGCAGGGCCTCAAAGCCAACTATGTGCTGTCCTGATACATCAAACTGCGGCTGATAGTGCAGCGCGAATTCCTTGCGTTCCAGTCCGCGCCGCAAGGCATTTGTCAGCACCATTTTTTCATACGCCGACTGAAGCAATACAGGTTCATAAAAGCGCCAGCAGTTTCTCCCGGCCTGTTTGGCCGCGTACATGGCGCTGTCGGCCTTTTTCAATATATCTTCCGCAACATCGCCGTCATCCGGATAAATGGCAACGCCTATGCTGGCCGACATATGAAGGCTTTTACCTGCGACCGCGTATTCCTTGCAGAGTTCTCGAATAACCGTATCGGCTATCTTAGCGGCACAGTCGCGGCTATTATCGCCGGGGACCACAACAATAAACTCGTCTCCGCCCTGCCGGGCGACAAAGGCTTGGCGGCCAACAGCCGCGCTGATGTGCTTTCCAGCCGCCACAATAACATCATCACCGGACGAGTGCCCGAAATTGTCATTGACCGACTTTAGATCATCCACATCAATAAACAATACGATACCGGTCGCCCCGCTGCAACGGGCCTGCAGCATCTCTCTTTCGAGGTAGTGATTTAAGCTGGCCCGATTCGGCAACCCGGTCAGCGTATCATGAAAAGCAACATGCGCGATCTGTTTTTGCGCCGTGTCCCGCTCGAGCGCCACCGAGGCCAGATCGCCGAATTGCCTGAGCGCATCCAGGTCTTCGTTGCTAACCGGGTGCACATTCTCGACCCAGTTCACCGCCAGGATACCGTGCACCTTGCCGCCTTGTTTCAACGGGACCATAATGACAGTGGTAGCTGACGGACCCACCCAGGGATCGGGGATCCGTTCAGAATAGGAGCGGTAGTCGTCTACGTAGAAAAGTTCGCCGGAAGCATAGACCTGCCCCTGCATTCCCGCCTTAACGGTTTTTTCGTCCATCACGCGCGGACTGTCGATTCCTATGCCGTGTTTGATGCGATAAGTTTTTCCGTCATTTTCATACACGCCGATGTAGCCGGCGACGGCGCCAAGCAATTGCACGGCATGATGCAAAACAGACGCCAAAATATCTTCCGTCTCGCTGGCGGCGCCGGTTAGGAGTCCCGTTATGGCCCTGTATTGCCGGTCCCGCAGCAGCAGTTTTTCCTCGGTCTGGCGTCTCGCTTTATTTTCATGCTGCAAACGTTGATTGGCATCCGCCAGCGCCTGATTCATTGCCGTCAATTCTTGATTGGCCGCGCCCAGCGCAAGCGTCCGCGCTTCCACCAACTCCTCCAGCCTGTCACGATGCTGGCGCAATCGGCATACCATTTGGTTGAAATTCGCCGCTAACGCGCCAAGCTCGTTGGACGATTCAACCGCAAGCTGAACGGCCAAATCGCCGCCCTTAATCCGATCAGTTGCCTGCACGAGCTCAATTAAAGGATTCGTTATCTGCCGCGAGAACCAAAACGCCAGCAACGCGGACAGCGCAATAACCAGCAAGCCGACGAACGTATTTTTAATCGTCACGTCACTGACGAACGACATGACTGCGCTTTTTCTTTGGACAACAATCAGACTCCAGGGGTCTGATATGCCAGGCAGCGGTATGGCCCGGTAAGCGCATATGTACTGCTCGCCGCCCAGATCCGTATACTCGCCGACCCCGGCTTCGCCCGACACGGCTTTTTTGACGATCGCCTGCAAGGAGGGAGCAACCTCAAAATCAATTTCCTCCGTCACTTCATTGTTCTTGTCATCTTTCAGCACAGCACCGGCAGCATCGCGCACCAGCACGCGTTTTTTCATCGTCTTGTAATTGTACAATTCTGCGACTTGCTGTTTGTCGGGATGAGCGATCACCGCGCCTTCTCCGTCCAACAGATAGGCATAACTGCCGGCGCCCGTGTTGTAGTTTTCGACCATTTGCTGCAAATCCCGAATCTCGATATCTGACATAAGCAGTCCGACCAGCCGGTCACCCGCGTATATGCCATGAAGAATTGTTGTGATCGGGCCATCGGTCGAGGCGGAATAATATGTTTTTGAAATGTAAGGCTTCCTTTCCGCCATGAACTTCTTGAACCACCAGCGTTCAGAGCGGTTGCCCAAAGGGCCGCTCGAGCGGACAAGCTGCTGCCCATTCAAATCATTAATCGCCAGCAGTTGAAAGATCGGGTAACGATGTGTCGTCTCGACCAATAATTCCTGCTGTTTTTCCAAGTCCAAGTCCTTCAACCCGGGATATTCGGACAAGAGCTGGCTGACGTTGTAGGCATTTTGCATGAAATGGGCGATGTTGGCCGCCAAGCTTTCCGCCATCGCCGAATTCTCGCGCTGCATGCTCTGTTCATAATCTTTTGCCATCAATAAATAATTAATCGTCAAAGTTGAAACGAGCGCAAGTAAAATCAAGGCGCACATGATCAGCGTTAAATGCTTGCGAATTGAAGAAAACATCTGCCTCTCTCTTTCATGTCGCGATTCATATTGAAAACAATATTAAGAAAATTCTACCACTACCAACTGTCTGTTTCAATCACAACTTTGCCGGGGGCGGCGCGGCGTCACCGGCGCCCGAAGCCGCGAGCTTGAATGTCGCCAGGCAGCGGTGCACGCGCCGCCCGCTTTCAAGGCTGCTGGCAAACAAGGAAAAGCTGCTCACGCTTTGTTTCGGCAGCGCGCCCGTATTCCAACAAACGCATCCGTTTTGCAGCAGTTCCGGACGACCAAAGCGGGCATCGCGAGCAAGCGTGATATGCGGCACATAGGCATTTGGTTCATCCGGAAGGCCCAACGCTTTCACGGCGGCGGCAACCTTGCTTTGCAGAACCTGTAACGACGCCCCCCCTTCTCCGATCCCCAGCCAGATCACCCGCGCCAAGGATGAGCGCCCGAAATAGCCCAATTGCTCGCCAAAAGAGAGGTCAAACCCCGCACTCGTATTCGCCACTTCTGCCAGCGCTGCAACGATGGCTGGAATTTTTTCTGCCGGCGTTTCGCCCAAGAACTGCAAGGTCAGATGCAGGTTGTCAGAACGTGCCAGACGCCCCCTGGTTAACAGGGCTTGCAGTTTTGCTTGCAATGAAATCAGCGCCGTCAGAACCGCCTGGGAAAAAGTAATTGCAATGAATAACCGCATCCCTGTCCCCCCTCCTTGCCGCCCCTGTCGTGGTTAACCCTTTAAAACCCCCAGCGGCCGAAGCTTAACAATCGGTCTAATCAGATCAAGCTCCAGCTCGATCACCTCTTCAATGTCCTTATAGGCCAACGGACATTCCGACAAATCCAAGCGGCCCTTTCGGTCACGGTTCCAGCGGCCATATACGATTCCGCGCATTGCCTTGTCGGCTTCTTCGACGGAAATTGTTTTGTCCGCTTCCGCCCGGCTCATTTTTCGGCCAGCGCCATGCGATGCCGACATGAACGAGTCCGGATTGCCCAAGCCTTTCACAATGTACGAAGGCGTTCCCATGCTGCCGGGAATGATGCCGATATCCCCCTTGAACATGCGAATGGCGCCCTTGCGGTGGACTAGCACGCGTTTTCCGTAATGCTCTTCCCATGCGGCATAATTGTGGTGCGTGCAAATTTCTTCCGCTTGCTGCATGCCGCCGGCAACTTCAAATACAATCTCCTTTAGCCGTTTCATCATCAGCGCCCGGTTTGCTTTTGCAAACCGCAGGCAAAATTCCATTGCCGCCAGATACTCCTGCGCCTCCGGCGTGTCGACCGGCAGATATGCCAAATCCCACGCGGCTGGCACCGCCACCTTCCAGCGCGCGTTCAACCCTACCGCCATTTCATTATAGCAATCGCATACCTTTTTGCCGATATTCCGGCTTCCGGAATGGATCATCAGCCAAATAAACCCGTCGTCTCCGGCTTGAATCTCAACAAAGTGGTTCCCTGACCCCAAGGTTCCAATCTGGTGGCGGGCAGAATCCAGTTCAATGTGAATGATCTCAACGTCAGGCACATGGTCAAATACAGGACTTTCCTGCCGCTCTTTATGATGGTTGAAGCCGACAGGGATGATTTTTCGCGCTTCGCCGATGATCCGTTTAATTTGTTCCACCGTAACCTCGGTTAGCGTCGTCTTAACAGCAATCATGCCGCAGCCAATATCGACCCCCACCGCATTGGGGATGATCACGTTATCGGCGGCCAGCACGCCGCCGATCGGCATGCCGTATCCGCTGTGGCAATCCGGCATGATTGCGATATGATCATAGGCAAACGGCAGTTTTGACAAATGTTCAACCTGCTCTTTTGCTGCCGCATCAATGTCGCTTGCCCAAGAATAGACCGGCACCTGGCTGCCTGGAAACTTGAACCTGATCATGTTTTCACCCCTAACACATCATGATGCGAAAACGCGTCCTCCTCATCATTGCTGGGCCAGCCCCGCTAGCCCCGTCCAGCCTTCACCGCATCTCGCGTTGAACCTCGATTATTTCTGCTTCCGAGTTGCTTTCAATGAACCCCAGGACGTGGTCAACGATGCTGTCGGCTTGGCTGACCGTGCCTGCCACCCATGCAAGCCCGAGGATAATAGTTTGGTGCGTATCCTGCTCGGCAATCTCAGCGATTGAAACATTAAACCGGTTTCGCACCTTGCCGATAATGCTTTTGACAACCATGCGCTTTTCTTTCAACGAAGAAACCCACGGCGCATGCAGCTTGATTTCCGCCGCCCCCACAATCATTGCCGCACCCCGCCTTTCCTATTTTAACGTCTCCCACTCCGCTTCTTTAAACCCAACCAGCACCTTGTCCCCGGCGATGAGAATCGGCCTTTTGACCAGCATGCCATCCGTCGCCAATAAATCAAGCTGCTCTGCCTCCGGCATTGTCGCCAGCTTTTCTTTTAGCCCCAATGCTTTATAAATCAGCCCGCTTGTGTTGAAAAACTTTTTAAGCGGCAGACCGCTTTTTAACCGCCACTCGTTCAGTTCGTCCGCGCTCGGATTATCGTCTTTGATATGCCGCTCTTCGTAAGCGATTTTATTCGCATCCAGCCACTTGCGCGCCTTCTGGCAGGTTGTGCATTTTGGATAACAAACAAATATGCATTTCATCGCCTTTCCCCCCACTTTCAAATTCGGATCAAGTCTACAGCCATTTTCGCCGTCTGAAGATGGCCAGCATTCCTAAAGCAAGCGAGATCATCACGCCCCACAAGGCGGGGTACGCCCATTCCTTTTCCAGTTCCGGCATGTACTTGAAGTTCATCCCGTAAACCCCGACAATGAACGTCAGCGGAATAAACAGCGTTGAAATAACCGTCAGCACCTTCATAATCTGATTCATGTGGTTGCTGAGGCTGGACAAGTAAATATCAAGCATGCCGGATAAGATGTCCCGATACGTTTCCAACGTATCAATCACTTGAATCGTGTGGTCATACACATCGCGAATATAAATCAGCGTCGATTCGCGGACCAGCTCAGATTCGCCGCGGCTGAGGACGCCAAGCATGTCCCTTAGCGGCCACACGGCCTTTCGCAGCAGCAAAATCGCATGCTTCAGCCGGTGGATCTCCTGCAGCGTGTCGCGGTTCGCAGTAAGAACCAACTGCTCCTCCAAGCTTTCAATGCCTTCGCCCATTGACTCCATCACATTAAAATAGTTGTCAACCACCGTATCAAGCATGGCGTAAGCCAAATAGTCCGCCCCCTGCGAACGCAGCCGGCCTTTTCCTTCCCGCAGCCGCGCACGAAGGGCATTGAAAAGCCCTTCCCCGTGCTCCTGAAAGGTGAGCACATAATTTTTTCCGATGATCAGACTGATTTGCTCCGTGTTGTCATAGTCCTCATCACCGGGAGGAAAGGCCCGCAAAATGATATACAAGTAGTCGCCGTAATCTTCAAGCTTGGGCCGGTGGTGGGTCTCCAGAATATCCTCCATTACCAGGGGATGGATGCCGAAACAGGTGCCAATTTGCTCAACTACCTGCACATCATGCAGCCCAATGACCTGAATCCAGCTCATTGCCGGCGTCTCCTTCAGTTTCAGCAGATCGTCAACCGTAGCCTGTTCGATTTCGTAAAATTCCGTAGGCGTGTAATCGATGCCGCGCAACACAATCGTTTCCATAGTCGGCTCGCCCGTATACAAAAGCGAGCCCGGCGGCATGCCGACCTTCTTGCGCATTCCTCTTCCCTGGTTCATGGCGCTCCCCCTCCGCTATTCGTGCAAAGACTGTCCGCTGTGCCGTTTTTCCAAGGTCAAGAGCTTTTCTTTTATCGCTACGCCCCCGCCGTACCCGACCATTGCGCCGTTTTTGCCGATCACGCGATGGCAAGGGATGATAATGGCAATCGGATTTTTGTTGTTCGCCATGCCGACCGCCCGTGAAGCTTTCGGATTGCCGGCCAGCTCGGCCACCGCCTGGTAATGCAGCGTTTGCCCGTAGGGAATCGTTTTCAAGATCCGCCATACGGACTGTTGGAAAGCGGTTCCTGCAGGCGCCAGCGGCAATTCAAACGCCCGCCTTGCCCCGCTGAAATATTCATTAAGCTGTTTAGCCGCCCGCTTAATCAGCGGCGTTTCCTTTATCGTTGCGCCCGGCGGCACAGAGCTGTCGCCAAAAAACACCTCGGTAATGGCAACGCCATTATCAGCAATGCCGATTTTGCCAATCAAGGTATCATAAAAAAACACATGATTCATGCCGACTTTCGCTCCTCTCCCCCATTAGCCGTCTTGGCAAAGCGCGAAACGCCCCTCTCTTTCATTGTAACCGGATTTGCCGGCTTATTCACGCAAAAATCGCACCACCGCCCTCACCAGCGCAACCACCGGACAACATATCGACGCAATTCTTCCAATGCAACAACAATTATCGGACATAAAAGTAAAACAGGCGCATCAGCCCAAGCCAGGGGATGCGTAAAAAACACAGCCGCCAAAAAGGGCAGGTACAGCAAAGCTGCGGCAATGGCAATTTCGGTGCCAATGCCAATCAAAATCAAGGGGTTGCTCGCCAGCGGCAGCTGCCAAACCGGCGTCCGTTCCGACCGACAGACAAAAACATTGCCGATTTGACAGGCGATGATCGCCGCCAGCGCCATGGTCGTCGCATGCCGGTACGCTTCCAGCACATAAAGTTCTGCCTCATTGGATAAAATCTGTGGCGTCACTGCCTGCACATCCGCTAGAGTAAAACCGTATTGCCCCCAAACAAAAGCAAACGCCCCCATCGACAGTCCCGCCTCAATCATCCCCAGAAAACCGTAGGCGCGAAGAAAAAGTGATTTGTCCAACAGATTGCCTGTGTAATCGGCGGGCCGGCGCCGCAGACTCCCCTTTTCCGGCACTTCTGCGCCTAAAGCCAGGGCTGGTACCATATCCGTGCCAACGTCAATGGCTAAAATCTGAAGTATGGTCAAGGCCGGCGGGATTTTGGCAAAAACCATGGCGATGAACGGCACTATCTCCGGGACGTTGGAGGCCAAGATATAGGTCATGAACTTGCGGATATTGTCGTAAATGGCCCGCCCCTGTTCGATGGCCTTCACAATCGTGGCAAAGTGATCGTCCAATAAGACGATATGCGCTACCTCCCGCGCCACATCAGTGCCGCCTCGCCCCATGGCGATGCCGACATCCGCTGCTTTTAACGCCGGTGCATCGTTGACTCCATCGCCGGTCACGGCGACCACATGTCCGCAGGCTTGGTATGCCTGTACGATTTTGAGTTTCTGTTCCGGCGTTGTGCGGGAGAAAATAAGCGGTCTGTCTTGGCGGAGCAAGTCGCGGAACCCTTCTAGCTCTAGCTGATCTAGCTCCGCCCCCGTAACAACGGTCACCCCATCGCGGACAAGGCCGATTTGCCTGCCTACCGCCGCCGCAGTCAAGCCATAGTCGCCGGTAATCATCGTGACCCGAATGCCGGCTTCGCGGCAAAGCGCCACAGCCGCCGCCACTTCTGGGCGCGGCGGATCAATCATAGCGGCCAAACCGACAAAGACAAGTTCCTGTTCACCCGTCTCCCAGTCGCACGCGCCTTCCTTGTAAGCAAGCGCCAATACGCGATGTCCGGCGCCAGCGAGCCGTTCATTGGCAGACAAGATCGCCGTCCGGTGCTGCTCCGTCATGACGACCGCACCGTCGGCACATCTGACAAACCGGCATTGTTGCAGTGTTTCCGGCGGCGCCCCTTTAACAAACGCTACTTTGGCGCCCGTTGCAAACAGCGGACTGGCGCGGTTCACGCACAAAACGCTCATCATCTTACGCGCCGGATTAAACGGTTTCGTCTGTCGTTGATCAAAGCAGCCCCGCACAGCGCTCACCGCTTGTCCATTTTTCTCTGCCGCCACCAATAGCGCCACTTCGGTCGGATCGCCAAGAATATCCCACAGCGCGTCAGACGCGCTGACGGACCGAATCTCGGCATCTGAGCAAACAACGCCCACCGTCAAAAGCAGTTCCGTCTGCAGCGCCAATTCCGGCGGCCGGTTAAGCAGTTCTCCCTGTTTCTCGTACCCGTTCCCGGAGACCTCAATTTCTCCTTCCGGCAGCCAAAGGTGTTTAACCGTCACCTCATTCATCGTAATCGTGCCTGTCTTGTCGGTACAAATTACGTCGGTCGCACAAAGTGATTCAACCGCTGACAATTTTCGCACCAGCGCGTTGTGCTGCGCCATGCGCCTGACGCCAACTGCCAAAGACAGACTGACCGTCGGCAATAATCCCTCCGGCACGTTCGCGACGATGATGCCAATGCAAAATATGAAGCTCGACCGCACGTCGATGTTCATCCATCCCGCCGCCAGCGCGAAGGCAACCGCCCCCATGACCAAAGCGATTGTTGTAACAAAGCGCACGATGCGCCGAACCTGTACCTCCAGCGAGCTTTTTTCCCTCGCCACCCCAGCGGTCAGCTTTGTAACCTTGCCCAATTCTGTATCTTTGCCGACAGCATAGACAACCGCCAAGCCTTTTCCGGCAACAACAGTCGTCCCGGCAAACAGCAAGTTGGCGCTCCAAGCGCTGCTTTGTTCGTCTATGGCGGTCGGCGCCGCGTGACACGCCGCAGGCAGCGATTCACCCGTCAGCAATGACAAGTCAACCCGTACTTCTTCCGCCACGAGCAACCTTGCGTCGGCCGGCACCTGATCCCCCGCCTCCAGCGACAGGATATCGCCGATGACAATCTCCACAGCGGGTGCTTGCTCCAGGCGTCCGCCGCGATAGACCTTGACCTTGCGCGGCAACATTGCCGATAGCGCCGCCAACGCCTTGTCAGCCTGGTACTCCTGCCAGAAACTGAATAGAGCATTCACAACAACGACCGTCCACGTCGTCCACCCCAATTCCGGCATGTCGACCGCAAAGGCCAAGCCGCCGGCAAGCCACAACAGCAGCGCCATGAAATGAAACAACTGCTTAAACAACTGCCTCACTAAAGACAAGCCGGGCGCCTTTGGCAACTCATTGCGTCCATGCCGCCTCAGTCGCGCCGCGGCTTCGTCCGCCGTCAAGCCAGAACGTTGCGTTTGCAATGCTGCCAGAACAGCCGCCTCAGTAAAAGCGGCGAAATTTGCACGTCGATTATGACCAGCCAAAATCGACACCTCCTTAAGCGAAGGTACGTGATGGTGTTATTTTCCCCGTTGCATGACAAATACCCTCCTCCCGCAGAGATTTATTCTCCCGCCGTCTCGCTGAAGCAATGCAAAGGCAATTGCCAGCGCCCCGGTAAAGTGTTATCTTGAAAGAACGGGGGTATCAATATGACAAAACTTTTATTATGGGAAATGATTGAACGGATCAGCGTGGCCGCAACGCTCGCTTTTGTGCTGTCGCAGACAGACATCTTCAGGCGGTTGATCAACCGCCGCAACACACGTCTGGACGCCTGGCTATTGACGGTATTTTTCGGTCTTGTCGGCATCATCGGAACCTATGCCGGCATCCCGGTAAACGATGCGCTGGCCAATTCCCGCGTTGTCGGCGTGATGTCGGCCGGACTGATCGGCGGCCCAGCCATGGGCGCCGCTGCGGGAATCATTGCCGGCGGTCACCGCTACCTGCTGGGAGGCTTCACCGCCTTTGCCTGCGCGCTGGCCAATCTGTGCGAGGGGCTGCTGGCCGGACTGGTGCACCGCTTGTACCCGCGCCGCCCTATCCCTTGGTGGCTGGCGCTCGTGGCCGGCATCATCGGCGAAGTTATGCAGATGGGCATCATTCTCCTGACGGCGCAGCCTTACTACCTGGCCGCCGCCCTTGTCGACGAAATCGCCATGCCGATGATTGTCGCCAACTCGATCGGCCTGTCCGTTTTTATGTTGATCATCAAAACAGTCGGCGCCGGCCAGGAGAAAATCGGCGCTGAACAGTCGCACAAAGCGCTCCACATCGCCAACAAAACCTTGTCCGTATTGAGACGCGGCCTCAACGACGATTCGGCGCAAAAAACGGTGCAAATTATCCTGTCCGCCACCGATTACGACGCCGTGGCCATAACGAATATGGAGCGCGTGCTGGCCTTCGCCGGCGCCGAAAGCAATCACCACGCACCGCCATCTGCCGCTCAGCTGACAGCCGCGACCCGCAAAGTGCTCGCAACCGGCGAACTGCAGATCGCGCAGGACAAGGAAGGCATTGGCTGCTCTCATGCTGGGTGCCGCCTGTCAAGCGCCATTATCGCGCCGCTCAAGTGCGGCGATCGGGTGATCGGCGCGCTAAAACTTTACTATACGCATAAAAACAATATCGCCCAATCCGATCAAATTTTCGCCAGCGGACTGGCCCACCTCTTTTCCACCCAACTCGAGCTAACGGAAATAGAGCACCAGGCCAAAATGGCCGCGCACGCCAAAATGAAGGCCTTGCATGCCCAGATCAACCCGCACTTTCTGTTCAACACACTCAACACGATCACCTCCCTTGTCCGCACCAAACCGGATTTAGCGCGCGACTTGCTGATTAAGCTCAGCGCTATTTTCCGCTACACCTTGCACAAAGCCGGCCGGAACATTACGCTCGACGAAGAGTTGGCGCAGGTGCGCGCTTATCTGTCAATCGAACAGGCCCGCCACGGCGAAAAGCTGCTGGTTACGGAAATCATCGACGCCGGTCTCGGACGGTATCTCATTCCGGCGCTGACGATCCAGCCCCTGGTGGAAAATGCCATCAAGCACGGTCTGCAGCCCAAGCCGGACGGCGGCATTTTAGCAATAAAAGCCGTCGAGCGTGGCGAGAACATTGAAATCAGCATCACCGACAACGGGATGGGCATGGACCTGTCCGCGCGCAACCCGCTGACAACCCCCGGCGCAGAATGCATTGGCTTGCGCAACGTTCACGAACGGCTCCTCGGCCAATATGGCGACGGCTACGGCCTAAGCATCACCAGTCAGCCCGACCACGGCACAAGGATTGCCATGCTCGTGCCCAAAAAACTGAATGATGAGGTGACTGCTTATGCTTAAAGCAATTGTGGTCGACGACGAACAACCGGCCCGTGACGAACTCATTTTTTTGTTGTCCAAAGCAGCCGGCATCGCCGTCATTGGCGAGGCGGACAGTGGTCCGGCCGCCATCGGCCTCGCCGCCCAGCTACAGCCGGATGTGGTCTTTTTGGACATACAGATGCGCGGCATGAATGGCCTTGATACCGCCCAAGCCCTGAGAACCGTTTTGCCCAAAACCCTGATTGTTTTCGCCACCGCTTATGACGAATACGCCATTCGGGCTTTTGAAATTGGCGCCATCGATTATTTGCTTAAGCCCTTCGACGGCGAGCGGGTGACAGCAAGCGTTAAACGCTTGGAAAAGTATCATCCGGACGAATGGCAGGCAGCGGCAAACCGGCTTGATCAAACCCTTCTGGCGGTTGGCAAGCAGCCAGTCAACAAGCTGGCGGTCGAAAAAAACGGCAAAATCATCCTGATCAGCTATGACGATATTATCTACATTGGCACGCAGGACGGCGCCGTCGCGGTCGTCGCCGATACGGGAGAATATAACTATTCCGGCACCCTCGCGGCCTTGCAGGAGCGGTTGCAAGGGACGGCCATCACCCGTGTGCACAGAAGCTATCTCGTGCACATGGGAAAGGTCAAAGAGGTTGTCCCTTGGTTTAAAGGAACCTACTGGCTTAAGCTCTCTTTGCCGGGAAGCCGCAACTGCATTGAAGTGCCGGTGGGCAAAGGCCAAATCAAAAAAATCAAAGATTTGCTCGGAATCAACTAGGGCGCCGCAGGGCGCCCTTTCTTTTTGTCCATTTTTCATTTCCATTCACCCGGCTATATTTCCATTCAACCCGCAAATTGACCTGTTGACCGGCTTTTTGTTTATCAATTCAGCTAGGCAAGTTATATTATGAACAAATCAATAATTCAGAAAACAGGAGGGGTTTTTGTGAACGGTATTTACCTGGTTATCATTGCGGCGCTTTGGCTAACAATCGCTTACCGTCTTTATGGTTCTTTTATTGCCGCTAAAGTGCTCACTCTGAACGAAAACCGGTCCACGCCGGCCGTAAGGCTTGACGATGGACGGGACTACGTTCCGACCAACAAATGGGTCACGTTCGGCCATCACTTCGCCGCCATTGCCGGTGCCGGCCCGCTGGTTGGTCCGGTTATTGCCGCACAGTTCGGCTATCTGCCCGGCACGATGTGGCTGCTGATCGGCGCTGTTATTGCCGGCGCTGTGCATGACATGGTCATTTTGTTCGCATCTGTCCGCCATGACGGGATGTCAGTCGCCGAAATCGCCAAAGCGGAAGTTAGCAAGGTGTCTGGCTTTTGCGCCTCAATCGCGGTGTTGGCGATGCTGGTCATCACGCTGGCCGGCATGGCAGTCGTTGTAGCCAACGCTCTGTACAACAGCCCCTGGGGCACCTTCTCCGTCGGCGCTACTATTCCAATCGCGATTTTTATCGGCATTTATCTGCGCTGGCTGCGCCCCGGCAAAATACAGGAAGCAACGGTGCTTGGCGTAACGCTGGTCTTGGGCGCCGTGTTCGTCGGCCCATACGTCGCCGACTCCTGGCTCGCTCCGTATTTTACGTTCAACATCAAACAGCTCTCCATCATGCTGGCGATCTACGGCTTCTTCGCCGCTGCCCTGCCGGTATGGCTCCTGCTGGCGCCGCGCGATTACCTCAGCACTTACATGAAAATCGGCACCATCGGCGCACTGACCCTGGGCATTATTTTGGTCAGACCAGAAATCAACATGCCGGCCTTCACGCAGTTTGTGCACGGCGGCGGCCCGGTTATCGGCGGTCCCGCCTGGCCGTTTGTCTTCATCACCATTGCCTGCGGCGCGTTATCCGGCTTCCATTCCCTGATCAGCACCGGCACGACGCCGAAAATGCTGACCAACGAAAAAGAAATTCTCCCCATTGGCTACGGTGCAATGCTGGTTGAAAGCTTCATCGCGCTGATGGCCTTGATCGCTGCCACAAGCTTGCAACCGGCCGACTATTTTGCTATCAACTCCACTCCGGCTGCATTTGCTAAATTGGGCATGCAAGTGCAGGAACTGCCGGCTTTGGCCCATATGGTCGGCGAAGAAATTGCCGGACGCCCGGGCGGCGCGGTTTCCCTGGCCGTCGGCATGGCGCACATTTTCTCCCGGATCCCGGGCATGGAATCGCTCATGTCCTACTGGTACCACTTCTGCATCATGTTTGAGGCCCTGTTCATCCTGACCCTCATTGACGCCGGCACGCGCGTCGGACGCTATCTGCTGCAGGAAATGGGCGGCAAAATCTACAAACCGCTTCAAAACCCGCACTGGCTGCCTGGCATTGTCTTCACCAGCGCGTTGATCTGCGGCTCCTGGGGTTACCTGGTGCTGCAAGGCAACATCTCCACCATCTGGCCGCTGTTTGGCGTCTCCAATCAGCTGCTGGGAACGATGACCTTGGCCATCGGCACGACAGTGCTCTTCCGCATGGGACGCGGCCGGTACGCCTGGGTTACGATCGTTCCGATGGTGTTCCTGGCTTCCGTTACCTTCACTGCCGATTACCTGAACATCGTCAACATCTATTGGCCGGCTAAAAACTACCTGCTGGTCACGGTCAGCCTGATTATGTTCGCCTTGATCTGCGTCGTTCTGGTCGACTGCGTGCGCAGCTGGTTCAGACTGGCAAAAGAAGTTCCGGCCAGCCAAGGCGCCGAAGAAGAAATCGAAGCAATTGAAGCAACAAACAATTAATTGAAACCGGTCATACAAAGGCAAACCGGGCGGCTGCACAAAACGCAGCCGCCCGGTTTGCCTTTGTTCGCGCTATTTCAACGCCGACTCGCTTTTTAACCCTTTACTACGCCATACGACCGCCGCGGCGCCGATCAAAACAAGCCCTGTGAAAACAAATACCGCTTTTATCCCCAAAAACGAGCTGATCACGCCGCCAACAACCGGCCCCAGCATAAAGCCCAGCTGGCTGGCGCTGGTCGTCAGCCCGAAAGCCCGGCCACGAAAATCGCGCTCCGTGTTGGCGACAACCATGGAATTGATCGCCGGCAAAACCCCGGCAATAAAAAAGCCAAAGACGAATTGAAATACGCTGAATTGAGTAATCGTCCCGACCAGCACCTGCAGGGCGTTGATGACGCCGGCGCTGGACAGCGTAGTCACCAAAACCGTAAAATAGCCGGCTTTTTGTCCAATTTTCCCCCAGAGTGGCGCCGCGATCGCACCAGCGACGCCCGCCAAACCAAAAACAAAGCCCGCCTTTAGCTCCGCCCCCGCCAGAGAACCCTGCAATTCCGTGATGTACAAGGTAATCAGCGGCTGCAGGATCATGCTGGTCATCTGAACGAGCAGCAGCAGTGACAGCAGCCGGATGAGCGCGCCGTTTGACAGCGCTGTTTTTATATCTTCCTTAATGCTGCCGACCTTGACCGGCTCGCTTGTTTTGCGCTCTTCCACCAGCAGCCAGGCTGCAATCGTCGCCGCGAGTATAATCGCCGCCGCAATTACAAAAGATTGGCGCATGCCATATAAGTGAGAAAGCGTCCCGCCCAGCAGCGGGCCAAGAATGCCGCCGCACAGCAATCCGGCCTGCATGAACCCCAGGCTCGAACCAATTTTATCTTCCGGCGAACTGGAGGATACGATCGCATAGCCCGCCGGCACAAAGCCATTGGCAATGCCCTGCAAAATGCGCATGCCTAATAATTCATACGGATTCCTGGCCAGCGAACCTAAAAAATAAACACCCGCCAGGCAAATGCCGGCCCGGATGAGCATCCGTTTTTTGCCCGTCTTATCCGCCAGACGCCCCCAGTACGGCGCTAGGATGGCGGCCACTAAGAAAGTCGCCGAAAAAACAACGCCGGACCACACCGCAACATTGCTTTGGCTGACCCCCAGCTCAAATAAATACAAAGGCAAAAACGGGATCACCATTGTGTAGCTGGCGCCCGATAAACATACGCCTATACATAACACCCACAGATTTCGCCGCCAATTCATGCCGACACCTCTCCTTGCTGCGACTGTAGCAACGGGCTCTACCCTGCACTGAGTATTTATTATACCACCTGCTGCCAGCAAGAGCACAAAAAAACAAGTGCCGTCTGCAAACGGCACTTGCACTTGTTTCACACTTCCCCTGTCAGCTTAGCCTATATCAGTCAGCGTTATGGCGACGGCGCCGCCGAACAGCATCTGCTTGATGGCTTGCTCCATGTCACCGGGATTTAGTTCTATGCCTTGAATGGCGTCCACCAGCAGGAAGGTTGCAAAGCCAAGGTTCAGCGCCCCCTCCACGGTGCTTTTCACGCAATACTCCGTTGCCAAACCGCCAATAAAAACACGCCGAATGCCGCGTTCCTGCAGCAGGGCCAACAGGGGCGTATCCTGAAAGCCGGAATACGCGTCGAATTCCCGTTTGACGCCTTTGGCGATAATAAACTTGTTGTCCGCCGGCAACGCCAAATTCTGCGGAAACAAGGCCCCCGGCATATCGGCAACACAGTGAGCCGGCCACAGGCCGCCATTTTCCTTGAAAGAAAGATGATTGCGCGGATGCCAGTCGCGGGTAAAGTAGACCGGCGCACCCGACTCGGAAAACAGCTTGCTGTAAGCGTTCAGCGGCGAAATGACCTTTTCGCCGCCCGGAACAGCGAGAGCCCCGCCGGGCAAAAAGTCAACCTGCACATCCACGACAATCAAAGCGTCTTTTTCCGTTATAGCAACCTTCATAGTCGCCCCTCCCGTCAAACTTGTTTGCTATCGCACCGTCACACTGTAATCAACTTTATCTATCCCCTTCATCGCTGCCGGAAGCCGCTGCACATCGGCGAAAAAAGTCTCCCTGATGGCCGGCTCGTCCGGCAAGGAAGCAACTAACTCGCCCGCTTGCATAATAAGCTGCACAAGCGGCTCCCCCTGGTGCGCCGAACCCATTCGGACGGTTTCATCGCCAGCCATCAGGCCCTGCTCATACGTTCTGCCCACCTGGCGCAAGAAAGGGAATGTTGCCTTGCCCGGACTGGTCTTGAACTTGGGCTGGTGTTCATACTCCGTCAATTTATAGGCCATGTCGAGATACGGCTTGTCGGCGGAGGTAATGAAGTGCGTTCCCACCCCAAATGCGTCGACGGGGACGCCGTCAGCAAGCCACTTGCTGATGGAATACTCATCAACGCCGCTGCTGACAAAGATCTTTACCTGCCGCAAACCGGCCTCGTCTAAAATGCGCCGGACGCCGCGCGCCAGGCTTGGAATATCGCCGCTATCGAGCCGCACGCCGGTGATCGGCACGCCTTCTTGCCCGAGTTTTGCCGCAATCCTGGCCGCAGCCAACGTATCGTAGGTATCAATCAGCAACAAGGCGCTGCGCGGAAAGCTCTTGACAAACGCCCGGAAGGCCTCTTCTTCGCTGTCATACGCCATCACGTACGAATGGGCCATCGTGCCGAACACCGGGACGCCAAACCGGTTCCCCGCCTCAACATTCGAGGTTCCGTCAAACCCGGCTATAAACGCCGCCCGGGCGGCATAGAGGCCGGCCATCAGCATGTGCGAGCGGCGCAGACCAAAGTCAACCAGCATTTTCCCCCGGCTTGCCAGGTAGTTGCGCGCCGCTTTGGACGCAATCATCGTCTGGAAATGAATCAGGTTTATCACCAGGGTTTCGAGAATTTGAACCTCCGGCAAAGTTCCCTCTACCTGGATCAGCGGTTCATTTTGAAAGACAATCCTGCCTTCCGGAATCGCATACAAATTGCCGCGAAACCGATAGGCGCTCAAATAAGCCAGAAGCTCCTCGCTGAACTTGTTCAAACTGCGCAGGTAGGCAATGTCCTCTTTGGTAAATTGATACTTCGCCAGGTATTCCACCAGTGTTTTGAGTCCGCAGGAGACGAGGAAATTTCGCTCTTTGGGCAGACGTCTGACAAACAAGCTGAAAACTGCTTTGCCGGTCTTGTTGTGTTCAAGGTAGCTTTGCGCCATCGTCAATTCATACAGATCGGTAAATAACGCCGTGCTCATCCAGCAGCACCCCTTTCCAGCCCTGTGTCCGTCACCAGACATTGCCGATATGAATATGTTTCAGCCCGGCTTTGCGCCCGATTTCTTCCGCCATTTTCAACGTTTCCAAGGGCGTAACGGGCGTGCTCATCATTTTCCAGGCTGGAAAAAAGCGGCTGATATGCCAGGGCACGTCAGGGCTGAGTTCTTCGGCAATAAAGCAAGCGATTACTTTCAATTGCTCATATTTGTCATTAACGCCGGGCACAATGAGCGTCGTAATTTCGTTGTGCACGCCCGCCTCGTGGAGGTATTTGAGATTCGCGAGAATCGGTTCGGCGCTTGCTCCGCAGTATTGTTCATAAACGCCGCCGTTCGGCCCTTTATAGTCGACATTAGTGGCGTCCAGATAAGGGATGATCGCGTCGAGCGTCTCACGTGACATGTAGCCGTTCGTCACCCACACGTTTTTCAAGCCGTTATCTTTGGCCAGCTTCATGGTGTCAAGGGCGTACTCGACAAACACCGTCGGCTCCGAATAGGTATAAGCGATGGAAGGGCATCCGTATTCAAGCGCCTGCCGCACATGCTCCTGCGGCGTCACGTCAACCCCCTCGATCGGCTTATTCGGTTTCGGGCTTTGCGATATCTCCCAATTTTGGCACCAGGAGCAACGGAAATTGCAGCCGACCGCGGCAAACGAGTAGATCATTGTTCCGGGCAAAAAGTGATAAAGCGGCTTTTTTTCAATCGGGTCAAGGTGCGCCGCGATTGTCTTGCCGTAATTGAGCGCGAATAGGGTGCCCTCCCGGTTTTCCCGCACGCCGCAAATCCCTCGTTTCCCGTTTCCAATCGTACAGCGGTGATTGCAAACAGCGCACTTCACCCGTTTGTCCGCCAGACGTTCGTACAGCATGGCCTCCTTCATAACCCATCGCCCCCTATCGCAAGGCTTTGCGCAAAGCGTCAGCCTTGTCTGTTTTTTCCCACGGCAAGTCCAGATCACTGCGTCCAAAATGGCCGTAAGCGGCAACTTGCTGATAAATCGGCCGCCGCAAGCCAAAGTGCTCAATAATGGCTGCCGGACGCAAGTCGAAATGCTCCTCGACCAGCGCCAGGATTTTTTCTTCCGCGATGCGGTTCGTACCAAAAGTGTTGATTAAAATGGAAACCGGATGCGCCACGCCAATCACATACGCCAGTTCTATTTCGCACTTATCCGCCAGGCCGGCCGCCACAAGGTTCTTCGCCACATATCTGGCCGCATAGGTCGCCGAGCGATCGACCTTCGTGGGGTCCTTGCCTGAAAAGGACCCGCCGCCATGCCGGGCGCAGCCGCCATACGTATCGACGGCCGTCTTTTTGCCGCTCAGCCCGTTGTCAGCCTGCGGGCCGCCAATGACGAAGCGCCCCGTCGCATTAATATAAAAGCTGGTTTGTTCGTCCACCAGTTCCGGCGGCACGACCTTTCTGATCACTTTCGCCAGAATATCCCGGCGCAGTTGCTCCACCGCAACACTGTCATCATGCTGGCAGGCGACGACAACCGCGTCCACCCTAGCAACACGGTCGCCATGATATTCAACCGTTACCTGCGTTTTTCCGTCGGGCCGCAAATAAGGCAACTCCCCGGATTTGCGTACAGCCGCCAACCGCTTGGCTAATTTATGCGCCAGCATGATTGGCATGGGCATCAGCTCCGGCGTTTCATTGCAGGCATAGCCAAACATCATGCCCTGATCGCCGGCGCCAAGCTGATCAAACGCGTCCCCCGAGCCGCCTTTGCGCTCAATCGAAGCATCGACGCCGGCGGCAATATCCGGCGACTGCTCATCAATTGCCGTAAGCACGGCGCAGCTGTCGCCGGCAAACCCCAATTCAGCTTTTGTATAACCAATCTCTTTGACGATCCGGCGGACGATGCCGGGAATGTCGACATAGCAATTTGTCGTAATTTGCCCGGCCACCAAGACCATGCCCTTGCTCGCAAACGCATTGCAAGCGACTCTGCCGTACGGGTCCTGCTTCAAGATCGCATCAAGAATGCCGTCGGACACCTGATCGCAAATCTTGTCAGGGTGCCCCTCCGTCACAGATTCTGCCGTAAACAACCATTTTCGCATGCCTGGCGCCCCCCTTTGTCTTTGCATTGCGTCGCCCTGACCACCCGCTGTTTAGTCCGCACGCCGACGGCTCCCCTTTTTTAGAGGCCCTTGCTCAGCAAAATCGATTCCTGCTCCAAAAAGATGCGGTACGTTTCATCATCAAAATTGCACATGACCACTTCGCTCAGGCTGATCCCCGGTTGCTTCAAAAACGCCGCCGCGGTTTCCAATAAGATCTGCGCGCAGGCGGCCTTGGGAAAGCCGAAGATGCCGCTCGACACCGCGGGCAGGGAAACCGATTGCAGGTTGTACAATTCGGCGATCGTCAGCACGCTGTTGATCGCCCGGCGGAGTTTTTCCGGCTCGTCGCCCTCACCCATTTGCGGCCCCACTGTGTGTATAACAAATTTGCACGGCAAAGCGCCCGCATCCGTGATAACCGCCTTGCCCGCGGGAAGCGAACCGATCTTCCTGATGATGGCATCGCTTTGCTGCTGAATGATCGCCCCGCCTTTTACTGCTATCGCTTTTGCCGCGCCGCCGCCATGCCGCAGCTGCGAATTGGCCGGGTTCACAATGGCATCCGTTGCCTCCGCTGTGATGTCGCCCTGCTTGACCAAAATAGTCTTCCTGCCGATTTTAATCATTGCTTCGCCCGCCTTTCTAATCCATCCTGTCATCCAGCCATCACCGACTCATTAGGTTTCCATCTCCAAACCAACCGGTTTTTCGAGTATAATAGGGGTAGGTGATCAGCATCCGCAAGCTAGTTACAGAAAATGTTGAGGAGGATTTGCAATGAAAAAAACATTACTTGCTTCAGCCCTGATGATTGCTTTGAGCGCCGGCACTGCATTTGGCGCCCCCATCAATAATTTGGATAACGGTCAATCAGCAATTGGCATTCATGACAAGGATCTTTATATCGAGCACAAATTCACCGATAAGCTGACGATTGGCCTCCAGGAGCACGATCTCTATGGCCAGTACGAACTCGGCAAGCATTTGAGGGTGTTGGCCGGCGCCAGGGATTTTCATGAAGATTCCGAAATTTACGCCGGCTTAGGGGTTATCGCGCCGTTGTCGTCCAAGGTTGACGGCTACGCCTCCGTTGCGGCCAGTCTCGAGAGCGACTCGAACGTGCTGCAGCTCGGCGCCAACTTCAATGTGGCCCGCAATGTCGACATCAACCTAAATTACCGGTCCCTTATGCATCATGCCAGCGACAGCAACCATCAAACCACGATCGGCGCCTCGTTCAAATTCTAAGCAGGTAAAATTCTTTAAGAAAAAGCAGGCTCTTCATGGAATCCAGAGGAGCCTGCTTTTTCGTTGTCTAATATTGCACCAAGAAGCCGATCGGATCAACCGCCTCACCATTCATTCTGATTTCATAATGAAGATGAGGTCCCGTGCTTCGTCCGGTACTGCCCATATAGGCAATTACCTGTCCCTTTTTTACGCTTTGCCCCGGTTGCACCGCCAAGCGGGAATTATGGCCGTAAATCGTGGCAAGCCCGTTGCCGTGGTCCACCTGCACAAGATTGCCGTAACCGCCGGACAGTCCGCTTTGAACAACGACGCCATCGGCAGTAGCGACAACAGGCGTACCCGGGCTGTTGGCGATATCGATCCCCTGATGCAGCTCCTGTCCGCCGCCCCAAGGAGAATTCCGCCAGCCAAACCGGGACGTAACCTCGCCCCGGGTCGGCCAAATGGACGGCTGCCCCGCAAATTTATCAGTGCTGCGCGCCATTTTCTCAAGCTCCTGCAGTTCGCCACCACCCACAGGCCGGATCGGCTCAAGCGCCATCGGCGTCATTGCCATAGCGCCGGCACTAATCGTACGATGCTGGCTAATGAGAACGCCGGCTGCGCATATCGTTATAAAACAAACCAGCAAAACAAGGTTCTTCTTTGCCACAAGCGTCTTTTTCCAGCATTTTTTTGCGGCTTCGTCACTTTTCGTGATTGAAACTGGCACGCCCCGTTTCCCCCTCATGTAAGATAAAACTGCTCTAATCACTTATTATTATAACTGAAATCCGTCCATTTTTCTCCCCATTCGTTGCAGATACGGTTAACATTTTTCCTTTCCTTGACGCAACACGAAAAAAGTGAGAACATAAATATTACAACTCAGGTGTTTAATGAAGGTGATCGATATGAAACAGTTCCCGCAAAAATATATACTGGCCCTCGCCGCAGCCTTGCTCGTTGCAGCCGTGCCGCTGGCAAGCAAATTAGGCTTGCCGCCTTTTGGGGCCCGCCCCCAGCAAGCCAGTGCGCCAACCGCCGATCGTCCAACCGCCGCGCAGGTCGGCCGTATCAAAAAGCCGCTCGCCATCACCCGCACCGGCGCACTCGAAAGCGCCGGCTCGGTGCCAGTCAACGCTGACTTTACCGGCCAGCTGAGCGAGCTATACGTCAAAGAAGGGCAGGCGGTGAAGGCGGGACAGCCGCTGCTTAAACTGCAAGCAACACAAGAGCCCGCTTTACAAGAGCCTGAGCCTGCCGCCCCTTCCGCACGGACTCAGGCCGATTATGAAGCAGCCTTAAAAGAGGTTAATCGGTTGCAAAAGCTTTACGAGATCGGCGGCATTTCCCGCAAACAATTTGAAGCGGCAACTGCTCGTCTGCAGGAAGCAAAGGCGAACACGACCGTCACTGCCAGCGCCCCGGCCACGTCAGTCCCTAAAGATGGTTTCGCGACGCTAACCGCCCCTGTTGACGGGATTATCACTGGCCTGTCGGCCACTGCCGGAAAAACAGTGCAGGCGGGCCAAAAACTGCTCGCCTTGGGCAGCGGCCAGGAGGTTGAAGCCGTTGTCCGCCTCTCCCAAAACGATCTATATCTCATTCACCTGGGTTCGCCGGCGGTCATTTCATCCGGCCAGCACAGCGTCACCGGGCAGGTGTCCAGAATCTACCCGCAGGTCGAAGCCGAGCAAGCGCCGTTTTTCCTGGCCCACGTCAAGCTCCTCAGCAGCCCGGACGGCCTCTGGAAAGCCGGTCTGGCGGTAACGGTGCGGCTGGACAGCGGAAAAACAGCCGACATCCAGGCTGTTCCCACTACGGCGCTGTTCCGGGACAACCAGGGCAATACGTTTGTTTATCTTGCCGTCGGCGGCAAGGCGCATCGCCAGCAGGTGCTGGTTGGCGATGCTATCGGCGGCTTCACGGAAATCACCTCCGAGTTGCCGCAGCCAAGTTACGTCATTGCAGAGAATGTTGCCGGCATAAAGGACGGCGACCCTGTCACCATTCCATAAAACCCGGGCGATTAGGTGAATTTTCATTGCCTAATCGCCCGGGTTTTTATTCCCGCTTGGCGCCGAGTTGAAGACACGCTGCCGCCAGCAAAGCTTTCGCCTAGATACTGCGCAGCCAAGGAAGCGGCCGCGTCCGCCTCCTCAACCAGCCCCACCAAAGAGACGAAGCCATGCATTACGCCGGCATAGGACTGGAGCCGTGCAAAAACCCCCTCCTCACGCAAACGAGCGGCATACCGTTCGCCGTCTTGCTGCAGCGGGTCACCATCGGCCGTGATGATCAATGCCGGCGGCAATCCTGCGAGCGTATTGGCCAAAAGCGGCGAGGCCAGCGGGTTGGCGGCCGCTTGCCGTTCAGGCAAATAACAGTCAGCATAAAACGCCATATCCTCTGCGGTCAAAAAAGGATCGCTGAACGGACCGTCTTTTTGGTAGTCAGCCGTCAAGTCCAGAACCGGATTGAACAGGATCTGGCAAACTGGCGGAGGCGCCCCCTGTTCGCGCAGGAACAAACATAAAGCCGCAGCAAGATTCGCGCCAGAGCTATCTCCGCCGACGGCCAGTTGGGCCGGATCGGCATGAAAATCCGCAGCCCGCTCGCGCAGCCAGGCGATAGCCGCGTACCCTTCCTCAACCTGCCCGGGAAACTTGACCTCGGGGGCAAGGCTGTAATCGATGCTGACTACAATGCAGCAAGCAGCCCGCGCCAAGCTTGCACAAATGCCGTCGCCCAGGTCAAGGTCGCCCCGCACCCATCCGCCGCCGTGAAAATAAACAAACATGGGAAAGGGCCCCGCGCCTGGCGGCGTATAGATTCTCGCCCCGGTGCGCCAAGGCGTAGCCAGCCTTATATCCTGAACAGCAACCGCCGGCAACGTTGCTTTACGGACATACAGGCCCGCCAGTTGCGCCAAGGCCAATCGGCTTGCCGCCACCCCCACCGTCCGCGCCGGAGGCCGGTTTTTGAGCAACCGCAACAAAGATTCCGGAATCGGCATGCCTATCCCCCCTCCTGCCACGTTATCCTGACGCCTTCTTTTGCGCGGCCAAACCCGCTTTAAAAGAAGCGAAATGCGATATACTCGCTAACGATCGTTATAATATAAGCCAGCATATACTTCAATTTCAATTCCCGATTGAATACTTCAAGACTTTCTTCCAGCACCAGCACCTTATGGCGGTGCAGGCCGGCCCGGAATAAGTCTTTTTCAAGTTCGGCATCGTCCGTCACCTGGCGGAAGCGGTGCATTTCCAGCTCAATATCCCGTCTGATGCGATCAATCCGGTAACGCATTTCTTCCGTGCGGAAAGCGATCGATCGCCGTTTAGCCTGCCAGTAGAACTGATAAATCCAGCGGGCCAGGTTGATGATGCCTAAACTGGCCAACAGCAGCAGCAACGAATATAAAAACGACCAGGACAAGGAAAACTTGAATTTTTCCGGCGAGATATACGGGCGCATCAGCACAACAGCAAAAAACGCCAAGCCCGCCACCAAGGAAAGCTGCCAGAAATCTTCGAACCTAAACCAGTTCTTTTTCCGCCTGGCGCCGCGCCGCTCGCTCCGGTATGAATACCGTTGCTGTCCAGCCGCCGAAAGCTCGCAAAGCTTGGGCTTGATGCCGCCTAAATAGGTCTCGGCGCCAAATACGACAAAGCTGTTGTTCCACTGTCCGTCGGCGGTCCGCAAATACTTGGCTACATCGCCGTACGTACAGGTGTGCAGGTACTGGTGCAAATCAAGGCTGATGACATCCGCGTCAAACCGCAGCAGGGCGCCTTCGCGCAAAACAATGGGGTTCAAGATAAAGCCGGCAACGCCCATGAAAACATGTGTCAGCCAGCGCGACAAAAACTGCGGCAGTAAGGGTACGCCCATCAGGTTTACCGAATGCAAAGCAAGCGTCAGGCTTGAAGTCCGATGGTCATGCCATAGATCGGTTAATTGCGCGTCGATGTAAATCCTGATAAAGGCGCTGGTCATGATAACCAGGCGCACCTTGTTTGCTTCTTCAAACTCGACGGAGATGTAGCGGATGAAGCGCAGCCAGTCACTCTGTCTGCTCGCGGGCGTACGCGAAAAAAACTCTTCTTTTATCCAGCGGTTAATCTCCCTTTCCCGCCACTCTTCTGGAAGCCGATCCATGTCTATACCTCCGTTGCAGCCTTTGACGCAATTTCATTAAGCTGGCTTAGTTGGCCCCGCTGGCCAAGCACAATCAAAATATCGCCATCATGAATGACGGCATCCGCCTTGGGATTGGTCAGCAGTTCCTCCCCGCGCTTCATCGCGACAACAATCGCATCATACCGCTCCTTGATTCGATTGCCGAGCAGCGTCTTGCCGATTAGCGCCGAACCCGCTGCGACGCGGATCTCGGCGATGTCCAAATGCAACTCCTGGTTGTAAAACACGTTCTCCACAAAGTCCATAATCACCGGTCTCGTCATGGCTGTTACCATTTGCCGGCCGCCCATCACAGCCGGAAAAATAACCGTCGTTGCGCCGGCGCGACGCAATTTCTCCTCCGCTTCCGGGCGCTCCGCGCGGGCGACAATGGCCAGGTCCGAATTCAAGCTTTTTGCCGTCAAGGTAACATAGACATTGTCCGCGTCGTGCGGCAGTGCGGTAATGATGCCCTTGGCGCGCTTAATCCCCGCCTCCAGCAGCACCTCGTCCAGCGTTGCGTCACCGTTGACAACCAGCAGTTTCTGCGCAATCAGCGGCTCGCACAGGGCCTCATCCTTTTCGACAACCACAAACGGCTCAGACTCGTGCAGCAACCGCTTGATGGCATTCACGCCAACGCGTCCGGCGCCGCAAACGATAATATGGTTTTTCAAACCGGCAATTTGCTTTCTCATGCTGCGTTTCCCCCAAAAATCCTTCATTTGTCCCTCCACAACCATGCTGACGGCCAATACAAACGTATAGTAAACCGCCCCCACGCCGAACAAAACAACCACCATCGAGAAAATTTTTCCGGCGGCAGTGTTGGGATGAATGTCCCCGTATCCTACGGTCGCCAGGGTCGCAACCGTCAAATAGGCGGCATCAAGCGGACTCAAGCCCTCGATCAGCATAAAGCCGATGAAGCTGATGAAAAAAACCACGATGACGATGAGCACAGCATACTTCAAGCGCGCCACCAACATATGCCCACCCCCTCCGTTTGATGCAAAGCAAATGGTTCGTTGACAAACTACAGTTATATTTATAAATTTCCACGCATCCCATAAAAACCCTGCTTGCGCTCGCCCGCTAGCCTGGCTTGCTACGCCCGTTTAGCCGTTGCGGCGCTTGCGCCAGTAATAGACGCCGATCATCGCCAGGCCTGCGGCAACAGCCAGACTGGCCTGATGCCCGATTGCCGTTAACCGCTGCCAGTTTTCCCCCAGCAGCATGCCGGCGTAAACCAAGCCGATTGTCCAGGGCAAGGAGCCCAGCAAGGTATATAAGACGAATTTGACAAAATCAACCCGGGCAAAGCCGGCCGGAAGGGAAATAAACGTCCGCACAACCGGCAGCAAGCGGCTGAAAAAAGTCGCCTTCAAGCCGTACCGGTCAAACCAGCGCTGGGCCGTGTCGACATGACGGCCGGAGATGAATACGTACCTGCCATAGCGATCAACAAAGGGGCGTCCGCCATAGTAGCCAATTAAATACGCGGCTATGGAGCCAATGAGACCGCCGATCACGCCTGACCAGACCGTCAGGCCAAAGTCTAATTTCCCCATATACACCAGATAGCCGGCAAAGCCGAAAATAAGCTCGCTCGGGATCGGAACGCAGGCGCTTTCAAGCGCCATGCCAAGCGCAATCGCGGCATACCCCCTGGCCGCTATGTATTCCATGACGACATGAAAAAGCTGTTCCATGACATTGTCCGCCCCTTCCGAGCAACCGCTAGCACCCTTCTCTACATCAAAATTCCATGCCGGCGGCTAAAATCCTTTCTCTCGGGCCTAGCCCCCATAAAAAGACGCGCCCCCTGAGCCGCGGGGGCGCGTCGCACAAAACCTTGTTCAAGCCTAACCCAAAATGGCTTTCAAATCAGCTTCCGGCGTCGTAATTGGTTTCAGATTGAATTTGTCGACCAAAATATTCAACACATTGCTGGACAGGAAAGCCGGCAGCGACGGGCCGATATAAATGTTCTTAATGCCCAGCGCCAGCAAGGTCAGCAGGATGCAGACCGCCTTTTGCTCATACCAGGACAAGACAAGCGTCAACGGCAGCTCATTGACGCCGCACTTGAAGGCATCCGCCAAGGCCACCGCCACCTGGATGGCTGAATAGGCGTCGTTGCACTGCCCCATGTCAAGAATGCGGGGGATGCCGCCGATATTGCCGATGTCCAGGTCATTAAAGCGGTATTTTCCGCACGCCAGTGTCAAAACGACCGTATCCTTCGGGGTCTGCTTGACAAAATTGGTATAGTAATTGCGGCCGGGTTTCGCGCCATCGCAGCCGCCCACTAGGAAGAAGTGCTTGATCGCGCCCGCCTTGACCGCATCGATGACCGTATCGGCAATGCCAAGCACCGTGTGCTGGGCAAAACCGGTCATCACTTGCGTGCCGCCGTTGATGCCGGTGAAGGACTTGTCTTCCGGCCACCCGCCCAGTTCCAGCGCCTGCGCGATGACCGGTCCGAAATCCTTCACGCCGCTCGGCTGGTCGGGAATATGCTTGAGCTGAGGATATCCCACGACACAGGTGGTAAAGATCCGGTCGGAATACGAGGGTTTTGGCGGCATCAGGCAGTTGGTCGTGTACAGTATCGGCGCGGGAAGCGCATCAAATTCTTTTTGCTGGTTCTGCCAGGCGGTGCCAAAATTCCCTTTCAAATGCGGGTATTTTTTCAGTTCCGGATAGCCGTGGGCGGGAAGCATCTCGCCGTGCGTATAAATGTTGATGCCCTTGCCCTGCGTTTGATCCAAAAGCTGTTTCAAGTCAAGCAAGTCATGGCCGGTGACCACAATGAACGGCCCTTTTTCCACCAGCAGCGGCACGACGGTCGGAACAGGCTGGCCATAAGCGCCCGTGTTGGCCGCATCCAGAATCGCCATACATTTCAAGTTGACCATGCCGAATTCCATCAGCAAACCAAGCCACTCGTCAGCGCTGTGTTCTTCGCCAATCGCCCGCATGCCCTTGTAAAACCAGCCCGTCACTTCCGGATCGTCTTTGCCCAGTACATGCGCATGCCAAGCATAAGCCGCCATGCCGCGCATGCCGAACAAAAGCGTCGAGCGCAGGGAAACAAGATCCTCATTGCCCGTCCAGAGCGCCGCCGGCGACATATCCTGCGCGCCGCTGTCCAAGCGGGCTTTTTCCGCTTCAACGCTGGCGATAAGCGCGGCGATCCGCGCGCTGTCAAAATTAACATTGGTAATCGTCGTAAACAGGCCCTGCATCATCAGCTCGTCAGCGTGTTTGCCGGCGCCGCCCTTGGCGGCCGCCCGGGCCAAACCAATCAGCGCACACGTCAATTCATCCTGCTTGTTGGCCACCTCGGCCGTTTTACCACAAACACCTTGTACAGTACAACCTTTACCTCCGGCAGTCTGCTCGCATTGAAAACAAAACATGCTTCCCATTCGGCAATTCCTCCCTTTCAACGCTTGGTTGTTCTTCGTGGATTGTTCGTGATGTCCGCCGCAAACTCCTTCAAGAAAAGCCGGCTTCAGTCCGCATATGAAAAGATTCGCCTAACACAAGTCAAGCGAATCAACTTAGCATGAGTTCACTTTGGCAATATTACCACATGCCGGTCAACTTCTGCACAGCCAGCGACACAACCGCAACAGCCGCCCAGCAGCAAACCCCCAGGAAGAGCGGACGAATGCCGTTGGCAATCAATTTGGCAAGGTTCGTATTTAGTCCGATCGCCGCCATGGCCATAACAATCATAAATTTTCCCATGCCGACGAGAATATTGGCAAGTGCCGGAATGCCGCAAAACGTGTTGACGACGGCCGCCGCCACAAACCAGATGACAAACCAGGGGAAAACCTTGGCCACGCTGTATGGCTCGCCACCGGCCTGCCGGTAATCGTTCCGCGCCTTGCGCGCCGTGTAAACAGCCAGGACAAGCGTTATCGGAACAATCATCAGGGTGCGGGTTAGCTTGACAATTGTCGCAAACGCCAAGGCGGTGTTGTCGTTTGCGGCATTGCTCCAGGCGGCGCCAGCGGCCACAACTGACGACGTGTCATTGATCGCCGTTCCCGCCCACATGCCGAAGCCCATGTCGCTGAGGCCCAGCATCATGCCGACCGCCGGGAAAATGAATACGGCGATGATGTTGAACAGGAAAATCGTCGATATGGCATGCGCGACTTCTTCGTCTTTCGCTCCAATGACCGGCGCTGTCGCCGCAATCGCCGAGCCGCCGCAAATCGACGTGCCCACGCCGATTAACGTCGTCGTCCGTCCGTCGAGCTTCAGCATGCGGCCGACCAAATAAGCCGTTATGAATGAGGCAGCCAGCGTAAAAAGTATGACGGACAGCGACTGGGCACCCACCCTCAGCACATGAAACAAATTCATGCCAAATCCCAGCAAGATGACGGAGTATTGCAGTATCTTCTTTGAAGTATACTTCACCCCTTCACCAAAGCGGAAAGACTTGACCTCTGCCGCCACCAGATTAGGAAAAGCCATTGTGAGGAACATGCCAAACAAAATACCGAAAACCGGGCTGCCAATAACCGGAAACGCCGTTCCCAACAGCCACGCGGGAGCAGCAATCAAAAAACAAAGCAGAACCCCCGGGGCAAAACGCTGAACCTGGCCCATACACTTCCCCCCTATCAATCTGCTCCTATTCTACGACGCCATGATATCTTTGTAAAATACTATTATACAATAAAATTCATAGGTAATACCTATTATGTGACGGGCATTAAAAAACAAAAATCCCGGCCCGCTCGCAAGCGGCCGGAATTTCGGCTCAACTGCCGATAAAAAACCGGATGGGGGCCGGAAGGTTTTTGGGCTTCAGCAGGCTTACGACCCACGCGACTGCCAGCAGCCCGAGCATGAAGATCAGATACACTTGCAGGAAGGCGCCAAAAGCAAATTGCCCCATCTCGCCGCCCTCCGGCCAGAAATACTCGCCAATCACAACCGTATGCAAGATATACATCAGCAGGCTGCATTTCCCGTATAGCTTAAACGGCGCATAAAGCGGATTCTCCGCCGTATTGTCTACGATGTAAAACAGCAGCAGCACGACGCCGGCCGCAACGCAAAAAAACGACAGCGTCGGCGGATAAAACAAATCCGGATACCCACCGCGGGCAAAGCGTTCCACTGGCTTGTCGAGCCACCAAAAAACACCGGCCGCCAGGCTGGCGATTCCCAGCGCCAAGGTTTTCACGCCGTCAAAAGAGCGGCTGCGCAGTCTGATCTCCCCGGCCAAGGTTCCGGCAAAAGCCACGCCCAGCCAGGGGAAAACCGGAAACCAGCCATCGATAAGCCAGCTCTGCGCCAGGTCGGCTTGTGCGAAAACGGCTGCCGCGGCAATACCGCTGGCAATCGTGAAATTGTCCGGCGAATGCCGGTAGGGAGACCAAGCCTGCAGCTGCGGCATCAGCGCAAAAACCGCTAGGGCAAGCGCGTAACGCGGGCCGGCCGGAAGCCTGCCAAACAGATAGCACAGCGGCATCGCCAGGCCGATCAAATAAAGAACGTCCATGCTTAAAAAAGGAAACAGACCCCAGACATAGGCGTCAAGCCAGGCGCCCACGCCCATCAACGCCAGCCCGCGGATCAAATAGTACCCAAAGCCGTGCTGTTTTTTGCGTCCCAAGCCAATCATCATGCCCGCTAGAAAAACGAATAGCGGCGCCGCAAAAGTGCCGTAAAACCGAAACCATTCCGGCGCCTCGTCCGCTAACGCGTATGGCGTCAGATTAGAGGCAACCATGGTAAAAATCGCCATGCCTCGCAGAATATCAATGGCGTTATCCCGTTTGCGCAATTTCCATCTCTCCTTGCTTGGCGCCTGCCTGCCAACGTCATTTGCCTTGGTAATTATACCAGATCCTGAAGATGGCGTCACGCACTACTTCGCCATCAGATAGTGTCAAGGCACTGTTGTGGTTTTTTTAAGAAGAAGCGACCGCGCCAAAGAACGAGTAAAGGTACCGTACCGCTACGCCAGCGCACTCGAAAGCCCCTGCAACGCTTCGAACAGGAAGGATTTCGGCCCCTTCAGC
>JAJUGR010000004.1 GCA_029265905.1 Sporomusaceae bacterium | reverse complement strand
CACCCAAGTACTTTCGCACAAGAAGATGAGGGCGGCAAGGCGCGAGACTGGCGCGAAGGCAGCGCGCGATGCGACGCAGGCGTACCCTAAGGTACGTCGAGGAGGGGAGCTCGCGACGACAAAGCCAGACGACGCGGATGGACGTCCGAAAGGGTGGCGACGCCCTGGGAGGATAGGTAGTTGCCGGCCGGATAAAGAGCTCAACACCTTAGGTGCTGGGCTCTTTGCATTGTCACGACGCATGAAACAGGCCCATCTGCGTTGTCGTGCCTTGCGGTTGCTGGCTCGCGTACCGTTTTGTACGCGTCGCTGCGCAATTCTCGCCACTTCTAGCATCTGGACCTGTTTGCTGCGCCGTGGGGATGGATGAATGCAGTGCGATTGAGCGATGCAAGAGTCGCGTTCATGCAGCTGTCATTCCGCCGCCCTGGGAAATGACAGGTCGAACATGCCAGCGCCTTAAGGCTAGCGCGAGCGGCCGGCATTAATGCGCCTCCTGCGCCCAATGCCTAAGCGGTCATCCGTGACCTATTGGCCGCTCGCGCCGCGCCTTTTCAGCTTGCATGTTGTCGTCCCGTCATTTAGGGGGCTGGCGGAAAGGCCAGATGCATATCCCGCTAAACGAATCTGTCACAAAAAAAGGTTGCCGGCTTTTTGCCGACAACCTTTTTTGATCCGCTCAGTCTTAATTTTTGGGCAAGGCCTTGGCGCGGGCCAACAGCGCCTCATCTTCGGGCGTCGAGACTTCGATGGTGATGCCATGCGGCGTCGAACGGCCGTCGGCGTTGACGTTGACAAAGGTCAGGAAACCATCGACGACAAATTCATTGGTGGGGTGGATGACGATTTTCACATAAACCGTCAGGCTGGTTTTGCCAGCGGTAATGATCTGACTTTCGCAGCGAACGATGCTGCCCTTTTTGACGGGACGGGTAAAGACCATGCCGTGAATCTTAGCGCAAACGGTGCTTTCCGGCGCGGTGACGGAGGCGGCGGCAATGAAGCCCGATTCGACAAACCACTCGGCGCCGCGCCCGGCGAAAAGCGTGCCGTGATGATTCAGATCGCCACCCTTGACGAGGCGGCACATGGATGTTTTTGTTTCTAGCGTATTCATTTGTAGGTCTCCCTTCCATATCCATTGCTTTTGCTAAGCGGAGGCAGTCAGGCGCAATTGGCTGGCTGGTCAGCGGACGCGGGGCAAGTCGATGCGGTGATGCACGCAATACAGTCGGATGGCGGTCGTTGCAACAAAGGCCGGATAGATGGCGACGTGGACGGGCAGATGAAATTGGAGCAGGTAAAAAATGAGCGCGCCCAGCAGGGAGGCGCTGGCGTAGACTTCCCGGTGCAGGACGGTGGGAATCTGCTGCACGAAGATGTCCCGGATGACGCCGCCGCCAACGCCGGTTACGACGCCCAGCGTGAGCACCAGCAGCAGGCTGTCGTGCTGGAGGCCGAGGCTCGCGCCGGTCGCGGTAAACGCGCCGAGGCCGATTGCATCGCAAAGGTTGAGCAACTTCTGCCGGCGGATAACCTGTTTGACCGAGAAAGAAACACCTACGGCGACCGCCAGGCTCAATAAGATGAACGAAGGATGGGTCAGCGACAGCGGCGGCGTGTTGCCGATCAGGGTGTCGCGGATGATGCCGCCCCCGACCGCGGTGGTAACCGCCAGTATGGCGATGCCGAAGATATCGAGTCGTTTTTTGATGCCGACCAGTGCGCCGGAAGCGGCAAAGGCCAGTGTGCCAATGATTTCCAGGGTTGTCCAAAGCAAGATAATGAGCTCCTTTTGGTACGCATTTTTCATACGTATATAAGGATAACATAGTGACGGGTGTCTTGCAGTATCTTTTTCAAGCAAGCTGACGGAAAATTGCGTATGCGTATTTAATGTGCGAAAAGTACTAGACAACTAAGAAAAGCGTAGGTATAATAACTTACATAAGTTAATAACTTCACTCACCGGGGGTAGTCATAACTGTGATGGTTCGATACGAATGTACGCACTTTCACTGAGGAGGCTATCCTTTATTTTTTAGGAGTATAGCAATGAGAAAAAAATGGTGTGCTATAGCGGCAACTCTGCTCGTCCTCACAAGTATCATCGGCGGCTGTGCTGGACAAGCAACTGCACCGGTCAAGGAAACGCGGCTTGTCATGGACACGGCGATCGAAATTACGGCCTATGGAAATGCGGCGAAAGCGGGTATTGGGCAGGCATTTTCCGAGTATGAACGCATTCATCGGATTGCGGACCGCTTTCAGCCAGACAGCGACATCAGCCGCGTTAATCGCGCGGCCGGCGGTGCGGCCGTACAGGTGGACCCGATGCTGATTGAGATGATTGAAGCGGTCCAGGCTCAGCCGGAGCCAGTTCGCAACTTGGTTAAATTGACGGTTGGCCCAGTGGCTGACACGTGGCAGATTCGGGACATGGATGGCTGGAAACCGCCGGCTGACCAAGCGGTGCAAGCGGCCCTGCGGCTTGTCGATGACGAGGGCGTAGAAATCGATAAACAAGCTTCCACCGTGCGCTTGCCGCGGGCCGGGATGAGCCTCGATGTGGGGGCGGTTGCGAAGGGATACGCGACTGACAAAGCCGTTGCGGCGCTGAAAGCCGCTGGAATCAAGCATGCGTTGATTAATGCGGGCGGCAATGTGCATGCGCTCGGCAACAAACCGGACGGCACGCCCTGGCGGGTTGGCCTGCAACATCCGCGGGGCAAAGAAAAACTGAGCGGCGTTTTTTCGTTGCGGGACGGGGAAAGTCTCCAGACTTCGGGCGATTACCAGCGCTATGCCGTTTATGCAGGCAAGCGTTACGCGCATATCTTCGATCCGCGTACAGGCGCCCCCAGCGATACGGGATTGGCCAGCGCGACGATTATCTGCCCGAGTTCGACGCTGGGCGACATTCTCAGCACGGCCGTGTTTGTTGCCGGGCGACAGGCCGGCCAAGATCTGCTGCAGCGACATTATCCGGCGGCTGGTTCCGTTTTGATAGCGGTTGACGGGCAGGTCATTTCGTCGGACAATATAAAGGAGCGATTCCAGCGACAGTAGGTGATAATGTGGAGGAACTGCAGCAAGCGTTGCGCCAGGCTTTGCAGGAGCCCATCGAGATGGAGAACGAAGCGGATTTTTTGCGGGCGGCGGTGATGGTGCCGATCGTCAAGACGGAGGAGGGCTGGTCGCTGCTGTTTGAAGTGCGCGCCGCCTCGCTGGCTTGGCAGCCGGGGGAAATTTGCTTTCCAGGCGGCAAAATCGATCCGGAAGATGCGTCGCCGGCCGATACGGCCATGCGTGAAATGTGCGAGGAATTGACTTTGTGCAAGGAGCAGATCGAGCTGGTTGGCCCGCTCAACTACCTGGTTACGCAAATCGGCGTGATTATCTACCCGCACGTAGGCGTAGTAAGGGACCATGCCACCATTCGCCCGAGCGACGCAGAAGTTGCGGAAGTGTTTACCGTGCCCCTGCGTTTTTTTCTGGAGACGGAGCCGCTTGTTTCGCAGATGGAGATGGCGACGCAACCACTGCCGGGTTTTCCGTACGAGTGGCTGGTCGATTATCCGCGGGACTGGAAGAAGCGCCGCACCTATCCGGTGTATTTTTACCGGTACGGCGAGCGGGTCATCTGGGGGTTGACGGCCAAGGTGATCGACATCTTTTTAAAGCAGTGCCGTGATCGGCTTGTGACATTATTATCCGCGTCTTGACGTTGTTTTCTTCATTTTGTTATACTTAATTTCAAGCCCTGCCGCTGGACTGGCGGGGTTTTTTCTTTAAAAAGGAAGTGTAGTGTATGTTTCGAAATAAATGGGTGAGGCGGTTTGCCTCCCTGCTGGTGGTCGCGGCGACGGCGCTCGTGACCTATTGGTTTTTTGCACCGGAGGATCAGCCCGATATCCTGGGCTTCAACGACAAGCTTGCCGGCCGCACGAACATCCTCGTCTTGGGCGTGGATCAGCGCGAAGGTGACGGCGGACGCTCTGATACCATGTTTGTCGTGATGTACGATCCGAAAAACGAGCAGGTCTCGCTCCTGTCCGTGCCACGGGACACGCGGGTCAAGATCCCCGGCCATGGGTGGGAAAAGATCAACCACTCGTTTGCGTTTGGCGGCTACAAGCTCGCCCAACGAACGGTTGAGGAGCTCTTAGGCATCCGCGTCAAGCATCATATTGTCATCGATATCAAAGGTTTCCAACGGATCGTCGATGCCGTGGGCGGCATTGATATTGCCGTGGAAAAGCGGATGTACTACGAGGATCCCTACGACAACCTGGTGATCGATCTGCAGCCCGGCATGCAGCATATGGACGGGCGAACCGCGATTCAGTATGTCCGCTATCGCGATGAAGAGGGGGACATTGGCCGCATCAAGCGCCAGCAGCATTTTATGCAGGCGATGCAAGAGAAGCTGTCCAGCCCGGCAATCGTGACCAGCTTGCCGAACCTGATCAAAGAAGTGAATGCCTTGCTGGAGACGGATATGTCGGCGACGGAAATGGTCACCCTCGGCCGCGCCATGCAAAAGGCTTCCAAGCAAGGGCTGAAGACGGATACCGTGCCCGGCACGCCGGCTTATATTGATGAGGTCAGCTATTGGATTCCGGATATCACAGCCTTGCGGCGCCATATGGCCGAATTGCAGGGCGGTGGCTCGTCAGAACGATTCCAGACTGCCAGCGTGCGGCTGGCGCAAGAATACGAAACGGCGCTTCCGAAAGAAGCGGAATTGGTGAAAGCGCCGGAGGCGGTGAAGTCGGCGAACAAGGATCTGGCTAAGCAGGACCCGGCCAAAGCGGGCAGCCAGGCAACAGCAAAGCCGACGCCTGACGCGGATAAGCCGACCGTTGCGCCTAAGTCGAAGCAGGTGCGGGTTTACCTGCTCAACGGCAGCGGCTCGCCGGCGGCAACAAGCCGGATGCGCGAACTGCTGGCCGGACGCGGCCTTGCGGTCGTGGGGAGCAGCGATGTGGAAAGCATCAAAACCACGCTGGTCGTTTCGCATACGCCGAGCGGCGATGTGGTGGCGAAGCTGTCTTCCTTGCCGTTCAATTATCAGTTGCAGGTGCGCAATGATACAGGGGCGGCTTATGAAGCAACGATTATCATCGGACAGGATTTTATGAAAAGATAATATGGCTAAAGACCGGCACGTCCGGCAAAGCGCCCTTCGCAGCGAAGGGCGCTTTTTTTGACCAAAATGAACAGAATGAGACAGGAAAATGCGGCTAAAGGGCGAACTTAAATTAGATGGATATGAATAAATGTGGCTATCCGATTACGATTCAATTAGAGGCACAGGCCTGCCTTGTTGTTGGCGGCGGACCGGTGGCGGAGCGAAAGGTGACGGCGCTTTTGCAGAGCGGCGCAAGGGTCACCGTTTGCAGTCCGCTCCTGACGCCTGCCCTCGCAAAATTGGCGGCGGCGGGCGCCGTCATCTGGCGGCGGGAGACGTACCGCGCCGGTGCGGCGAAGGCCTATTTTCTCGTTGTTGCCGCGACCGACGATGACGCGGTGAACCAAGTCGTTGCGCAGGATGCCCGACAGGCAGGCAGGCTAGTGAATGTGGTGACGTCGCCGCAAGCCGGAAATTTTCAGGTCGCTGCCTCGGTCGCCAGTGGCGATTTGCTGCTGACGGTTTCGACCGGCGGCAAGAGTCCGGCTCTTGCCCGGCTGATCCGCCAAGAATTGGCCGAATTGTATGGCGCGGAGATGGATGCTTTTTTGCAGTTTCTGGAGACTCAGCGCTTGAGGCTGAAAGAGGCCGGCGGAAGCGCGCGGGAGCGGGAGCTGTTTTGGCGGCAGGTATTGCGGCCGGAGGATTTGACGGGTGTGCGCGCCGGCCGGCGCGAAGAAATTGAGGGGAAGATTAGGGATGCAGTTAGTCGTTTTGGGGTTAAATCATAGAACGGCGCCGGTGGACGTCCGGGAATGCTTCGCTTTTCCGGAAGACCGGATCCGACTGATGCTGCGGCGCTTTAAGCGCCTGGACCGCTGGTTTGAAGGCGTCATCTTATCAACTTGCAACCGGACAGAATTATATGCTGTCGTCGAAGACGCACAAGAAGACCTCGAAGTCATTAAGCGCTTGTTGGCCCGCATGGCGGGCGAGCAATACGACGAGGCCTATTTTTATTGCCATGTGGACTCGGCGTGCATCCGGCATTTGTTCCGGGTGGCGGCGAGCCTTGATTCACTGGTGCTTGGCGAGGGGCAGATCTTAAGCCAGGTAAAATCGGCGTACGCCCTGGCGCGCAGCATGGGGACGACCGGCACGATGCTCAACACCCTGTTCAACCGGGCGATTGCGGTCGGCAAACGGGTGCGGACGGACACGCGCATCGCCTACAGCCCGGTTTCCATTTCGTCCGCCGCCGTGGAGCTGGCGAAAAAAATTACCGGCGACCTCACGCTGGCCTCCGTGCTTGTCGTGGGGGCGGGGAAAATGGCGGAACTGACGGCGCGCCACCTGATTGAAAACGGTGTCTCGACGATTTTTGTTTCCAACCGGAACCTGGAGCGGGCGCAGAACCTGGCGGCCCGTTTCCACGGCATCGCGATCCCGTTTGAGGATTTTTTGGCGTCGGCGGAGAACGCGGATATCATTATCACCTCGACCGGCGCGCCGCACTACATCATCAAGGCCTGGGATGTGGCGCATATCTTGCCGCGGCGCATGGGCAAGCCGCTTGTCTTTATCGACATAGCCGTGCCGCGGGATGTGGAGCCGGAGGTGGCGGCCCTGACCGGGGCAACGCTGTACAACATCGACGACCTCGAAGCGGTAGTGGAGGCCAACCGGGAAACGCGGGAGGCGGAGACGCCGCTGGCCAACGCCATTATTGAAGATGAGCTGGCCGCGCTCGAGGAACGGTTGTCCTACTTGTCGATGCGCCCGGTTATGACGCAGCTAAAGGACAAGATGGATTTTCTGCGGACAAAAATGCTGAAGCGGGCGCTGGTCAAGCTGCCTGATTTAACCGAGCAGGAGCGCAGGGTGGTCGAGCGCTTATCAAAGACGCTGCTGCGCAAGTTCCTGCGCGACCCGATGATGGCGATGCAGGACGTGGCGGGCACGCGGCGCGAGGCTTTTTACCGCCGGGCGATCAAAGAGCTGTTCAACCTGACGCAGCTAGGAGAGGAAGAAGACGGAGATGAAACGACACCTGATCATTGGGACGAGGCAGAGTAAGCTTGCGCTTTGGCAAGCTAACCATATAGCGGACGAACTGCGCCGGCACTATCCAAAGTGCACGGTGGAGCTCGTCAAGATCATGACGAGCGGCGACAAGATACTTGACGTGCCGCTGGCCAAAATCGGCGGCAAAGGGCTGTTCACCAAGGAAATCGAACAAGCCATGCTCAACCGCCAAATCGATCTGGCCGTGCACAGCTTGAAGGACATGCCGACTGAATTGCCGGAAGGGCTGACGCTGGCGGCGATTACCAAGCGCGAGCACGCGGGCGATGCGTTTGTCAGCGGACGGTATCCGTCCTTGCAGGCTTTGCCGGCGGGCGCGGTCGTGGGTACTTCGAGCCTGCGGCGGCGGGCCCAGCTGTTGCGGGCGCGCCCGGATTTGAAGATTGTCGATTTGCGCGGCAACCTTGATACGCGGCTGGCCAAGCTGGATCGGGGCGAGATGGACGCGATCGTGCTCGCGGTCGCCGGGCTGGTTCGGCTGGGCTGGAGCGAGCGGATTACTGAAATTCTGGAACCAATCGCCTGCTTGCCGGCGGTCGGGCAGGGGGCGCTGGCAATTGAGGCGCGCAGCGATGACGAAGAAGTGCTGAACCTGCTGGCCGTTTTGAATGACCGCAAGACCCAAGTGGCGGTTAGCGCGGAGCGGGCCTTTTTGGCGGTGCTGGGCGGCGGATGCCAGGTGCCGGTCGGTGTGCATGCGGTCGTGAATGGCCACAAAGTGACGCTGGAGGCGGCGATTGCCTCGCTGGACGGACAGCGGATGGTGCGCGGCAAGGAGACAAGCGAGGAAGCGGAGGCGGAAGCCTTAGGCCGTGATTTGGCGCGCAGCCTGCTGGCGGCGGGCGGCGACGATATTTTAAAGGAAATTATGTAGGGGAGCGATTTCGGTGAAAAAAGGCATAGTTTATCTGGTCGGGGCAGGTCCCGGCGACCAGGAATTAATAACGATAAAGGCGGTGCGCTGCTTGCGCGGGGCGGAGGTGGTCGTGTATGACCGCCTGGCTGATCCGCGCATCTTGAACCATGCGCCGGCGTCGGCGGAGCGGATTTATGTCGGCAAAGCCTCCAGCCAGCACACGATGCGGCAGGATGATATCAATCGGCTGCTCGTCCGGCTGGCCAAGGCGGGCAAACGGGTCGTGCGCTTAAAAGGCGGCGATCCGTACGTGTTCGGCCGCGGCGGCGAAGAAGTGCTGGCCTTGGTGGAGGCCGGCCAGGCGTTTGAAGTCGTGCCCGGCATTACCTCTGCGGTGGCGGTGCCTTCCTATGCCGGCATTCCCGTGACTCATCGCGGTGTGGCGGCTTCCTTTGCGGTTGTCACGGGGCATGAGGACCCGGACAAGGCGGAATCCAGCCATAACTGGCGGCAATTGGCCACGGCGGTTGATACGCTGGTCTTTTTGATGGGCGTGGAAAATCTCCCGCACATTACGAAAAAGCTGATCGAGAACGGGCGCCCTGGCGCAACGCCGGCCGCCGTGATCCGCTGGGGCACGAAGCCGGAACAGCGCGTTTTGGTGACGACTGTGGAAACGGCGGCTGACGATGTGGCGGCGGCCGGCCTCACGCCGCCGGCGATTTTCATCGTCGGCGAGGTTGTGCGGTTGCGCGATTCGCTGGCTTGGTTTGATACGCGGCCCTTGTTTGGCAAGCGGATTGTGGTCACGCGCGCGCGGGCGCAGGCCAGCGCCCTGACCGACCGCCTGGAGCAACTGGGCGCGACGGTCAGGGAAGTGCCAGCCATCGCCATCGAGGCGCCGGATTCCTATGAACCGCTGGACGCGGCGATTGCCGGCTTGACCGATTACCAGTGGCTTGTTTTTACCAGCGTCAACGGGGTTGACGCTTTCTTCAGCCGGCTGCAGGCGGCGAACAAGGACGCCCGCGCCTTGAGCGGCGTGAAGGTTGTCGCGATCGGCGCCGAGACGGCGGTGCGCCTTGAGCGGCACGGAATCTGTGCTGACGTCGTGCCCTTTGAATTCCGGGCCGAGGGGATATGGGAAGCGCTGGCGCCGCTGGTGGCGCCGGGGCAAAAAGTGCTGTTGCCGCGCGCCGCTGTGGCGCGCGATTTCCTGCCGAAGAAACTGGCGGAAGCCGGGCTGCGCGTCGACGTAGTCAGCGCGTATAAAACAGTTATTGATTCCAGCTGCCGCGCGGAATTGAGCGAAGCGCTGGCGGCGGGCGAGGTGGACATGGTCACGTTCACCAGTTCGTCCACGGTGACGAATTTCCTATCGCTCTTAGGCAATGACGTCGAACCGCTCCAGGGCGTGAAGCTGGCCTGCATCGGCCCGGTGACGGCGGAAACTTGCTATCAATACGGATTAGAGCCGGATATTATTGCGGACGAATTTACGATCCCCGGCCTGGTCGAGGCCATCACGGCCTACTACGAGGAGGCGTAAGCATGGAGGACTTGTTGCAACGGCCGAGAAGACTGAGGTCTTCGCGCGGCATACGAAGCATGGTGCGGGAGACGCGCCTGTCGGTGAAAAATTTTATTTTCCCGCTGTTTGTCGTGCCGGGGACGGGCGTCAAAGAAGAAATCGAGCCGATGCCGGGCAGCTACCACTACTCGGTTGACCGCGTCGTCGAAGCGGCGAAAGAGGCGTATGATTTGGGGATTCCGGCCGTCCTTGTATTCGGCTTGCCCGAATACAAGGACGCGCAGGGCAGCAGCGCCTGGGACGACAGCAGCCCGGTGCAGCGGGCCGTGCGGGCGATCAAGGCGGTATTGCCGGATTTGGTGGTCATTACGGACGTTTGCCTCTGCGAGTACACGGACCACGGCCACTGCGGGCTGCTGCACCGCGACGAGGTGGCGAATGACGAAACACTGCCGCTCTTGGTGCGGTCGGCGGTCAGCCATGCCCGGGCGGGCGCCGACATTGTGGCGCCCTCCGACATGATGGACGGGCGGGTCGGGGCGATCCGCCGCGGCCTCGATGAAGCCGGCTACAGCCAGGTTCCGATCATGGCTTATTCCGCCAAGTACGCCTCCGCCTATTACGGCCCGTTCCGCGTGGCGGCCGACTCAGCGCCGCAGTTCGGCGACCGCAAGGGCTACCAAATGGACCCGGCCAACGGCCAGGAAGCGCTGCGCGAGGTGGCGCTTGACCTCGAAGAAGGCGCTGACATCGTCATGGTGAAGCCGGCCCTGGCCTATCTTGACATCGTCAGCCAAACGAAGGCAACATTCAATGTGCCGGTGGCCGCCTACAACGTGAGCGGCGAATACGCCATGGTCAAGGCCGCGGCGCTCAAAGGCTGGATTGAAGAGAGAAAAACGGTGCTGGAGACGCTTTTGAGCATGAAGCGGGCCGGCGCCGACATGATCATCACCTATCATGCCCTGGACGCCGCGCGCTGGCTGGCCGAAGAGAAGGAGTGAGGCGCATGTTGGAGCAAACACGATCGGCGGCTGCGTTTGCCGCTGCGAAAAAAATCATCCCTGGCGGCGTCAACAGCCCGGTCCGCTCGTTTCGGAGCGTCGGCGGCACGCCGCCGTTCATTGAGCGCGGCGCAGGCTGTGAAATCACGGATATTGACGGCAACCGCTATATCGACTACGTCCTGTCGTACGGCCCCCTGATTTTGGGGCATGCGCCGAAAAGCGTGACGGAAGCGATCGAGGCGGCGGCCCGCAAGGGAACCTCCTACGGCGCGCCGACGCTGGCTGAAACGGCCCTGGCCGAACTGGTCTGCGAACTGGTGCCGTCGATTGAGATGGTGCGCATGGTCAACTCCGGGACTGAAGCGACGATGAGCGCGCTGCGCTTGGCGCGGGCCTATACGGGCCGCGAGAAGATCGTCAAATTCGCCGGCTGCTATCATGGCCACCACGACAGCCTGCTGGTGAAGGCGGGGTCGGGCGCGATGACGTTCGGCGTGCCCGATAGTCCGGGCGTGCCCAGCGGCGTGGCGGCAAACACGCTGACTGTGCCGTACAACAACCTGGCGGCGCTGGAAGCCGTATTTCAGCAAAGCGGCGAGCAGATTGCCGCCGTCATCATCGAACCGACTCCCGGCAACATGGGGCTTATTTTGCCGCATAAGGGCTACCTGGAAGCGGTACAGAAACTGGTCGCCTCCTACGGCGCGCTGCTTATTTTTGATGAGGTCATGTCGGGTTTTCGAGCTTCGCGCGGCGGCGCGCAGGAACTCTACGGCCTACGCCCCGACCTCACCTGCCTGGGCAAGATCATCGGCGGCGGCCTGCCGGTCGGCGCCTACGGCGGCCGACGGGAAATCATGGAGCACGTCGCTCCGGCCGGCAGCATGTACCAAGCGGGCACGCTGAGCGGCAACCCGCTGGCCATGGCGGCCGGCATCGCCACCTTGACAGCGCTGAAGGAGCGCGACATCGCCGGACAGCTGGAAACCTACACGGCGATTTTGACCGGCGGCCTGAAGGAGAGGGCCCAAAAGCACGGCTTATCGCTGCAATTCCATCGCATCGGCTCGATGTTCTCCTGCTTCTTTACCGATAAGCCGGTCATCGATTACGACACGGCGCTGGCCTCCGACACCCGCCTGTTCGGCATCTTTTTCAAGGCAATGCTCGAGCGCGGCGTCTATTTGGCCCCCTCGCAGTTTGAAACGGGCTTTTTGAGCGCGGCGCATACGCCGGAGGCGATCCAACAAACAATCGAGGCGGCGGATGAAGCCTTTGCGCTGGTCGCGGCCAATTGCTAGTTTTCCCGAGTGAAACAGTGTGATATAATAAGGCAAGAGGGGTGATTGTTGATGATCATGACTTTTGAGGGCATCCGCCCGAACCTGGACTCCAAGAGCTTTGTCGCCGAAACGGCAAGCGTTATCGGCAAGGTGGAAATGAAGGAATTCAGCAGCGTATGGTTTGGCGTGGTGGCGCGCGGCGACGTCAACCGCATTGAAATCGGCCGCTACTCCAACGTGCAGGACAACAGCGTCGTGCATGTGTCCGACAGCCATGCCACGGTTATCGGCGATTTTGTGACCATCGGCCACAACGCTACAATCCATGCCTGCACGATAGAGGATCATGTTCTGATCGGCATGGGAGCGACGATCCTGGACGGGGCGGTGATAGGCCGCGGCAGCATCGTTGCGGCGGGCGCCGTTGTCACGAAGGGGACGATCGTGCCCCCCTATTCGCTGGTGACGGGCATGCCGGGCAAGGTTGTCAAAACGCTGGGCGAGGACTTGAGCCAGATCCATGCGCAGGCGGTCAAATACAAGACGCTTTGGACGGTCCGCTATGGGCTGCTGCCGGATGCCGGCGGTGAAACGTACGGCGGCGAAAAAATAGTTTAAGCTGGCAATAGCAAAAGAGGCTTCCGCATCATGCGATGCGGAAGCCTCTTTTTAATCCAGGGTCGGTGATAGCCGCAGCGTGACCACGTCGCCCGTCTTGACGGGGGTGGTGAACTCGGCCGGAATATCGTTGACCAGCAATTGGCAGTGCGATCCGGGCGGAATCTGCTGCTGCGGGTCAAAGTGGGCGGCCAGCAGCACGTCGCTGACGATGGGACGCCGGGCCGTAATCTGATGGACGATGGCGGCGCCGCGCGGCGGCCGGTCGCCGGGCGCCGCCGGCTTGCCGTTGACGGTCAGCGTTTGGTAGACCGTGTCCAGCTCGACCGTTTTGCCTTCGAAGGAAACCTTGGCGCGGACCAGCGTCGTCGTATCCAGGGCCAACAGTTCTGTCAAGGTCGGCGGCTCCGGCGGCGAGGTGCGGATGTCGGCGTTGGGCGGCAGCGGATCAGACAGCTTGGCCGGTCGCCCGTTGGCGAACACGACGACTGGCTGCTCAATCTCCAGCGGTTCGCCGTTTAGCTCATAGCAAAAGCGCTCTGTTGCCGCCATTTCGCCGGCGGCGAGCAGATCGCCAACTGCTTTCGGGAACGACACCTCGACCGTATCCCGGTCGGCAAGGCGCGTATGGCCGGGCTGAAGGACGCCGTTAATCCGCACGGTCGGCGGCAGTGCGATCGTCTTGCCGTTGAGTGTCGCGGTAACCACCGTGGACAGGTCGGCCAAGTCGCTGGCCGTGACGATGGGGGTTAGGCCGTTCGAGCCGCGCTTGACGGTCAAGGCGTCGCCTTCCTCCAGCGGCGTCTCCAGGGTCGCCGGCCGGCCGTTTCGTTCAATCGAGCCGGGCGCGCCGTGGCTGCCGGCGATGAATTGCGTGCGGCCGTTTAAGGTGACGGTCAGGCCCAGGCCGGGTTTGCCGCGCAGGGTCTTGATGTCGATGCCGCTGACGAGCAGGGCGTCAGCGACCGTCAGTTTGCCGAGGTTGAAGAGGCGCAGCGACTGTCCGTTGACCGTGACGCCGACAAAGTGCAGCGATTCTCCGCCGGCGATTCGCAAAATGCCCAAGGGCGTGATCGCATCTGGCGCGATGAGTTCTTTCGGCAGGGAAACGAAGTCGCGGCCGGCTTCCGGCAGCCGGACGGCAACCCGGCCCGGCGGCAGGGCGAATTTGCTTGCTACCGCTTCCGGCAGTCCGGGCGTCAGGGCGCCGCCGCCCACTAATAAAACGGCTTGGGGCGGGGTTTGGTTGAGCGAGTTGATTTCCCGGGCAATGAGCTCAGCCAGCTCGTTTACCGTCGGGACAATGCTGGCCAAGAGCGTGGCGGAATCGATTTTCTGCGAACCGCCGAGGACGTCCTTGACCGTCAGCTTGCGCGTCTTGCCGTGCAGCTGGCGTTTTAATTTCTCGGCGACGTTGAAGTCGAGAAGGTAGGCTTGCGACAAAGCCTCAGTCACCTCGTCACCGGCGCAGGGGACCATGCCATAACCAACGACCGAGCCTTCCGCCGTCAGGGCGACGTCTGACGTCCCCGCGCCCACGTCAACCAAAGCCAAGTTCAGGTGGCGCATCGTGGGCGGGATCAGGACGTTGATGGCGGCGATCGGTTCGAGCGTCAGCGTAGACATTTCGAGCCCGGCCTCCTTCAGTGCGGACTGCATGGAGTCGATGACCTGGCGCGGCAAAAATGTGGCGATCAGCTCGATCTCCGCCTTTTTGCCCTTTTGGCCGATCAGCCGCCCCATGCGCGTGCCGTCGAGCATGAAGGCGACAACGCTGTAGCCGACGCAATAATAACCCGTCGGATCAGGCAAATCTTGCTGCTTGGCCAACTTGACCTGGGCCGATTGGATGGCGGCCAGCTCCAGCGTGCGCTCCGTTTCCCGGTCCAGAACCGGCTGCGCGCTGACATCGAGGTCCGAGTTGATGCGCAACGTCAGCAGGGCGCGGCCGGCGGCCGCGACGGCGACCCGCTTCAGCGGTCCGACTTTCGCCTCCAGCTTTTCCTTGACGGCTTTCAAGACCGCCGCCACCTGCGGCACGTCGTGGATCTGGCCGTCCAGCATGGCGCGCGTCTGGTGCTCCTGACGCTCAAAGGCCAATATGTTCAGTTTGTCGCCGGCCGGTTCCGCCACTAGGCCGACGACGCTGCGGGTGCCGATGTCGAGTGCGAATAAGGGTTGCTTTTGCATGACAGGCTCCTTTTTTGCCAATTTATCGTTTCAAATCATCCCTTTACACTTCGACTTGAAGGCAAATTTTCCTTCTCCCGCGTAAAAATGCGGCGCCGCCGCGCCGGTGGTGAAACGGGGGTGGGTCTGCTACAATAAAAGAAAGAGGATTTATGGCAGGAGGCGCCTTGATGATTCACGTTATTACCGACAGCACGTCCGGCTTGACCGCCGAACAGATAAAAAACACGCCCAACTTGTCGCTGGTTTATTTGAGCGTCAGCCACGGGAGCGACGTCTGGCAAGACGGCGAACTGCCGCTGGCGGCGCTGTTTGCGCGCGTTGCCGCCACCGGCTTGATGGCGAAAACCTCCCAGCCCTCGCCGGCCGAGTTTGAGCGGGTCTTGCGCCCCATTGTTGAGGCCGGCGACGAGGCGTTGGTGATTGCGATCGACGGCGAGCTCAGCGGCACGGTGCAAGGGGCGATGGCGGCCGCCAACCGGTTGGGCGCGGCTCACGTCCGCGTGGTTGATTCCAGAACGACGGCGGCCGGCTTGACGCAGCTGGCGGAAGCGGCGCTGGCCGATATTGCCGCCGGCTGCAGCCTGGATGAGACGGAAAAAAGAACGCGGGCGCGGGCGGGGCGGACCAGGGCGGTGTTTACCCCGTCGACGCTGGAATACCTGCATAAGGGCGGCCGCATCGGCGGAGCCGCTGCGTTGATCGGCACGCTGCTGCAGATTAAGCCGGTGCTCTATTTGGAGCGGGGCAAGGTGGCGGTGCTGGACAAGGTGCGGACGCGGGAACGTTCGTTGCGCCGTTTGGCGGAGGCGGTCGCGGCCGATGCGCCGGAATGCGCGACCGTCGTGGAAATTGAAGCAAAAGAAGACGCACAAAAGCTGCGCAGCTTGCTGGCCGAGCTGCTGCCCGATTTGCCGGTCGGCGTCGCCAGCGGCGGCAGCGTGCTGGGCGCGCACCTGGGACCGGGGCTTGTCGGCGTTACCTACATGGTGAAGTCATGAGTGAGGAAGTGGTGGAGATGGTGGAAAAACCGCGCATCACCGGCGATGAGCTGCGGCGCATGTTGCTGGGGGCGTATCAGGCCTTTTCCGAGCAATACCAAATGATCAATGACCTGAATGTTTTTCCGGTGCCCGATGGCGATACGGGCACCAACATGCTCCAGACCATGACCGCCGTCGCCAGGCGCCTGCAGCCTTCGACCGGACTGACGATCGGCGAGGTGGGGACGCTGGCGGCGGAAAGTGCCTTGCTTGGGGCGCGCGGTAACTCGGGCGTCATTTTGTCACAACTGTTGCGCGGCATTGGACGCGGCCTGGTGGGCAAAGAGACGGCGACCACGACCGAAATGGGCAAGGCGTTTCAGTACGGCATTCTTTATGCTTACCGCTCCGTGGCCAAGCCCGTGGAGGGTACCATTTTGACGGTGGCCAGGGCGATCTCCAAGGGGGCTTATCTGTCGGTGCGCCGGCGGGAGCCGTTTGCACAAATTTTACAGGCCTCTTTGGCGGCGGGTAAAATTGAGCTGGCCCATACGCCCGACCTGTTGCCGGCGCTGAAGGCCGCCGGCGTCGTTGATGCCGGCGGCATGGGGCTTCTGGTTTTCCTGGAAGGCTGCCTGGCGGGGCTGACGGGCGAAGCACGGCCGCTGGATTTGCCGGCGGCGCCGGTGCAGCAAAAAGTGATGGCCGCGGCGTCCCTGGCGATGCAGTATCCTTACTGCACGGAACTGGTGGTGAAAGGGAAAGGGTGGCAGGAAGCGGCGGTGCGCAAGCAGCTCGCCGCATTAGGGGATTCGCTCATTGTGGCCGGCGCCGGCGATACCCTGAAAATCCATCTCCATACGGACCGGCCGGGGCTGGTCATCGATGCCGCCCAAGCCTGGGGCAGTCTGCAGCAGGTGAAGGTGGACAACATGGCCGAGCAGATGCAGCTTGGCCAGACGGAGGAAAAAACGGGGATCGGCATCTTGGCGGTGGCGGCCGGAGATGGACTGGCCAGGATTATGACGAGCCTGGGGGCGGATGAAATCGTGCACGGCGGACAGTCGATGAATCCGCCCGTGGAGGAGTTCATCCGGATTATCGAAAACGGCCGGGCGGCGCATTACTTTATCTTGCCCAACAACAAGAACATCATCCTCGCCGCCGGACAGGTGAAAAAACTGCTTGGCGACCGGGTCGAGGTGCTGCCAACGACGAACGCGGCCCAAGGCATGGCGGCGCTGGTTGCGTTCAACAAGGAGCGCTCGCTGGCCGAAAACCGGGCGGCGATGGAGGCGCGCATTGCCGGCGTCCACGAGGCTGCCGTCAGCATAGCAGTGCGCGACAGCGTCGCGGGCGGCCTGACCGTGCGGACCGGCGACTACCTTGGCCTTTCCGACGGCAAGATTGTGCTGGTCGGCCAGTCCTGCGAACAATTGCTGCTGGACCTGGTCAAGCGCGAACGGCCGAAAACGGCCGAGCTGCTCAGCCTCTACTACGGTTGTGCGCTGACAAAAGTGGAGGCCGAAGCGCTGGCGGCCGCCGTGCGGGCCGCGCATCCTGCGCTGGAGGTCGAGGTTTATTCAGGCGGCCAGCCGCATTACCCGCTGCTGCTCATGTTCGAGTAAGGACGGCTGCGCAGGCCTCCTTCCCCGCAAAAGGCGGAAACTTGACAAGGGATTTTCCTTTCAGGTAGAATAGTGACAGTAAGGGAAAAATATTTTCTGTTAAGGTTAGGCATTAACAAATAGAAGCAGGGAAGAAGAAGTGGAAAGAGATATTACCGCGATGCTGCGGGAGAACGGTTTCAAGGTGACGCCGCAACGGCTGGCCATTTACAGTGCGCTGGCCGCGACGAAAGCACACCCGAGCGCGGAGATGCTCTTTAATGAGTTGCAGCCTCATTATCCGACGATGAGCCTGGCCACCGTTTATAAAACAATTGAAATCCTGCGGGAGCTTAACTTAGTTCAGATTTTGAACACCGGCGAAGACAGCTTCCGTTATGACGCAGACACCTCGAACCACCCCCATATTCGCTGTCTGGCCTGCCAGCGCGTCGACGACGTCGACCCAGTCGAATGGGGCTCGTTTTACCAAACGGTTGGCGATTCGACCGGATACGATTTGCGCGGACATCAGTTCTATTTTTACGGCGTTTGTCCCGCCTGCCAGCGCGAGGGTGCAAAAAATGACCAGTAAATGAAAATAAGAGCCTTTTCAGCCTCGACTGCGGGGTTGGAAAGGCTCTATGGTTTTTTCTCCGGCCATTGTGCTATATAATGAGTAGTAGTGTTGTTGAAAGGGAGTGGCGATTATAAGCATCAACAAGATGATTGAACACACGCTGTTGCGTCCTGAGGCGACGGTTAACGATATCATGAACCTGTGCAATGAAGCGGCGCTTGCTTCACTGCACGCTGTTTGCGTTGCGCCCGTTTATGTGCCGCTGGCGGCGAATTTGCTGCGCGGCAAAGGGGTAAAAGTAGTGACGGTGGTTGGGTTTCCGCTCGGCACCTCTGTGGCGGCGGCCAAGGCGCTGGAAGCGCGGTTGGCGGTGGAAGACCACGCTGACGAAGTGGACATGGTAATGAATATGGCGGCTGCCAAAAACGGACAGTGGGATGCAGTGACGGAGGAAATCAAGCTGGTTGTGCAGAGTGCCGCGCCGCAGCCGGTCAAGGTGATTATCGAGACAGTTTTGCTAACGGAAGCGGAAAAACGGCGGGCCTGCCAGGCGGTCATCGACGGCGGCGCCGCGTTTGTCAAAACCTCGACCGGGTTTGCCGGCGGCGGGGCGACGGTGGAGGACGTCCGCTTGCTGGCCGCCGTTGCGAACGGGAAAATCGGCATCAAGGCCTCAGGCGGCATCCGCACGCGCCAGCAGGCGCTGGCCCTGATTGAAGCGGGCGCGACGCGGATCGGCACCAGCGCCGGACCGGCCTTGGCCAAGGGGGATGCATGAGCAAGTTTCAAGTTCACGTGCTGGCCAGCGGCAGCAAAGGAAATGCCATCTACATACAGTCCGGCGGCACCGGTCTGCTGATAGATGCGGGCATCAGCGCCCGGCGCATTGCAAGCGGGCTGGCTGAGATCGGGGTCAAGCCCGCCGACTTGTCCGGCATCTTGATTACGCACGAACACCGCGACCATGTGGCGGGCTTGCCGGTTTTTTGCCGCAAGTACGGCGTGCCGGTCTATGCCAAAGAAGCGACCTGGTACGGCCTGGCCTGCCGTCGCGAAATCGAGCCGGTCTGCTGCCGTATCCTGCCGGAGACAGTGCGGCTGGGCGAACTGACGGTTGATCCCTTTTCTATTCCTCACGATGCGGCTGATCCGGTCGGCTTTGTTTTGACCAATAACGGGGCCAAGTGCACGGTCGCAACTGACGTCGGGTTTGTCACAGAAACGGTGCGGGCGGCCTTGGCCGACGCGGACGTGGTCATCCTGGAATCCAACCATGACGTGAACATGCTGAAAAACGGTCCTTATCCGCGGATGCTGCAACAGCGCATTTTGAGCAATCGCGGCCACTTATCCAACGCGGATGCGGCCTGGACGCTGGCGAAATTACCGCCCAAACCGTCGATGGACGTGTTTCTCGCCCACTTGAGCCATGAAAACAACACGCCAAACCTGGCGTTCAATACCGTTCGCGACGTGCTCGATACGGCCGGGCGCTTGCCATCGGTCCGGCTGTTTGTAACCAGCCAGGAGCGGCGCGTGACGAACTGCTCGGAAGGAGAGTTGACGGATGAAGATCAAACGGATTTTACCGCAAGCGACGACCTTGTTGGCGGGTATTTTGATCGGAGCAATGCTGGTACTCGGCTGCAGCCTGGATTCTAACCAGAAAAAAACGCCCGCGGGCGGATCGCCTTCGGCGGCCCTGCAGGCCGTGAACGCTACGCAGAGCGTTTCGGAGGCACGCAATACGCCGATCGTCAAAGCGGCGCAGGCGGTCGGGCCGGCGGTGGTCGGCATCACGAACAAGGCCTATGCGCGCGACATGTTCAATCGCGTTGTCGTGGTGGAAAAAGGCACCGGCTCCGGCGTGCTGTTTGACAGCCAGGGCTACATTGCGACGAACTTTCACGTCGTGGCCGATGCACAGGAATTGATCGTCAGCCTATCGGACGGGCGCAGCTTCAAGGGCCGCGTCCTGGGCGTCGACTCCGCTACGGATTTGGCGGTCGTGAAAATCGACGGCGATAAGCTGCCGGCGGCGAAACTCGGCGACTCCGACGGTATTTTGGTCGGCGAGCCGGCCATTGCGATCGGCAACCCCTTGGGGCTCGAATTCCGGGGGAGCGTGACGGCCGGCGTGATCAGCGCGCTGAACCGCTCGATTGATGTGGGCGACCGGCGCTTTCGCCTGATCCAGACCGACGCGGCGATCAACCCCGGCAACTCCGGCGGCGCCCTGGTCAATGCCGACGGCCTGGTCATCGGCATCAACAGCGCGAAAATTGCCGTGTCCGGCGTCGAGGGAATCGGCTTTGCTATTCCTATCAATGCGGCCAAGCCAATTTTGCAATCGCTGATTGAAAAAGGCCGGGTGGAACGGGCTTACTTGGGCGTTGGCTTGATCGACCGACAGACGGCAGCCCGCTACGGCTACGACCTGCAGCTGGAAAGCGGCGTGTACGTGGCGAAAGTCTTTAACGGCGGTCCGGCGGCGAAGGCGGGGCTGGCAGTGGGCGACGTGATCTTGTCCGTCGGCGGCACGCCGGTGCAGAGCGTCGCTGACTTGCGCTCCGTGCTCGATACGCTGCGGATCGGCCAGAAGGTGCAGATGGATGTGAATCGAAACGGTGATATCAAGACCTGGAGCGTAGTTCTGGAAGATATGCCGAGTCAGGAGTAGGGTATGCGGATAACGATACTGACCGTCGGCAAGATCAAGGAGCGCTATCTGCGCGACGGGATTGCCGAATTCACCAAGCGACTGGGGCCGTTTTGCCGCTTGGAAGTTAAAGAGCTCGACGAAGAACGCATGCCGGACGAACCGTCGGCGGCGCAAAAAGAGCAGGCGCTCAGCCGGGAAGGCGAGCGCCTGATAAAACAGATTCCGTCGGGCAGCCGCGTCTTCGTCCTGGACGTCGCCGGCAAGCAGCAGTCGTCGGAGGAACTGGCCGAGACGTTTGCCGCCTGCGCGTCAAGCGGCGACAGCCACCTGACCTTCATCATCGGCGGCGCCTTCGGCCTCTCCGACGACGTGCGCAAGGCCGCGCACGTGCGCCTGTCTTTTTCCAAAATGACCTTCACCCACCAGATGGTCCGCCTGCTGCTCATTGAGCAGATTTATCGCGCGTTCAAGATCTGGCGGGGCGAGAAGTATCACTGGTAACGGCGAAAAGGCAGCCGTACCCCAGTGCAGTTGCCGATTAGCAAATGGCCACCACCACGGACGAGCCAGGTGATGGTTTAGATAATGAGCAGATAGGTAGGTACGCTATGAAAATTTCTAAAAAAGACGCGCTGATCTGGTTTGATTTCTTCTCGCAGTTAGGTGAGGAAGAGGAAATTAGTGTAAAACATGAAGAAATTATTTATGCGACCTTCGCGCAAATTGAGGCGGCGATTGATCACAGAAATGAAATCCTAAAGGCGGAAATCAAAAACTTAAAAACCCTAGCGAACAGAACGCTGTTTGTAGGCAAGGAAGAAAAATTTGCCAAAGGCTGCCGTTCCTGCCTGCTCGGCACGGGCCTGAGCGCCATTCGGAAAACGAACAAATGCAACTTGGAATGCAAGTTCTGCTACAACTATGGCGAACTGGACGATATCCATCCCGTCGGCGAAGGCCTGTGGGAAATCGGCGGCACGAAGTTTTACGAAAAGGACATTGATTTATTGCTGTCCGTTCACCAAAAACCGACGGGCATTTCCTACGTCTACTTAGAGCCGTTCATGGAAATCGAAAAGTATTACTCGATAATCAGGAAATTCCGGGCGGCCGAGGTGTATCAGCATTTATACACCAACGGCACCTTGGCGACGGAAGCGACTTTAAAAGCGCTCGGGGAAGCCGGCCTTGACGAGATCCGCTTCAACCTCGGCGCGTCAGGCTGTGCGGACAAGGTCATCGAAAACATCGGCCTGGCGAAAAAATACATCAAAAGCGTCGGCATTGAAACGCCAATGACGCCGGAATTTTTCGAGACGTTCTTCAAAAAACAGCAGGCGATCCTGGCAACAAACCTCGATTTCATCAATTGCGCGGAGCTGCATTTGAACGAAAACAACATCGGCAACTATGCCGGTGAAAACATGTATATCTCCCGCCATGGCTATGTCTCGCCGATCTGGAGCCGGGAGTTGACCCTGAAATTCATGAAAATAGCGGACGCCCAAAACTGGGATTTGGCCGTACACGACTGCTCAAACGACACCAAGTTTGCCCGCGGTCTGAATTTGAGCAGCAAAGCCGGCCTGCCCTTCGGCGCCAGCAATTATGCCTGCGAGTTCTCGGTGCTTCCATACGAAATCTTCATCCCCATATTGAATGACGACACCTTTACATTCTTAGCGGAAGAGGAATTGCCGGACGGCTATCGGCCAGCCATGATCGATTTTTAAAAGGGTGTTTTCAGATGCGCACACAAGAAGCACTATTTTGGGAGACGCAGACGGCGCGCGGTGTCGTCTTAAATGACGTTCAGCGGCAAGCGGTGGTGAATACCGGCGGCGCGCTGTTGCTGCTGGCGTCGCCCGGGTCGGGCAAGACGACTACGATCATTATGAAAATCGGCTACCTGTTGGCGGTGAAGGGACTTTTGCCGGCGCGAATCAAGGCGGTGACCTTCAGCCGGGCCGCGGCCGACGAAATGAAGGCCCGCTTCAACCGCTTTTTCCCGACGCTGCCGCTCGCTGATTTTTCGACAATCCATAGCCTGGCGTATGAAGTCGTGCGCGAGTATTTCCGGAAAAACAAGCGGGCGTACCAGCTGATTGAAGGCGGCCAGCCCTATGACAAGCGGCAGCTGCTGCGGGAGCTGTTTAAAAGCGAAACCAACGAGAATATCACTGAAGATCAGATGGACGAACTGACAACCTATATTAGCTTTATCAAAAATAAGCTGGTTGCGCCGGTGAAATGGGCGACAATCGACTGCAGCGTGCCGGCGGCCGCGGAAATCATGAAGCGCTACGAAGCGTTTAAGTCGGCATCCAACCCGCTGCTGCTGGACTACGACGACATGCTGCTGTATGCGAACGAGGCCTTCGAGCAGGACGCTGACCTGCTTGCCCGCTATCAGCGGCTGTATGATTATGTCCTGACGGATGAGAGCCAGGACACCTCGCTTGTTCAGCACACGATCATTGAAAAGCTGGTGCGCAGCCATGGCAACCTCTGCGTTGTTGCTGACGATGATCAGTCCATCTACAGTTGGCGGGGGGCGGAGCCGTCATATTTGCTGCAGTTTAAGCAGGCGTACCCTGACGCAGCCATTTTGTTCATGGAACAAAATTACCGCTCTTCGCCGGAGATTGTCGAGACTGCCAATGCGTTCATCAAACGGAACAAGCACCGCTATAACAAGAATATGTTTACCCGCAATCAGCCGCATAAACCGATTGTCATCCGAAATCTGGCCGATTATCGGGCCCAGACCAACTATTTGCTCGACGCGATCAAGGCGCTCGACCCGGCTTGCAAGACGGCGGTGCTGTACAGAAACAACTCGTCCTCGATCGGATTGATCAACGAACTCGACCGGGCCGGCATCCCTTTTTACATCAAGGACGAAGACAAACGGTTTTTTTCGCACTGGGTGGTCAAAGATATATTGAATTTCATGCGCCTGACGTATACGGACAAACGGGTCGATATTTTTGAACAGGTTTTCGCCAAGATGAACGGCTATATCACCAAGCAGCAGATGGAAGCGGTCAAAAGAATCAACAACAACGAATCGGTCTTTGACAACCTGCGGCAGTACGGATCGCTGCAAGGCTACCAGTTCAAACAGGTGCAAGAATGCCAGGAAACCATCCAGCGGATGAAGGGCGCGGCGCCGCTGGCCGCCATCTGCACCATCCGCCACAAGCTGGGGTACGAAAAGGCCCTGGAGCGGATGTGCGAGCGCCTGGGGTTCCGCAAGGACAACTTGCTTGGCATCTTGGACACCCTGGAAGACGTGGCGGTCGGGCTCAAAAGCATGGCGGATTTTGCCCATCGCCTGCAAGCCCTTGAGCGCGTGACGAAGGCGGCCAAAAACCGCAAGGACTGCGCGGTTACGCTGTCCACGTTCCACAGCGCCAAGGGTCTGGAGTTTGACCGCGTGTATATGATTGATTTGGTGGAGGGTGTCATTCCGTCGCACAGCGATGTTGAGCAAAAGCTGCGGGGGCAGTCCGAGGCGATGGAGGAAGCGGTCCGCCTGTTTTACGTCGCCATGACGCGCGCGAAAACGCATCTTGAGCTGCTGACTTACAATAAGCGGGAGCAGGATGCCGTGGCGGAGTCGCAGTTTGTGTCGGCGGTTAGGACGATCATCAGCCCGCCGGCCGCCCTGGCCACGGGCGGCAAGCTAGCGAAAAAAAGAAAAACCCCGGCAACTTATGATCCTAATGCCATCCGGCAGTCAAATCAGCTGGCAGTCGGCATGGCAGTACACCACTACTCCTTCGGGCGCGGCCGCATAGTCGCGCTCACGGCCGACAATGTGGAGATCAAGTTTGCCGGAACGGTCAAAACCTTGTCGCTGGACGTCTGCTTAGCCAACGGCTTTCTGGCGCCGGCGTAGAAAAGGCCGCAATCCTTTTGGCAGGATTGCGGCCTTTTCACGTGTGCTGATTTGTCGATTTACTCATTTGGCCTCATAATAGAGTTAAATGGGTAAAGGCGAGCGGGTATAAAGATTAATCGGCAGAGGTGGACAATGGCAAGCAATCGGTATAAGGCGATGTTGACCCTGGGGCTGGCGACAGCCGGATTCATGGCGACGTACCCCTACAGCGGCCATTTTTATGTCGGCATGGTTCATAGCGGCTGCGGCGCGGCCTTGGTCGGGGGGCTGGCGGATTGGTTCGCCGTTGCCGCCTTGTTCCGGAAGCCATTAGGCTTTCCTTGGCGCACGGCGGTCATTCCCCGCAACCGCGAACGCATTTTTAATGATCTCGTGACCCTGGTTGAGCAGGAACTGCTTACGGAAGAAAACATTATGGCGGTTGTTGGCAAATACGATGCGGCTCAAATCGTGCGCAACTATGTTCAAGCGCATGGCGGGCGCGACAATGTGAGAGCGGTGCTGGTTGAATTAGGTCAGGACATGCTCGGCAGTATAAATCCAACCGAGGCGGCGAATTTTGCCGATCAGCTGCTCAAGGATAACATACATAAGGTGAAGCTTGCCCCCATATTGGCGCAGTTGCTGGGGCGAAGCCTGGAAAAGAATTATGATGCTGCCTTTATTCGCTTTGTCCTGGCAAAATTCATCGATCTTGTCGAGACAGATCAGTTTTACAGGCTGCTTTGCGGCGAGGTCGAGGCGGCCTTGAAGCGGTATGAAAATAACGGTCTATTGCGCAGCCTCCTGGACCGAAAAAGCGGTGTTGCGCCGGCAAGTTTAAGCCGGAAAATGATTGCGGTGCTGACGGGTCAGCTGCAAGCGCTGCAGCAGGACAATCATCCGACGCGAAGGGCGTTAAAGGCCTGGTTGGGCGAGAACGTGGAACGGCTGAAAACGGATGAAAAAATGCAGGCTGCGCTTGAAAAGTGGAAAGATGACGCCCTTTCAGCGCAACGGCAGACTGTTTTGGGTGAGCAGATGCGCCAGTTTGTCGCCGGGTTGCAGGAAGAGCTGCGAACGGGGAATTATCCGCCGCTGGAAAACTATGTGCTGCAAGCAATCGATGCGTTTGTGGCAGGCTTGGATGATGACGAGCAACGCGCATCACTGGATGCGTGGGCAAAAAAAATGCTCCTGCGGTTTGTTGAACAACGGCAAGATGACATAGGCGGCCTGGTCAGGCAGTATTTAGACGCGCTTACGAATGAAAAGCTGGCCGCCTTCATTGAAGAGCGGGTTGGGGATGATCTGCAGATGATCAGAATCAACGGCTCGGTGGTGGGCGGCCTGGTCGGAATGGGGCTGTATTTGCTAACCGCTTGGGCGGAAAGGATGCTGTGAAGCGATGAAATCACTGAACCTGGCCGACAAAGTCTTGGCTGGCGTATGCTTGGCTTTTGGCGCCTCCTTGCTGGTGAAAATCAATTGCAAAGACAGTTTGGCGGTGAGGATGGCCTTTTCGGTCCTGGAAGCGGCGGTGGTGGGCGGCTTTGCGGACTGGTTTGCCGTGACGGCCTTGTTTCGAAAACCGCTTGGGTTTCCTTATCATACGGAACTGATCCCCCGCAACCGCGCTAAGCTCATTGGCGCGACAACGCTGCTGGTGCAGAATGACTTTTTTAACAAGGATAAGCTGCTGGCCAGCGTTGAACGGCTGCCGTTGCTGGCGCACCTGATCGCATGGGTGGAAAATGGCAAGGGCAAGTATGTGCTGTTGGCTTTATTAAGAAAAGCAATCAATCAGTTTTTTGCGAAGCTTGATCCTAAGCGCGCTGCCGCAGGCGTGGAACGTTTGTTAAAGGCAGAGATCGTGCGCTTTAACTTGACGCCCTTTATCCAGCAGCAAGCAAAAACGCTGGTCGAGCAGGGGCAGCATCAAAAAATAGTGGATGCTTCTGCCGCCGCGTTGCTGGAACTGCTGCAGCAGGCTTCAACCAGAAGGCGCATCATCGACTACTGTGTCCAGAGTTACCAGGAAGAAAAAGCAGCAAACCATATATTGCTGCGCGGCCTAAAATGGCTGGGCGAACAAATGGGCCAAATCGATCCGGAAGAACTTGGCGCGGAGCTGCATGCGCAAGCCGTTCGTTTTATGAAGGAGATTGAAGGGGATAAAAACCATCCCTTGCGCGGTTGGGTGAAGCAAAAATTGCTTGAGGTCGCTGAGGCCTTGGACAAGGACGCGAAGACGTGTGCGGCGATTGAGGCGTGGAAGAATGCCGTGGTAAGAGAGGCTCATTTCAGCGCCGCTTTAGAAGAACTGCTGGAAATTCTGACCGCGCAGGTCTTGGCGCCGGCAACTGGCCAGGCAAAAGGGGCGAATGAGGCGGTTACGGCCTGGATAATTGATCAATTCGTCTGTTATTGGGAGGCCTTTAAGCGCAATGAGGAAGTCTGCCGGTCGGTGGAGCAAGCGCTGAAACAGATTGTCATCCACCTGATCGAGCATGAGCATGCCATCATCGGGGCAGTGGTCACGTTGGCGATGGAAAAGCTTACTGATGCTGGCTTGAATAAACTGATTGAGGAGCGCGTAGGAACGGATCTCCAATTTATCAGAATCAACGGTTCGCTTGTGGGCGGCTGCATCGGGTTAGCTTTATTTGCCGCCGGTGAACTGGTTCGCCGCTTCTAATCCCGCGGTCATCGCACTGTTGAAAAGCAATTGTTGCCCGTGGCTGGCAGGAGGCGCGCGGCTTGCAGCGAAATGTATAGAAATCATGATTAAGGAGGCAATAGTTATGAAAGTAGTTGCGTTCAACGGCAGTCCCCGCCCGGAAGGGAATACCTATCACGCGCTGAAGCTGGTTGCCGACGAGCTTGAGAAAGCCGGCATAGAAGTCGAAATCATCCAGGTGGGCAACAAAGTGATCCGGGGGTGCATGGCCTGCAACGCCTGCATGAAAAACCGGAATGAAAAATGCATTTACGACAACGACGAGGTTAATGGCTGGATACAAAAAATGAAGGCGGCGGACGGTATCTTGTTAGGCTCGCCCACCCATTACGCGGCGATCGGCGGCACGATGAAATCGTTTTTAGACCGGGCCTTCTATGTGGCCAATTTAGGCTTTTTGCGCCATAAAGTAGGGGCGGCCGTTGTTTCTGTCCGGCGCACGGGCGGGATTGCGACCTTCAACCAGCTGGTTAACTATATCAACTACACGGAAATGCTGATGCCGACCACGAATTATTGGAATGTCATCCATGGTTTGAAGCCGGGTGAAGTGGTTGGCGACGAAGAGGGCCAGCAGATCATGCGGGTGTTGGGCAAAAATATGGCCTGGCTGATGAAACTGGTTGAAGCCGGACAAGAAACCGTTAAAGCGCCGGAACGCGAAGCGAAAATACTCACCAACTTTGTGCGTTGAAAAAGCGCTCAAGCCTTGATTTTTCAAGGCTTGAGCGCTTTTTTAAAACCAGGCCTCTTTCAGCAGGCTGATGGCATCCGGCATATCGGCGGCGGGAATCTTGGAAAAGTACAAGATGACCTGGGACGGGGCAACCGGCGCTTCGCCCAGGTAGTAATCCTGCAAAAGGGCGATGCGGCACCCTTTGGCCAAGGCGCTGCTGTAGAGCTCTTTTGGCGTGGCCGGAGATTTGACGGTCAGGACCAGGTGGAGGCCGGATTCCGTTTCGTTGATGTCAACCCGCTGGCCCAAAATGGTGCGAATGCAGTCCAAAAAGTGGGCGTGCTTTTCGTTGTAGAGCTTTCTGAGGCGGCGGATTTGCCGCTCCAAATGGCCGTCGGCCATGTAGCGGGCCAGCGCCAACTGCTCGATGGTGGAGGTCGCTTGCGTGTACAGCGCGGCCCGGTTCTGGTACAAGTCCAGCAACCGGTCCGGCAGGACCATATAACTGATCCGAATCGAAGGGGGCATGGCTTTTGAAAAAGAGCCCACATAAACGACCGACCCTTCGGTATCAAGCCCTTTCAGCGCCGGCAGCGGGCGGCCGAAATAGCGAAATTCGCTGTCGTAATCATCTTCAACAATAGTGGCGCCCGTCTGTTTGGCCCAGTTCAGCAGCCTGAGCCGTTCGCCGATCGGCATAATGTAGCCGGTGGGAAACTGATGGGACGGCGTCACGTAGACAAGACGCGCCTCACTTTCGGCCAGTTCGCCGGTATCGATGCCTTCGCGCTTGAGCCGGACCGGAATGATGCAAAATCCGCGGTCTTCCCAAATCTGCCGGCCCATTTTAAAGCCTGGCTCTTCAAAGGCGATGCTGTTATGTTCGCTTTTCAGCATGCCGGCCAATATGTTGAACAGGCTTTGCACGCCCGGGCCGACGATGACTTGCTCGGCGTGGCAATTCACGCCTCGCGAGCGGACATAAGCGACAATCTGACGGCGCAGCTCTGCCTCGCCTTGCAGTTCGCCATAACGCATCAGACGGTTGTGGTCGCCAAATGCTTTATTGACATAACGCTTCCACAGGGCAAAGTCGAAGCCGTCCCTATCCATCTCGCCGCTGGCCAGATCGTATTTGAGCGGGGCATCCGCAACGCTTTTAGCCGGCATCGTGACGCGCGGCGCCGGCGCCGGCCAGGCGCTTTCGACGAACTTGTTGACGGCATAACGCGTCCGGTTGCCATTGATGATATACCCCTCGCTCAATAGCTGCTGGTAAGCTTTTTCGACCGTAATCTTGCTGACCGACAAACTGTTGGCAAGCAGTCGGATAGAAGGGATTTTATGACCTTCCTTCAGCCGGTTTTGCTCTATTTCGGTGCGGAAATGGCGGTAGAGCTGCAGATACAGCGGCTCCTTGCTTTCATGGTCGAGCAGAATTAAGTTTGACATAGCAGCGCTCCTAATCTGTCCCTGTTTAAAAATGTGTTTCTGTATATTTCAATGATACCAGAACTGGCTTATAATACAACCATGTTTCGCAAAACATACGAATAAAAGCACCCATTGAGGTTGATTAGGAGTGATTTTTTCATGAAAGTATCGAAAGCGCTTACCATCGCCGGATCTGATACCAGCGGCGGGGCTGGCTTGCAGGCTGACATCAAGACTTTTCAGGAGTTTGGCGTATACGGCATGACGGCTATCACCGTGCTCGTTGCCCAAAACCCGTCCAACAATTGGGCGCACGACGTGTACCCTCTGTCGCTCGAGGCGCTGGAGGCGCAAATCAACACCGTGCTCGGTGGGATTGGCGTAGACGCGATGAAGACCGGCATGCTGGGCACCGTTGAAATTATTTCCCTGGTCGCCCGGAAGCTTGACGAATACAAGGTGAAAAACGTCGTCATCGACCCGGTGATGATCTGCAAGGGAACCGATGAAGTGCTGCATCCGGAGTCGGCCATCGCCATAAGCGAGCTCCTTGCCCCGCGGGCCACGGTTATTACCCCGAACGTGTTTGAAGCCAGCCAGTTGAGCGGCATCCGCATTCAGTCGGTCGAGGCGATGAAAGAGGCGGCGGCTAAGATTCATTCCCTTGGTTCCCAGTACGTCCTGATCAAGGGCGGCGCGAAGCTTGGAACAGATAACGCGGTTGACATCTTGTATGACGGCAAGGACTTCACCGTTTTTGAGACGCCGAAAATCAATACGGAGTACACGCATGGCGCCGGCTGCACCTATGCCGCGGCGATAACGTCCGGCTTGGCCCAGGGCTTGCCGGTGCCGGCCGCCGTCGCCCAAGCGAAAAAATTTGTCACGCAGGCCATTGCGCACGGGTTCCCGATCAATGAATACGTGGGGCCGACGTATCACGCTGCCCATCGTCTTGCCAGCATCTAGGCAAACGGGGGCGGATTAATCCTAAAACATAAAAAGGTGGAAAAATGCATGGAACAGCGCTCTTTGAGCCAAACAAAGCAATTAGCCTACGCAGGCTTAGCGATTGCCCTCGTGTTTACCTGCACGGTCTTCGTCAACGTTCGTCTTCCGATCGTCGCCAACGGCGGACTGATTCATTTGGGCAACGTACCGCTATTTTTTATCGCCATGCTCTACGGGCGCTGGTTGGGCGCTGTGGCGGGCGGGCTTGGCATGGCCCTGTTTGATGTGGTGGGCGGCTGGTTCCTATGGGCGCCCTTTACGCTCCTCATCGTCGGGCTCATCGGCTACACGGTCGGCGCGATTTGTGAAAAGCGCCAGTCTTTCATGGCCTACGCCCTGGCTTTGGCGGCGGCTTGCGTCATCAAAGTCGTCGGGTACTACGCCGCCGAAGGGATCATCTACGGCAACTGGCTGGCGCCGATGGCGTCAATCCCGGGCAATCTCGTTCAAATCGGCGTGGCGTCGGCGATTGTGCTGCCGGTCGTGCCGAAACTGAAAAAGCATGTTGCCGGTTTCTCCTGGGCGGGAAGCCGCCGCTAAACTCTTGAGATAGGACCTCACCGCTAATCTGCGGGTGGGGTTCTTTTGCAGTTTGCATGTAGTAGCAGATCGGATGAATAGCCATGTTCCGAGGGGGCGCGTAATGGGCGAGACGCCCGTTCGCCCCAACAAAAAACCGGCCGTAAAGGCCGGTTTTTTGTCGCTTGGATTTGTTTATACGTGTTTTACCAACGTGGCGGCGATGCCGACGTATTGTGCGGGTGTGAGCGCCAGCAGGCGCTCTTTGTCGGCGGCCGGCAGTTCAACGCTCCCGATAAAGGTTTTGATGTCCTCTTCGCTGATGCCTTTGCCGCGGGTGATGGCTTTGAGCTTGTCGTAGGAGTTGGCATGGCCGTGCTTGCGCATGACGGTCTGCACCGCTTCGGACAAGACTTCCCAGGCGTGGTTCAGGTCGCCGGCCAGCGCCTCTTCATTGACGACCGTTTTCTTCAGACCCTTCAAGGTATAGGTGATCGCCAAAAACGAGTGGGCGATACCGGTGCCGATGTTGCGCTGGGCCGAAGAGTCGCTCAGGTCGCGCTGCAGGCGCGAGATCGGCAGCTTGTTGGCCAGATGGTCGAGCACGGCGTTGCTGAGGCCGAGGTTGGCTTCCGAGTTCTCAAAGTCGATCGGATTGACCTTGTGCGGCATGGTTGACGAGCCGACCTCGCCGGCAACCGCTTTTTGCTTGAAGTAGCCGAGCGCGATATAGAGCCACATGTCGCGGTCGAAGTCGAGCAGGATGTTGTTGAACCGCACCAGGGCGTGGAAGGTTTCCGCGACATAGTCATGCGATTCGATCTGGGTTGTCAGCGGGTTGTACGTCAAGCCCAGGCCTTCAACGAACGAACGGGAAACGGCTTCCCAGTCCACTTCCGGATAGGCGATGCTGTGCGCATTGAAGTTGCCGACGGCGCCGTTGAATTTGCCCAGGTATTCTTGCGCGCGGAGTTGCTTTAGCTGGCGGTTCCAGCGGTAGGAAAACACGGCCAGTTCCTTGCCTACCGTGGTGGGCGAGGCCGATTGGCCATGGGTGTGGGCCAGCATGGGGACGTCTTTGTCCGCCTCTGCCATTGCCGTAACCGTTTGCACCAGCGTTTGCGCCGCCGGGAGCCAGACTTCCTCGATGCCGTGCTTGAGCATCAGCGCATAGGAGAGGTTGTTGATGTCTTCTGACGTGCAGGAGAAATGGATGAATTCCAGCACGTCGGACAGGGACATGGCGCCTAGGGTCTCGCGGAGAAAATACTCGATCGCCTTGACGTCATGATTGGTCGTGCGTTCGATTTCCTTGATCCGCAACGCGGCCGCTTCATCAAAGTTCGTGACCAGGCCGCGCAGAAAGCTGATTTCTTCCGGCGTAAAAGCGCGGATTTCAGCAAATGCCGGATTGCCGGCCATGGCGATGAGCCATTCCACTTCGACGTGAATGCGGTATTTGATCAGCGCCCATTCCGAAAAATAGTCGCCCAGCGGCTGGGTAATAGCCCCGTAGCGTCCTTCCAACGCGGTAAGTGATTTAATGCTCATGTCAATCCCTCATCATTCTTTTAAAATTAACAACATCGGTGAACATGTCGTCAAAAAGCTATGCTTAGTATACTACAAGACGCGGGCGAAACGCCACGCTCTACAGCAAATTCTTGCCCGGCCGCAGGTCGGATGCGCCGCCGTCGTCGGCAGGCGCATAAACGAAGCACTGACTTTTGCCGTTGTTTTTCGCCTTGTAGAGCGCCAGGTCGCTCTTGCGCAGCAGCTCATCGAGCGGGATGCCGGCGTGGCCGTCGAAGGTGGCGATGCCGATGCTGACGGAAAAGCGTTGCGGTTCAGGAAAGAGGGGGAAGCGCGCCTTGAGCGTTTTGATCAAGGTGTCGGCTTTTTCCTTCAGCGAGGCAACGCCGGTTTTGCCGGTGATGGCAACGAGAAATTCATCGCCGCCCATGCGCACGCAGATGTCGTTGGGGAAAATTTTCCGCATGAGAAGGCCGGTCTCCTTCAATATCTCATCGCCGAAATGGTGCCCGAAGGTATCGTTGATCAGTTTGAAGTTGTCCAGATCGATGTATAGCAGGTTGACCGTCGAGGCGGTCATGTATTTGTTCATGTATTCATACAGGTAGCGGCGGGTAAACAGGCCGGTCAGCTGGTCGGTATAGGCGATGGCCTTGAGCTGCTCCTGAAAATTGCGTTCAACCGTCACGTCGCGGAAGATGTACAAAATACCGACGAAGTTATCGAAAAAATCGCGGATCGGCTCCTTGATAATTTCCAGGATCAATTCGCCGCCGTCGTGCCGCAGCCGGACTTCCTTGTCGTGCTTGTAGTGCAGCAGGTTGGACGGCGTAGCGCCGCTGTCGGCCGTAGCTGACTGGAGGCAGTAGCGCTTGCCAATGATAGCGTCTTTGTCCACCTGGAAGAACTCTTCGAATTTTTGATTCGCGTTGATCACGCACTCGTTTAAATCCTTGACCAGGACGGCGAACGGCATCGTGCGCAAAATGAGCTCCAGCTTGGCATCGGTGTTTTTCAGCTCCGTGACGTCCTGAGCGACGCCGACCGTGCCGATCAGCTCGCCGCGCCTATCAAAGAGCGGTGATTTGTAGGTTTTCAGCTGGCGCATGCCTGCTTTGCCGGCGACCGTCTCATCAAATACGCCCGGCTTGCGGGTTGCAAGGACGATCGTGTCGGTGTCCAGGCAGACATAGTCGCTGCTCTCATACACTTCCTTGGGAATGTCCCAGATGTGGTAGTGGTCGTGCCCCTCGACGTCCGGTTTGGTTTTATTGACGGTTCGGCAAAAGGCGTCGTTAACCTTCAGGTGTATGCCGTCAAGGCGCTTGAACCAGATGAGGTCCGGAACGCTGTTGATCAGGGTGTCAAGGTAGTGCTGGCTCAGTTCGTGCTTGCGTACAAGCAGCAGCCGGTCAATCAACTTTTGATACTGGAAGGTGATGATTGTGTCGTTAAATGGCTTGAGCCAGATGTCCTCCACTTGATCGCTGAGTGCGGCAGGCGGCAGTTGCTCCGGGGCCGCGCAAAGCACAAGGCGGACCGATTCGTCGACCCTGGCAACGCTGTCAAAAGTTTCGTCGGCAAAATCGAGGATGAGGATGTCCGGCGAAGTTCCGCTGATTTGCGCGGCCGACGCAAGCGTAACACAGGAGATGTCGGCTTCGGCGGGAATAATTGCTCGAGCGAGGCGGTTTTCCAGGTCCGTATTCTTGCTTACGATAGCGATGTTTATCTTGCGGCTATACATATCGAATCACATCCTAAAAAAGCCTGGCATTAACACTTCAATCATATCAAAGACAAGGGACTTTTGTCCAACCGGCGGCGGTTTTTTGCGGCCGTCAAGCGGCGGCCTGGCGAGCAGGCTGGCTTGTTGCCTGAAAGTATGGTATAATCTATTCATCGGCAAAGGAGCCTGTTTTCGCAAGAAAATGGGTTCTTTTTATTTTTTTAGGCGGCAAGAAGGGAGGCGGGGTGAACAAAGGGGGGGCCGGCCTGAAGGGCGCGATGAATTTTCAGCAAAGAGAGGGTTTTCGTTATGATGCTTGCAATTGGCACGATTATGGTCCTTATTACTATTTATTTTTTACTCAAACGGTATGACGCCAGACTTGTTCTGCTAGCGTCCGGCCTTAGCATGGCCTGTGTGGCCGGCACGCCGATGGCGGCGCTGAATGCATTTGCAAAAGACATGACGAATGGCGGCCTGATTCAGGCGGTTTGCTCGGTAATGGGGTTTGCCATGGTGATGAAATATACGGAATGTGACAAGCACTTGATCAACCTGATGGCAAACGGTCTTTCCCAAGTCCGCCCGTTTTTGATTCCCGGGGTGGTGTTCGCCACCTACGCGATCAACGTCGCCCTGCCAAGTGCGGCGGGCACGGCTGCTGCTGCCGGGGCGATTTTTGTGCCGCTGATGATGTCGGCGGGGGTGCACCCGGCTATGGCGGCCGCGGCAGTGAAGTGCGGTACATACGGCAGCATGCTGAATCCGGGCCTTGCGCACAACCCGTTTGTGGCGAAGATCGCCGGCGTCGGCGTCATGGATGTAATCGGCTTTCATTATAAGGCCAATATTGCCTCGCTGATTGCCGCGACCCTGTTGATCACGCTTATCGCCTATTACAAAAAAGAGCATAAAGGATATGAAATCGAAGGCTTGAAAGTCGAGGAAGCCTTTAAGGTGAATTTTTTATACGCTCTGATGCCGGTCTTCCCGATCGTGATCTTGATCCTGGGCGCCACCAAGGTTGTCCCGGCCTTCAAAATGGATGTTCCTCAAGCCATGGTCATCGGCGCCATTGCCGCGCTGCTGGTGACGCGGAAAAACCCCGCCACCTTGAGCAATGCTTTTTTCGACGGCATGGGGAAAGCGTACGGAGAAATACTTGGCATCATCATTGCCGCCGGGGTGTTTGTTTCCGGCATGACGGCGCTGGGGCTGGTCAAGGCTTTTACCACGGCGATGCTGAGCAATCCGTCGATCGTCAAACTTTGTGCGGCGGTCGGGCCGTTTGTTCTGGGACTGGTCGTCGGTTCGGGCGATGCGGCCACCTTTGCCTTCAATCAAGCGATTACGCCGCATGCGGAAGAATTCGGCTTGTCGGCGGTGCAAATGGGCAGCATGGCAACGCTGGGCGGCACGCTGGGGCGGACGATGTCCCCGATTGCCGGCGCGACCATTATCGTTGCCGGGATTGCCGGCGTCAATCCGATGGAAATCGCCAGGCGCAACTGCCTGCCGATGGTGGGGGCGATGATTGTCGGCATGGCGTGGCTGCTGTTTTAATCTTGCGCTCATGGCGTTCCAGTCGCCGGGTTTTCGTGTTAAAGTGAGAATAGCAAGCAGGGGCACCTTCTTGAAGTCGCTTGATTGCGCCGCGCCGTTTGGCATGGTGGTGGTGTTCGGGGCGGCGTCCGGACCGGCGCCGGCCATTGAGCCGGAATTGCTGAATAAGAAGGGCTGCCTGTTTTATCAACAAAAGTTTCCTTTGCTGGAATATTACACAGACAAAGCAAAAAGATAAATGCCAAGAACAAAAACGTTAAAAAATCAGAAAAAAGACTTGCGTTTTGGTCACGATCATGGTATATTGTAATTACAGAAGAAGTTGTTCGGAGATGTCGGCGGACATCAAAGCCCGAGGGGGTCGTACGGATGACTTCCGCTGCCGCGAACTATCTGGCTGTCATATCTTTATTAGGCCTAAAGGAGCCTAATGCGCTAGTGACAGATAGTTCCACAGCCATGTAGCGTGTGACTTAGCGCAAGTCATAAAGATTGTGGTTGGGTAAGCCGTAGAAGAGTACTCTTCTACGGCCTATTTCTGTGCGTGGTGAAGCGGGCCCGAGCCTCGCGCCTGGGCGATTTTAATAAACTCCTCCATCGTTCTGGTAACGTATTTGTTTTGCTTGTTATAAAAAAAGACGTCGCGGAGCGTGTGGGGGCTGGCTATTTTGTAATACAGCATGTTGGCGTCCAGGTTTGCTTTTTGGGCCAGCGTGTCGCTGATAATGGCCAGCCCCATGCCGTAGCAGGCTACGTTGTAAGCGGTAGCCAACTGATCGAGTTCTAAAATGATGTTGGGCGTCAGGCCGTTTTCCTGAAAAATCTTATCGGCGCGCATCCGGGTGTCGTTGCCGGCCCGTAAGAAAATAAACGGCTCGCGGGCGAAGACGGACAGCGGCACGGACTTTGTCGCTTCTTGCGCATGCTTTCCGGCGCGGATATCGTCGAGCGACAACTGATAGTCCTGCGCCAGGCGGTTGGCGGAGAATTTTTGCGGAACGGCCAGGATAAGACGCTCGCTGCAGAATAAATGCTTTTCATAGATTGCCTCGCTTAACGGATAATTATCAATGACAAAGTCAAGCAGGCCGGAAAACAGCTGTTCTTCGAGGTGAGCGGAGCTGGCTTCGACGAGGTTTACTTTGATGGCCGGATATTTCTTGGTGAAGGCCGTGATGATCGGCGGCAGGATGAACGAGGCGAACACGTTGCTTGCGCCAATCGAGAGGCGGCCCGTCTTCAGTTCGTTCAAGTTGCTGAGGTAGTTTTCAAAGCGGTTCTCAATATCCATAATCTTTTCCGCCGCCTTGACATATTCTGCGCCGCCGTCCGTCAATTGCAACGGGCTGCTGCTCCGGTCAAAAATGCAGCAGCCGATCCGCTTTTCGATTTTTTTGATGGCGGCGCTCAAAGCGGGCTGGCTGATGTACAGGTTCTGCGCCGCTTTTGAAAAGCTTTTCTCCTTATAAACCTCATACACGTATTCCTTGCCCTTGAACATCGCTCGCCCTCCGTATAAGCAAAAGATTATATCTTTTATATTAATATATATATTTGATTCTATTGTAGGCGGATTTTATAATGAAGGCAAGGGTAGGGCAGGCGAAATGGGGGGGAGCGAGATGCAAAAATCAATTGGCATTATCGGCGGCATGGGCGCTTTGGCCACATATGATTTGTTCAGGAAAATCATAGAAATGACGGACGCGAAATCCGATCAGGAGCACATCCATATTTATATCGACTGCAATACCAATATTCCGGACCGCACGCAGGCCATCTTGGCAGGCGGCGCCGACCCCGTGCCGGAAATGGTGCGCAGCGGCATCCGCCTGCAGTCGATGGGCGCGGACGCCCTGGTGATGCCCTGCAATACGGCGCACTATTTTTATGACCGGCTTACGCCCTTTTTCGATATCCCGCTGTTGAACATGCTGGAGGAAACAGCGGGGGAGATCAGCAGACGGGGGTTGCGGAAGGTCGGCTTGCTGGCGACTGACGGCACCCTTCAGTCGGGGGTGTATCACAAGGCGCTGGACAAAGCAGGCGTCGCGCTCCTCACGCCATCGCCAACCGGGCAGGCCAGCGTCATGGACGTCATCTACAACGGGGTGAAGGCGGCGAACCGGGAGATCGATTTAAGGGCGTTTTATGCAACGATCGACGGGCTGTTGGCAAGCGGCGCGGAGATGTTGGTGCTGGGCTGTACGGAGCTGCCGCTGGCGTTTGAGATGTTCCGGATTGACCGGCCGGTGATTGACCCGACGACGGTATTGGCGGCGGCGGCCATTCGGTTTGTTGACAAGCCGCTCGCAAAACGCGCGCCGGTCTTGGCGTGCAGCTAATCTGCAGCGCTTTCTGCCTATGTGAAACGAGGCGGATAAATTTATATGGGCAAATAATCAGAAAAGTGATAATATTAAAAACATAAATAGTGACATAAATTTGCCGGCCAACCGGCCAGGGGCGGAAAGGAGGTTGTTGCGGCTCGGACAGCCGTGCCGCAGGTGGATGACTCCGGAGAAAAAGGCGATGCCACTAGTATGAAAGGAGCTGTTTCTATGGGGAAAAGGTACCTGAAAATACTGGCTTTTGTGTGCGTGTTTTTAATGGCCATGCAGGTCGCTTTGGCGGCGCAGGCGGCTGACAAGCCTAACGTCAAGATTCTGGCGACTGGCGGCACCATTGCCGGCGCGGGCGTGACCAGTACGACGACGGTAGGGTATACGGCTGCCGTTACGCCGGTGGATAAGTTAATCTCCAACGTGCCGGAGCTGAGCCAGGTCGCCAACGTAAGCGGCGAGCAAGTCAGCCAGGTCGCCAGCGAAAGCATGACAATGGAAATCTGGCTCAAACTGGCGAAACGCGTCAACCAACTGCTTGATCAGCATGATGTTGACGGCGTAGTAATCACGCATGGCACCGATACCTTGGAAGAAACCGCGTATTTCCTTAATCTTGTCGTCAAAAGCGACAAGCCCGTCGTGCTGGTGGGCTCAATGCGTCCAGGCACGGCGATGAGCGCGGATGGTCCGCTGAATCTCTACCGCTCGGTCATTTTGGCCGGCAGCAAAGAAGCGAAAGGCAAGGGTGTCATGGTGATGCTCAATGACACCATTCATTCCGGCCGTGATGTGACCAAGACGATCACTGACCGGGTTGATACCTTCAAAGCGCCGGAAATCGGCCCGCTGGGCTTCTTTACCGGCGACAAGCCCGTGTTCTACCGGGAACCGCTTCGCAAGCACACCCGCCACACCGAGTTTAATGTCATGGATTTGACCGCTCTGCCACGGGTCGACATCGTTTATCACTATGCCGGCAATGCCGGCACGATGATTGAAGCGGCGATCAATGCCGGCGCTAAAGGCATCGTCCATGCCGGTACCGGCAATGGCAGCATCGCAAAAGCCGAATATCCGGCGATCGAGCAGGCGCTTGCCCAAGGCATCGTCGTGGTTAGAAGCGCGCGGGTCGGCAATGGCATTATTGCCAGAAACGGCGAAGCTAACGACGACAAATACGGCTTCGTGGCTTCTGATAACCTCAATCCGCAAAAAGCCCGCATCCTGCTGATGCTGGCTCTGACCAAAACCAATGACGTAAAAGAAATCCAACAGATGTTCTGGGAATATTAAACAAATAAGGCGGCCGCCCACAAGGGCGGCCGCCTTATTTGTTTAAGGGGGTTAAGCTGTTTCAAACGAGGCCGACAGGCCGTTGGCCAGCAGGCGGGCCAAATCCTCCGCCGGAAGCGGTTTGGAAAAATAGAACCCCTGCATTTCCTGGCACTGGGCATGCTTTAAGAGGGAGACTTGCTGCTGGGTTTCAATGCCTGTGGCAATGGCACGCACGCCCATTTTTTTGGCCATCTCAAGCATCGCGTTGGCAATGGCCGCATCCTTTTTGTTCGCCTCCATACCCTGCACAAAAGGTTTGGCGATTTTGATCTTATCGATGGGGAGCTGGGTCAAATACTGCAGGGAAGCGTGCTCGGCGCCAAAATCATCGACGGCTATGGCAATGCCCCGTTTTCGCAGCGCTGCCAAGGCTTTGACCGTGGTGAGAAGGTCGTGCATCACGATGCTTTCGGTAAGCTCCAACTCCAGGTATTGCGCCTCCAGACCGGTTTCCGCCAGGATGGCGTCAATTTGCTGGACGAAACTAGGCTTGTTGAGCTGCAAGATAGACAGATTGACGGTTACAGGGATTTTGGGCAGACCTGCGTCTTGCCAGGCCTTGTTTTGCCGGCAGGCTGTGCGGACCACCCATTCGCCAATGGCGTGAATCAAGCCGGTTTTCTCGGCGATCGGAATAAATTTTCCCGGCGGCAGCAGGCCTAAAACAGGATGCTTCCACCTTACCAAGGCCTCCGCACCGATGATTTTATAGGAATCGGAATGAATTTGCGGTTGGTAGTGCAGGATAAGCTCGTGCCGCTCGAGCGCGCGGTACAGGTGGTTGCTCAACTGCATGTATTCATAGATGTCCTGCTGCATTTGCTGGGTGCACAGCACGCTTTGGTTCCGGCCCAGTTCTTTGGCTTTATACATCGCGCTGTCGGCGTTTTGCAGCAATTCTTCCGCACAATGGCCGTTGGTAGGGTACAAGGCCGCTCCCAAACTGGTGGTAATGAAGACTTCCTGGCCATTTATGTTGAAGGCGCTGTCGAAGCTGGCGACGATTTTATCCGTTATCGCTTTCACGGCCTCCGGGTGGGCAATGCTTTCGCACAGGATGACAAATTCGTCGCCGCCGATGCGGGCGACGATATCGCCCTTGCGGACGGTGGCGACCAATCTTTTGGCGGTTTCCGCCAGCAGCTTGTCGCCGCTGGCATGGCCCAGGGTGTCGTTGATCGTTTTAAAGCCGTCCAGATCCAAAAACAGGATGGCCAGCATAGCGGCGGAGCGCTCCGCTACGGCAATGGCATGATCCAGCGCCGCCAGGAAAAAGGCCCTGTTCGGCAAGCCCGTCAAGGTATCGTGGTAGGCGAGCCCTTGCAGCTGTTCCTCCGCCTGTCGCCGGTTGTCAATTTCCCGCTTCAAGTTCTCGTTGGCGGCGGACAGCAGGTCGCACATTTCCTTTCGCGTAGTGTTGTCAATGATGCTTTCCATTAGGTATTTTTTGCCGGCGAGCGTCAGCGGCAGGACGGTTTTGATGATCGGGATCTTCTGGCCGTCGGCTCGCAGCAGCAGCCGTTCCGAGTTGTCTATCGTTCGCCCCAGGTCGGAAATGGGGCAAGCGCCCTGTTGCGCCGGGCATAACAGTTGGTGGCACGATTGGCCGAGGAGCGTGTCCGGTGTTTGGCCGCTTAGGTTGAGGAGCGTGTTGTTGGCATAGACGATTTGGTGATTGTCCGCGTCGATGATGGCGACGCCGAATCCTAGGGCCTCCAGGATGTCGGCGGAAGAAGCGGCGAAGTTTGGCGGGAGCGCGAACTGCTTCATGCTGAAAACCCCTTTCGCCTTGCCGGCGGCGTGCATTCCATGGTGCCCGGTTGACGAGATTCCTTTGAAAGGTAAAGAAAGCAAATTGTGCTTGAATTTTCAAAAAACACTGCATGGTATAATTCTACTTTGCGGGACTTAAATCCTTCTTTTCGCGAGAAGCGGGCTGCTTGGCTGATTGTTGTTGCAGCCCTTTTTTGTTTTTATCGTCGCTGGCTGGTCGTAGGGTTGAGTTTTTGCCGATCTTTATATATCATTTTCTCAAGCGGCGTACTCAGCCGCGGGAAAGAGCCGGAAAGGTTGGGGTTAGCATCAAGCGCGTCGGGTGGGATGATTTATTTGCCGAACTGCAGCAGGCGGGCAAGCTGTTTTTTTTCATGCTGGCCGTTTTCTGCCTGTTCCGCGTCGGCTTTATCGCGGTGCTGCATCCCTTTTTGAGCGAGGCTGTGACCTTGCGCGACATTGGCGCGGCACTGTATTATGGCCTTCGCATCAGCTTAAAGAGCGCCGGCTTGCTGGTGCTGCTGCCGCTGGCCTGCTGCACCGTGCTCAGGGTGTTCGTCCATACGGACAGGCTGCGCCATATTCGGTTTTACCTGGGCGCAACTTATGTGGTGCTGCTCAGCTTTTTGTTTCATGCGCGCATTCCGTATTACCAGGAATTTCGCATGGCGTTCAACCAGCTGCTGTTTAACACCTTGCATGATGATGTTGGGGCGATCTTGTATACCGCCATCGAGCAATACAACCTGCCGTTGCGGATGCTGCTGGTGGGCGTCACCGCCGGGCTGCTCTGCAAGCTGTTGCGGCGCTGCCTGGACTCCCGCGTGTATGCGTTTCCCCGGCTGGCGAAATGGCATCATAACCTGGCGCTGCGCGTCGTGCTGCTGTTTTTCGTCTACCACGCGGCTGTTTTTGTCAGCTTCGGCGGCAGCCTGACCTACGCCTATGACATCGATTGGGAGAATTCGGGCGTAACGAAAGACCAGTTGCTGAATGAGGCGATTTTAGACGATGTGCAGGCCTTGTACCGGGCCTACAGCTTGCATGAGCGGATTGCTTCCTCCACCGGCTTGAACATGGATCCCCAGCGCGTCGCCGATTACGGCCGGCATCTGGCTGGGCGGCCGGTTCAGTCTGAGCAAGTGGATGATTTTCTGAAGAAAAAAGTGGCCGGCGGTCAGCCAACGCCGCCGCGGCAGGTTTTCCTGATTATCGCGGAAAACTACGCCAATTGGCCGCTCTTGCCGCAGTATGACAACTTGAACATCGCCAACGGGTTGAAAAAGATTATTGCGCAAGAGGATGCCGCGTATTCGCCTTACTTTTTGCCCAACGGCATGAGCACGATCAACGCGGTTATGGGCGTCATCACGGGCTTTGCTGAGGCTAATCTGTATCTCAACACCCTGCCTGAGGCGTACCGGGAACCGTACAGCACGGCGCTGGCGCCGCAGATGAAGCGGCTTGGATACAGCGCCGACTTTTGGTACGCCGGCCCGGCTTCCTGGGAGAAGATTCGTGATTTTTCGCTGGCCCAGGGCTTCGATGCTTTTCACGGCATGGGTGATATTGACGGCGCCAGCAAAAATGCCTGGGGCTGCGACGACGCTGACCTGTACAAGCATGTGCTTGACCGCGTAACAGATGACAAGCCTGGCTTTCACGTCATCCTGACGGTGAGCAACCATTCCCCTTACACGGTTGATTTGGCGGCGGCCGGTTTCAAGCCGGAGCTGGTTGCCGCCGGCTTGCCGGAAAAAATGCGGCAGGATCAGGAACTGATCAAGAAATTGGGGCATTTTTGGTATGCGGATAAAATGCTGGCGCAGTTTGTCCAGGAGGCGCGCCGGCGGCATCCCGACAGCCTGTTTGTCATTGTCGGCGACCATGCTGACCGGGTGAATATCGAAGCCAATCCGCCCTTGTTTGAACGGTACGCCGTTCCGTTTGTCGCGTACGGCAAAGGGGTCGATAAAGCGGTCTGGCCGCGAACGGCGGCTGGCAGCCACATCAATGTCACGCCCACGCTGCTGGAGCTGGTCGCTCCCCCTGGTTTTGAGTACTGTTCGGTTGGACGGAGCCTGACCCAGGGCAACGATATCGGCGTCAATTACGGTTTTTGGATTACCGCGGACCACATGGGCGAGGCCAATGGCGATTACCGCGAAGCGCTGTCGTTGCCCCAAGGGAGTGCGCCGCCTGAACCTGACCAAATCCGCCGGGAGGTCGACGCTGTGCGGGGCGTTTCGTGGTGGCGGATCAAGTTCGGCAAAACGCTGCAGCAGGATGATGGGGGCGGACGCCCGCCCGGCCCCATAAAAAAGGCGAGCTAGGCGGGCAAAATATAGAAGCGCATTTTAAGCAAAGCGTGCGAAAAAGTGCGGCGGGAGGTACCTATGCTGACAGCACTGGCTTTGGGGTGGGCGGTCGTTTATGCCGACCGCACCTGCTTGTATCCGCTGCTTGTTGTTATCGCCGCCCAGTTGGAGCTGTCTTCGGCCCAGTTGGGCGTGTTGACCAGCACCTACTTTTTCTTTTATGTGTGCATGCAAATCCCGGCCGGCTTGCTGGGCGACAGGTACGGACTCAAGGTCGTGCTGGTGGCGTTGTACGGGCTTGCGGCGTTTGGTCTGCTGGGGCTTGGCGTTTTGGGAAGCAGCTACATGGGGCTGCTTGTCTGCGCCGCTGTTCATGGCTTGGGCGCCGGCGCCTATTATCCGACCGCCTACGGGACGGTACTGCAGGCGGTTGCGCCGGAAAAGCGGGGCGCGAGCGCTGCTGTCATCGGCGCCGGGATGGCGCTTGGCCTGATGGTGGGGCTGGCGATGAGCGGCCCGGTATACGAGCTGTTGGGCAGCTACCGCGCGCCGTTTATTGTCCTGAGCCTGCCGACGTTTTTGATGCTTATCTGGTTTTGGCGCGTCCTGCCCAATATTCGGGGCGCGGCTTCGCCGGCTTGGGCTGATTATAAGAAGGTGCTTTGCGACCGCGACCTGCTGCTGGTTAATATCGGCACGTTGCTGGCGCTGTATGGCTTTTGGGTGCTGATGACCTGGGGGCCGGCCTTTTTGAAGGTCGAGCGGGGGTTCAGCCTGGGGCAGGCGGGCTTTTACACGGGATTGATCGCTTTTTCGGCCGTGCCGGCCGGCCTGGTTTGGGGCCGGCTGTCCGACCGTTGCGGTCGCAAGCGGCTCGCCATGCTGATTGTTCCCGTCGGCGCCTTGGCCTTGTTTTTTGTTTCGCACGCGCAGGAGCCGTTGGCAATTGTGCTTGGACTGCTGCTGTTCGGCGCGTTCAGCAATTCCGCCTTTACCCCGATCACGGTCGCCTGGACCGGCGACATTGTCGCGGCGCGTTATCCCGGCATGATGGGGGCAGCGGTGGGGGTTTATAATTGTGTTATTATGCTGGCGGCCATCGCCGCCCCGACCGTTTCCGGCTTCATCCGGGATAGTACGGGTTCGCTGGCCGGTGCTTTTCTGGCCGGCAGTCTGGTTATGGTGGCAGGCGCCGGCGCATTCTTGTTTGCCGGTGATGCCAGCTGCGACGCCGAGCGCGAGGCTTGAGGCGGTTTGGCAGCGTAAGGGCCGGCGCATGTACTGGCAAGCAGAAAGCGCCCAGGTTCAGCAGATGAGGTGAAGCGATATGACGAAAAAATTGTTTTATGAGCTGCCGCATGCCAGAAGCTTTTCGGCGACGCTGACCGAGATCATTCCCGGGGAAGGCGGTTGCCTGGGCCTGGTGCTTGACGCGACCGCTTTTTATCCGGAGGGCGGCGGGCAGCCGAGCGATACGGGCCGCATCCAGGACTATCCGGTGCTGGCCGTCAAGGAAGCCGGCGGAAAGGTGATCCATATCGTCCAGGGGCCGGTCGATGCGGCTCTGCTCAATCAGACCGTAACTGGTGTGGTGGATTGGCCGCGGCGGTTTGACCACATGCAGCAGCACAGCGGTCAGCATATCTTGTCGGCGGCCTTTCATCACGCCTTGCAGGCCGCGACGATCGGCTTCCATTTGGGCACTGAGTCGAGCCAGATCGATCTGAAAATCGATGGGCTGACGGAGGACGCCGCGGAACAAGTCGAGCGGATCGCCAATGAGATGGTTTTTTCCAACCAGCCGATCGCCGCCAAGTGGATTGACCCGGCCCAGGCGGCTGAGTACCCGCTGCGCAAGCCGCCGGCAAAAGAAATGGCAATTGCGCGGCTGATTTATATTCCGGACTTCGAGTACTCCTTTTGCTGCGGGACGCACGCGACGCATACCGGCGAGGTCGGGCTGATCAAAATTCGGCACTGGGAGCGCCGGCGCGACGCCGTGCGGGTTGACTTCGTCTGCGGCGGCCGGGCTTTGCGCGATTACCAAGGCAAAAACCGGCTGGCCGCCCGTTTGTCCGGCAAGCTCTCTTCGTCCGTCGACTTGCTGGAGGCGGCAGTAGACCAGTCGCTTTTGAAGTGCGAGCTGCTGACGAGGGAATTGCTCAGGACCAAGCAGGCCTTGTACAAAGGCGTGGCGGCGCAGCTGGCGGCGCAAGCCGCTTGGACCGAGGTTGGCGTGCGGATCGTTGACCATGTCCTGCTTGGGGCGTCGCCGCAGGACGTCGCCCTGCTGGCCAAGGAGCTGCTGCAGCACCCCAAAACGATTGTCCTGCTGGCGGGCGTGAATGAAGGCAACACCAAAGCGCACCTGATGTTCGCGGCGACGGGCGATGCAGCGGGCGTGCACATGGGCAGGCGGTTGCAGCAAACACTGTCGCAACTGGGCGGCAAAGGCGGCGGCAGCGCCCTGTCGGCGCAGGGCGGCTGCACGGACACAAGCAAGGTGGCGGCGGCACTAGCGCAAGCCAAGGCGGAAGTTATGGCGGAGCTGGACGGGCGATAGCGCCCATTGTCACGGCCAGAAAATTGTGGTACCATAACGTCACTACAGAAGGAATGGAGAAGGTGAACTATGTCTGATTTGCCTAATTGCCCGAAATGCAACTCCCCTTATACCTATGAGGACGGCGCGCTGCTGATCTGTCCGGAATGCGCCCACGAATGGACGCCGGCGGCGGGTGCGGAAAGCGGCGAGGACAAGCTGGTAGTCCGGGACGCCAACGGCAACCTGCTGCAGGACGGCGATTCCGTCAGCATCATCAAGGACCTGAAGGTGAAGGGCAGCTCTTCGGCGCTGAAAATCGGCACCAAGGTAAAAAACATCCGGCTGGTGGAGGGCGATCATAACATTGATTGCCATATTGACGGCTTTGGCGCGATGAAGCTAAAGTCCGAGTTTGTCAAAAAATTATAATGGAAAGCGGGCTTCCCCTTGCTGCGGCCGGGGAGAGCCCGTTTTTTGCGCGCGGCGCACGCAGCGTGTCTGCGAATGCTATAATAAACATGACAGTCATTTGCAATGCTAAAACAGGAGGAGTGGTAGTATGCCGCAATTAATTATAAAAGGCGTTAAACTAGAACAGGTGCGAGCGATCAGCAAGGCGCTGGTCGACGAGCTGCAGCAAATCGTCGACTGCCCGCGGGACTATTTTACGCTCGAAGTGCCGGATACGAGCTATGTTTTTGACGGCGAGCTTGTCACGGTTAACCCGCTGATCCAGGTCAATTGGTTTGACCGGGGACAGGCGGTGCAGGATCGGGTGGCCGCGGCGATCACGCGGCATCTTCAGCAGGCCGGATACGCCCATGTCGAACTGTTTTTTCTTCCGCTGGCCGAAGCGGGCTATTATGAAAATGGCGTGCATTATTGATTTTATGGGCCCGCCTCGAAGCTGGGCGGCGGCTTTGTCTATTTGGCTTAGGCGGAAGAGGAAAGCGGGATGAAGCAGGCGTTGTTTGCGCTATGCCGGCAGCCGACGGAATTGGCGGCATGCTCGTTATTAGGGGCGCGCCTTGTCAGCGATACGCCGGAAGGGCGCGTCGCGGGCCGGATTGTGGAAGTGGAGGCTTATGGCGGCGCGGCTGATCGCGGCTCGCATATCAGCCGCGCCGTGACGGAGCGGACAAAAATTATGGCGGCCCGGCCGGGCCTGGCTTATGTGTACCTTATTTACGGCATGTACCACTGTCTTAACGTTGTGGCCCATGCGGACGGTGAGGCCGGCGCGGTGCTGGTGCGCGCCGTCGAGCCGCTGGAGGGGCTGGACTTGATGAAAGCGCGGCGGGGCACGGAGCGCGTGCGCAATTTGTGCAACGGCCCGGGCAAGCTGTGCCAGGCGTTCGGCATCACGAAGCGGCACAATGGCCATTGCTTGACGGAGGCCCCGCTTTACATCGTTCCCGGGGAAAAGCCGGCGGAAGCGGAGGTCGCCGCCGCGCCGCGGATCAATATCGATTATGCGGGTGAGGCGAAGGACTGGCTATGGCGGTTTTATCTCAAGGGGAATCAGTATGTTTCGAAAAAATAGCGTTGCGGCATGACTGTCGGCGCAGGGCAGAAAAAGAGGCGGTGCAGTTCACTGAACTGCACCGCCCTTTTTTATCTGGCGTTTGTTTCGCCGCGGAACACCAGGCCGCGGTTTGGATCGACCGTGACCAGCATCCCCGTTTCGAGCACTTCCGTTGCGCCGGCGGCGCCGACGATGACGGGCAAGTTGCAGTGGATACTGATGATGGCGGCGTTCGAGGAGAGGCCGCCTTCCTCGGCGATGATGGCCGCCGCTTGCGCGGCATGCGGCGCGATGGAATCATCGACGCTGTCCACAACGAGGATGTCGCCCGGCCGGTAGGCCACGAGGTCCTGCGGCGAACGGATGACGCGCACGGTGCCGGTTACGGCGCGGCTCTGGATGCCTTGGCCGCGCAGAAGCACCTCAGCGGCAATATGAACCCGGATCATGTTGGTCGTTCCCTGTGTGCCGGACGGCACGCCGGCGGTCACAACGACCAGGTCGCCGGGCTTCACCAGTCCGGCCGCCGTGGCCGAACGGACGCATTCGTTTACCATTTGGTCGGACGCTTGGGAGACCGGATCGACCAGCGGATGCACGCCCCACAACAGCTGGACTTGACGGGCGGTTTTTTCATACGGCGTTACGGCGATGATCGGTGTTTCCGGCCGGTTTTTGGAGAGCATGCGCGCTGTGTAGCCGGATTGCGTCGCGGCGATGATCGCGGCGGCGTCCAGTTCGGCGGCAATCTGCGCGCAGGCGTGGCTGATTGCCGAGGTGGTGGATTTGGCCGCCGCGGCGCTTGGCGGAAGGCAAGCCCGGCCCAGGCTGTGCTCGGTCCGGGTTGCGATCCGCGCCATCGTGCTGACTGCTTCGATTGGGTATTGGCCGGAGGCTGTTTCGCCGCTGAGCATGATGGCATCCGTGCCGTCCATGATCGCATTGGCAATGTCGCTTGCTTCCGCGCGGGTCGGGCGGGGGTTGACGATCATCGACTCGAGCATTTGCGTTGCGGTGATGACCGGCTTGCCCAGCTGGTTGCATTTTTTGATCAGCATTTTTTGCACCAGCGGCACGTCTTCCGCCGGGATTTCGACGCCCAGATCGCCCCGCGCCACCATAACGCCGTCGGCGGCCTGCAAGATGGCGTCAATATTGTTGACGCCGGGCGTGTTTTCGATTTTGGCAATGATGCCCATGTGGTGGTTTGCCGCCTCTAACAGTTTGCGGATTGCCAGCACGTCGGAAGCCTGCTGGATAAAGGAAGCGGCGATGAAGTCCATGTCCTGGGCGATGCCAAAGCTGATGTCGGCGGCGTCCTGCTCGGAAACCGGCGGGAGGTTGATGCAAATGCCGGGTACGGCGACGCGCTTGTTGTTGCTGATTTCGCCGCTGTTCAATACGGTGGTGACAATCTCTTCGCCCTCGATTTTCTCGACCAGCAGTTCGACCAGGCCGTCGGCCAAGAGGATTTTCGCACCTGGCTTGACTTCCTGCGCCAGGTGCGCGTAGCTGACCGAAGCGATGTCCTGCGTGCCGGCGAGCGGGCGTCCGGTCAGCCGGAAGGTTTGTCCGGCCGCCAGTTGGACTTTGTTTTCGGCGAATTTGCCCAGCCGCATTTCCGGACCTTTTGTATCAAGCATAAGGGCGACATGGCGGCCCGCTTTGGCGGCTGCCTGCCGGACCAGGGCGATGCGCTGGGCGTGGTCCCCGTGGGTGCCATGGGAAAAATTAAACCGGGCCACATTCATGCCGGCGGCGATCATTGCGTCGAGGACGCCGGGCTTATCGGTGCTGGGGCCAACGGTGCAAACGATTTTGGTCCGTTTCATCGCTGTCATGGCGCAATGCACTCCTTTTCTACGCTCTTGATGTTCATGCCGACTCTGATCAGGCGGCACAGCCGGGCGGTTGCCTGTTCAATCAATTCGCTTGCTCCACTTATGCACTCGTTTAGCGCCATGGGGCGGGGGGCGATGCTCATCAGGGCGTCAACACCTTGCTGCAGCACGTCGTCGCTGCCGTTTCCCAGGCCCCCCGACAGGCAGATCGTTGGCACGTTATGCTGTTTGGCGAGTTTGGCCACGCCCACCGGCGCTTTGCCGAAGGCGGTCTGGAAATCCGTAGCGCCTTCGCCGGTGATGACGAAGGCGGCTTGCCTGACGAGGTCGGCAAAGCCGGCCGCTTCCAAGACGATTTCGACGCCCGGCTTCAACTGGGCATTGGTAAAAAACAAGAGGCCGGCCCCCAGACCGCCGGCGGCGCCGGCGCCGGGGCGCTCGGCTACGCTGCGGCCGGTCGCGGCCGTGGCGACCTCGGCAAAGTGTTCGAGCGCCGCGTCAAGCCGGGCGACCATTTGCGGCGTTGCGCCTTTTTGCGGCCCGTAGACGGCGGAGGCGCCCTGCGGTCCGCAAAGCGGGTTGGCGACGTCGCAGGCGACCAGGATGGTCGCTTCCGCCAGGCGGGGATCAAGGCCGGACAGATCGATGTGCGCCAGGCTTGCCAGCGCCGCGCCGCCGAACGGCAATTCGCGGCCGCTGCCGTCAAGGAATTTCACGCCTAGCGCCTGCGCCAGGCCGGCGCCAGCGTCGTTGGTAGCGCTGCCGCCGATGCCAATGATGAAGCTGCGGACGCCGCGGTCCAAAGCCGCCTTGATCAGCTCGCCGGTGCCGTATGTGGTGGCGACCAGGGGGTTGCGCCGGTCTTTGTCGACCAGCGGCAGGCCGGAGGCGGCGGCCATTTCAATAACGGCGGTCCGTTTATCGCCTAACAGGCCCCAGGCGGCCGTCACGGTTTCTCCTAACGGACCCGTCACCGGCTGGTGAAGAATCGTTCCGCCGGTGGCTGCGACGAGGGCTTCTACCGTCCCCTCGCCCCCGTCGGCGATGGGGAGTTTGTGCACGCGGGCGTTGGGGAAAACGGCGTAAATGCCTCGTGCCATGGCGTCGGCCACGCCTACGGCCGAGAGGCTGCCCTTGTATGAATCAGGCGCTGCGATAATATGCATCGAGTCACATCCTATTCGTTTTCTTTTATTGTAAATAAGTTTTGCCCGTCCGTTCAATTGGCGGCAGTCGCTAATAATGCGCGGCAATAATGGTATTTGCTTGGCTAATTTGCACAATGAAAATGGATTTTTCATTGCTAAAGCAGTGCGCTGTTGTATAATATCAATAAAACGACTGGGGGCATGCTTGTGCTTATCACGGCGGCGCTGGCGCAGAAGATCGTCGATAATATCATGCCGATCGTACGGCAGAACGTGAATATCATGAATAGCGAAGGCGTGATCATCGCCTCTGGGCAGCCGGAGCGATTGCAAACCCGGCATCAGGGCGCGATCGCCGTCATTGCCAGCGGCCGGGAGGTTGAGATTGCGCCGGAGGATGTGGCTGGCTATCCTGGGGCGCAGCCCGGCTTGAACTGGCCGATTGTGCTGGAGGGGCAGGTAGTTGGCGTGGTGGGCCTCTCCGGCCATCCTGACGCCGTGCGCGATACGGCTCGGATTGTCAAGATGGTGACGGAGCTGCTCTTGGAGCGCGAAGGACTGGTGGAAAAATTCCGTGACAACCTGCAACTGCGAGAGCAGTTGGTTCGATTGCTTCTGTCGCCTGGGGCGCGGCGGCAACACGAAAAAATCGAGCAGTTGGCCGCCTTGCTGCGGTTTGAGCTGCGGACGCCGCGCTGTGTTGCCGTTGTCGACATTGAGCCCGTTTTGGCGGAGGCCCGCAAGCAATACGGGCCGCATGGCCTGGTGGCGTCCCGAGTGGAAGCGCAGCTGGCGGAGGTGCTGGGGGCGTCTGGCTTGCTTGACGCAGAACAAGATTTATATGTATTCAGCGAGGCGGCGCTCGTTGTGCTCAAAGGCTTTGCGGCTGACGCGGCGCCAGACGCCTTTTGCGCCTGGGGGGCGGCGCTGCAGACGGTCCTTGACCCGGAGGGGCGGCACACCGGCCTGGCCATCGGCATTGGTGGCCTTGCCGTTTCGCCGGATGAATTGCACCACTCATATCAAGAGGCGCTTTATGTCCGCAAGCACGGGAAGCGCGGCGTGGCCGCCTGCATTTACGATTTCGACTTGCTGGCCGCCTATTTGTTGCGCGTGCCGGGAGCGCTGGCCGGCTGCCTGGCGCTGAAACAGCAACGAAATGCCGTTTGTGAAAGCTTGTGCGTCAAATACGACATGGGCAACACGGTGAACGCGCTGCTGAACAACAACCTCAACGTGTCCAGCGCCGCAAAGGCGCTTTATATTCATCGCAACACGCTTGTTTTCCGTCTGGCAAAGCTGAAGCAAACGACCGGTCTTCAGCCGGAGCGTTTTTTTAATCACGCCGTCTTGTGCAAAATTATCTTCGGCGGGCAAGAAAATTGATGCCTGTGCGCTTGTGGAACTAGGAAAAATTCGGTATAATTATCTAATAATGAACTTATATTTTAGAATGTGAAATGCGGAGGGCGTCTTTATGGCTGCGGAAGCGCAAAAAGAGGCATTGAATAATAGTCTGGTCAAGGCCATAACGATACTCAATTGCTTTTCCTATGAGAAGCCCCGGCTAAGGCTGAAAGAGATCGCCGCGGCGACCGGCATCAACCAGGCCACGGCTTATCGCATGCTCAACACGCTGAAGGAGTTCAACCTGATCGAGCAGCAGGATGGGTATTATTCGCTTGGCCGCGGCTTTTTGAAGTATGAGGGGATCGTCTTGAATTCAATGGAGATTAGAAGGACCAGCTTGCCATTTTTGGAAGAGCTGTCCAACAACCTCAAGGTCAACGCCAACCTGGCTGTTTTGGATGACAATGAAGTTGTCTATGTTGCGCGGGCGGAAACGCCTTATTGCGCCTATGGCTACTTTCATATCGGCATGCGCCGCCCGATCCATTGCACGGCGCTGGGCAAGGTGCTGACCTGCAACACGCCCGAAATCGCCCGGGAGGCGTTCAAACGCGGGGTGAAGCGCTATACGCTGACAACGATTACGGACGAGAAGGCATTCATGAAGGAATTGGAGCAGGTGCGGCTGCAGGGCTATGCGATGGACCGCGAAGAGTGGAGCAACGGCATCAACTGTATCGCGGCGCCCATATATGACGCAGCCGGCAATGTTGTCGCCGGCATCAGCATCTCCGGGCCGACGAGCACCTACCCGGAGGAGAAGATTTTAGAATATGTGCCCCTGTTGATCGATTATGCGCATCGGATTTCTGCGCGGCTCGGCGCCAGGATGAGCTGGTAAACAAAATAACGTCTTTTGGAGAGAACGGTCTGCTTGCAGGCCGTTCTTTTTTTGCTTTTGCTCGGGCGAACGGCTTGCGAAAAATAAAAAATTTTGATTTGTGCAAAAAAGCTAGCAAGATTTAAAAAAAGGTGCTAGAATTATAAAAGATAATTTCAACATATGAAATTAAACACTGCATAATGAAATTTAATATCGAATCTGGCAAAAAAGGAAGGGGAGTTTTTGTGAACAAGGAAAAGAAAGCCCAATTTTTACCCCGCGGCATTATACCGCCGGTCATCACGCCGCTTACGGCAGAGGGAAAATTCAATGAGCAAGCGATACGCAAATTGATCAACCACTTGATCGATGGCGGCGTGCACGGCCTGTTTGTGGCCGGCACGACCGGCGAGTTCTACGGAATGACGCCGGAGGAAAAACGCGAGCTTTTCCTCGTGGCCATGGACGAAGCGAAGGGCCGGGTGCCGGTTTACGCCGGAACGAACGGCATCACGACGCGCGAGAGCGTCATGCTGACGCAGCTTGCCGAAGAGTGCAAGGTTGACGCAGTGTCCGTTTTGACCCCGATGTTCGTTACGCCAACCCAAGGCCAGCTTTTCGACCATTATAAGACGATCGCCGACAATACGTCGCTGCCCATCGTGCTCTATAACAACCCGCCCAAGACGGGCGTCAACCTCGCGGCGTCGACGGTGGCCAAACTGGCGGAAATACCGAACATCGTCAGCGTCAAGGACTCCAGCGGCGACCTGACCCTGACGGCCGAATACATTCGCCTGACCCGCGGGCGGGAAGACTTCAACGTGCTGATGGGGCGCGATACGCTGATCTTTGGCGCGCTGTGCTACGGTGCGGCTGGTTCGATCGCCTCCTGCGCCAATGTCGCGCCGACCCTGTGCGCCAGCATCTACAACAAATACATGGCGGGCGACTTAAAAGGCGCATTGGAAGACCAGTTCACGCTGGCGCCCTTGCGCATCGCCTTCACCATCGGCACCTTCCCCTCGGTTATTAAAGAGTCGTTGACGATGCTGGGCATCGAAGCCGGCAATTGCATGGACCCGGTTGGCCCGATGACGTCTGACGAACGCGAACGTCTGCGCCAGGTGTTGGTCGGCATGGGCTTGCTGCAATAAGCGTTATCGTGAGATTATATACAGACAGATAAAGGAGCGGTTGATTGAAATGAAGATCGGGTTTATCGGTTTGGGAATCATGGGCAAGCCCATGAGCAAAAATCTGCTGAAAGCGGGCTACGAACTGGTCGTGCTGGACCGCAACGCCGCTGTTGTCGAAGAATTGTCCGCGCTGGGCGCCACCGTCGCCACCACGCCGCGCGCCGTCGCCGAGCAGGCGGAAGTGATTATCACCATGCTGCCTAATTCGCCGCAGGTGAAAGAGGTTGTGCTGGGCGAAAACGGCGTCATCGAAGGTGCGAAAGCCGGCACCGTCGTGATCGACATGAGCTCGATCGCGCCGCTGGTGAGCCGCGAATTGGCGGAAAAGCTAGCGGCCAAAGGCGTGGAAATGCTGGACGCCCCGGTGAGCGGCGGCGAACCGAAGGCGATCGACGGCACGCTGTCCGTCATGGTCGGCGGCAAGCAGGACGTGTTTGACAAATACTACGACGTGATGAAGGCTATGGCGGGCTCCGTCGTCCGCACCGGCGACGTTGGCGCCGGCAACGTAACGAAGCTGGCCAACCAGGTGATCGTTGCGCTCAATATCGCGGCCATGTCGGAAGCGATGGTGCTGGCGACTAAGGCCGGCGTCGAGCCGGAACTCGTCTACCAGGCGATCCGCGGCGGCTTGGCCGGCAGCACCGTGCTGGACGCGAAAGCGCCGCTGGTGATGGACCGCAAGTTTGACCCGGGCTTTAGAATCAACCTGCACATCAAAGATCTGAACAATGCCCTGGAAACGTCGCATGAAGTCGGCGTGCCCCTGCCGCTGACGGCGGCCGTCATGGAAATGATGCAGGCCCTGAAGGTGGACGGCCTGGGCGAAAACGATCACTGCGGCCTCGTGAAGTTCTACGAAAAAATGGCTAAGGTCGAAGTGACGCGCTAAAGAAGAACGGAAATGAAAAACAGGCCCGTTTTGCTGGCGGGCCTGCAAAATTGAACGAAATTTACTGAATTGAGGTGTCATTATGAATAATGAAATTAAAAGCGGTGCGCCTGTTGTTACTGAACTGCAAGTTATCCCGGTCGCCGGCCATGACAGCATGCTGCTCAACCTCAGCGGCGCGCACGGCGCCTACTTTACGCGCAATATCGTGATCATGAAGGACAATGCCGGCCATACCGGCGTCAGCGAAGTGCCGGGCGGCGAAAAGATCCGCCAGACGCTCGAAGACGCCCGCCCCTTGGTCGTCGGCCAATCGATCGGAACATACAACAATATCCTGAGCCGCGTCCGGCACCTGTTTGCCGATCGGGACGCCGGCGGCCGCGGTCTGCAAACGTTTGACCTGCGCACCACGATCCACGTTGTAACGGCGCTGGAAGCAGCCCTGCTCGACCTGTTGGGCCAGTACCTCGGCGTGCCGGTAGCCGCGCTTTTGGGTGAAGGACAGCAGCGCGACAAGGTTGAGATGCTGGGTTATCTGTTTTACGTCGGCGACCGCAAGAAGACGACCCTGCCTTACTACAGCGCGCCGCAGGAAAAGGACAACTGGCTGCGGATCCGCCACGAGGAGGCGATGACGCCGGCGGCGGTGGTTGCGTTGGCTGAAGCGGCCTACGAGCGCTATGGCTTCAATGACTTTAAATTAAAAGGCGGTGTTTTGGCCGGCGACGAGGAAATCGAAGCGGTGACCGCCCTGGCGAAGCGCTTCCCGAACGCCCGCATCACGCTTGATCCGAACGGCGCCTGGTCGCTTGACGAGGCGATCCGCCTGTGCAAAAACAAGCAGGATGTCCTGGCCTACGCCGAAGACCCCTGCGGGGCGGAAAACGGCTACTCCGGACGGGAAATCATGGCAGAATTCCGCCGTGCGACCGGCCTGCCGACGGCCACCAATATGATCGCGACTGATTGGCGCCAAATGGGCCACACGATCCAATTGCATTCGGTCGACATTCCTCTCGCCGACCCGCATTTTTGGACGATGCAGGGTTCGGTGCGCGTAGCACAGATGTGCCACGAATGGGGCTTGACCTGGGGTTCGCACTCCAATAACCATTTTGATATTTCCCTGGCGATGTTCACGCACGTCGGTGCGGCCGCACCCGGCAAGATCACCGCACTCGACACGCACTGGATCTGGCAGGAAGGCCATGAACGCCTGACGAAAGAACCGCTTAAAATTGAAGGCGGCATGGTGGCTGTTCCGGATAAGCCGGGCCTGGGCGTGGAAATTGACATGGACCAGGTGGAAAAAGCCCATGAAGTTTACAAGAAGATGGGCCTCGGCGCACGCGATGACGCGGCGGCCATGCAGTTCCTCATTCCCAACTGGAAATTCGACAACAAGCGTCCCTGCTTGGTGCGTTAACTAAATAATAATTGTACGGGGTGAATGAAATGGACACGAACAATAATGCGGCAGCCGCGGTTGCTGCTGAGGCCCAAAAACCAACTAGCGTCCGTTGGCTGGTCGTTGTCATCTTGTTTTTGATTACGGTCATCAATTACGCGGACCGAGCCACGATCTCTTTGGCCGGTCCGGCGATCTCCAAAGAGCTGGGGATGAATTCCGTCGACATGGGCTATGTCCTGTCCGCATTCGGCTGGGCTTATGTGGCCTGCCAGCTGCCCGGCGGCTGGCTCTTGGACCGCTTCGGTTCGAAAAAGGTTTATGCCGCCAGCATCTTCTTTTGGTCGCTCTTTACCCTCTTTCAAGGTTTTGTCGGCTTTTTGACGGGCTTTACGGCTATCGCCACGCTGTTCGCGCTGCGCTTTTTGGTCGGCGCGGCGGAGTCGCCGTCCTTTCCGGCCAACAGCCGGATCGTCGCGGCCTGGTTCCCGGCCTCGGAGCGTGGCACGGCTTCCGCTATCTTCAATTCGGCCCAATACGCGGCCACGGTCTTTTTCGCGCCGCTGATGGGCTGGCTCGTCCACACGTACGGCTGGCATTATGTCTTCACCGTCATGGGCGTGCTCGGCATTCTGTTCGTCCTTGTCTGGCAAAAATTCATCCATAATCCGAAAGACCATCCTTACATCAACCAAGCTGAAATCGACTACATCGCCAAGGGCGGCGCCCTGGTCAACATGGATCAGGTGGGCAAAAACGGCAAGACGGAAGGGCCCGACCTGAAGCATATCAAATCACTGCTGCAAAACCGGATGATGGTCGGCATCTACGTTGCGCAATACTGCATCAACGCCCTGACCTTCTTCTTCATTACCTGGTTCCCGATTTACCTGGTGCAGGCCCGCGGCATGACGATTTTAAAAGCCGGCTTTGCCGCCTCCGTTCCGGCAATTTTCGGCTTTACCGGCGGCGTGTTGGGCGGCGTTCTCTCCGACTACCTGATGAAACGCGGGCACTCGCTCACGGTGGCGAGAAAGGTGCCGATCGTGCTCGGCATGCTGCTGTCCATGAGCATGATCGTCTGCAACTACGTTGACAATCCGACCGTCGTCATCGCGTTCATGGCTCTGTCCTTCTTCGGCAAAGGCCTCGGCGCGCTCGGCTGGGCGGTCAACTCCGACACGGCGCCAAAACAGATTGCCGGTTTGAGCGGCGGTTTGATGAATACGTGCGGCAACCTGTCCAGCATTACGACGCCGATCGCGATCGGCTACATCGTCAACACGACCGGCTCCTTCAACGGCGCCCTGGTCTTTGTCGGCCTGCACGCCTTCGTTGCGATCGTCAGCTATCTGTTCATCGTCGGCGAAATCAAGCGCGTTGAATTGTAACAGTCAAACTGTCAGGGGAGGCGCATTTTCATGAGCAATCAAATATTCACCGGGGCGCCGGTAATCACCGAGATGCAGGTCATCCCGGTGGCCGGCTACGACAGCATGCTGCTTAACTTGTGCGGCGCGCACGCCCCTTATTTCATCCGCAACATTGTCATCCTGAAGGACAGCGCCGGCCACACCGGCGTCGGCGAGGTGCCGGGCGGCGAAGGCATTTTAAAGACGCTCCGGCAGACAAAAGAGCTAGTCGTCGGCCAGTCGGTCGGCGTGTACAACAATGTCTTGAACAGCATCCGCCAGCAGGTTCTCGGCAAGTCAACCGGCCCGCAGGCGACGGTGCACAAGGTGACGAGCGAGGCGGAGGCGGCGATCCTCAAGCAGCCGCATGAAATCAACCTGCGCGCCGACAATGTGCTGACGGCGATTGAAGCGGCGATGCTCGACTTGATGGGACAATTTTTGAACGTGCCGGTGGCGGCGCTGCTCGGCAGCGGCCAGCAGCGCGATGCAGCGCGCATGCTCGGCTACCTGTTTTATATCGGCGACCGCAAAAGAACCGACCTGCCCTACCTGTCGAACCCCGAGGCCAAGGACGGGTGGCTGCGCCTGCGCCATGAAGAGGCGCTGACGACGGATTCCGTCGTCGCCCTGGCGGAAGCGGCCAAGGAACGGTATGGGTTTAAGGACTTCAAGCTTAAGGGCGGGGTCATGAGCGGCGAGGCGGAAATGGAAGCGGTGGAGGCGATGGCCAAACGCTTCCCGGATGCGCGCATTACGCTTGATCCGAACGGCGCCTGGTCGCTGAACGAAGCGATCAGCCTGTGCCGGAATAGAAATGACGTCATGGCGTATGCCGAAGATCCATGCGGGCCGGAAAACGGCTACTCCGGCCGCGAGATCATGGCTGAATTCCGCCGGGCGACCGGCGTGCCGACGGCAACCAACATGGTCGCGACCGACTGGCGGCAAATGAGCCACTCGCTGCCGCTTCACGCCGTCGACATCATCTTGGCCGACCCGCACTTCTGGACGATGCAGGGCTCCGTCCGCGTCGCCCACCTCTGCCATGATTTCGGCCTGACCTGGGGTTCGCACTCCAACAACCACTTCGACATTTCGCTGGCCATGTTCACGCACTGCGCGGCAGCGGCGCCCGGCGAGATCACGGCGATCGATACGCACTGGATCTGGCAGGAGAACCAGGAGCGCTTGACGAAAGAGCCGCTTAAGATCGTCGGCGGCTTGGTGGAGGTGCCGAAAAAACCTGGCCTGGGCATTGAGGTCGATATGGCGCAGGTTGAAAAGGCCAACGCGCTGTACAACAAGATCGGAACCGGGGCGCGCGACGACGCGATGGCGATGCGCTACCTCATTCCGGACTGGAAATATGATCCCAAGCGGCCCAGCATGGTGGTGCGCTAATGAAAAAGTCCTCGTAAAACGGGTTCGTTTTACGAGGACTTTTTTGGGTTTGCTGCTTACTGGTTTTTGAACGGTTTCGGTTTGACTTCCTTGGGGATCGGACATCTGACAGCTGCGATAAAAAGAAGGGCTGAACAGCCCTTCTTTTTTGCCGATTGTTTCGGCCGATTCGAAGTTGTGTGTTGACAAAACACACTTGTCTTGAGATAATTTTTAAAGAATTAGTAATAAATGTGATGATTGGGATGGGTACAGCGTGAACGTCTCAGAGAGCCGATGGTTGGTGCGAATCGGTGCCGGTAAGCTGTACCGGGTCACCCATGAACAGCCTGTTGAGCGGTACGGGGGTGCAGCGTTGCATCGCGTAGCTGTAGGCAGCGCCGCGGCCGAGCGTTAATCGGAAGCACTGGCGTGCTAATAAGTATAATGTAGGGTGGTACCGCGATAGCAATCGCCCCTATTGATGCAACATCAATGGGGGCGTTTTATTTTTTGGCGACAAAAGGGAGGAAGAGAAATGATGAGAAGTGATATTGTCAAAAAAGGTTCGACCCGAGCCGCTCACCGCTCGCTGTTTTACGCGATGGGCTATTCCAAGGCGGATCTGGAAAAGCCCTTGATCGGCGTTGTCAACGCCTTCAACGAGGTTATTCCCGGCCACATCCACCTGCGCGAAGTCGCGGAGGCGGTTAAGCTGGGCATCACGGCGGCCGGCGGCACGCCGATGGAGTTTCCGGCCATCGGTGTGTGTGACGGCATTGTCATGGGCCACGAAGGCATGCGCTATTCGCTGTCGAGCCGTGAGTTGATTGCCGATTCCGTTGAAACGATGGCCGTTGCCCATGGCTTTGACGGCTTGGTTTTGATCCCCAACTGCGACAAGATCGTGCCCGGCATGCTGATGGCGGCGGCGCGGGTCAACATTCCCGCGATCGTCATGAGCGGCGGCCCGATGATGGCCGGCCGCTACCAAGGCCGCGACATCAGCGTCAGCACGATGTTTGAAGCCGCCGGCTTGTTCGAGAGCGGCAAAATTACGGCGGAAGAGCTGGACGAGATGGAGCAGTCGGCCTGCCCGGGCTGCGGCTCCTGCGCCGGCATGTTCACCGCCAACACGATGAACTGCATGGCGGAAGTGCTCGGCATGGCCTTGCCCGGCAATGGCACGGTTCCGGCCGCGGCCTTCGGCGCCCGCCGGCGGATGGCGAAGGAAGCCGGGGCTACGGCCGTTCGCTTGGTCAAAGAAAATATCAGACCGCGCGACATCATGACAATGAAAGCGTTTGAAAACGCCATGTCCGTCGATATGGCGGTGGGCGGCTCCTCCAACACGGTGCTGCATCTGACGGCGATTGCCTATGAAGCCGGCCTGGAACTGCCGATGAAAAAATTCGACGAAATCAGCGCGAAAACGCCTTATATCACGAAGCTCAGCCCGGGCGGCACCTTCCACATCCAGGATCTGAACGAAGCCGGCGGCATGAACGCGATCATGGCGGAATTGTCCAAGATCGGTCGGATTCACAAGGATGCCCTGACGGTGGACGGCACGATGGGCGACCGCATTGCCAAGGCCCGGACGCTGCGGCCGGACGTGATCAAAACCGTGGAAGCGCCGCACCGTGCGACCGGCGGCATCGCCATCTTGAGCGGCAACCTGGCGCCGGACGGCGCGGTCGTCAAGGAAAGCGCCGTAGCGGAGGACATGCTGGTCTTTAAAGGCCCGGCCCGCGTATTCAACTCTGAAGATGAGGCGATCGAGGCGATCGTCGGCAAAAAGGTGCATGACGGCGAAGTCGTTGTCATCCGCTATGAAGGGCCCAAAGGCGGCCCCGGCATGCGCGAGATGCTCAATCCGACGGCAGTCATCACCGGCATGGGCTTGAAGGTGGCGCTCCTCACGGACGGACGCTTCAGCGGCGCGACCCGCGGCGCGTGCGTCGGCCATATTTCCCCGGAAGCAATGGACGGCGGGCCGATTGCGCTGATTGAGGAAGGCGACCTGATTTCGCTTGATATTCCCAGCCGCAAGCTGGAATTGCTTGTCTCCGACGGAGAACTGGCCAAACGCCGTGCGGCCTGGAAGCAGCCGCAGCCGAAGGTGACGACCGGCTACCTGGCGCGTTACGCAAAACTGGTCACGTCGGCGAACACCGGCGCTGTGTTGAAATAGTTGGCCCCAACAGCCAGAAGCTTCTTTACAGCAATATTTATGTTGGTTTGCAATAATTAGGGGGTTTTGTTGATTCATGAAAAAGATTGTGCAATTCATTACAGGCAATTTCACGGTATTGGTCATTGTTGCCGCGGCATTAGCTTTCTTTTTCCCGGCTACCTTCAAAGTAAGTGCGCCGTATATCCCGCAACTGCTTGGCGTCGTGATGCTGGGCATGGGCCTCACGCTGACAAAAGAGGATTTTGCGGCGGTGTTCGAAAGCCCTCGCGACGTGGTGATTGGCGTTTTGCTCCAGTTTATCATTATGCCGTTGCTCGGCTTTTTGGTTGCGTCGATCCTGCCGGTTAATCCGGAACTGGCCGCCGGTTTTATCCTGGTCGGCTGTGTGCCGAGCGGCACGGCATCCAACGTCATGACTTTTCTCGCCAAAGGCGATGTGGCCCTGTCGGTTACGATCAGCTCGATCACGACGCTGATCGCGCCCTTTGTTACGCCGTACCTGTTTTTGGCGTTGGGCGGGAAATTCATTCCGGTCGATGCGACCGCGCTCTTGGTCGACATCCTGAAGATTGTGCTGGTCCCGATCGTTGTCGGCGTTGGACTGCGCCAGCTGTTCGGCTCGTTTGTCGAAAAGTTTGTGGAAATCGTGCCGCTGATCTCCGTGACGGCCATCATCATCATCGTCTCGGCGGTTGTGGCGGCGAGCGCCCAGCGGCTGGCGGCAGTGGCCGGCGTGCTCTTTATCGGCGTGGCGCTGCACAATCTGCTCGGCTATGCGGTGGCTTACTTCACGGCCAACCGGCTGTTCGGCATGAGCGATTACAAATCGCGCGCGATTGCGTTTGAAGTCGGCATGCAGAACTCCGGCTTGGGCGCCGCCCTGGCGATGGTGCACCTGTCTCCGGTCGCGGCGCTGCCGAGCGCTGTGTTCAGCGTCTGGCACAATATTTCCGGCTCGATGCTGGCCGGCTGGTGGGGCAAACGCCCGCCGGCGGACGCGACGAAAGGGAAATAACCGACTCCTTGTCTCTTGCCTTCTAATGGGATAACATATAGCTGACGGCGCAGCCGTCAGCTATATGTTTTTTTAGGGGGCTTTGGCCATGCAAGTGATTGACCTGACGCAACTGATCTGTGCGGATATGCCGGTTTATCCGGAGAACGAACAGCCGCAGTTTGTGCAACTGTCGCGCGTGGAAGAAGACGGCTGCTCCGTGGCGCAAGTCACCTTGAACTACCATGTGGGCACGCATATCGACGCGCCGCAGCATATGGTGGCCGGTGGCGCGTCGATCGACGAACAGCCGATCGAGCGGTTTTGCGGTCGGGGCGTGGTGCTTGACTGCACCGGCTTGGCGGGCGAGATCGGCCTGGCGGCGCTCACGCCGCACGAAGCCTTGATCCGGCAGGCCGATTATGTCTTGCTTCACACGGGCTGGAGCCGCTTCTGGGGGGCGCCGGCGTATTACGGCTCCTTTCCCGTGCTGGACGAAGCGGCCGCCCGCTATCTGGCGGATTTTTCGCTCAAGGGGGTCGGCGTTGACGCCCTGTCGGTTGATGCGCTTGACTCGGCGGCTTTTCCCATCCACCATTTGCTATTGGAGCAGGGGCTCGTGATTGTGGAAAATCTGACCGGCCTTGAGCATCTCCCGGCGAGCGGCTTTACGTTCTGCTGCCTGCCGCTGAAAATCAAGTCGGCCGACGGCTCGCCGGTGCGGGCGGTTGCGCTCGTCTGACCGTCGCCGCCGCGTGAAATACACAACCGTTTGGTCAAACTGTTGTATAATGAGGGTAAGGGCAAGCTCAATTGCGCAACAAGGCGGTGACAAGCATGGAACAGTTTTTTTTGGATACGCCGAAAGAGGGGTTTATTGATATTACGCTTCTGGTCGGGGAAATTGTTCTAAATGGACATGTTCGGCGAGGAATCTGCCAGGTGTTTGTTCCGCATACCACGGCGGGCGTGACGATTAACGAAAACGCCGATCCGGATGTGGCGGCCGATATGCAACTGGCCTTAGAGCAGATGGTGCCGGATTTGCCTTATCAGCACGTGGAAGGCAACTCGCCCGCCCATTTGAAAAGTTCGCTCATTGGCTGTTCCGTTACCTTGCCGGTGATTGACCACAGCCTGGTGCTGGGGACCTGGCAGGCCATTTATTTTTGCGAATTCGACGGACCGCGCCGCCGCAAGGTTTGGGTGCAGGTCATCGGCGTGTAATTGGATTTTACCCCCTGTCAATGAGCATGAGGGGGTGTTTTTTTGCCGGAGGGAGACGACGCAGTGAAGGACAGAGAACCGGTTATTGGGTTAAGGACGAAAATTACGCTGCTCGTCTGCGGCGTGGTGGCAATGGCGCTCTTAGTCACGAACATGATGATCAGCAATCACATCTCCACCAAGGCGCAAACGGTGTTGGATGAAAAAGCCCGGAATATAGGCAGAATCGCCGCGCATTCCCAAGTCGTCATCGAGGCGATGACCGGTCAGCGGCCGGAGACGGAGATACAGGCCTTCGCCGAGGCGATCCGCACGGACACTCAGGTTGAGTTCGTTGTCGTTATGGATAAAAACGGCATACGCAAGTCCCATCCCGATCCAAGCCGGATCGGCAAGGCCTTCGTTGGCGGCGATGAAGTTGAGGCGCTGGCCGGCAAGGAATACACTTCGCTGGGGGAGGGAACCCTGGGGCCTTCCCTGCGGGCGTTTACACCGATTGTGACGCGCGACGGCGAGGTTGTTGGCGCGGTGGCGGTTGGCATTTTGTTGAATAACGTGCAGCAGGCGGTCAAAGAAAGCCGGCAGTTTATTTATTACGCCATCGTCTTTGGCCTTTTGGTTGGCGTGGCCGGCGCCGTTTTGCTGGCGCACAACATCAAGCAGACGCTGTTTGGCCTGGAGCCGATTGCAATTGCCAAGCTGCTGGAAGAGCGCAATGCCATGCTCTTTTCGGTGCGGGAGGGGATCATCGCTGTAGACGCCGACGCACGCATCACGCTGGTGAACGGCGAAGCCCTGCGCCTGCTGCGCCAGGTCGGCATACATGAAGATCCGGCCGGCCAAAACGTGGAGGCGTTTGTCCCCAATACGCGCTTGCAGGACGTGCTGCGGACCGGCCTGCCCGAGCTCAACCAGGAGCAGGATCTGCGCGGCATCACGCTGCTGACCAACCGGGTGCCGGTCTGCGTCGATGGCGAGATCGTCGGCGCCATCGCCACCTTCCGCGACAAGACTGAGTTTCGGAAAATGGCGGAGCAGCTTACCGGCGTGCGCAATTACGCGGAGGCATTGAAGGCGCAGGCCCATGAATTCATGAACAAGCTCCATGTGATTTTGGGCATGGTGCGGCTGCAATGCTATGACCAGCTGGCCGATTATATCAACGCCGTCGCGCAGCAATACCAGCGGGAAATAGGCTTTATCGTGCGGCGGATCAAGGATCCTGTTTTGGCGGGCTTTTTGCTCGGCAAGATCAGCCATGCCCGGGAGGCCGGGGTGGACTTGATTTTGTCGGAAGACAGCTATCTGCCGGAACCGAAGGACCCTAGGGTGATCAATGAACTGGTTACCATTTTGGGGAATTTGGTCAACAATGCCGTGGAGGCGGTGACCGGTTCGTCCGTCAAATCGGTCGTCGTCGACCTCCAGTATGACGAGGGGCGGCTGACGGTTACGGTTGACGACAGCGGTCCGGGGATGACGGAGGAGCAGCGCAAGCGCTTGTTTGATCGCGGCTACTCGACAAAGGACAGCGAGCGGGGGATCGGCCTGTTTTTGGTGCAGCAGAGCTTGGCGCGGCTTGGCGGGACTGTCGAGGTGCTTTCCGAGCCTGGCAAGGGCGCCCAGTTCATGGTGGAGATACCATATCAGGATAAAGGTGAGATGCCATGATTCATGTATTGATTGTTGAAGATGACCCGATGGTGGCCGAATTGAACCGGCGGTATCTAGAGCAGATCGAGGGGTTTCAATTGGTCGCCAGCGTCCGCTCGGCGGCAGAGGCGCTGCTGCTGTTGGAAAAGCAAAAGGTGGACTTGATTTTGCTCGACATCGCGATGCCCGGCATGACCGGCGTCGAGTTTCTCCATAATATCCGCAACCTTGGCCAGGATGTGGACGTGATTGTCGTGTCGGCGGCCAGCGATATGGCGACCATCAAGAAGGTGCTGCGCCACGGCGTTGTCGATTATTTGATCAAACCGTTCGAATTCGACCGGCTAAACAGCGCGCTGTCGGAATATCGCAATCAGGCGCTCTTTATGCGCAACCGGGAGGTCATGAACCAGGACGAATTGGACCGGCGCGTATTGGGCAAGGAGCAGCCGGAGGCGGCGGATTTGGCCAAGGGCTTGGGCCGCAACACGCTGCGCGCTGTTTGGGAAGCGGTCCGCTTGGAGCGTCAGCCCTTCACCACGGAAGAAATGGCGCAGAAGGTCGGCGTCACCCGCGTGTCGATGCGCAAGTACCTGGACTTCTTAAAGCAAATTGACGTATTGAGCATGGAGGTCATCTACGGCAACGTAGGGCGGCCTGTCTACAAATACCGCTGCATCAATCCCGACAGCAGCATGATCAAGCGCTATCTGTGAGCCGGCCGCAAGGCTGGCTTTTTTCTTTACTTTACTTTAAAAACTAAAGAATTTATAAAATTGTATAAGATTTGCACTGCGGCACTTTCCTGCTAAGATTGAAATCAAATAAAGAGGAGGTGTCCCCGTGGATAACAATGTAAATACGGCAGAACTGCCAAAAGAGTCCAATGGTTTCAGCCTGATGAACTTTAAGGTAGGCGTCATTCCGCTTCCGCTTTACCTGGTCCTGGCGCTAATCATTTTTGCGGCCTCTATCTACGGCAAGTTGCCGGCGGACATGATTGGCGGCTTTGCCTTCATGATGATCATGGGTATTTTTCTTGGTGACGTAGGCCTGAAGGTGCCAGTTTTAAAGGACATCGGCGGCCCGGCAATTCTCTCCATCTTTGTTCCTTCGATTATGGTCTTTTACAATTTGATCAACCCTTCGGCGATGAAAGCGATCACCGCACTGATGAAGGGTTCGAACTTCCTGTATTTATACATTTCCTGCCTGGTGGCGGGCAGCATTCTGGGCATGAACCGCAAGGTATTGATTCAAGGCTTCATGCGCATGTTCGTTCCGCTGGTCGTCGGCACCCTGGCGGCCGTTGCCGCCGGCCTGCTGGTCGGCAAACTGTTTGGCTATGACTTCCACCGCACGTTCTTTTACATCGTAATCCCGATCGTCGGCGGCGGCATCGGCGAAGGCATTATCCCGCTGTCGATCGCCTACTCGGAAATTCTCGGCAAGCCCCAGGAGTCGTTCATTCCGCAGCTCATTCCGGCCGCGATGATCGGCAACATCTGCGCGATCATGATCGCCGGCTATCTGAAGAAACTTGGCGAGAGACGGCCTGAACTCTCCGGCAACGGCGTTTTGGTGAGATCCGGCAGCGACGACGAGGTTATGGCCGCCCAAAGCTGCGACAAGCCGATCGAGTTCCCGCTGATGGGCGCCGGCCTGTTGATCGCCTGCAGCTTCTTTATCTGGGGCAAGTTCGCGGAAACCTTCATCGGCATCCCGGGCGCGATTTTGATGATCTTCTCGGCGGCGATCGTCAAGTCCTTGAACATCATGCCGGCCAAGATGGAACAAGGCGCTTACCACATGTACCGCTTTATTTCGGCAAGCCTCACCTGGCCGCTCCTGGTCGGTCTCGGCGTCCTGTACACGCCGTGGAAGGACGTCGTGCAAGTGCTGGCCGACCCGGGCTACATCGCCATCTGCGCGGCAACGGTTATTTCGATGATTGCCTCCGGCTTTTTCATCGGCAAATACCTCAACATGTATCCGATTGAATCCGCAATCGTGACCGGGTGCCACAGCGGCCTGGGCGGCACCGGCGACGTAGCGATTCTCTCCGCCTCCAACCGCATGGAATTGATGCCTTTCGCCCAGATTTCAACCAGAATCGGCGGCGCCTGCATGATCGTGTTGGCAACTGTCCTGATGAAAATGTTCCACTAAACCGACAAAAGACGGAGCGTGAAAAACAATGGGGATTAGAGAAGAAGCAATCGAACTGCACAAACAATATCAAGGCAAGCTGGGCGTCGTCAGCAAAGTGCCGCTGGCCAGCCGCCGCGATTTGAGCCTGGCTTATACGCCGGGCGTGGCCGAGCCGTGCAAGGACATTAAAGAAAACAAAGATCTGTCCTTTGAATACACCTGCCGCGGCAACATGGTCGCCATTGTCAGCGATGGCACCCGGGTGCTGGGGCTGGGCGACATCGGACCGGAAGCGGCCATGCCGGTCATGGAAGGCAAGGCGGTGCTGTTCAAGGTGTTCGGCGATGTCGACGCCGTGCCTATTTGCCTCGACACGAAGGAGCCGGCCAAAATCATCGAGACGGTGCGGCTCTTGCAGCCGACCTTCGCCGGCATCAATCTCGAGGATTTGTCCTCGCCCAAATGCTATGACATTGAAGACGAACTGAAAAAAATCATGGACATCCCTGTTTTCCATGACGACCAGCACGGCACGGCGATTGCCGCCCTGTCCGCTGTCATCGGCGGGCTGCGTTTTGTCAAAAAGGATATCCGCACCGCAAACATCGTGTTGAATGGCGCTGGCGCCGCCGGCACCGCGATCGGACGGCTTTTGGTCCGCATGGGCGCCGAAAACCTCACGGTTGTCGATATGCAGGGCGCCTTGTACGACGGAATGCCCGGCCTCAACCGCATCCAGGAAGACCTGGCGCGCAACACGAACAAAGCAAAGCGCCAAGGCAGTTTGGTTGACATGGCCAAAGGCGCCGACGTCCTGATCGGGGTATCGGCTCCGAATGTCTTCACCCAAGAGATCATTGCCAGCATGAACAGCGACGCGATCGTCTTCGGCCTGGCGAACCCTGTGCCGGAGACGAGCTACGAGGCTGCCAAGGCGGCCGGCGCGCGTGTGGCTGGTACTGGCCGCTCGGATGCGCCGAACCAGGTCAACAACGTGACCGTGTTCCCGGGCGTGTTCCGCGGCGCCATGGATGTGCGCGCGCGGCAGATCAACGAAGAGATGAAGGTGGCGGCCGTGTATGCGATCGCCAACCTGATCGACGAGCAGGATTTGCGCGAAGACTACGTTGTGCCGGACGCTTTTGACCCGCGGGTCGCGCCGGCCGTCGCGGCGGCCGTCGCCAAAGCGGCGATGGAAACCGGCGTAGCGCGCATTCAGCTTGATCCGGAAGTGGTGCGGGCCAATACTGCGGCACGGCTTCAGGCACGCGGCTAAGCAAAGTAGTTGCAGACGTATGGGACGGAGTTTTCTTCCGCAGGAAGAAGGCTCCGTCCTTTTGATTTGTGAAGAAGCGGCAGGGCGATCACGATTTTGCTATAATAGAGGCAAATCCGGTACGAACAGTCAGATGGAAGGATGCTGAATCAAATGAACCTAGCAAAAAAAGTTGTCATCGTAACGACCGGCGGCACGATTGCCATGCGGTACGATCCGTTTTCGCAAAGCGTTGTGCCGGCCGTGACGGGCCCGGAGCTGGTGGCCGCCGTTCCGCCGCTGGCCGAGGTCGGACCGGTCGAGGTGGTTGAATACGCAAACCTGCCCAGTCCCCATATCACGCCGGCGATGATGTTTGACATCGCCCGGATGCTCGACGTCATACTGGCGCGGCCGGAGGTGGCGGGGGTGGTCGTGACGCACGGCACGGATACGCTCGAGGAGACGGCCTTTTTGCTCGATCTTGTCTTGAAAAGCGACAAACCGGTCTGCCTGACGGCCGCCATGCGCAGCTCGGCCGAAATCAGCCCGGACGGCCCGAAAAACATTTTGTGCGCGGTGCGGACGGCCTTTTCGGCGTCTGCGGCCGGGCAAGGCGTGCTGGTCGTCGTCAACGAGGAGATCCACGCCGCGCGGGAAGTGACGAAGACGCATTCGGCGAACCCGAAGACCTTCGCCTCGCCCTTTTGGGGGCCGGTCGGCTATGTGGACGAGGACCGGGTGATTTTCCGCCGCCAGTCGCTGGGGCGGGAAAAAATCCAGCCGCAGGCGCTGGTGGAGGACGTCCATTTGATCAAACTGGTGGCCGGTTCCGATGATTTTTTCTTTCGCTGCCTGGTGGAAAAGCGCGTCCGGGGCATCGTCGTCGAAGGGTTTGGCCGCGGCAACGTGCCGCCGGCCGTGGTGCCCGGCATTGAAGCGGCCCTGGCCGCCGGCATTCCGGTCGTGTTGACGACGCGGGTTCATGGCGGACGCGTCCTGGATGTGTACGGCTATGAAGGCGGCGTCATCCCGCTGAAGAACATGGGCGTTCTCTTGGCAGGCGAAATGAGCGGACAAAAAGCGCGCCTCAAGCTGATGCTGGCGCTTGGCCTGGCGGAAAACGCGGCCGACCTGGCCCGCTATTTTGAACGTCCCTAGCGGTTAATGTGATTGAGCGCCAGCGGCGCAGCGCAGCGCGCGGTCGGTGGCATTGGCCGCTTGGAAACCGGGGCAAATGGACGATCTGGGCGGGACGATGATATAATTGGAAGCAAACAAGTATTGGGAGGGTCGTTGTGAGTCAAGAAGGGCAAGAAAAAACCGCGTGGAAAGACCGGATACCGATGTTTATTGCCATTACCACCCTGCTGTTGGCCGCGTGCGCGACGCTGACTTCCTTCAAAGCGGCCGGCTATGGCAACCGCATGGTGCTGGCGCAGACGCAGGCGTCTGACCAGTGGGCGTATTACCAGGCAAAAAGCATTAAGGAAACGCAATACCAAGTGCAGCGCGACGCGATGAACGCCATCCTGCCGCAAGCGCAACGGACGGAAGCCGTCAATACACAGCTTGCGGGCTTTGAGGCCGAGGTTAAGCGGTACAAAGCGGAAAAAAATGAAATTGCCGAAGAGGCCAAGCGCATGGAAGCGGAGCGCGACAAGGCACGCACATACAATACGGTTTACGGGCAGGCGCTGATGTTTTTGCAAGTCGGCATTTTGCTGTCATCTCTGGCGACGATCAATAAGGCGAATGGCTATTGGTATGCCGGCCTGGCCGTCGGCGTGGTCGGTGTTGGTTTCTTGCTGTACGGCACGTTTATCTTGTGACGGCAGCAAGGGTTTTTGCGTCGCCCATAGTTCGTCCTGGCAAATAATGAAAACGGTGGGGGGAGCAACATGACGGAACAGGCTTCAAGCATGGTGGCCCGGGTATTTCGGTTTGCGCCGGAGACGGCCGGGATGGGGCATTTTGAGGATTTTCAAGTGGAGAGCACAGAACCGCTATCCGTCATGGCCCTATTGGCGAAAGTGCACGAAATCGATCCGACTTTTGCCTGCCGGACGTCGACCTGTTTCAAAGGAATCTGCGGTTCGTGCCTGGTGCGGGTGAACGGCAAAGATGTGTTTGGGTGCATGACGCTGGTTTTGCCGGGAGAAACGGTTGTGGTTGAGCCGCATTCCAAATTTAAGCGGATTCGCGATGTGGTTGTCGATTTTTCGCAGCCGCTGGCCGTGCTGGAAAGGGGCGGGGAGCAATGAAAATCACCCGGCAAGTTGAAACGGACGTCATGGTGGTCGGGGGCGGCGGGGCCGGTCTCCGGGCGGCGCTGGCAGCGGCTGAGGCCGGCTCGCGGGTGCTTGTCGTCAACAAGGGGCCGATTGGGAAATCGGGGATTACCCTGACGGCCGCCGGCGGCATGCAGGCGCCCTTTCATCCGGACGACAGCCCGGATGAATACTTTCAGGACATTGTGCGCTGCGGCGGCGGGATCGGGGACAAAAAGCTGGCCCGGGTGCTGGCCCAGGACGCGTGCGAACGCGTCCTGGACGCCGAGCGGTACGGTGCCCGCTTTATCCGCAACCCGGAAGGCGGTTTTTCGCTTGGCCAGTTCCCCGGCCAGTCCAAGCCGCGCAACCTGTTTGTCAAGGGCGGCGGTGTGGGGCTGGTTGCGGCGCTGGCCAACGCATGCCGGGCCCACCCGAACATTACCCTGCTGGACGATGTTTTTGTTACGGGCCTGCTGACCAGCAACGCTGGCGGGAAGCCGGCTGCGGCGGGCGCGCTGGGGCTGTGTTTGCGCACCGGGGAATTGGTGCAGATCAGCGCCAAGGCGGTCGTCCTGGCAACGGGCGGATGCCAGTGGCTGTGGGCCGTTACTGATTGTCCGACTGACGCCACCGGCGAGGGGCTTGTCTATGCTTACCGGGCCGGCGCCGAACTGGTCGACATGGAAATGGTTCTGTTCTATCCATCCGTGATCGTGTGGCCGCCGTCCCTAAAGGGCGCCTTTGTCCATTATGAGTTTTTGGCGGAAGACGTGCTGGACGGCAATGTGTATGACTGCGACGGACGTCCGGTGCTGCCCAAACCGCTGCCGGTGCGCGACGAAGCGATGCTGATCATGGCGCGCGCCATCCAAGCCGGAAAAGGGCAGGCGCACGGCGGACTGCACTGGTACGTGGGCGACTCGCCCAAGGGGCAGGCGGCGGTTGAAAAGAAACTGGACATCGCCCAGTATAACTACATCAAGGCGCACGGCGTCAACCCGGCGACGGACAAAATTGAAGTTGCCCCGGGCGCCCACTATCTGATGGGCGGCATTCATATCACGGAGGAATGCCAGTCCACGCTGGCGGGCCTGTTTGCCACGCCCGAATGCGCCGGCAATTTTGACGGGGCCAACCGGCTGGCGGGGAACGGCGTTACCGCCACGCAGGTTTTTGGCGCCAGGGCGGGGGCGGCTGCCCATCGGTGGGCAGCGGCGCAGCCGGGCCATGCCGTTGACGCCGCTTCGCTTGCGGCGCAGACGGAGCGCGTCGCCCGGAAAGTGGCGTCAAAGCAGCAGGCGGCGATCAAGCTTCAGCTACTGCGTGAGCAGTTGCGCTCCGCCGTTCAGGCTTATGCCGGCGTAGAGCGTGATGCGCAAGGCCTCAACCGGTTGGCTCAAATCGCCGCCGCGATCGAGGCAACCGTGAATCAGGCGACTGTGCCGCCGGTTTCCTGCTACAATCAGCAACTGGTCGATTTGCTGCAGTTGGAAACCATGTGTACGGCCGCCCGCTTGATTGCGGGCAGCGCCCTGCTGCGTCAGGAATCGCGCGGACACCATGTCCGCCGCGATTTTCCGCAGCAAGACGGGCAGTGGTGCAAGCATACGACCGTGGCTTATGCACAAGACGGACCGGTTTTTGGCACAAGACCGGTTGAATAGCGTGCCTGTTGCCCGCTGTTCATTTGTCAGCAAACCGGTTTAAAACAGCAATAAATGAAACAGGGAGCGTGAAGCCGCAAAGGAGGCAAAATCTTTGCGGCTTTATGTCGATTGTTAGCTTTTTATGATTGTTTTTTAATGTGACTGACTAGTCAGTCTCGTGCTACAATGAGTACAAGAAGGACAAGGAGGTATTCAATATGTTAGCACGACGTTATGTAGCAGCCGTGGCCTTGACAACGGCGCTCGCTTTTGTTGTACCGCTCGGTGCAGATGCAGCTTCCGTTACGCATTCCAGTGTCCGTATTTCTACCGGTGATGTTGATTTTGAAACCTCGCGCACAAAACTTTCCAGCGACAGCCGGCATTTCTCGCGTATTTTATCGGATCGGTACCACCATCACTTTGATGAGGACGAGGTATTCGCCCTGCGTGCCGACTTTGACTTGGGTTTTGGCGATCTATCCTTGGTGTACGGCATTGCCGAACGTTCCGGCCGTCCCGTGCGTGAAATCGCCCGGCACCGCCGCAACATGGGCTGGGGTCAAATCGCCCATATGTACGGCGTCCATGTTCAAGATCTCAAGCGCGACTGTGATGACGTCGTCGTTATTTCCCGCCACCGCGGCATTGACGTTACCTACATTGACATCGACGGCGACGGTCACCACCGCCACCACCGGGACACCCGCCGCTGGGAACGCGACCACCAGCGCTGGGAGCGGGACCACCGCGATCGCCGGGACGGACACGACCGGCATGACCGGAACGACCATCGGCACGATAAGCGCGACAACGATCGGAACGATTGGCACAGATAAGCCCGGCGGGGCTGACGCAAGCATGCTTGCGTCAGCCCCGCTTTTTTTTTTGTCGCCGGCAACCGCTCTCCCGCGCAGGCCGGAGGCTTGCCTTGACGGGCTTTTTTGGGCAGTATATGATGTTATTCTAAAGATAGCACAATGAAGGAGCGTGTGGATGACATGGCTGAGTTTAAAACGATTGCACCGGAGCAGTTGCAACAAAACCCTTTTACGATGATCGGCAAGGATTGGATGCTGATTACGGCCGAAAAGGACGGCAAAGCGAATACGATGACCGCGTCTTGGGGCGGGTTTGGCGTGATGTGGGGGAAAAACGTGGCTTATATCGTGCTGCGTCCGCAGCGCTACACCAAGGAGTTTGTCGACCAAGCTGAGACCTTTTCGCTCAGTTTTCTCGACGACAGATTCCGTCCGGCTTTGAACTATTTGGGCAGCAAATCCGGCCGGGATGAGGACAAAATCGCCAAAACGAACCTGACGCTGGCGCATGAGGAGCAGACGCCTTATTTTGCGGAGGCCAAGACCGTGGTGGTCTGCAAAAAAATGTACGCGCAGGCTTATCAGCCCGAGTGCTTCATCGAGCAGGGCGCGGAGTCAACCTGGTACCCGAACAAGGATTACCACACTCTCTATATTGCCGAGATCACGAAAATCCTGGTGCAAGAGTAGCTGGCGGGAGCTGCCGGGGGCGAGGCGGAGCAAGGCCGTAAGGCGGCTGTAAGTGGAAAAACGGTTGCCTTTTGTCCGTTTGCTGGTATACTACATGGTAGCAAAGCATGTGAGGAGAGTTAGCATGAAAAAAGCAGCCATTTTGACTACCGTATTTGTTTTGGGCCTGTCGACCGCTGGCCTGTGCGCCGTTCCCGATCCGAACGCGGGGCTTGGCGACGTTCAATTCGGATACAACCATTATGAGTTGAAGAAAACTACCGGCAGCATCGATCACGGCAAAAAGGGCTTTGATGAGGTGTACGCTACCGTTGGCCTCGGTCTTGGCTATGGGGTGTTTGTCAACCACGCCGCGTCGAGCGACAATTCGTACACCGACTATGGCATTCAAACCAGCCTGCTGATTCCGAATGTTTCCTTGATGGTCGGCCAGCGCCATATGGCGGCGGACAATATGGACAGCGACAACAGCCTGTTTTATGGCGCAACGGTTCGGCAGCCGCTGGGCGGCGGGGTAGCCGTTTATGCGACTTATCAAAACGGCACGGAGTTCAAGGACGAGTCGGTCGGCCTGACCTATTCGCTGAACAAAAACACGCAGCTTGACTTGAGCTGGAAGCGTTACGACGACAACAACGGCGCGCAATTTAAAGGACTTGGCGCCGGCGTGAACTTCAAATTCTAACCGTAAAACGAGCCCGGCGACATTTCGCCGGGCCTTTTTATCGGGGTCAGGCACCACACAACCACATAACTCAAGGCCGATACTGGCTTGGTTGTAATTTGAATTTTCGCGCGATTTCATGTATCATTAAATTAGACATTCTGATTTTGGTGAAGGGGGCTAGTCGGGGCAGGGTGCCTAAAAGCAAAAATAGGGGGGATTCAAGTGAAAAAAATATTCTGTCTTGCAGCAGCTCTTTTGGTTATCAACTGCGGCTTTGCGATGGCGGCTCCTCTAAATGACCTGGATAAGGGGCAAACGGCTGTCGGCGCCTCGAATGACGGCATCTACATTGAAAACAAACTGGGCGACCGCATGACGTTCGGCCTGCAGAATATTGATATGGGCAGAGATGATATGTTCGATTTTTACGGCCAGTACCACTTCACGAATCATTTCCGCGGGATTGTAGGCCACCGGGATTATAGCGGCGGCACCGCTTATCTTGGTGTTGGGGCGACTCACGGAATTGATAAAAATTGGAATGGGCACGGTTACGCGATTTTCAGCGGCGAGTTTACGGAACTGCAAATCGGCGCCGCCTATAAAATCAATCGCGAATTGGATGCCAATGTGTATTATCGGGCCATTATGCCGGATCATGGTGATGATCGCGATCGGATTGGGGTTGGCCTGACCTACAAGTTCTAAGCGCTGATAAGATAAAGGGACATCCGGAAAAAGCCGCGCCGGGTGTCCTTTTCTTTTGCGTTTCAAACGCAACTTGTCGGCATTATATGGTATAATAATAGACAGGCTGTTGTACAATAAACTGACAAAACGAGAAGTTAGAGGTGCTGAAACATGTCTGAACGAGTCGATTTACTGGATATTTTTCGGGAACACGGCGCGCCCCTGGCGACGCTGAGCGTGACGGCGTCACGCGAGGATTGCCTGAGGCTGCGGGAGAAGCTCCTGGAAGTCCGGGAGGCCAACCAGGGAAAAGCGCAGGGGTACATGGAAGTTGAATGCACGTTCTACGTTGACGTGCACGACATCGACCGCTTTTTGTCCGGAGAGCTGGCTAACTTAGCCGAGATCTACACCTTCCCGGAAGACGTCAAAACGCATCAGGAGGAATAGCCTTGAAAAAACTGCTTGTCCTTACCTTTATTTTTGTCTTTGCTTTTCAAGGGCTGGGGCTAGCTGCCAAGAGCAGCTCCAAGACCAGCACATCCGCACCGCGGACGACCACCACGCAAACGGCTCCTTCCACCTCCAGCGGGTATAAGCCGTCGGCACCGGCCAGCAGCTACAGTAAAACGGCGCCGGAAACCAAGGCGACTACCCCTGCTGCCGCAGTGCAGCAACCGTCAAGCGGCGGCTTTATGCGCGGCTTGGGCATGTTCGGCGGCGGCATGCTGCTCGGCAGCCTGCTGGGCGGCGCTTTCGGCTTTGGTTCGAATGGCATGTTTGCCACGCTGGCGGGCGTGCTGCTCAACATCTTGCTCATCGGCTGCGTCATCATGGCCGTGCGGTTTGTGTGGGAGAAGTTCAAGCAACGCCGTCAGGACAATTACCGTTAGTTTCTCGGGCGCATCTGTTGCTGTTGGCAACAGATGCGCTTTTTTGTCGGCGGGGCGCCGGACCGTCGGCGTCTTGACCCCGTCTTGCGCCGGCGTCATAATTGAGCTATGGAATCGAACCGGCAACCGCTAGGCAAGGAGCGTTCAAGATGGCAGCTTGGGACAAGTATACAGCAAAATACTGGCGGCAAGCGGCTTTGGCCGCCGTGGTTGTGACGGTGGAAACGCTGTGCGACTTGGCGCAGCCGACGATCATGGAGAAGATCATTGACGTCGGCGTGGCCGGGCGGCGCCTCGATTACGTGCTGGAAATGGGCGGGCTGATGCTGCTCTTGACCGGGGCGGGCGCGCTGGCCGCCTTGCTGCGCAACTACTTGGCAAGCCACGTGTCGCAGCGGTTGGGCGCGGACCTGCGGTTGGACGTTTACGCGAAAATCCAGACCCTTTCCTTCGACCGTATCAACCGGCTGGAACCGGCGTCCCTGGTGACGCGGGTGACGAACGACGTCACGCAGGTGCAGACGCTGGTGAACGGCTTGATGCGAATCGCCCTGAAAGCGCCGCTCTTGTGTCTTGGCGGCTTGGTCATGGCCACGCTGCTCAATCAGACGCTGGCCGCGGTGCTGGCGGTCGTCGTGCCCCTGGTCGGCATCATGATTGCCGCCAACATCAAGCTCGGCCTGCCGCGCTTTGTCCGCATGCAGGCGGCGCTGGACCGGATGAACAGCGTCATGCGCGAGTATTTGTCCGGGATACGCGTCGTCAAGGCCTTTAACCGCTTTAGTTACGAGGTGGACCGGTTTTCCGGTGCGAACGAAGCCTTTTATCAGCGTTCCGTCAGCGCCGGGCGCACGATGGCGGTGTTTGGCCCGTGCGTCGGCGTGGTCGTCAATATCGGCATCGTTACGGCGTTTTGGCTGGGCGGGCTGGGCGTCCGGGCTGGAGAAATTCCGGTCGGCCATGTCGTTGCCTTTATCAATTATATGATGCAGATTATGTTTGCGCTGATGATCATGTCCATGGTGTTCGGACTGTTCGTCCGGGCGAAGGCGTCGGCCGAGCGGCTTGGCGAGGTGCTGGAACAGCCTTCGGACGATCAAGGCGACGAAGTCGTCGCTTGGCTGCCGGGCGAAATGGGCGGCATCGCATTTGAAGACGTCAGCTTTTCCTACGAAGGGAAAACCGGCGCGCCCGTGCTGCAGCGCATCAATTTGTCCTGCCGTCCGGGCGAGACTGTCGCCATCATCGGTTCCACCGGGGCCGGGAAAAGCACGCTGGTGAATTTGATTCCCCGGTTCTATGAAGCGACGGCGGGCACGATAAAAGTGCACGGCATTGACGTCAGATGCGTCAGCCCCCGGCGCCTGCGGGAGACGATCGCCATGGTGCCGCAAAAAACCGTGCTGTTTACCGGCACGATTTTGGACAACCTCAAAATTGGCAACGAGACCGCCACGCTGCCGGAACTTGAACGCGCCGCCCGCATGGCGCAGGCGCATGAGTTCATTGCCTCCTTTCCCGAGGGTTACCAAACCCTGATCGGACGCGGCGGCGTCAACTTGTCCGGCGGACAAAAGCAGCGCATCGCCATCGCCAGAGCGCTGGTTCGCCAGCCGGCTATCTTGATTCTGGATGACTGCACGAGCGCCGTGGACGTAGTGACGGAAGCGAAAATCCGAGACGCTTTGCACCGCTCGGCCGCCGGCATGACCGTCTTGGTTATCGCCCAGCGGATTACGTCGGTGATGCAGGCCGATCGGATCGTTGTTCTGGACGAGGGTGAAATCGTCGGCAGCGGCACGCATGCGGCGCTGCTGAAGACATGCGCCGTTTACGGCGAGATTTTCCATTCGCAAATCGGCAAGGAGATGCAGGCCTATGTCAGAGCACAATCCGGCAACGACGAAACCCATTAGCGAGCCGCTTGGCGCTTATCCGGTCGGAGCGGGGCGGCGGCGGGGCTTTTTGGGGCAAGACGGCCAGGGCGCAAAGCCGAAACAGCTGTGGGGAACGCTGCGCCGCCTTTGGCGCTACTTGCGCCCGGAAGAGGGCGTGCTGCTGCTGGTTTTCCTGATGGTGCTGGCGGATGCGGCGCTGACGGTGCTGGGGCCGTACTTGATCGGGCGGACGACCGACGTGATTGCGGTCTTGGCGGCGGACCCCGACTTGGTGCCGCTGCGCAGGCTGCTGGTTGTTTTTGCCGCCGTCTTTGTCTGCGGCTCGCTGTTGGGCGCAGTACAGGCTTGGCTGACGGTCGCCGTCTCCCAACGTGTTGTGCGGCGTTTGCGGACGGCGCTGTTCGCAAAGCTGCAGCATTTGCCGCTTGCTTATTTTGACACGCATGCCCAAGGCGACTTAATGAGCCGCCTGACAAATGACATTGACAACGTCAGCAGCTCGGTGACGCAGTCGTCCGCCCAACTGATGTCCGGCTTTATTGCGATCCTTGGCTCGCTGTCGATAATGCTGCTGCTCAGTCCGAAGCTTACGCTTGCGGCGCTGATAACGGCGCCGCTGATGTACGGCTTGACCAGGCTTGTCACTGGCCGAACCCAGTTGCTGTTCAAAGAACAGCAGGCGCGGCTGGGCCGCTTGAATGCGCAGGTGGAGGAGTCGATTTCGGGCGTTCTGGTTGTGAAGGCCTTCAACCGCGAGGCGAGCATGATCGAGGATTTCGCCCAGCTCAACCGTGCATTGTGCCAGATCGGCACGCAGGCGCAGCTTTGGTCCGGGCTGCTGATGCCGTTTATGAATGTCATCAACAACGTTGGCTTTGCCGCCGTGGCTTTGGCCGGTGGCGTGCTGGCCATTGAAGACGGCGTTTCGGTCGGCGTCATCGCCAGCTTTCTGGGCTATACGCGCCAGTTTGTCCGGCCGCTGAATGAATTGGCCAACATCTTCAATGTGCTGCAGTCCGGCGTGGCGGGGGCGGAGCGGGTCTTTGAGGTGCTCGATGAAGCTGCGGAGACGCCGGACTTGCCGGATGCGGTTGGTATGGAGAAGCCGCGCGGCGACGTGGTGTTTGAACACGTGGCGTTCGGCTATCGGCCGGACGTGCCGATTATAAACGACGTCAGCTTGTCGGTGCCGGCCGGCAGCCGGGTGGCGATCGTCGGCCCGACCGGCGCCGGCAAGACGACGCTGGTGAATTTGTTGGCCCGCTTTTATGATGTGACCGGCGGCCGCATTTTGCTCGACGGCCGGGATATCAGGACGTATACGCGGGATAGCCTGCGCAAATGCTTCGGCATCGTTCTGCAGGATACCTATTTGTTTGCCGGGACGATCAAGGAGAACATCCGCTACGGGCGGCCGGAGGCCGCGGACGAAGAGGTGAAGGCCGCCGCCGTGAAAGCCAATGCGGACTTTTTCATCCGCCACTTGCCGCAGCAGTATGATACCGTTCTTTTGGAGAGCGCCGCCAACCTTAGCCAGGGGCAGCGGCAGCTGCTGGCGATCGCCAGGGCGATTTTGGCCGATCCGGCCATCCTCATTTTGGACGAAGCGACCAGCAGCATCGATACGCGCACGGAGCTGTGCATCCAGGAGGCGCTGCGCCGGATCATGCAAAATCGCACGACGTTCATCATCGCCCACCGCTTGAATACGATCCGCGACGCGGACGTGATCATCGTCATCGACGACGGGGCGATTGTCGAACAGGGCAGCCACGATGAACTGATCGGCCGGCGCGGCCGGTATTACGAACTGTTTTTCAATCAGTTTCAGAACGTGCAGGCGCCGGTCTAAGGCGCGAAAGGGGACGGAATATGTTCAATATCGGTTGTCATTTGTCGACCTCGAAGGGCTACAAGCATATGGGCAAGGAAGCCTTGAGCATCGGGGCGAACACGTTTCAGTTCTTTACGCGCAACCCGCGCGGCAGCAAGGTGAAGAAGGTGGACGAAAAAGACGTGGCGGCGCTCTTGGCCATCATGGCGGAGCACCGGTTTGCGCCGCTCTTGGGGCATGCTCCATACACGCTGAACCCTTGTTCGGCCGATCCGAAAATCCGCGAATTTGCGCACCTGGTCATGCAGGAAGATCTGGCTGCTTTGGAGTATTTACCACACAACTACTATAACTTTCATCCCGGCAGCCATGTCGGGCAGGGCGTGGAAGCGGGCCTGACGCTGATCGTCGATGTGCTGAATGCCGTCATGCGTCCGGAGCAAACGACCCTCGTGCTGCTGGAGACCATGTCCGGCAAGGGCAGCGAAGTCGGCAGCACGTTTGAAGAGCTGCGCGCCATCATTGACCGCGCGGCGCTGCCGGAGAAAATCGGCGTCTGCCTGGACACCTGCCACGTCTACTCCGCCGGCTACGACATTGTCAACGACCTGGACGGCGTGCTCGAGCAGTTCGACAAGGTGATCGGACTTGAACGGCTCAAGGCGATCCACTTAAACGACAGCCTGACGCCGTATAACAGCAAAAAAGACCGCCATGCCTGCATCGGCGCCGGCACAATCGGCCTGGACGCCATCACCGCGTTTATCAACCATCCCCAGCTGCGGCATCTGCCGTACTACCTGGAAACGCCCAACGACGTGCCGGGCTACGGCGAAGAAATCCGGCTGCTGCGCAGTCTCTACCGCGCGTGACAATGGGGACGGGTCCCTCTGTCACACTGGCGAAAACTGAAAGGAGGGAGAACATGCACGAAGACGGATGCCGGCTGGTCGCGGCCGATGCGCCGCTGAAAGTGACGCAGCACCTGCTCCGGCTGGAGAAAAACGGCGCGCTCTTATTGGCCAATGCATTGCGGCTTAAGCCGCTGTTGGTGCGCCGCGGCGGCGAGTTTGTCGAACAGGTCCTGGCGGCCGTCCGCGATGGGCGCTGCACGCGGCAGAGCTTGGCGGCGCGGTGGCCGAACGACGAAGCGGTTCTGGCATTTTTGCTGGCGCATAACATCCTGGTGGCGGCGGACGATGAGGAGCGGCTGCCCGGCAGCGTGCCGGTGCCGGCGCCGGGCGAAAAGTCGCACGGGATGTCTTTGTACCTGCTGCTGTCCCAGGACTGCAACCTCGGCTGCGTCTATTGCCTGAACGGCAAGCGCACCTACCGCAAGGAGGCGCAGCCGCGCATGCCGGAAACAGTCGCTTTCCGCGCCGTGGAGCGCTTTGCCGCCGCCATCCGGCCGGGCGGCTACTTGGAGATCGCCCTGTTCGGCGGCGAGCCGCTCCTGAACTGGGAGCTGGCCAAGAAAACGATCGACTACACGGAACAGGTTTTGCGGCCGCGCTATCCGGAGGTGCGGTTCTGCTACCACGTGACGAGCAACCTCAGCTTTTTGCCGGATGACTTCATCGAGCGGGCGCGCCGGCATAATATGACCGTGCTGTGCGATATCGACGGGGCGGGGGCGGTGCACGACGCTTTGCGGCCGTTCAAGGGCGGCGTTTCGTCGCACGGCCAGATTGCGCACAACGTCCGGCAGCTGATCGGCGCCGGCGTTCCAGTCTCCCTGCGGACGACGGTGACGGCCCGCAACCAGGACCACATGGAGGAAACGGCGCGTCACCACCGCGAACTGGGCGGAAACGGTTCGGCGTTTGTGCCCGTGAACGTCACCAACTCGGACGAAGAATTGATTGGCGATGACCTGATCCCGGACATCGAGCGCATGCTGGCCGCCTTTGAACGAGTGAAAGAAAGCGGCGTGTGGAGCCTCGACCGTTTGTTTCCATTCAGCACCTACCGGGCCAAGCTTCAGCCCGGCAATCAGTCGGTCTTGGGCTGCGGCGCGCCGTTCGGCAATACGCCGGTCGTCGATGCGGAGGGCAACGTCTATCCCTGCATCTACCTGGTCGGCATCGAACGTTACCATCAGGGGAACATTATCGCGGGGACTTATCCGCGCGCGGCGGTGTTGGCTGAACTGGCCGAACGGCTGCACGTTGATAAGCGCGAGGACTGCCGGGTTTGCGCTTGGCGGTATCTGTGCGGCGGCGGTTGCCCGATTCACCTGCTGACGATGGCGGGACAAAATGACATTTCACCCAAGGCGCGCGATTACTGCGACCGGATCAACTGCGCACATACGAAAAAAGTACTGGAAATACTCCTGTGGGAAATGGCAGACCAGGCGTCCCGGCAAGCGGACGGCCAGCAAGGGAGGAAAGAAGATGAGTGAAGAAAAGGATAAGCAGCAAGAAAAATTCTCGCGGCGCAGCTTCCTGACCAAGTGCGGCATCGCAGTGGTGGCCACGGCCTCCTGCGAACTGCTGTCGGTTTTTTCGTCCGCCTCGGCCGGGCAAGTGCCCTTGTGCACGCAATGCAACAGCTTTTGCGTGACCAGCTGCACCACGAACACCTGCGTCAACAACAATCCCCCGCCCCCGCCGCCCCCGACCTGCGTGCAGGGCTTCGGCGGCAAAAAAGATTAGATCAAGCAAAAAAAAGAAGGTCGCGATCCTGCGTGCAGGATCGCGACCTTCTTTTTTACAGCTTGGCGAGCGCTTCGGCCACAGCCTCTAGTGTTTCCTGTTTCTTGCAGAAGCAAAAGCGCACTTGCGTGGCGCCTTTGCCCGGGGCGGCATAAAAAGAAGAGCCGGGAACGGTGGCGACGCCTGTCTTGGCAATCAAGGCGCGGCTGAAGGCGTGGTCGTCGCAGACCCCCAGCTTGTCCAGCAGCGCGGAAGCATCGGCCAGCACATAGTAAGCGCCGCGCGGCGCCTGACACGCGAACCCGGCTTGGTGCAGGAGCGGCAGGATAAAGTCGCGCGCCTTGGCATAATGCGACTGCAGGCCGGCGTAATAGCTCTCCGGAAAGGCGAGCGCTTCGGCCGCGGCATGCTGGAACGGCGTGGGCGCGCCGACCGTGAAGAAGTCATGCACCTTGCGGATCCGCTGCGTGATGGCGGCGGGCGCGATCGCCCAGCCGACCCGCCAGCCGGTCACGGAATAAGTCTTGGAAATCGAGTTGATCGTCACCGTCCGCTGCGCCATGCCCGGCAGCGAGGCGATCGACGTATGCGCGGCGCCGTCATAGAGAATGTGTTCGTAAATTTCGTCCGAGACGGCATAGCAATCCCATTGTTCGCACAAGGCGGCGATTTCAGCCAGCTCTTGACGGGAGAAAACCTTGCCGGTCGGGTTGTTTGGCGTATTGAGGATCACGGCTTTCGTTTTTTCGCTGAAGGCGGCGGCTAACTCCGCCGGATCGTAGCGCCAGTCCGGCGCGTGCAGCGTGACGTAGCGCGGCGTCGCCCCGGACAAAATGGCATCCGGCCCGTAGTTTTCGTAAAAAGGCTCAAAAATAACCACCTCGTCGCCCGGATTGATCAGGGCCTTCAACGTGGCGATCATGGCCTCCGTCGCCCCGCAGGTGACGGTGATGTCTGTGACCGGGTCGCAGGTGATGCCGTTGTAGGACGCGGCCTTGCGTGCGATCGCCTCGCGCAGCTCCGGCTCGCCGAAGGTGACGGGGTACTGGTTGCGTCCGCTCATAATCGCCCGGACGGCGGCCTCGCGGATGGGGGCGGGGCTGTCAAAGTCGGGAAAGCCCTGGGAGAGGTTGTGTCCGCCGGCGGCATTGCAGATGCGGGTCATTTCGCGGATCACGGATTCGCAGAAGGTCTCCGTTATTAATGAAAGCGGTTTCAAAGTGTCGCCTCCCTCCTGAATCATGCTGTTGGTATCATTTTATCACATTTTGCCCGGCCTTCTCTTTTTCAATTGCCAGGCGTGTGATACGATTAAGGAGATCGCGAGATTAACTTCTCTACATTAATGATAGAATCGCAACAGGAGGAATGCACATGCCTTCGCCTTCAACCAGACCCAGCTGGACGGAGTACTTTTTGAAAACGGCGGAAGTGATCGGCACGCGCGCGACTTGCCTGAGGCGCCGATACGGCGCGGTCGTGGTCAAGGACAACATTATCATCAGCACCGGCTATAACGGGGCGCCCCGCGGGGAGGACAACTGCATCGACGTCGGCGTCTGCCAGCGCGAAGAGATGCAGGTGCCCAAAGGGCAGCGCTATGAGCTGTGCGTCGGGGTGCACGCCGAGCAAAACGCCATCATCAATGCCGACCCCGGCCGGCTCAAAGGCGCGACCATCTATATCGTCGGCCGCAACGCCGACGGCACGTACGCATCCGGGGAACCGTGCCTGTTGTGCCGCCGGATGATTAAAAACGCCATGATCGAGCGCGTCGTCTACATCGACGGCAACGGGGAGATTGTGTCGCTCTTGGCAAGCGCGCTGTAGGCTGGCTTAGCAGTCCTTCTATCAGCGAATGCTTCAGGCGAATATCGAATTGGTGCGCGGATGCGGAAGGCTAAGCGCGGCTTGGCGGCGCAAGAAGCTGCTTGTGGCAGGAGTCCTTGTTCGTGCGTCGAATAGGGGCAGTAGCGGAGGGATGAAGCATGACTGTCATTGCACTGCCTAGATTGGATAACTTGCGGCCGACGCTGCACTCGACCGTATTTAAAACGATGGAGGAAGCGGGCGAACTAAGCCGCGCCGTTTTGCAGTTCTTGTCCGCCGGGCCGACTGACCCGCGCCGGGCGGCGTTGCTGGACGAGGTGGCGACGGAGCTCTTGGATGTGGCGCAAACTTGCGTGACGATGATTTTTGTCCTGGAGGAAAAGGGGCTGAGCATTGACCGGCTGCTTGACGTCCACCTGCAAAAGCTGCAGGCGAAAGGTTACCGCTTCGACGCCGGCGGCCACTACCAATTGGCTACGCACGGCAATAAGAAATGCCTCTGTCTGCCGCGCTTGCATATCCCCGGGGTGGACTTGTTGACCACGGTTTGCAAGATTCAGGAGGAACTGGGCGAACTGACGCAGTTTCTGGGGAAAAAGGCGGCCGCCTCGGGCGAGACCGCCGGCGAAGACGAGAAAAAAGTGCTGACCGGGGCGGCGCTGGAGCTCTTGGATGTGGCGCAGTGCTGTTTTACGATGGCCTATGTTTTGCACGACCAGTACCGGGTGGATTTGGCGGCAGTGGTCGAACGCCACATTGCCAAACTGGTGCATCGCGGGTACTGCCGGGCTCAGCGCGCCGCCGCGCCTTTGTAATCGACTTATCATTGACAAGCGGGCCTTTGCTGGAGTAAACTAGCGATGATGTCTAGTGGAATACTAAATGAATATGTAATTAAAGAGGTGCTGTACATGCAAGCCTATCTGGTGGCGTTTGTCGTCGCGTTGATAGCAAGCGTTTTGTTGACGCCCTGGGTCAGACAGTTGGCTGTAAAATGGGGCGCCATGGATGCGCCTGATGCGCGCAAGGTCCATACCACGCCGATTCCGCGCATGGGTGGCTTGGCGATTTACCTGGCTTTCATGTTGGCGGTTGTCGCCAGTATGCACCTGACCCGAGAAATAGTCGGACTGCTGATTGGCGGCTCCGTCATCTTGGTTGTCGGCATAATTGACGATATTTACCAACTGCCGGCGAAGGTGAAGCTTTTTTGGCAGATCGTCGCGGCCAGCGTGCTTGTTATTTTTGATATCCGCATCGAATGGTTTACGAATCCGTTTGGCGGCTATATCTATCTGGAATACTTTGCGATTCCGATCACCATTTTGTGGGTGATCAGCCTGACGAACGTCGTCAATTTGATTGATGGGTTAGATGGCTTGGCGGCGGGGGTGTCGGTCATTGCCGCCGTTACGATCATCCTGGTCGCCTTAAAACAAGGCTTCTATCCGGTCGCCGTGCTGACGGCCGCCTTGGCGGGCGGCGCGGCAGGCTTCATGAAGTACAATTTCAATCCGGCGACGATCTTCATGGGGGATACGGGCAGCATGTTCCTCGGCTACATGCTGGCGGCGATCTCCATGCTGGGCGCGGTGAAAAGCGCGGCGACGATTGCGCTTGTTGTTCCCGGCGTGGCGCTCGGCCTGCCGATCATGGATACGGCGTTTGCGATTGTGCGCCGCTATACCAACGGCCAGCCTATTTTCAAGCCGGACAAGGGCCACCTGCACCACCGCCTGCTGGCGATGGGGCTTTCGCAAAAACAAACGGTGCTGCTCATGTACGTGATCAGCGCGGGGCTGGGATTCAGCGCAATACTCCTGGCTGACGCAAGCAGAACGTCGGCCATGGTCATTATCGGTGTTATCATTGCGGTCGTGTTTGTCGGCGCCAGAAAAATTGGCATCCTGCACGACGCTGAATCGGCGGAAACGCACTGAAGCACACGCTGGTACTGACGAGTGACGAGTGATGACAAGTTCACTCTTCACTCGTTTTTTCTTATCTGGCAATCAAGCGACGGGAGGACTACATAAGTGAAAAAACTACGTGTTATGACTGTGTTTGGCACGCGCCCGGAAGCGATTAAAATGGCGCCGGTCGTGCTGGAATTGAAAAAGCAAGCCGACTTGATCGAGCCGATCGTGGCGGTTACCGCCCAGCATCGCGAGATGCTCGACCAGGTCTTGTCGCTCTTTTCCCTGACGCCCGACTATGACCTCGACATCATGGCGGCCGGTCAAACCCTCTATGACATCACCGGACGCGCCCTGACCGGTCTCAAGACGGTGCTGGAGGAAGCCAAGCCCGACCTCGTGCTGGTCCATGGCGATACGACGACAACGTTTGTCGGCGCCCTGGCTTCGTTTTACGCCCAGATCCCCGTGGGCCACGTTGAAGCGGGCTTGCGCACCGGCCGCAAGGATTCGCCGTTCCCGGAAGAAATGAATCGCCGCCTGACCGGGGCGATGGCCGACTGGCATTTTGCGCCGACTGAGACGGCCAAAGCGAACCTGCTGGCCGAGAACGTCGCGCCTTCGACCATTTTTGTTACCGGCAATACCGTCATCGACGCGCTGAAGGCGACGGTCAAGCCGGGCTACCAGTTTGCCGATCCGGTCTTGGCGGCAGCCGTCGCGCGCGGGCGGCGCCTGGTGCTCGTCACGACGCACCGGCGCGAAAACCTCGGCGAGCCGATGCGCCAGGTTTATCAGGCGCTGCGCCAATTGCTGGAGGCGCACGATGACATTGAAATCATCTTCCCGGTGCACCGCAACCCGAAGGTGCGCGAAGTGGTGGAGGCGGAACTCGGCGGACTTGACCGGGTGAACCTGATCGAACCGCTCGACTATGAGCCGTTCGCCAATTTGATGGCGCATGCGGCCTTGGTCTTGACTGATTCCGGCGGCATCCAGGAGGAGGCGCCGGCTTTGGGCAAGCCGGTTCTGGTCCTGCGCGATACGACCGAACGGCCGGAAGCGGTCGAAGCGGGTACTGTGGCCTTGGTCGGCACGGAAAAAGAGGCGGTGTTTGCCGCCGCGCACCGGCTGCTGGCGGATGAAAAAGCGTATGCCGCCATGGCGGAGGCCTGCAACCCTTACGGCGACGGGCATGCCTCCGAGCGGATTGTCGCGTTTTTGCTGCATCGCTACGGCCTGACGGAAGAGATGCCGACCGCGTTTGTCTGTGGCCTGCAAAAATAAGCTTATAGAAAACCGGCAAAAACTGCGCGCAGGCGGTTTGCGGTTGGTGCGAACGTTGGAAACGACAAGAACATTCCTTCGCGGCGGTTCTTGTCGTTTTAATTATTTTAAAAAACATACATAATACTTTCAAAAAAATGCGTAATTCTCAGAATTATTAGCAGGAGTTTTGTTTGACTCGTCGAATAAACCCTTTATGTCTCAACTATGCGTTGCTGGTGAGGTGCCGTTTGTGAAGTCGCGAAGAGAGCAATTGGTCGCCGCGCTCAGCTTTGTCACGACTGTCGGCGTGACGGTTGTGTCCAACCTGGTTGTCGGTTTTTACCTCGGCAAGTGGGTGGATGCGGCGCTGGACGCATATCCATGGGGCAGGATCGGCGGGATTTTGCTTGGCATGATTACCGCCGTTTGGTCTGTCTACAACATCTTGCGCCGGGATTACTTCAACGGCACGAAAGGTTGATGATGTGGAGATACATACGCAATGAAACCGGAAGCTTTTACGCTTGATATCGGCACAACCTTTGTGCATACGCTGCTGGTAGCGGGCGGCGTTGGCGCTTTTTGCTACGGGAACGGCAACGTGCAGTTTGCCTGGGGATGGCTGGCAGGGACGTTAATCGGCCTTGTCGACTACCTCATCATGTACCGCTCGGTTGCCCGTAATCTTGACAAATCGCCCCAAAAGGCGCTTGCGGGAATGCGCAAGAGCTGGATGGCGCGTTTGGCGGTCATGACGGCCGCCGCGCTTCTCTCGATTAAGGCCGGTCTTGCCATGGCGGCGGTAATGATTGCCGTTCTTGCTGTGCATGCCATAACCTTGCTTGATGCAATCTGGCTGGCTTACCGAAGGAGAAGGGTTTGAGGTGAATAAACGATTCTTTGAATAAAAAAGGGGGTGAGTTTGTATGGAGTTTGTTCATTACGGCGCGAGGGAGATTTTCGGCGGGATGACAGTGAACGTAAATACGCTGCTGATCACCTGGCTTGTCATGGCGATCGTTTTTGCCATAGTGATGTTGGCGACGCGCAACCTGCAGATGATTCCCGGCGGGGCGCAGAATGTGCTGGAGGCGGTTATCGATTTTCTGACTGACCTGATGGATAAGAACATGGGTAAAGAAGGTCGGTTTATGGCCCCGTTCATCATCACTCTGTTCTTATTTCTGCTGGTGTCGAATGAGTTAGGCATGGTGCCGGGGCTTGCTTCCCCGACGAATGACATTAACACCACGCTGGGCATGGCCGTAATGGTTGTGCTGAGCGTGCATATTCTGGGATGTCGGCAAAAAGGTTTTTTCCACCACATGTCGCATTTTGTCAAGCCGCATCCGCTGTTTTTACCGATCAACATCATTGAGGAAGTCTCAAAGCCGATGACGCTGGCCTTCCGTCTCTTCGGCAACATCCTTGCCGGTGAAATTTTGTTGGTTGTATTAGGGGTGTTAGTGCCGTTTGTCATCCCGACTGCCTGGCTGGCCTTCAGCTTTGTGGTTGGCATACTGCAGGCGCTGATCTTTTCCATTCTCTCGATGTCCTATTTGTCAAACGCCTTTAAATCAGGACACTAAAATGCTGCCTCGTCAGGCATAACGCCTGTATTAAGACTGAGGAAGGAAAGGAGGAAATTTACGTGGAAAAGGCAATTATCGTTGCTGCGTCCGTTTTGGCTGCATCTTTTGCTATCGCTATTGCAGCGTTTGGCGCGGCTACCGGCGACAGCAATGTTGCGGCGAAAGCGTTGGAATGCATGGCGCGTCAACCGGAAGAAAAAGGTTCGCTTCAAATTAACATGCTCATCGCAATCGGTTTGATCGAGTCGATCCCCATCATTGCAGCCGTTATCGCCATCGTGCTGGTCATGGCCAACCCGTTTGTAAAGTAAGAAATAGACAGGTTAGAGCTGCCGGCGAAGTGTGCTTTGCCGGCGGCGTTTTACCTGCTGGAAAGGGGAGCGACCGGATTGTTTAACATTAATATGACGCTTATTGCGCAAATCATAAATTTCCTGATTTTGATGTTTATCTTGGCGAAGTTTGCCTACAAGCCGTTGCTTCAAATGATGGAGGCGCGGCGCAGCCAGATTGTTGCCAATATGGAAGCGGCCGAGTCAGATAAGCTCGCGGCCGCCAAACTCCGGGAAGAATATGAACAGCAGCTGGCCGATGCCCGGGAACAAGCGCAACAAATTCTGGAACGGGCCAACAAGCTGGCGACGGAAACCCAGGAAAGCATGCTTCGCCAGGCGCGGGAAGAGCATGAGCGCCTGCTGAAGAGTGCGCAAGATCAGATTGAACGGGAACGTCAAAAAGCGCTGGCCGATTTGCGGGGCGAAGTCGTTTCCCTGTCCATGCTGGCGGCGGCGAAAATCGTCGGACGCAACATGGACAGCGAGGCGGATGTCAAGCTGGTCAGAGAGTTTGTCGAAAAGCTGGATGACGCGTCAGGTAACAGGCCATGTTAAAGGATGCGGGCAAACTAGCGGAAAAATACGGCATGGCCATCTTTGAGCTGGCGGATGAGAAGAATCTGCTGGATGCGGTGAAAGAAGAATTGGCGGCGGTAAACGCCCTGTTCGCCGAACATCCTGATCTCCAGCAATTCGTTTCCAACCCGCGCGTGCCGACCGTGGCAAAGCGCGATGTGCTGCGCCAGGTATTTGCTGATAAAGTACAGCCCTTCATTCTCAGCTTTTTGTTGTTGGTGACGGATCGTCGCCGCGAAGCGATCCTGCCGGATATCATCAAGGCGTACAACCGCTTTTTGAATGAACGGCGGGGGCTTGTGGAAGCGCGCGTGACCACGGCGCGCGAATTGGCGCCGGCGGAATATGAAGCGCTGACCGCGCGGCTGGGCAAACGGCTCAACCGCCAGGTGGTGTTGGAAAAAGCGATCGATCCATCGATTATCGGCGGCGTAGTCGTCCGCATCGGCGACAAGCTGATCGACGGCAGCGTTGTCCGCCAGCTCAAGCAGCTGGAATCTGCCTTGATGAAGATCGATCTGAATAAGATTGGGGTGACGAACGGAATATGAAAATGAGGCCAGAAGAAATCACGGCTATCATTAAGCAGCAGATCGAACGCTATCAGGTTGACCTCAATGTTGACGACGTCGGCACGGTTATCGAGGTCGGCGACGGCATTGCCCGCATTCACGGGCTGGAAAATGCCATGGCGGGGGAATTGCTCGAGCTGCCGAATGATGTTTTCGGCATGGTGCTGAACTTGGAGGAAGACTCGGTCGGCGCCGTTTTAATGGGCGGCGAGACCGAAATCCGCGAAGGCGACATGGTTCGCCGGACGGGCCGCATCATGGAAGTGCCGGTCGGCGAAGCGCTGATTGGCCGCGTTGTCAATGCGCTCGGCCAGCCGATTGACGGCAAAGGACCGATTGCCACGACGGAGACGCGCCGCGTGGAAAGCCCGGCGCCGGGCATTGCTGACCGCGAGTCGGTCAACACCCCGCTGCAAACTGGCATCAAGGCCATCGACTCGATGGTGCCGATTGGCCGCGGACAGCGCGAATTGATCATCGGCGACCGCGGCACCGGCAAAACGGCCATCGCCATTGATACGATCATCAACCAAAAAGGCCTCGGCGTAACTTGCATTTACGTTGCGATCGGCCAAAAAGCCTCCACCGTGGCGCGGGTTGTACGCGTTCTGGAAGAGCATGGGGCGATGGAGTACACGATTATCGTCGTCGCCAGCGCTTCTGACGGCGCGCCGCTGCAATACCTGGCGCCTTATGCCGGCGTTACCATGGGCGAATACTTCATGCACAAAGGTCAGGATGTCTTGTGCGTGTACGACGACTTGTCCAAGCACGCCGCCGCCTACCGCGCGATGAGCTTGCTGCTCCGCCGTCCGCCCGGGCGCGAAGCGTACCCCGGCGACGTATTTTACTTGCACTCCCGCCTTTTGGAGCGCGCGGCCCGTTTGAACAAGGAACTCGGCGGCGGTTCGATCACGGCGCTGCCGATCATTGAAACCCTGGCCGGCGACGTTTCGGCGTACATTCCGACGAACGTCATTTCCATTACCGACGGCCAGATCTTTTTGGAAAGCGAATTGTTCTACTCGGGCGTGCGCCCGGCGATCAACGTCGGCCTGTCCGTGTCCCGCGTAGGCGGTTCGGCGCAGATTAAAGCGATGAAGCAGGTGGCGGGGCGCCTGCGCCTCGAGTTGGCCCAGTACCGCGAGTTGGCGGCCTTCGCCCAGTTCGGCTCTGACCTGGACAAGGCGACCAAGGCGCAGATCGACCGCGGCCAGCGGACGACGGAAATGCTCAAGCAGCCGCAGTATATGCCGCTGCCGGTCGAAGAGCAGGTGATGACGATCTATGCGACTGTCAACGGCTACATGGACGACCTGGAGGTAGAGGCGGTAACTGACTTTGCAACCGACTATCTGAAATTCATGCGCGTCAGCTACCCGGAAATCGCCAAGACGATCCGGGAGAAAAAAGCGCTTGACGCTGAAACTGAAGCTCGGCTCAAAAAGGCGATTGTCGAATTCAAAGAAACGTTTACCAGCGAGCAAGCCCCAGAACTTGGCGCGGCGAGGTGATAGGGCATGGCTAGCGCACGTGAGATACGGCAGCGTATCAAAAGCGTAAAAAACACACAGCAGATTACGAAGGCGATGAACATGGTTGCGGCGGCACGCTTGCGCAAGGCGCAGGAGCGCGCCAATGCCAGCCGGCCTTACGCGCAGAAAATCACCGAAGTACTGGCTCGCGTGGCGGCGCAGTCCGACGAATCCATTCATCCGCTGCTGGCGGAGCGGCCGGTGAAAAACGTGGCCTATCTGGTGCTCAACGCTGACAAAGGGTTGGCGGGCGCCTACAGTTCCAACGTCATGAAGGAAGCTGTCGCGCAGATTGCCGGCAAGGAAAATGTCCATTTGATTACCGTCGGCCGCAAGGCGCGCGATTATTTTCTGCGCCGCGGCTACGAAATTGACATGGAATACAGCGGCTTTTCCGAACGGCCGACCTACCAGCATGCCATCATGCTGGCGGAGGATCTGTCGGAACAGTTCTTGGCGGGCAACTATGACGAAATTCACATCGTCTATACGCAGTTTTTTTCTCCGCTGCTGCACAAGCCGGTCACGATGCAATTGCTGCCGGTAAAAGCCCCGGCGGGCGATGGCGCTGCGGATGCCGGCGAGGAGTACATTTTCGAACCATCGGCGGCGGCTGTGCTGGATGAATTGGTGCCGCGCTATTTTGAAACCCAGATCTATGCGGCGCTTATGCAATCCTCGGCCAGCGAACTCGGCGCCCGGATGGCGGCGATGAGCTCAGCAACTGATAATGCCGAAGAACTCATTTCGCAGCTGACGCTGAGCTACAACAAAATACGCCAGGCCGGCATCACTCGGGAAATTTCCGAGATCGTCGGCGGCGCGGAAGCGCTGAAGTAAGAAACGGAGGGGAAAACGTGAACGCAGGTAAAGTGGTGCAGGTCATCGGGCCTGTTGTTGATATCGAGTTTCCCCCTGAACAACTGCCGGCGATTTATAACGCGGTAAAAATTCAGGGGAAAAGCGGAGACCTGGAGTTAAACCTGACCGTCGAGGTCATGCAGCACATTGGCGACAACACCGTGCGTGCCGTCGCCATGTCGTCCACGGACGGCCTGGTGCGCGGCATGGACGCGTTCGACAGCGGTTCGCCGATTAAGGTGCCGGTCGGCAACGGCACGCTGGGACGCGTATTCAACGTATTGGGCGAAACGGTTGACCATGACGAAACGCCGATTACGGCTGACGATCATTGGCCGATTCACCGTTCGGCGCCGCCCTTTGACCAGCAGGCGACCACGACGCAGGTGCTGGAAACAGGCATCAAGGTTGTCGACCTGATTGCGCCGTATGCGCAAGGCGGCAAAATCGGCTTGTTCGGCGGCGCGGGCGTCGGCAAGACCGTTCTGATCATGGAATTGATCCGCAACATCGCCACCGAGCACGGCGGCGTGTCCGTGTTCGCCGGCGTCGGCGAACGCACGCGCGAAGGCAACGACTTGTGGGCGGAAATGCGCGAGTCGGGCGTTATCGAAAAAACGGCGCTCGTCTACGGGCAGATGAATGAGCCGCCCGGGGCGCGCATGCGCGTCGGCCTCACCGGCCTGACCATGGCTGAGTATTTCCGCGATACGCAAGGACAGGACGTCTTGCTCTTTGTTGACAACATTTTCCGCTTCATCCAGGCCGGTTCGGAAGTATCGGCGCTGCTCGGCCGCATGCCGTCCGCGGTAGGCTATCAGCCGACGCTCGGCACGGACGTCGGTGCGTTGCAAGAACGCATCACCTCGACCAAAACCGGCTCGATCACCTCCGTGCAAGCGGTTTACGTTCCGGCCGACGACTTGACTGACCCGGCGCCGGCCGCGACCTTCGCGCACTTGGATGCGACGACGGTTCTGTCCCGCCAGATCGCCGAGCTCGGCATTTATCCGGCGGTTGATCCGCTCGACTCCACCAGCCGGATGATGGATCCGCTTGTTCTGGGCGAGGAGCACTATGAGGTGGCCCGCGGCGTGCAGGAAGTGCTGCAGCGGTATAAGGAACTGCAGGACATCATCGCCATCTTGGGTATGGAAGAATTGTCCGATGACGACAAGCTGCTTGTTGCCCGGGCGCGGAAAATCCAGCGCTTCCTCAGCCAGCCTTTCTTCGTGGCGGAAGTCTTCACCGGCAGCCCCGGCAAATACGTTCCCCTGAAAGAAACCATCCGCGGCTTCAAGGAAATCCTGAGCGGCAAGCACGACAGCCTGCCGGAAGGCGCGTTCTACATGGTGGGAACGATTGACGAGGCGGTCGAGAAGGCGCGGTCCATGAAGGGGGAATAATCGGTGGATAAGACGATCCGAGTAGAGATCATTACCCCTGACCGCCTGTTGTTGTCAGCGGAAGCCACCATGGTCGTGGCGCGTGCGATTGACGGCGATATTGGCATTTTGCCCAATCACGCCCCGTTGATCACCTCGCTGGCCATCTGGCCGGTCAAAATGAAGTTTGCCAATGCACCGGATTCCTATATTGCGGTGTGCGGCGGATTCATGGAAGTGAAGGACAATAAGATTACGATTTTGACGCCGGTCGGCGAAATGCCGTCGGAAATCGACGTCAAGCGTGCCGAATCGGCGAAGGAGCGCGCCGAAGCGCGGCTCAGAAAACGCAGCCCTTCGATCGATGTGGCGCGGGCGGAGGTCGCCCTCAAACGCGCCCTGGCTCGTTTGAAAGCGGTCGCGATGACGAAACTGCATCTGAAATAAGCAAAAACGGCGGCTTTGGCCGCCGTTTTTGTGACAACGGGGACGGCCCCCCTGTCACGCTAGCGTGACAGGGGGGCCGTCCCCGTTGTCACACCAGAAATATAACAAACTTGTCAGGCTTCCTCCCTTGCTTGTATATGTATGTCAATGATAAACTAAAATAGCACTTGTATGAAATGAGTTAAACTTTGCCGGCCTTTAGGTCATTCAGGAGGAACAACAGCGTGGAAAAACTGCTCGTTCGCGGTGGCAACAAACTTTATGGTACTGTAAAAGCCAGCGGGGCAAAAAATGCCGTTCTGCCAATTATTGCAGCATCGTTGCTGGGGGAAACGCCCAGCAGGCTTGTTGATATACCTGCTTTGGAAGATGTGCACACGATCTCGGAGGTGCTCGGCAGCCTTGGCGTGCCCGTAGACCGCAGCGCGCCCAATGAATTATACGTCGACAGCCGGGAGATTACGAGCTGCGAGGCGCCGTATGAACTGGTGCGCCGCATGCGCGCCTCGTTTTTGGTGATGGGGCCGCTGTTGGCCCGCAAGGGTCATGCGCGCATTTCGCAACCCGGCGGCTGCGCGATCGGGACGCGGCCGATCGACATTCATTTAAAAGGGTTCGAGGCGCTGGGCGCCACGATTGAAATGGGGCATGGCTATATTGAAGCCCGGGCGCCCAAGGGCCTTGTCGGCGCCCGGATTTATCTTGATTTCCCCAGCGTCGGCGCAACGGAGAACATCATGATGGCGGCGGCGTTGGCCAAAGGCCAGACGATTTTGGAAAATCCGGCCCAGGAGCCGGAGATCGTCGATTTGGCCAACTACCTCAATATTATGGGCGCCAAGGTGCGCGGCGCCGGGACGAACGTCATCCGCATCGACGGCGTGGCCGCCATGCACGGCCATGAGTATACTGTCATTCCCGACCGGATTGAAGCCGGCACCTACATGGTGGCGGCGGCGATGGCGGGCGGCGACGTGCGGATCGACAACGTCTTGACTGAGCACTTGAAACCGGTCGTCGCCAAACTCAAGGAGGCCGGCGTCACGGTTGAGGAGGATATCCGCGGCGTGCGCATCGTCTCGAGCGGGAAATTCAAGGCCGTCGATATCAAAACCCTTCCCTATCCTGGCTTTCCGACCGATATGCAGGCCCAAATGATGGCCATGGCGACGATGGCCGAGGGCACGGGCCTGATCACGGAAACGGTGTTTGAAAACCGGTTCATGCATGTCGACGAATTGAAGCGCATGGGCGCCAATATCAAGGTCGACGGCCGCAGCGCCGTGATCGAAGGCGTAAAGAAGCTGACCGGCTGTCCGGTGAAAGCGACGGACTTGCGCGCCGGCGCGGCGATGGTTTTGGCCGGACTGGTCGCCGAGGGCGAAACGGAGATCGGCTGCATCCACCATATCGACCGGGGCTATGAGGGCTTGGTTGACAAGTTCCGCTCGCTTGGCGCCGACATCACGCGGGTCAAAGGCTAGCAAAAACGGTTGTTTTTGGGCAAAATCAAATTAAAGCATGGGCAAATAGGAGAGGAGCACCCAGTTATGTTTCGGAGTATGGATATCGGGGTTGACTTGGGAACGGCCAACGTATTGGTCTATATAAAAGGCAAAGGCATTGTGCTGCGCGAACCGTCGGTTGTCGCGCTTGACCGCGACACGAACCGCGTGCTGGCGATTGGCGAGGAAGCGCGGCGCATGCTGGGCAGAACGCCCGGCAACATCATTGCCATCCGCCCGCTGCGCGAAGGCGTTATTGCCGATTACGACACGACGGAAAGCATGCTGCGCCACTTCATTCAAAAGGTGGCGGGAAAGAGCATGTTCTTTAAGCCGCGCATCATGATTTGCATTCCCTCGGGCGTAACGACCGTGGAAAAACGCGCTGTGTTGGAAGCGGCGATGCAAGCCGGTGCGGCAAAAACCTACCTGATTGAAGAGCCGCTGGCGGCCGCGCTGGGCGCCGGCCTTGACATTGCCGAACCGTGCGGCTCCATGGTGGTTGACATTGGCGGCGGCACCACGGACGTGGCGGTATTGAGCCTGGGCGGCATCGTCGTCAGCGATTCGCTGCGCATCGGCGGCGATAAGTTTGATGAGGCGATTGTCCGCTACGTCAAAAAGGAGTATAACATCCTGATCGGCGAGCGTACGGCGGAGGAAATCAAAATCAGCGTGGGCAGCGCTTATCCGCGCGGCCGCAACGAGACGATTGAAATTCGCGGCCGCGATCTCGTTTCCGGCCTGCCGAAAACGATCCGGATCAACTCGGATGAAACGCGCGATGCCTTGGCGGAGCCGGTTTCCCTCATCGTCGAGTGCGTGAAGTCCGTGCTGGAAAAGACCCCGCCGGAACTGGCCGCCGACATTGTTGACCGCGGCATTGTCATGACGGGCGGCGGCGCTCTCTTGGAAGGGCTTGACCGCTTGATCAACGATGCGACGGGCATCCCCACTTACCTGGCGGAAGATCCGCTCTCCTGCGTCGCGCTCGGCGCGGGCAAAGCGCTTGATTCGCTGGGGAAATTGCAGGACAGCCTGTCCACGCTGCAAAAAAATAGCGTATCCCACCCTTAACTGTTGATCCGATTTTGTCGATATATATCGTAGCGGGCCGGCTCGGCCCGCGAACGATTTACATAGAAGGAAGGTGCTTCTTTGCTGCGAGGACTGTATACAGCTGCTTCCGGCATGATTGCCGAGGGCCTTCGTACGGACACCATTGCCAATAATTTGGCCAATGCGGATACGGCCGGTTATAAAAAGGACGCGACCGTCACTTCGGAGTTTCACAATATCTTGCTGCAGCGCATCAATGACGGCGCCGAGCAGCCGGCGATCGGACGCATGGGCGGGGGAGCGGAAGTGGTCGCCAACGTGGCCAGCCATGCCGCCGGCACCTTGAAAACAACTGAAAATCCGTTGAATGTGGCCATCGAAGGGGATGGCTTTTTCGGCGTTGATGCGCCGCAAGGCGTCCGCTACACGCGGGACGGCTCCTTCCGACTCAATGACCAGAATCAGCTCGTTACGGCCGACGGTTATCGCGTGCGCGGCCAAAACGGCGCGGCGATTGTCGCGGTGAATCCGACGGGTTCGCTCACGATTGACCAGGCCGGGCGCGTTTTCAGCGGCGCGCAGGAAGTGGGACGGCTCGAGACGGTTTCCTTCGCCAACCGCGGTCAACTACTGAAAGAGGGCGGCAACCTGTTTAAAGCGCCGGACAATGGCAGCCTGCAGGCGGAGCCTTTCACCGGCAAAGTGCGGCAGGGGATGCTGGAGGGTTCCAACGTCAATGTTGTCCAGGAAATGGTCAACCTGATCACCAGCTACAGGGCTTATGAGATTCACGCCAAAGCGGTCCAAACGCAAGATGCGCTGGCCGACAAGGCGGTCAATGACGTGGCGAAAGCTTAAGCGTGACCGGAAAGAGCGCCGGACCCGTTCGGGAGGCGCGGCTGCTTTGTGCGAATGACGAAGCGGCTTCCGGCGAAAAAGAAAGGGGTCGTTAGCGATGATGCGTTCCTTGTGGACGGCTGGCACGGGCATGAAAGCCCAGCAGGCGAATATCGATGTGATTTCAAACAACCTTTCGAATGTGAACACGACCGGCTTCAAAAAAAGCCGCACTGACTTTCAGGACCTGATGTACCAGACAATCCGCTCTGCCGGGGCGGCGACCGGGCCCGATTCCAAATTGCCGTCGGGCGTCGAAATGGGCCACGGCGTCAAGCAGGTGGCGACGCAACGGATTTATTTGCAAGGGTCAATGCAGGAAACTGGCAATGACCTTGATTTGGCGATTCAGGGCGACGGCTTCTTCCAGATCACCATGCCGGACGGCACGGCGGCGTACACGCGCGACGGCACGTTCAAGCGCGACGAGCAGGGCCGGATCGTCACATCAGAGGGCTACCCGCTCGAGCCGGAAATCACCATTCCGACTGATGCGACGGCGGTCAACATTGCCACAACCGGCCTCGTGACGGTTACGATTCCCAATCAGACGCAGGCGCAGGAGATCGGGCAGATTACCCTGTCCCGTTTTGTCAATCCGGCCGGACTGGCGGCGCTGGGCGGCAACCTATTAAAAGAGACGGAAGCTTCCGGCGCTCCGACCGAGAGCAATGCCGGAACCGACGGCGCAGGCACGGTTCAGCAGCGCTATATAGAAATGTCCAACGTTCAGGTGGTGGAGGAAATGGTCAACATGATTGTGGCGCAACGGGCCTACGAGATCAATTCCAAGGCGATCACCACCTCCGACGAGATGCTTGAAGTCGCCGCCGGCTTGAAACGGTAATAAGCGATGCGGCGGGCGTGGGAAAAGAGATGGTGCGGCTGGCTGCGTGTCGCGTTGCTGGCCGGGTGTCTGGCGTGCGCCTCGTCGGCGGAGGCGGCGGTGCTGGAAGCCGATACTGTTTGGGCGGCGGCGGAGGCAGTTTTGTCCGAGCGGCTGGCGACCGGAGAAAAAAACGTATCCTACCGCTGGGAGCGCTTCAGCGCCTTGCCGGAGGCAATTGACGTCCCCGAGGACGGCGTTGCCCTGGAGGCGAGCTTGCCGCGCGGCGTTCACTACGGCGTGCCGACGGCGGTGCGGGTTTTGGTGAAGCAGGGCGAAACGCGGCTGTATGACTGGCAGCTGACGTTTCAAGTGAAGCGTTATGCCCGCACGGTTGTGGCGGCGCGCGATTTGCCGGCCGGCACGCTGCTGGCGGCGGGAGATTTGCGCTTGGCTGAGTGTGATGTGACGCGGGTGCGCGGCGCGCTGTACGATTCGGTCGAGGAAGCGCTCGGCCTGGAAACGGCGCGGAACTTGCCGGTCGGAAGCGTTGTTGGCGAGTCGCTGGTCAAACAGCCGCCGCTAGTCCGGCAAGGTGAAACGGTGCGGCTTCTGGCCCGTCATGGCGCCGTCGCGGTGGAAACGACCGCGGAAGCGCTGACCGGCGGCCGGAGCGGCGCCCTGGTGCGGGTTAAAAATTTAGCCACCGGCAAGGTGCTTGTTGCCCGCGTGTCTGCGCGGGGCGTCGTCGAAGCGCTGGCCCGGTGAATGAGGTGGCGGGAAGATGAAAAGACGCATGCTGGCGGTTTTGCTGCTGACGTTTTGCTTGTTGTGTGCGCCGGGCTTGGCCGGCGCCGAGTCGCTGTGGGCCGACAACGGCGGCCTGTATGGCGACCAGAAGGCCCGGCAGGTCGGGGATGTTCTGACGATCATTATCAGCGAATCCTCGAGTGCGGCGCGCACGGGTTCAGCTTCCAATTCAAAAGAGGCTGAGTACAACATCAGCGCCGGAACGGGTCTGGCCACTTTTTTGAATGCGCAGCTCGGCGGCGGCTCGGACAGCTTTTCGGCCAAAGGGTCTGTAACCAACACGAACAAGGTGACGGCGAAAATCACCGTGCAGGTGACGGAAGTGAAGCCGAACGGCAACCTGATCGTTTCCGGCACGCAGACCATTAAGCAAAACAAAGAAGAGCAGAAGATCACTTTGACCGGCGAGGTCCGGCCGCGGGACGTGACGAAGAGCAATACGGTGCTTTCCTCTTACGTGGCCAACGCCCGCATCCAGGTGGACGGCAAAGGGCCGATCGCCAACAAACAAAAGCAAGGCATTCTGACCCAGATATGGAACATTATTTTCTAGTCTGGAGGCAATCATGAAAAAACTGTTTAGCGCGGTGCTGGCGTGCTGTCTGGCGCTGGGGGCTTCCCTGGCGGCTGATGCGGCGCCAACGCGGATTAAGGATATCGCCAAGGTGCAGGGCGTGCGCGACAACCAATTGATCGGTTACGGCCTGGTGGTCGGCCTGGCCGGCACGGGCGATTCGAACAAGAGCCTGTTCACCAATCAGGCGGCGGCCAACATGCTGGAGCGGTTCGGCATCACCGTCTCCTCCAACGATATCAAGCTCAAAAACGTAGCGGCGGTGATGGTGACGGCGAAGCTGCCGGCGTTTGCCAAGGAGGGGGACACGATCGACATGACGGTTTCCTCCATGGGCGACGCCAAGAGCATTGCCGGCGGCACGCTGCTGCAGACGCCGCTGCGGGCGGCGAACGGACAGGTTTATGCGGCCGGCCAGGGACCGATTTCCACCGGCGGTTTTGCCGTCGGAACCGGCGGCGCCAGCCAGCGCAAGAATTTCCCTACGGCCGGGCATGTGCCGAACGGCGGCATTGTCGAACGCGGCACCATGACGGAGTTGGCGCCGGGCGGCGTCGTGCGCCTGTGCCTGCTGCAGCCTGACTTCACTACGGCCAGCCGCATGGCCGCAAGCATCAACCAGCGGTTTGGCCCGGTTGCCTCGGCGGCGGATGCGGCGACGGTGAATGTCATTGTTCCGCCGGCTTATGAAACGGAGCTTGTTTCCTTCATCGCCCGCGTGGAGGAGCTGACGATCAATCCGGACAGCGCGGCGCGCGTGGTTGTCAATGAGCGGACCGGCACGGTGGTGATGGGCGGCAATGTGACGATTGATGAGGTGGCGGTCGCCCAAGGCGGGCTGACCGTCAAAATCAGCCGTGAGGTGAGCGTCTCCCAGCCGGAGCCGTTTTCAAACGGGCGGACGGTGGTGACGCAGCAACCCAAGGTGGAGGCGCAGGAAAAAGACGCCAACCTTCTTGTGCTGCCGGCAGCGTCCAGCGTGACGGAGGTCGTGTCGGCCCTGAATGCCGTGGGCGCGTCGCCGGCGGACGTTATCTCGATCTTGCAGGCGATCAAGGCCGCGGGCGCGCTGCGTGCCGATCTGGAACTGATTTGACGGGAGGTAAAGCGATGCGAACGGAGCGAATCAGCGGCGCGGAGCCGGCCCGGCAAATGACAGCGACGGCGAAAGCCGTGGCGGACGAGCAAAACTTCAAAGCGAAGCTGTCCCGTGCGCAGGCCGCCGCTGAAAAGGCGGAGAGCGCCGGCGCCGGCCGGCAGGCGGACGATAAAAAGCTGCGGGCGGCCTGCCGCGACCTGGAAGCGGTATTCATCAACATGATGCTGACCACGATGCGCTCGACGGTTGCCGAAGGCGGCTTGGTGGAGAAGTCTTCCGGGGAAAAAGTGATGCAATCCATGCTGGACAGGGAATTGGCCGGCAACATGGCCAAGGCGGGCGGCATCGGCTTGGGCGATTTGCTCTACCGGCAGCTCTCCGCGCAGGCTTATAAAACAGTTGCAGAGCCGAAGAATAGCTGACCAAGAGAATCCTGCCTGGCTGGCGGGATTCTCTTTTTTTGACGAGGAGGCGCAGGGCGCATGCAATGGAACAGGGTGAGACAAGGGCTTTTTTCAGGAATGATTGTTTGTTTGTTGGCGAGTGCGGTCTTTTCGGCAGGAGAGGCGGCCGCGGCTCCCCCAGCCGCGGGCGGCGCGGCCAGTACGGCTGCCACTGCGGCAAATCAGCCGCCGGCGATCACGGGCGTGAGGTTCAGCAACGCGCCGGGCAAATTGAGGCTTGTCCTGGATGCAAGCGCCCCTGTGTCGTTTACGGAGTCGACCGAGGGCGACCGCATCGTGCTGGAAGTGGCGGCGATCAACCGCAGCGGCACGCAGGCTTTCGTAACGAAAGACCCGCTGGTCAGGGGCTGGCAATTGTCCGAGCCGGACGAGGGGAAGACGCGCGTGACAATCGAATTATCGCGCAAGGCGGTTTACCGTACCTTCCGCCTGCCCTCGCCAAACCGGCTTGTCATCGACATCATTAAAGACCACCGGGAGAAGGTGGAGTACGATTTGGCGCCGGGCCTCCGCTACACCTCCTGGCGCGAAAGCCTGCGCGCCGGGCCGGTTTGGCTGCACATCCTGACAGTCGATCCGCGGTGCGGCTACACGGTCAGGCCGGTTTTGGCGCGCGGCGCAATCGCCAACGGCCGCGAGCCGCTGACGGAAATGACGAACCGCACGGGCGCGCTGGCGGCCGTCAACGCTTCCTATTTCGACACTACCGGCTGGATCGTCGGCAACCTGATGCTCGAAGGGGAAATTGTCAGCGCCGAGCAAAAGCTGCGCAGTGCGTTCAGCGCTTTTGGCGACGGCCGCTACCGCGTCGGACAAATACGCTATGAGGGACGCGCCATCTTGCCGACGGGCGGAGTCTTGCCGATCGGCGGCGTCAACCGGCCGCGGCTGACGGATGAAACCGTGCTTTACAACCACTATTACGGCGCCAGCACCGGCATGAGAAATGGCGTCGAATACCTGGTGAAAAACGGCCGGGTTGAGGCGGTCAATCCCCGGGGCAACACCCGCCTGGCGCCCGGAAGCTATGTCCTTTCCGCTCACGGGCAGGCGGCCCGGCAATTGGCGGGCGTCAAGCCCGGGCAGCGCCTGTTGATCACGGAGAGCTTATGCGGCGTCGAAGACCAGGCCCAATACGTCCTGGGCGCTGGCCCGCTGCTGGTCAGCCAGGGCAACCTTGCGCTGCCGGCCGACCGGGAGGAATTCGGTCCGGATGTTGTGAACGGTCGCGCGCCGCGAACCGCAGTCGGCATCAGCAAAACCGGTGAAATCATGCTGGTGGTTGTTGACGGACGCCAATGGAACAGCGTCGGCCTGACGCTCCTGGAGCTGGCGGAGTTCATGCAATCGCTGGGGGCGGAGGCGGCAATGAATCTGGATGGCGGCGGCTCGAGCGAACTGGTTTACCGGCGCGACATCATGAATACGCCTTCCGACGGCCAAGAGAGGCCGGTGGCGGCCGCCCTGGCTGTTTTTCCCACGGAAGGGCGCTGAAATCAGGCAACTTGTGGAAAGCCGCGGCAAGCCTTATAATGATGATAGAAGGTGGTGGATAATATGCTTAAGATAAAAAGAATCTTTATGCTGACGTTGGTATTAGTGGGGCTTGTGGCCATGCTTTCAGCCGCTGCGGCGCCTGTTGAGCAGACCAGCAGCTTGAGCGGCATCGTGTTATCCGATTCGCTTGTGAAAGAAGGCGACCTGGTGAAAGAAGGCCAGGTTCTGGTGAAAGTGATGACGATTGCCGGTCCGGCGCCGGCGGCGCGGGCGACCGTCGATGGCCGCGTAGCGAGCGTGCTGGTGAAACCGGGCGATAAAGTCGCCGTCGGGCAAGTGCTTGTCCGGTTGGAAAGCGCCCGCTGAAGAGAGAGGATGAGTGCGGTTGACGAATAAGCGATATTGGCGCTGGCTGTGCCTGGCCATGGTGATGATCAGCCTCTCGGCTGCTTCCGTGGCGCAGGCCGCCTCGCTTTTTATGGGCATTGACGAAGTGCGTCCCGGCATGAAAGGCATTGGCAAGACGGTCGTAGCAGGAACAACCATTGAACCGTTCGATGTGGAAATTATCGATGTCATGCGCCAGCCCGGCGGCAACGATTTGATTTTGGTCAGGACTTCCGGCGCGGCGATCGAGCGCAGCGGCGGCATCGCCCAGGGCATGAGCGGCAGTCCGGTGTTTGTCGATGGGCGCTTGGTCGGCGCCATCGCCTATGGCTGGAAGCTGTCAGACAGCCGGGTGGGCATGCTGACTCCGATTGAAAGCATGCTGAAGCTGGGCGCTGCGCCGGCAAGTGACGCAACCGCTGCGCCGGCGGCCGAAACGCCGGCCTTGCTGCCCAAAGGAACGCCGCTGATGGCGTCCGGCTTTACGGAGCGCGGCCTGGAAAAACTGCGTGGCGCGCTCTCTACTTACGGCCTTGAGCCGATGGCGGTGGGGGCGGCGCCGGGCGCATTGGCCGGCACTGAGCTGGAACCGGGTTCGGCGTTGAGCGCGGAATTGATTCGCGGCGATGTGTCGCTGGGGGCGCTGGGAACGGTCACGTGGGTTGACGGCAACCGCATCTGGGCGTTTGGGCATCCTTTTTTGCGGCGGGGCGCGTCGGATTACTTTTTGAGCAACGCGTGGGTCTATGCAACCATTCCGTCCATTTCCAGTCCGTTTAAAGTCGGCGCGCCGGGAGAGCTCCTGGGGCGGATTACCGATGACCGGCAGGCGGGCTTGGCCGGCGAGACGAAGCATTATCCGAAAATTATTCCCATGCTGGTGAAGGTCAAGGACCTTGACCGCGGCGTGGCGCAGGAAGCCGCCATTCAGGTTGTCCAGGACCAGCAACTGGGGGCGATGCTGACGGAAACCGCAGTGTTCAACGTGATTGATCGGGTAGTCGACCGCGTCGGCCCCGGTACGGCAAACATCAAGTTTCACGTTTCAGCCGTGGGGACGCCGGACGACAAGCAGATTGAGCGCTCCAACATGTACTACAACGAGGCCAATATCGCGAGTGCGATTACCGAGGAACTCAATGAGGCGGTCAACCTGCTGCTGACCAATCGCTTTCAGCCCGTGACGATTATGGATGTGGGCGTCGAAATTGAAGTGGGCGGCGCCCGCAAAACCGGCACGATTGTTTCGGCCCGCGCGCTGGAAAAGCAGGCCCGGCCAGGGGAAACCGTGACGCTTGAGGTCGCCTTCGACACCTGGCGCGGCGGCAAGGAAACTCGCCAGGCCGTCTTTACGATTCCCAAGGAGCGGGAACCTGGCGAACTGCGCCTGGTCGTGCGCGGCGGGGCGGGGACGTCCTGGCTCCAGCAGTTGATGAAGCAGCAGGAGCAAAACGTGTTGCGCAAGGCTAAAAAGAAGGAAAAATCCTTCGCGGAGATCATGAACGATTTTCTGAAGCGTGACCGTAACAATGACTTGTTGGTTGACGTGGCGGACAAGCAGCCGGCCGCCGCAACCGCCGCGCAGTCGGCCGCATCGGCGGCGCCTGCCGGTGAGGAGGAAGTGGCGGAAGGGGCCGCGCTGGGCGCAATCAAGGGCAGCAAGTACAAACAGGCCACGACGATTGATTACGTCATCGATGGCGAAGCCTACGCCAATATTACGGTTGTAAAGTAAGAGAAGGTGACAAGCGGCCCTTGTCACCTTTTTGACGTTATTTCCCAATGGCGAAGGTTTAAAAAGCAGGGATTGCGGCTGCAAATATGGAATAATAACTAATCCGCTGTGTGCGGAACCAGACGGCCTGAATTGTCGGCGAGGCCGGTGCGGGGGAGGCGTTTATGGACTGGATGGAAACAATGCTGGCTGGTTTCGGCCGGCGTCTGATTAGCAACTGTGAGCAAACCGGCAGCTTGGTGCTGCTGTTTTGGGAGACTTGCAAGCGGATCAAGGATGTCAGCTGGGCTGAAACCTTCCGCCAGATGGCCCGTCTAGGGGTTGATTCATTGCCCATCGTGCTCTTGACGCTGCTGGCGACTGGGATGGTTTTTTCTATCCAGACGTCGCGGGAATTTGTCAAATACGGCGCCCAGGCTTCAGCCGGCGGCGTCGTGGCCATTGCGATGGGGCGGGAGCTGTGCCCGGCGCTGACCGGCGTCGTGGTTGCCGGGCGGGTTGGTGCGGCGATTGCCGCGGAAATAGGCACGATGAAGGTGACCGAACAGGTCGATGCACTGCGGGTGATGGCGACCAACCCAGTGACCTACCTCGTGGCGCCGCGGTTTTTGGCGTGCGTGTTGATGATGCCGGTTTTGGTCGTGTTCGCCAATGCGATCGGCAATCTGGGCGGCTACTTTGTGGCGACCTATTATGCCGGGATCAGCAACTACACCTACGTTCACTCAATTAAAGTGTTTGCCGAAACGCTTGACATTACCGGCGGCTTGCTCAAAAGCATGGTGTTTGGCGCCATTATTGCCACGGTCGGCTGCTACAAGGGCCTGACTACGGAGCAGGGGGCGGAAGGCGTCGGCGTGTCGACAACCGCTTCCGTCGTTTTGTCCATTATTTTGATTTTCCTGAGCAACTACTTTTTATCGTTGCTCATTTACTGATCGGGGGGAGGCAGCGCTTTGGCGAAACCGTTGATTGAATTGGAGCAGGTGCGGCTGGCATTCGGCGCTAAAACCGTTTTGCAGGATGTCTCGCTTGCCGTCGAAAAAGGCGAGACGATGGTCGTCATCGGCCCGAGCGGATCGGGGAAAAGCACGATTTTGCGCCTGATCATCGGCTTGTTAAAACCAACGGCCGGACGAATCAGCGTGCACGGCGAGGATGTCGCTTCCTACGGCGAAGAGGACTGGAACCGCCTGCGCAAGCGCATGGGCATGGTTTTCCAGTACTCGGCCCTGTTTGATTTCATGACCGTGGGCGAAAACATTGCCTTTGGCCTGCGGCAGCATACCGATAAAACGGAAGCCGAGATCGAGGCTATTGTTCTACATATGTTGGAAAGAGTCGGCCTGGCCGGGCAGGAAAATGTGATGCCGGCTAATTTGTCCGGCGGCATGAAAAAGCGCGTCAGTTTGGCCCGGGCGATTGCCGTGCAGCCGGATATTGTGCTGTACGACGAGCCGACCGCCGGCCTCGACCCGATCATGTCCGAAGTGATCAATAATCTGATCGTGCAGGCGCGCGACGAGTTCGGCGTGACCTCCGTTGTCGTCACGCATGACATGGACAGCGCTTTTCAGGTGGCGGACCGGATTGCCATGCTGTATGACGGACAGATTATCGCCGTGGGCACGCCGTCGGAAATCAGCCGCTCGACTGACGAGCGGGTGCATCGGTTTGTGCATGCCGGCCGGGAAACAGCTGCAAACACAGAGGAGGATAGGCATGAAGCTCAGCAATGAAGCAAAAGTGGGGGCAGTCGCGTTTGTCGCCATCATTATATTAGCCGGCATCATCACTTTTTTGGGCGCTTTTTCGTTTAGCGGCGGCGGTTCCGCGCTGACCGTCGATTTTCCGCGCGTTGACGGCTTGAAGCCGGGCAATGCCGTGCGCTATGCCGGCGTCGATGTTGGTTTGGTGGATACGGTGGCGGCCAAGGGCAAGGTTGTGGCCGTGCGGGTGAAGCTGAACAAAGGCGTCGAAATCCCGGAGGATGCGAAATTCACCATCGGTTCGGAAGGCCTGTTGGGGGAAAAGTTTGTCGACATCAAGCCCGGCGATTCGACGAAGATGCTAGCTGCAAACAGCCGAGTCACGGGCGAAGCGCCCAACGGCCTGGAGCAGTTTATGGACGCGTCATCCAAGGTGCTGAACAAGATGGAGACGATGGCTGACTCATTTAATAACATCATCGGCGACAAAAAAGTCCAGGAGTCGATCAAGCAGTCCATTTACAACACCGAAGAAATAACGGCGAACCTGAATGACTTCAGCCGGGTGATGGCGCGGGTGGCAGTGCGCAACGAGGGGGAACTGGACACCATGGTGTCGCAGCTCAGCCAGATGGCGGTGCGCTTGAACAGCGTGGCCGGACGCATGGACACCATGCTGATGGAAGTTGACAACAACGGGCAGACGTCGCGCGACGTGGTGGCGATGCTGGAAAATCTCCGCAGCGCCAGCGGGCGCGTTGAAAACATCACCAAATCGCTTGAAGGCGTTGCCACCGATCCGGAGACCACGGCCAACATCAAGGCGACCTTGAAAAACACCCGTCAGGCGAGCGAGCGCGCCAACCGCATGCTGAGCCGGGTGACGGACGTGAAGGTCACGGGCGGCGTGGAAACCCTGTATAGTCCGTCGGAACGCGACTACCGCTCCTCGGCCGCCTTTCGCCTCGCTTCCGGCAGCGGCTACGCGGATATCGGCGTGTCCGCGATTGGCGACGGCGACCGCTTCAACTTCCTATTAGGGCGGCAGCTCGGCGACGATTTTTCCGTGCGGGCTGGTGTAGTCGAGGGCGAATCCGGCATCGGGGCGGAGAAAAAATTCGGCGATTTCACCCTTGGCGCAGACGCGTACGACTTCAATGCGTTCAAAGTCAGGCTGCGGGGCGAGCTGAAGCTCAGCGACGATTTTTCGTTTGTCGGGCAGTCCTATGGCATTAACCGCAGGGAGGCGCGCGACGCCTATATGGGCGTGAAGTATCAGTTTTGACGGGTGCCTGCCGGCCAAACGTTGGCGCGGCAAAGAAGGGGTTTTCTATCCTGGCGCGGTGGATTACAATGAAACTGATCGATGAATCCTGAATGGGAGGCGTAACTATGAAAAGAGCATGGCGGCAAAAAACCGGCACGTTTCTGCTGGCTGGCCTGCTGCTGACGGCGCAGGCTCAAGCGGCGCCGGTAGCGCTGACGCTGGAAGAGAGCGTCCGGATGGCCCTTCACACCAATCCGATCGTTAAAATGGCGGTCGCCGACCGGGAAAAAGCGTCCGGCGCACTGCGTTCGGCAAGAGGCGGCGCTGGTCCCTCGCTCGACTTCAACCATACGGACAGGCGGGCGAAAGCGTCAACGGGCGTGACGGGCGAGACTTATGGCAACAGCCTGAGCGTCTCCTACAGCCTGTACAGCGGCGGCTACTACAGCGGCAAGGTGACGCAAGCGAAAGAGGAATATGCATCCAGCGAGTTGGGCGTCGACAAGGCGCTGCAGCAGATCAAGCTGGATGCTACCAACGGCTACTACAGCGTGCTTCAGACCCGCAACGTGGTTGTGCTGAAGCAGGAGTCGGTGGATCGGCTGCAGGCGCACTTGAAGAATGTGCAGGCGCAGTTTTCCGTCGGCACTGTGGCCAAGGTCGACGTGCTCCGCTCGGAAGTGGAGCTGGCCCAGGCCGAGCAGGACCTGATCAAGGCCCACAACGCCTACGACCTGGCTGTCGCTTCCCTGAACAATATTATCGGCCTGCCCTTGGGCACGGAGCTGGATGTGCGCGAGCAGTTGGCCTACGCCCAAGACCCGCGCCAACTGGACGAGTGCATCGCCTTTGCCTTGGCAAACCGGCCGGAGGTGCTGCAGGCGCAAAACAGCGTTGATGCCGCCAAGGCCGGCGTCAAGGTCGCCAAGAGCGGCCGGCTGCCGTCGGTTTCCTTGACCGGTTCGGAAGGCTGGTCGGACGACACCTTCCCGGGCGATGAAAACAATACCTGGAGCATCGGCCTGCAGACAAACTTCAATGTGTTCGACTCCGGCGTGACGAGCGGCCAGATCAAACAGGCAGAGGCCTCGCTCGTGAAAGCGCGGGAGGCGCAGCGCCAGACGCAGGACTCGGTGCAGCTTGACGTCCGGAATGCCTACTTGAATCTGCGGGAGGCGGAAAAACGGATCGCCACTTCGCAGGTTGCGGTGGTCAAGGCGGAAGAAGACTACAAAATCGCGCAGGTCCGCTATCAGGCGGGCGTGGGCACCAACATCGACGTCATTGACTCGCAGGTGTCGCTGACCACGGCTAAAACGAACTACGTGCAGGCGCTCTATGACTACAACACCTCGCGGGCCGAGCTCGACAAGGCGATGGGCATAGCGGTGACAATCAACTGACAGGATGCTGACAAGATGGAGCCGGGCTGCGACCCGGCTCTTTTTTTGAAAGGATATTTTCATTTTTTGCCGAATAACTTGCAGGTAGAGACATGCTGAGGAGGGGTACTATGCGGAAGTTATTCGCCCGGCTTGTTGTCGGCTTGACTGTGTTGGCCCTCTTGCTGGCCTCTGTCGTTGCCGTGAAGGGGCCTGCCTGGCTGGAGACGGCAAAGAATGCGGTTATCCAGGCGGCGGAAGCGAAAATTGACGGCAAGATCGTCATTGACAGGATAGATGTAACTTGGCACAGCGGAATACATTTCAAGCAGGTGCGTCTGCTCGACAAGCAGGGCGGGGTGGTAGCGGAGTCGCCGGACGTCTCGGTGGATTTGAACTATTACCGCTTGCTCGTCGGGCACGAGCCGATGGCCGCCGTGCGGGCCGTGCATGTGGAGCAGCCCGCTTTTTCGCTGGTGGAAAAAGCAGGGCGGTGGAACACGGAGGGCTTGATCAAGCCGCAGGAAGTGGCGGAGCCTGTTTTTTACGGGCGCGTTTATGTCCATAACGGGCAGGGGCGGGTTGTCACGGAGACCGCCGACCAAGCTTTTACCTTAGACGGCAGCATCGATGCCGGCGTGTGGCCGGAATACGGCGTTGAGGCCAAGCTGGGAATTGACGGCGACGTGATTGCTGTCAGCGGGCGGATCGACCGCTCCGGCAGCGGCGAACTAAGCGCCCAGACCGAGCGGCTGGACGTTGCGCGGGTCATCAAGCTGGTGCAGGACAAGCTGCCGCTTAAGCTGACGCAAGGCAGCGTGCGCAACGCCCAGGTCAGGCTGCTGCGCCGGGACGGGCAGGTTGACTGGCGGGGCAAGGCGCTGGTGGAACAGCTCCAGGCGGAATATGGTGGGCATCAGGTGATGGCGGAGGGGCGCATCGCCCTGGAAGGACATGACCTGCTGCTGACCCAAGCGGCTGTCAGCCAGCCCGGCATGGCACAGGCGCTTGACGTGCGGGGACGCATCAATGGCGTGCTGCGGGGCGAGATTGCGGGGGCGGCGCTCGACGTTGCGGGCAAGGCTTTCCCGCTGGCGGCGCTGGCGCCGTGGCTGCCGGAAACAATTACAAGCGACTTGCTGCTGGAGGCGACGCTCGACCAACTGATTGTGTCCGTTGACTGGCAGGGGGATACGATCACCGTTCCGGTTCTGCAAGCGCAGACGGCCGGCGGCAGCCTTTCGGCTTCCGGCGTCTACCAATGGGAGCAGGGCGGTTTGCAGGCCTCCGGCCAATGGTCGAATCTTGATCCGATGCAGTTCTGGCGTGGCGCGGACGGGCGGATCTGGTCCGGCGCCACCAGCGGCCGGATGACGGCGAATGGGAATGTCAAAACAAACACCTGGCAGGGGCAGGCCAGCGTAACGGCCGGACAGGCGAACGTCTATGGCGTTGCCGCCTCGGCGCTGACAGCAGAGTTTCATCTGCTCCCGAGCAAGGCCGTATCCGGGGCCGCGTTCGGCAATTTGGCCGGCGGCAGTTTCTTTGCCAGCGGACAGGCTTCGCCGACGTCGATGGCCGGCCACCTGGAGGCCTCCGGCGTGCAGATTGAACAACTGGCGGCGCCGTTTGGCGTCCGCGCCGGCGGAACGGGCCGGCTGACGGCTGATGTGGGCGGCACGCCGGCTTTGCCGCGCGCCGCCGTTGAACTGGCGGCGCAGGACGGCAATGCGCTCGGGCAGCCCTTTACCTTGGCGCGGGCGGAGTTGACCTTTGACGAACGGGTGCTTCGGATTCATCGCGCTTGGCTGGGCGATGTTGCATCCGGGCACCAGTTGCAGGGCAGCGTCAATCTGCAGGGCGCGGAGCCGGTTGTGGACCTGACGCTTGCCAGCTCCGGCGTGCGCCTTGAGCCGGTGGCGGCGTTGCTGGCGCCCGGCACGCCGCTGACCGGCAACCTCAGCCAAACGGTGCATATAGCCGGTCCGCTGTCGAACCCCTCGGCGACGGGAAAACTGCGCCTGACGGACGGCAGCGCCTACAAGCAGCTGATCGCCCGGGCGCAGGTCGACTACACGTATGAAAACGGCACCTTGCGCTTGGCGGAAGGGCAGATTGTCTCGCTTGACACGCGCCTCGACTTTGCCGGCGACCTCGCCCTGTCCGGCGCCTGCAACCTGAAGCTAAGCGCGCAGGACATTGATCTTGCCCGGCTGCTGCTGCCGCCCGAGATCGGATTGACAGGCATCATGCAGTTTGACGGGTTGCTGACGGGAAGCCTGGCGCAGCCGGTGTTTGACGGACGCCTGCGCGCGCACAAACTCAATTTGAACGGACAAGACATCAACGACGTTAACAGCGAACTCCATCACCGGGCTGGGATTACGCACGTCCCCTCCTTTGCTTTTCAGATCGGCCGGGGCAAATACGAGCTCAATGCCACCTACTACAGCAAAGAGGATCAACTGGTGGGACGCATGTCGGCGGTGGACGGAGACCTGACCCCCATTTTCCAGATTGCCAAGCTGCAGGAGCAGGCGGTTAAAGGGACCCTTAACGGCGACGTCACGTTTGATGTCCAGCCGAAAAACGTGGGCGTGTCCATTGAAGGCAATATTAAAGACGGCAGCTGGCGCGGCCTGCCTATCCAGCAGGTCGAGTTGGCCGTGGCGCTCAAGGATCGCCGCTGGACGATCAACAAGTTTGAGGCCCGCCAGGGCGCAGGATTCTTGGTGGCGCGCGGAACGGCCGATCTGGACGGCGAAATTAATGTGGAGCTGGGCGGCAACAAGCTCGACGCTGCGCTCCTGGCGGCGGCGCGCAAGACGCAGGTGCCGTTTGGCGGCGACATGAACCTGTTCGTCCAAGTGTCCGGCAAGACGCAAAATCCCAACATGGCCATGTCGCTGGAAATTTCGCCTGGCCGCGTGGGGCCGGGGACTTTCGACAACTTGTATGCCATGGCCACCTTGGAAAATAAAATCTTTAAAGTAAACCAGCTGTTCGTCCGCAAGGGCGAATACCAGGCGAGCGCCTATGGCACGGTGCCGCTGGCGGCCGTTACCGCCAAATCCGGCTCGCAGGAAGCACGAGATAATCCGATTGATTTGCGCTTCAAGCTTGACCGCGCCGACCTCTCCATTTTGCCCCTGTTTTCGCGCGAGATCGAATGGGGTACGGGCAAGACGACGGGCGAAGTCGCGCTTCGAGGCACGTTAGGTGACCTGAAGGCCTATGGGGAGTTTCAGGTGCAAGACGGCGTGATTCGCCTCGCCAAGCTCAGGCAGCCGATTGAAAAAGTAAATATTGCCATAACTCTGCAAGATGATAGAATAGTGATACGGGACTTTTCGGGCAATATGGGAACCGGCAGCTGGCGCTTGGGCGGCGAGGCCGTGATTGCCGGACTGGAACTGGCGAACTATGATGTGAAGCTGGCTTTGAACAAGGCGATGCTTGACAGCAGTTTGTTTAAGGGCATGCTTGACGGTTCGTTGCGCCTCTACCAGCGCAACGGCAATCCCGCTCTGCAAGGCGAAGTTTTGGTTGACAACGCGACGATCAACATCCCGCTCGTGGCGCAGGGGGAAACGGCGCTGCCGTTTGCCTACCTGGACGCCCTCGTGAAGATCGGCCCGAAGACGCGGTTGTACAACCCGTATTTGTATGATCTGCCGATTGTCGGTCAGATCGACGTCAAGGGCAGCACCCGCTTCCCTCGGATCGGCGGGCGGGTTGAGGCGACCAAGGGCACGGTCACGTACCTGCGGACGCCGTTTAAAATCCATAAAGCGCTGGCCACCTGGCCAAAGCCGGGCAGCTTTTTACCGATGATCAACCTGGAAGGCGAGGCACGCCTGAGTGAAACAATGATTAACTTAGGCGTGAACGGTACGATCGATGAACTCGACTTGAAACTGTCCGCCGACCCGCCGATGAGCCAGCAGGAAATCATTTATCTCTTGACCATGCGGCAGCGCTACCAGGACGCGCGCGACAAAGGCGGCGGTGCGCCGGAATTTGGCCGGACAGAGGCAATGGGGCTGCTGGAGGTTGGCTTGCAGGCGCGGTTTTTGAGCGAACTGGAATACACGATCCGCACAGCGCTGGGCCTCGATGAATTCCGGCTCTTTAGCGGTCCGCCGACTGATGCCTCTGGGAAGACGCAAAAATTGCAGCGGTCTGATAATGAACAGATTTACAACCTGGAAGTCGGCAAGTATGTGACCGATCGCATTAAAATCGGTTATACGACGACGACGAACCGTGAGTATTACCACTACAAACTGCAATACGATTTTTCGCATCGGATCAACTTTGCTGCCACGGTCGACAAAGACAATGACCGCTGGTATGGTGTGGAAATGCGGTTTTCATTTTAACGACGGGGGTACGGCCGGATGCAATCGCAACTGCAGGCCTTAATTAGTGAATTGAAGAAGCGGCCGTTATTGGAGCGCACCGAAGAGGCGGCGCTCTGGCAGGCGTGCAAGGCTGGCAGTAGTGAGAGCCGCGACCAACTGATTACCAGCTACCAGCCGCTCGTGTTCAAGACGGCTTTGTCCTTCGGGCTGCAGGAAGCGCTGGCGCTTGACCTGATTCAAGAAGGCACGGTGGGGCTGATCGAGGCGCTCGAGCGGTATGAGCCGCAGCGCGGCGTTGCCTTCAGCCTGTTTGCCCTGCATCGGATTCGCGGGCGCATGATGGATTATTTGAAGCGCGAATCTGGAGCTGGGCAATTGCTGCTCGACGCGCCGGCCTGGCGGGAAGAGGCGGCCTGGGTGGATTTTCTGGTGGATGAAGGGTTGCCGCCGGATTTGGTAGCGGAGGAGCGGTTCCTGCATGCTGAGGTGAAAAAAGCGCTTGAGCGGCTGCCGGCCAAGGAGCAGCAAGTGTTGTGCGGCCTGTATGTTGACGATGCCCAACCTGCCGAATTGGCGCGGATGATCGATGTGAGCCTGACGCACATTTACCGACTGCAAAAACAGGGCGTCCGGCGTGTCAGAGGGATGCTGTCCCGCCTGATACATGAGATGAAAGAATGGTAACCGGAGAAAATCGGCGATTTAATGGTCTATTTCCTTATAAATTGCCAATAAACACACCAAGCCGCCTGAATTAGCTTTTTTTGCTCTGTGAAAAAAGCTAATTCAGAGATGACTATATAGGTACGTGGCCGAGGTGAGGAATATGCAAAGCAAATGGAAATTGGCAGGACAACGGGTTGGCGCCGCAAAACGCTGGCTGGCGAAGGCGGAGGAAGAGTTCAGCCGCGAGCGGCCAGTGCGCGGGGAGTTGAACTTGTTGCTGGCCGAAGCGGAATTGAAACGCTTGAAAGAAAGCGAACCGTCAGCGTCGCGCCGTTGGCTGCGCCATGGCGCAGCCGTGCTAGCTGCGCTGGTGATCGCCGGCGCTGGCGCTGGCATCTGGTGGTCATTGCGTGCACCCGTTGAGCCGGTGCTGACCGTGGCACAGCCGCGCGTGGCATTGAAGCCAGAATTTCCGTCTGAACGGCCGCTTGTGCAAACAGTGGCACATCCTTTGCAACAGGTTCCGATACCGGAGGCGCGGGTGGCGCCATCTGCACGCTTGGAAAAGACTGAAAATCCGGCCGACAAGCAGCAAGCAGTCGTGCCGTCGAGTAAACCCGCTGGGGTGGGTATATCCGACGATGAGGTGCGGCAACTCGTGCGCAAAGCCGGACAGACATTGCGCGGACAGCAATAGAGGGGGTTGTGAATGAAGAAACGAACGAAACTGATGAGTGTGCTGGTGAGTTGCCTGATGACGTTGTTTCTGCTCGTAGGCCAGGGCACGGCGCTGGCGGAGGAGAACAGCTTTATTGGCAGGACAGTGACAAAAGTGACTGTGACCGGCAACCGCCTCATCACTGATCCGGAAATCATGGCCGTTGTAAAATTGAAAGCGGGGCAATCGCTAACTGCGGAGGCAATTCGGGCCGACTTACAGGGGATTTACGAACTCGGCTGGTTTTATGACGTCGGCACGGATTTTGCCGAAGTGCCGGAGGGCGTGCAGGTCATGTACCGCGTACGGGAAAACCCCGTGTTCAAAAAACTTGAAGTTCAGGGCAACACTAAGGTTTCCACAGCGGACATTCTGGCGTTGCTGGAGTTGAAAAAAGAGGCGATGATCAACGGCAAGACGCTCAGTGAGCGGGTGCGCAAGCTTGAAGAGCGCTATCATAAGGATGGGTACATACTGGCGCGGGTAAGCGACATTAATTTGCGTCCGGATGGCACCCTCAACCTAGTGATCAACGAAGGCATTGTCGAAGGCTTTTCTGTAAAAGGCAACGAAAAGACAAAGGATTACGTCATTTTGCGGGAAATGCGTCTCAAAAAAGGCGAGCCATTTAATGTCAAGGATGCCCGCCGCAGTTTGCAGCGGCTTTACAACCTGGGTTATTTTGAAGACGTCAATGTCAAACTGAACCCGGGAAAAGCGCCCAACGGCGTGGAAGTGGAAATCACCGTTGTCGAGCAAAAAACCGGTACCTTCGGCATTGGTGCTGGCTACAGCAAAGATGACGGTATGGTCGGCATTTTGTCGCTCGGCGACAAAAATTTTCGCGGGACAGGTGACAAGGTGAACGTCCGTTGGGAGTTTGGCGGCGCCGATGCTAGAAACTATGAGTTCGGTTACGTACACCCTTGGCTTGACAGCAAGGAAACCTACCTGGGGCTGAATGTTTACCGCATGACAAACGAGTACACCGAGTACAATGACGACACCTCAGTAAAAGACGTGTACGACAAGCGCCGGGAAGGCTGGGATTTGACGCTCGGACGCGCGCAGGGCGAATATATCACGAATTCGATTACGCTCAAGAACCGGGAAGATACGTATGTAGCAGGCGTTGAGGATGAAACGACGAATTTTTACGACAACAACCCGGATGAAAAAAGCAAAAATTTTGGTTTGACCAGAAGCGTTCTCTTGCAGCGGGTCATCGATACGCGCGATAGCGTGCACAACCCGACAGCGGGGAAACGTTACCTGCTGTCGTCGGAGTTCGCCGGTCATGGCTTGGGCGGCGATTTTAGCTTCAACAAGTATAACGCGGAAGCGCGGCAATACTTCAAAGTTGGCCATGCGCAGACAATCGCCGTACGACTGAACGGCGGCTATGCTAACGGTACGATGCCGCTCAGCCAGCGTTTTTCCTTAGGCGGCAGCGACAACCTGCGCGGTTATAAGGACGATCAATTTAGAGGCTATAAAATGCTGTGCGCCACTGCGGAATATCGCTTCCCGCTGGCGAAGAAGTTTGACGGCGTTGTTTTCTCTGACACCGGTTATGCTTGGGACAAGGGCGAGCCTTTTGATCTTGCTGACTTCAAAACGAGCGTAGGTGTGGGTGTGCGTGTCGGCACGCCGCTTGGTGCTGTGCGGTTGGATTATGCTATGGGCGAGCAAGAAAGCCGCTTCCATTTCAGCTTTGGCGGTCAATTCTAATGCTGTGATCGAATGAGGTAACGCAGGCCGGCGTGATGCCGGCCTGTTGCTTGCCAGGGGGGAAATGATGAACAAGCGGTTCGTATCTTGGTGTCTGTTGGTGTTGGCGATCTGGCTCCTGCCCTTGGTTGCTCAAGCAGCGCCGCTGGTGGAAAAAGTGCGGGTCGAACTTGATTTTCCTCAAGGACGTCCATCGCCAGTGCTGATGGAGCGCATGAACGCCAGCCTATCGGTCATCAGCGAGCATTTGCTCAAGGAACGGCCGAGCGAGTTGGTTGCCGATCGGCAAGCCGATTATCGACGCCTCATTGGTGAAGTAGCGGAGCGGGTGCTGACCGGCTACAGCGTTGAACAAGTGGCGCTGGTGGTGGGGCCGGAAACGCTGGTTAAGCTTACGGTGCGCCCATGGGGGCCGGTTGTGGAACGCGCGGATGTGCGGCTGACATTGTCAGGGGTATCAACCGACATGCTGCCACTGTTGCGGGCTGATTTAGGACCGCTTGAAGCAGAAGTGCAAGCCCTGTTTTTGGGCTTGTCCCGGGATGCAATCGATTGGAGCAGCGGGGCGGTCAAGGCGGAAATCCGGCGGCGCGTGGAAACGCGTGTGCCGGAGTTTCAAACGACGGTCGACATCAGCGCCGAGTCCGTGCCGAAGGTGAATATCGTGCTGTTGCCGATCGGTCAGACGGTGCAGCGCGTGCAGTACCAGCTGTTTTCTCTCTCGATCCCCAATGTATTGATGTTGGAAGAAAAAGAGCAAATCGGTCGTTTGGCCCAGTCGATCCGCGGATTGCCGGTACAATACGCCGCGCGGCATGCGCCGGAATTGACGCAGTGGCTGGCGACGAAAACCGCAGATACTTCCGTGGCGAAGCGTTATCGACTGACGCCGGACGTGTCTGTCAAGGCGGATGCAGACACACAGGTGCAAATTCGCTTGGAGTCAGATCGTTACCGCTTTTGGGCGGAAGGGTATGTGGATGTGGACCGGAAGGATGACAATATTTCTGGTCGCCTGCATGCCGGAAAATTCTTCAGCCCCCAGAATGAGGCATTTGTGGAAATAACATTGCGGCCGACAGAGATGGACTGGACCGTGGAGCCCGGCTATGCCTGGCATAATGGTCCCTGGCTGTTTGGCGCGCAAGTTGAATTGGGCGATCAGGAGACGTACTGGTGGGTAGAGCGTAGTTTTGCTAATACCTGGAGGGTCCGCGCGCAAGTTCATCCGCATGATAACGACCGTGATATCACTCTGCGCTACAGACTGCACGAGTTTTTGAGCGTGGAGTATGTGGCAGGGCGGCACGAGCAGTTCCTGCGGGTGGTCGGCAATTTGTAAGCAAGTTGCGTGGCGGAACCGCCGCTGATATAATTAAAACTAGGATTAACGAAAGTGAGGAATGGAATAAGTGTTAAATCAACTGCGGAACAAAAAAAATGTTAAGTTGGTGTCTTTGATCATTGCCGCGTTTTTTGTACTGGGCATAGTGGGGATTTCCTTGTCGCAAAGCAGCATTGGCCATGCAGCGCCGGCCAACAATTCAGCGGTTGGCGTTGTCAACTATCAATTGGTGGTTGTATCCCATCCTGAGTTGGCGAACGTTAAGGCTTCCATGCAGACTGAAGTGGAAACCGTGAAGAAAGAGTTCGAAGAAAAATCAAAAGCTATGTCTGATCAGGAAAAACAGCGCTATTATGCGCAGCTACAAGAGCGATTGGGGCAAAAAGAAAGAGAATTGATGACGCCGGTATTGGACAAAGTGACGGCGGCGATTAAAAAGGTAGCTGACGCCAAGGGGCTGACGATTGTCGTTGACAAACAGACTGTCATTTACGGCGGCGTTGATATTACGGATGAGGTCGTAAAAAGCCTTTCTAAATAACCTGTGAGAGGATGCCGGGCCCGGTTTGCCGGGCCCGTTTTTCCTATTGCGAGAGGAGCGGCTGATGAAACGGCGAACGTTTATATGTCTAGCGCTTTTTTTGAGCTTACTATTTGTCGGTTGCGCCAAGACGGCCAAACCGCCGGCAGAACCGCCTCCGCCGTCGATTGCTGTAGTGGACTGGAATGCTGTTTGGCGGGTACATCCGTTGGCTGGTGAGCAGGAGCAAACGAAAAAAGACCGACAAGCTGCGGAGCGCGCTTTTGAATTGAAAGCGGAGCTGCTGGCCAGGCAGCAGGCTTTTTCCAGTCAGTCCGGTAAGTTGCTTGCCGCCGGCCAGCACGGTTATTTTGACGTTGCCTTCCGGACGCGGATGGCCGAGCTGGAAGCGAAAAATCGGGAAAGCTTACTGGTGTGGGAGCAGGCGGAACGTGGGAAATTGGAAAGGGCCTGGGAACAGGCGCGTTCGGACATAGAGGCGCGGCATCAGCCGGAATTAATTAATCTGCAACTTAAGCTGGCGGTGCTGCATTTGCCGGCAACGGACAGGCAGCGCCTGGAGGAGATTCACGCCCGGACGCTTCAGCGCCGCGATCAGGAACTGTTAGAAGCGCGGCGCGGCTTGGAGCGGCAGTTCAATGAAAACCGCGCGGCCGAACAAGCGCGTCTTGCCGCGCAAGCGAACGCCGAGTCGGAAAAAATTATGCAGGCGCTGCGAGTTGAAGAACAGAAAAAATTGCAGGCAGATGCGGCTTCGGACAAGCAAGTTGCGGCGGAATTGTCTAAAAACCAAGGTGAACTGCTGGCGCATATTCATGAGCTGCAGCGGCAAGAGACGCGTTTGGCGGAACAAATCGAAAACGACATACGCTCCGAGACCGAACGTCTGGCAGTGGAACGGAAGATCGGCGTTGTGTTTCGGCAGGCAATTGCCAATGTGAAAGCTGTTGATTTGACGTCTGATTTGATTCGGGCGGTGCAACAACGGCAAGCTAAATAAGGATAAAATGGAGGTAGTGCGAATGAAAAAGAAATTAGTGTGGCTCATGGCCATTATGATGGGGCTTAGTTTATTGCTGACCGGTTGTGCGGGCAAGTCCGCAGCGATTGGCGTCGTTGATTTGGAAAAAGTCATGAAAGACAGCGTCAAGATCCAAGGACTGCAGGATCAGTTGGCTGCTAAAGGGAAAGCCATCCAGGAAGAACTGGATAAAGACCAGAAAACGATGAGCAAAGAAGACTTCGACAAAAAACAACAGGCTAAATATGGCGAGTTCATGCAACTGCGTCAGGAGCTCGAGGCGCAGGTGGAAAGCAGCCTGAAGCAGGCCATGGAGGATGTGCAGAAAGAGAAGAAGCTGGGCGCCATTCTCTACAAGCAAGGTGTTGCGCAAGGCGGCGTTGACGTGACGGAAGACGTATTGAAAAAGATGAACTAGGGACGGAGGGGTATACATGGGGAAACAACTCGGGGAAATTGCGGAACTGCTGGGCGGACTGCTCGATGGCCCTGCTGATCTTGTCATCAATGGGGCGACCAATATTGAAGCGGCTTCGGCTTCGGAAATAACCTTCGCTGTGCCGCCCCACCTGGAAAAGGCGGAGGCCTGCGCGGCGGCGGCGGTTATTATTCCGGAGAACGTCAAACAGTTCGCCAAACCGTGCATACGCGTTCGCGATCCCCGTCTTGCCTTCGCCCGCCTGTTGAATTTGTTTGCGCCGTCTGCTTCCTATGCGCCTGGCGTCGACGCTCGGGCGTTTGTGGCGGCCGATGCAACGGTTCATCCTACGGCAGCTGTTTTAGCCGGCGCCTGCGTTGAGTCAGGCGCGGTCATTGGCGAAGGCACCGTCGTTTATCCGCAGGCCTATGTGGGGCCGCGGGCGGTTGTTGGCAGTCATTGCCGTCTCTATCCGCAGAGCGTCGTCCGTGAGGATTGCGTGCTGGGCGACCGGGTGACACTGCAACCAGGCGCAGTCATCGGCGGCGATGGTTTCGGCTATGTGACTGTTGAAGGACGCCACTATAAGGTGCCCCAGGTCGGCAATGTCATTTTGCATGATGATGTGGAAGTAGGCTGCAATGCGTGCATTGACCGGGCGACAACCGGGAGCACGATCATCGGGCGCGGAACGAAGATCGACAACCTCGTTCACCTGGCGCATAATGACGTGGTAGGGGAAAATTGCTTTTTTGTCGCGCTAACCGGTATTTCCGGCAGCGTTACGATTGGCGACAACGTCACCTTTGCCGGGCAAAGTGGTGCGGCCGGCCACCTGACGATTGGCGACAATTGTGTTTTCGCCGCCAAAGCGGGCATTATCAGCGATGTGCCGGCCGGATCTTTTTATGCCGGCTTCCCGGCTAAGCCGCACAAGGAATGGCTTAAAGCCGAGGCGCACGTTAATAAGCTGGCCGATATGGCAAAACGTCTTAAGACGCTGGAGGCGCGGCTGGCGAAGGTGGAACGGGATCAGGAATAACAGCGGTGGTTATAACATGATATAAAGGGGGTCATGATGATGCGAAACAAAGTAAAGAAAAGCCTGCTGGTTGGTGCGCTCGGCATGCTGCTGGCGACTGGGGTTGCCGTTCAGCCGGTAAATGCGATCAGTGTCGGCGACGTGTTCAAAGTTGGCGGGATCGGTTTTTTGGTCGATCGTTTCGCTGAACCGTTGAACAACTTTATTAACACGTTATTGATCCGTAACAAAGCGGAAGTGGGTTATGCGACGAAAGTTGTGCCAATTCTCTCTTTCGGCAAAGGGGGCCATATTGGCGCCGCCCAGGTCATGGGGCCGGAGGATTTAGTGGCGCAGACGCAATCGGTTATTCAAATTGAGGGCGATTTTGGCAGTAATTTCCGCGTCAAGGCGCTGGTTCCGATTGACAGCAAAAATCCGGTTAACTTCACGCGCGTGAACGGTGTTGGCATATCTGCAGTAATCGATGTAAAAATTTAAGCAGGAATAGGGGCGTTGGCGGATGAGAGCGGTTGCCTGCTTGTTGACTTTTTGTTGTCTATTTCCGGTTGCGGTCTGGGCAGGGCCGTCTCCCGCTGGCGTCATGGGAAACATCAACACGCCTTCGGCCGATGTATTGCGGCCGGGGCAGATTGCGGCTGGTCTTTATGCCGTGCAGGATGGCGTTGTTTCCCAAGTGGCGGCAGCGCCGCTGCAGGGGCTGGAGCTTGGCGTGGCTTGGTTGCCGGAAGGGAACGGATACGCCTCCGCAGCGCGCCTTGACTTAAAGACCAGTCTGCTGTCGGAGGCGATTATGCTGCCTGGCGTTGTCATCGGCGTGGAGGATGTGACGGGCGAACGTGAGCGCTCGCCTTATATGGCCGTATCCAAAACCGGCCCGATGGGGTTCCGCCTGCATTTAGGTGTTGGCGGCGGTCGCTTTGACGGGGTTTTTGCGGCGCTGGAGAAAACCTATCGCCCCTCGCGGCATCGGCACGCCAAAAAGTTCGCGCCGACGACGCTGCTGCTCGAATATGACGGGCGGGATATGAATTATGGTGCGAGAGTCGATGTCGGGGACGGTGTCAAAATCGAAGGTGGCTATCGGCAACACGGGCAGTGGTACGCCGGCGTATCAGTCATGAGATAAATGGAGGCGGCAGCTTGGCGAAAATAGCAGTACCATTATTGAAACTAATCGGACGGGCGGTTTCCTTCCTGCCGCGTTCGGTGCAATTGGCGCTGGGGCGAGGCTTGGGACAGGTAGCCTGGCTTGTCACACCGCAGTGGCGCAAAAAAATGGCCATTGATAATGCGCAGTTCGCATTGCAAGCGACGCGCGCGCGAGCGGAGGCGGCTGTCAAAGCGAGCGTGGTGCGTTTCGGCCCGATGATTTTAGAGGTGCTAGGGTTCACTTCGTTGACGAAAGAGAAGATGGAACGAATCGTCAAGTGGGAAGGTAGGGAACATATCGATGCCGCCGTTGCGGAAGGCAAGGGCGTCGTCATGGCGACTGCCCATTTTGGCAACTGGGAAATACTGGCAGCTGCGATGGGGCTATCCGGCTATCAGTCCGTGGCAGTGGGAAGAAAACAAAACAATCCGGATATGGACCGATTGATCAGGGAGTTGCGCAATGCTGTCGGCGTGCATGTCACCTATAAGACGGGCGTGCTGGAAATGGCGCGCATGCTGGGACAAGGACATGTAGTTGGCCTGCTAATGGATCAGGATGCAGGCACGGATGGTTTGGCGACGCACTTTTTCAACAAACCGTCCTATGTGCCGCAGGGACCGGCGGCTTTGGCAAGGCTTAAGCAGGCACCGATCGTGCCCTGCGTCATTATTGACCAGGCGGATGGGACGTATGTCATGAAGTGCTGGCCGGTCTTGCATGTTGCGCGCAGCAGCGATAAGGAGCAGGATATCCGGCAAATGACAGAGCGGCTAGTGCGTTGGTTGGAAGAAGTTATCTCAGACCGGCCGGACCTCTGGTTTTGGCTGCATAATCGCTGGAAAACCCAGCCGCCGGGCATGTAAGACGTTTTTCTTGCAGGCCGGCGGCTTTTCCTGTAAAATAAGATACGATTAGAAAAAAGGAGGCGCCAGGAATGCAACAACAAACGCTGGCCGAAGCGGTTCAATGCACTGGCATCGGGCTGCACTCCGGCAAGCCTGTTTCGTTACGGCTGGTGCCGGCACCGCCCAATAGCGGTATTTGCTTTGTTCGGATGGATTTGCCTGGTCACCCGCAGATACCAGCGCGGGCGGAACTTGTCACTTCCGTTATGCGGGCAACGACGTTGAGCAGTGGCGACGCCACTGTCTATACGATCGAACATTTGTTGTCGGCCTTGCACATGCTTGGCGTCGACAACTGCCGGGTGGAGATGGACGCACCGGAACCGCCGGTTTTGGATGGCAGCGCCAAGGAATTTGCGGAACTGATTCTGCGTGCGGGCCGGCTTCAACAGCAGGCTGAACGTAATGAAGTCAGGCTGCAGGAAGCGATAACGGTTCGCGACGCGGACCGCTTTATTACGATTTTACCTTATGATGGCCTGCGGGTGTCCTTTACATCGGTCAATCCCCACCCGCTTCTGGGCATACAGTACATCGACTTTGAGCTAGATGAAGAGACCTTTTTGCGCGAGATTGCCCCGGCCAGAACGATTGGCTTTTTGCACGAAGTGGAAGCCCTGCAAAAGAAGGGGCTTGGGCTGGGCGGCAGCTTGGAAAACGTGGTTGTGTACAGTGACGACGCGGTGCTGACGCCGCTTCGATACCCGGATGAGCTTGTCCGTCACAAAGTGCTGGATATATTGGGCGACATTTTTTTAGCGGGTCCGGTTCGCGGACATATCATAGCTGTAAAATCGAGTCATGCCCTGAACACAGCTCTGGCGCGGCAGATTGCCGGCAGGGCACGCTGAAAAGGAGTGGTAGACGTGATTACGTTGGATACAAAGCAAATTCAGGAAGTTATTCCGCATCGATATCCGATGCTGCTCGTTGATCGGATTCTGGAACTGGAACCGATGAAGCGGGCCGTTGGCATCAAGAACCTGACGATTAATGAAGCCTTTTTCCAAGGACATTTTCCGGAAGAGCCAGTAATGCCTGGCGTATTGCTCTTGGAAGCGATGGCGCAGGTTGGCGGCGTAGCAATGCTGTACCCGGAAGAAAATCGGGGCAAGATTGCCTATTTTGCCGGTATGGAAAACGTACGCTTTCGGCGTCCGGTTGTGCCAGGAGACCAAGTGCGCATGGAAGCGGAATTGACCAAAGTGCGCGGTTCCATCGGACGACTGATGGCGAAGGCGTTTGTTGACGGGGAGTTGGCGGCGGAAGGCGAATTTACTTTCGCTTTGTCGAGAAAAAAATCGTAATTAGTACTAAGGACTAGCATTTACGGGCAAAAATGAGTAAATCAGGTTTCAATGTCGTTGATCGCCTGTTTTGCCAGGTTAAAAACAGACCGACTAGTCGGATAATGTACAAGAGTGGAATAGATCGGTAGCCGGTCCCGGCGCCGGCGAACAGGAGTGAAAGATATGAAACCAGAAGCGGTGGTGGTTCCTCTGCGGAAAATACATGAAACGGCGGTTATTCATCCCGGCGCCCAAATCGGCCCGGATGTTGAAATCGGCCCGTACGCAGTGATTGGCGAGCACGTCATCATCGGCGAAGGCACGAAAATATACCCCCATGTGGTGATTGACGGATGGACGAGCATCGGCAAGCATTGCGTCTTTTTCCCGGGGGTTTCAATTGGCGCTGAGCCGCAGGATTTGAAATTCATCGGTGAAAAAAGCTATGTATTCATTGGCGATCACACGAAGATTCGCGAATGCGCTACGGTCAACCGGGCAACCGGTGAAGGCGAAGAAACGCGCATCGGCTCCCATTGCTTGATGATGGCCTATACCCATGTGGCCCACAATTGCACGGTTGGCAACCATGTCATCATGTCTAATGCGGCGACTTTGGCCGGCCATGTAGTTGTGGAAGATCGCGCAGTCATCGGCGGTTTGGCCGGCGTGCACCAATTTGTGAAGATCGGCCGCAATGCCATGATCGGCGGTGCTTCAAAGGTCGTTCAGGACGTGCCGCCGTTTATGATTGTCGACGGCCATCCGGCCCGCGTGGCTGGCTTGAACAATGTCGGCATCGCCCGGGCGGGCGTTGCGCCGCAAATGCGCCGTCAATTGAAGAAAGCATACAGGCTGCTGTACCGTTCCGGCTATTCGCTGGAACAGGCGATTGAAGCAATGGAACAAGAACTCGAATCCGGTGAGGAAGTTGAGCATTTGCTGCGTTTCTTGCGCAACGTTGAACGGGGGATTTGCCGTTCTCGCCGCGATGGGGAAGGATGACTATGACTGTGAATAAGACAATCGGATTGCTGGCCGGACTCGGCCGCTTGCCGGTAGACGTCGCCCGTGCCGCTCGCGGCATGGGCTTTGCCGTGGTGGCCCTGTCTTTGGTGCCGGGCACGGACGAAGAATTGGCGGCGATTTGCCACAAACACCAGCGGGTGAACGTGGGACAGCTTGACCAGGTCATCGGCCTGCTCAAAGCCGAAGGCGCGGCTGAAGTTGTTATGATCGGCAAGGTGACGAAGGAGCGTCTGTTTGACGGCAGCACGAAACTGGACAATCGGGCGATGCGCCTGCTGGCCGGTCTGCCGGACCGAAACGACGATACGATTTTAATGGCGATCGTGCGGGAGCTGGGGCAAGACGGCATCCGTGTCCTGGATCAGACGCAGTTGATCCGCCTGCTGTTGCCCGCGCCGGGCGTGCTGACCAAGCGCGCGCCGAGCGAGGCGGAAGCTGCGGATATGGAATACGGTTTCGCCATGGCCAAGGAAATCGGCCGACTGGACATCGGACAGACGGTCGTGGTCAAAAACGGCGCCGTTATGGCCGTGGAAGCGATCGAAGGCACGGATGCGTGCATCCGCCGCGGCGGGCAACTGGGGCGCGGCGAAGTGGTAGTGGCCAAAACGGCCAAACCGCAGCAGGATATTCGCTTTGACATGCCGAGCGTCGGGCCGGACACGCTGCAGGCCATGATTGAGGCTGGGGCGACGGCGCTGGTTCTGGAAGCAGGGCGCACGCTATTGATCGAACGGGAAAAGACGTTGGCGCTGGCGGATGCGAACAATATTGCCATTTTGTCCCGCGCTTGAAGGGCGGGGAAGCAAATGAAGATTTGGATTACGGCGGGCGAGGCTTCGGGCGACCTGCACGGCGCCGCGTTGGCCGCGGAACTGCTCCGGCAAGATCCCGCCATTGAACTGGTTGGCATGGGCGGCGACGCCATGCTGGCGGCCGGCGTCGATGTGCGCTGGCATATTCGCGAACACAGCGTAATGGGCATTTGGGAGATCGTGACGCACCTGCCGGCGCTTTTTCGCCTCAAGGCGGAGATAACGGCGGCGATGGCGGCGGAACGGCCGGATGCGCTGGTTGTGATTGATTACCCCGGCTTTAATCAGCGCCTGGCGAAAGAGGCAAAAAAACTGGGGATTCCGGTGTTGTCCTTTATCAGCCCGGCGGCCTGGGCTTGGCGTCCGGGGCGGGCGAAAAAGACGGCTGCCATTGTGGATCAGGTGGCGGCTATTTTTCCGTTTGAATATGACATTTACCGGGAAGCGGGTGCGGACACGGTTTTCGTGGGGCATCCGCTATTAGACGTTGTTAAGCCAACTGATAAGCCGATTGCCGTGCTGCGGCAGGAAATGGGGATTGCGGCGGCGGCGCCGGTTTTATTGCTGCTGCCGGGCAGTCGCAAGCAGGAAATCGTCCGGCAGTTGGAGCCGATGCTGGAAGCGGCTGCCTTGCTCAAGGCGAAGCGGACGGAGTTGGTGGTGCTGCTCTTGCAGGCGTCCACTATTGCCACAGACGAGCTAGAACCGTCAATCAAGCGGATTTTGCCGGAAACCCGGCTGGTCCAGGCCTCCGGCAGCGCTGTCTATGACTTGATGCGCCTGGCGGATGCGGCCATCGCTACCAGCGGGACCGTCACCTTGGAAGCCGCTTTGTGCGGCCTGCCGACGGTGATCGTTTATCGCACCTCGCCTCTGACCGCCTGGATTGCGCGGCGCGTTTTGAGGATTGCCCACATCGGTCTGCCAAATATCGTGGCGGACAAACGTATTTTTCCGGAATTGCTGCAGGAGCAGGTGACGCCGGAGAACTTGGCCGCTGAAGCGGCGGTCTTTTTGGATAAAGTGCGGCACGAGCAAGTGCTGGCAGACTTGCAGCTGGTTCGCAAGCGGCTGGGCGAGCCCGGCGCCGTCGGGCGCGTCGCCGGACTTGCGATTCAATTGGCGCAGAAAAAGTGAGGGGTAAACAACTTGGATATGTATTTGCGCTTGCTACGCTACCTAAAGCCGTATCTTCCCCGTCTCGGCGTGGCAATTTTTTGCACAATGCTGGCAGCGGCCGGCAATTTATACGTCCCTTGGATCATGCGCGATGTAATTGACAATGTGCTGGCGAACAAGGATGCCTTTTTGCTTAATATGATTGCCGCCGGCATCGTCGTCATTTTCTTTGCCCGCGGCGTCTTTTTCTACGGTCAAAACTACCTGATGTCCTATGTCGGCCAGCGGGTAGTCATCGACATCCGCTCGGCAATGTACCGCCAGCTCCAGCGCCTCAGCTTGTCCTTTTATGACAAGCGCAAGACAGGCACGATCATGAGCTACGTGACCAATGACGTCGGCGCCCTGCAGAGCGCGCTGATTGAAAACGTCATCGAAATGGTTACGGAGAGCGTTATTTTGATCGGTTCGGTTGCGGCGATGGTCTATTTGCACTGGCAGCTGACCTTGTTTACGTTTGCCACTTCGCCCATTGTGCTGAAACTGGTCAAATTTTTCGGCGGCAAAATCCGCCAATCGGCGCATCGCATCCAGGAAAGCTCGGCCGACATTACCTCCGTGCTGCAGGAGACAGTGTCTTCGGCGCGGGTCGTCAAATCGTTTGTGCGTGAAGAGTATGAAGCGGAGCGCTTTGAACAGCAAAACTACAAAAATTTCCGGGCGACGATGAAGAACGCCCAGCTGTCAGCGATTTTGACCCCGGCTATAGAATTCGTCGCCGCACTTGGTGTGACGGCGATCATTTGGTATGGCGGGCGCGAAGTGATCAAGGGTTCGCTAACGGCTGGTTCGCTGATCGCCTTCTTGGTTTATGCGGTCAACCTTTCCAATCCGCTCAAGCGTTTGAGCCGCGTGTATGCCAATATCCAGCGCGCTTTGGCGGCTGCGCAGCGCGTGTTTGACATTCTTGACTTGGCGCCGGATGTGAAGGAAAAATCCGGTGCGGCGGTCCTGCCGCCAATCAGCGGCAAAGTTGTCTTTGACCATGTTTCTTTTGCTTATAATCACGGCGAAGCGGTGCTGAAGGATTTATCCTTGACGGCTGAACCGGGGCAGATGATCGCCATTGTCGGGCCGAGCGGCGCCGGCAAGTCGACGATAGCCAATCTGCTGCCGCGGTTTTATGATGTGACCGGCGGCGCGGTTTCAATCGACGGACTGGATATCCGGGACGTGACCCTTGCCTCGCTGCGCGAGCAAATCGGCATCGTCCCGCAGGAAACAATGCTTTTTAACGGGACCGTGTATGATAACATTTTATATGGGCGGTTGGATGCAACGCCTAATGAGGTGCAGGCTGCGGCCCAAGCGGCCAATGCCCACAGCTTTATTGAAAACCTGCCGAACGGCTACCAAACCCAGATTGGCGACCGGGGCGCGAATTTGTCCGGCGGGCAGCGCCAACGCATCGCTATTGCCCGGGCAATATTGAAAAACCCGCGCATTTTGATTTTGGACGAAGCGACTTCGGCTTTGGATACGGAAAGTGAAAAAATCGTGCAGGAGGCCCTGGACCGGCTGATGCAAGGGCGCACATCGTTTGTTATTGCGCACCGCCTGTCGACGATTCAGGCGGCTGACTGTATTTTGGTGTTGGAGCAAGGCGAGTTGGTCGAGCAGGGAACGCATGAAGCGTTGTTGGCAAAAGGCGGCTTGTATGCGCAGCTGTATCACTTGCAATTCCGCGATCAAGCGGCGAAATGAGGATGAGGCATGTACGTACTCTATAACTTGTTGGCTGTGCTTGCCGTACTTGGCATGCTGCCAGTCTTTCTATACCGTATGGCGACTGTGCCGGGGTTTGACCGCCGTCTGCGTGAAAGCTTCGGCAATTTGTCAGCGGAAGATATTAAAAAAGTGGCCGGCACGGGCTGCATCTGGATACACGGCGCTTCGGTGGGCGAAATCGTGGCCGCCAGCCCGATCGTCAAAGAGATGCGAGCCGAGTGGCCGGAGCGCCCGATCTTGGTGTCGGCCGTCACGACCGCCGGCTACGAAATGGCCAAGCGCGTGATGCCGGAAGCCGACGCGATTATTTATTTCCCCCTAGATTTGCCCTGGGTCGTGGCCAAAGTGCTGGCGCGCATCCAACCGCGCGCGTTTTTGCCGGTTGAAACAGAATTATGGCCTAATTTTTTGCAAGCTGTGGCCAAGGCCGGCATCCCGGTCATGATGGTGAACGGACGCATCAGCGACAAAAGCGTAAAGCGCTACCGGTATCTGTTTACGATCCTGCACGATATGCTGCGCAGCGTTCGGCGCTTTTGCATGCAGTCCGCCCTTGATGCGGAATACATCATTCGTTTGGGCGCCGACCCCAAGCTGGTCGTGGTGACTGGCAATACGAAATTCGATCAGACTTATGCTGAGGTGACAGAGGCAGACAAGGCGCGCTACCGCCAGGAGATGGGCTTGGGCGGCGACTGGCCGGTCATTGTGGCCGGCAGCACGCATCCGGGCGAGGAGGAACCGCTGTTAACCGCCTTTGCCGGCTTGCGTGAACGCTATCCAGGCGCGCGCCTCATCTTGGCGCCGCGCAAGGTGCAGCGGGCTGATGAATTGGCTGCTTTGGCAAAAAAATATGGCTTTGAAACGGCCCGCCGTTCTCAGATAAAGGAAACGGACGCGTCGTCTAATGCGCCAGTCATGTTGCTGGACACAATCGGCGAACTGGGGCGCGTCTATGCGTTGGGCGATCTCGTTTTCATTGGCGGCAGCCTGATCGCGCATGGCGGGCATAACGTCCTTGAACCGGCGGCGCACGGCAAGCCGATTTTAGTCGGACCGCATATGTTCAATTTCAAGGACTCGTACCAATTGCTGACGAACTGCGGTGCCTGCCTGACGGTGCAAAATGAGGCGGAAATCCAGTCAGCGATGGACAGGGTGCTGCAGGATAAAGACTTGCGCCTGAAGATGGGACAGGCCGCCCTTCAGGTCATTTTAGACAACCGCGGCGCCGCTGAGCGCAGCATTGTGCATTTGCGCGAGGTGCTTGAGGCGGATGCCGGCCTTATACCGGATAATCCTTGCGCCCGCAATGAAGCGGTGCGGCAATACTTATTCCGCCTGATCCATGACGAAACAGGCGGGCCTTTTGATGTTTTGGTGCTGGGCCTGCTCAGGGCCAGTTCGGTCTTATACGGCTGGGGCGTCCGCGTCAAACTGGCGCTTTACCGCCGGGGTCTGTTGACGCAGCACCGCCTGCCGGCGACGGTAATTAGCTTGGGCAACATAACGGTCGGCGGCACCGGCAAAACCCCGACGGCGCAAATGATGGCGCCGATGATCCGCGAAATGGGCTACAAGGTGGTCATCTTGAACCGCGGCTACCGCGCCCATTGGAAAAAAGCCGTGGGGCTGGTTTCCGACGGCCGCAAGATTTATATGACGGCCTACGAGGCGGGTGACGAGGCGTATTTGATGGCCAAGACGCTCCCAGGCATCCCGGTTGTGATTGGCAAGGACCGCTCGATCAGCGGACGCTATGCCGTAGAAAATTTAGGCGCGGAAGTCATCGTTTTGGATGACGGCTATCAGCATTGGCAACTGGCCCGCGATCTGGATATTGTTTTGATCGACAGCCTGAATGTTTTCGGCAACAACCACCTGCTGCCGCGCGGCACGTTGCGGGAACCGCTAGAGCACCTAGACCGGGCTGACGTCTTCTTGTTGACCAAGACCGACCAGGCTTCGGAAGCGGCGCGCGAACACCTGGAGAACGTTCTTAAACAGCACAATCCGACCGCGCTCGTGGCCGAGAGCATCCATAACCCCTGCTACTTTGTCGAAATCGCCGACTGGTACAAGGGTCTTAAGGAAAAGAACCTGCCGCTGACGGAATTGCAGGGGCGGGACGTAGTTGCCTTTTCGGCGATCGGCAATCCTTCCTCTTTCGAACAGACGTTGTCCGATAAAGGCCTGCGTATTGTCGATTCCGTTCGCTACCCGGACCACCATGATTACGGCGTCTTGGAGATGCAGTCCGTGACTGAGCGGGCGGTTGCCAAGAACGCCCACGCGCTGGTGACGACGGAGAAGGACGCCGTCAAAATCCCGTCTGAATTTATTTATTCCGACCGTGATAAGCCGCTGTACGTGCTCGGCATGGAAATAAAAATCACCAACGGTGCGGAGGCCTTGCGCCAACGAATCCTTGAGGCGATTGAAAAAGGAGAACGAAAATGAGGGTCTTATGCGTCATTCCAGCCCGTTACTCTTCTACGCGTCTGCCCGGCAAGCCGCTGGCCGACATCGCCGGCAAGCCGATGATCCAGCGCGTTTACGAACGCGCCTGCCAAGCAGCCCTGCCCGAAAAAGTGCTGATTGCAACTGACCATGAGCTTGTCCGCGACGCCGTCGCGGCGTTTGGCGGCGAAGCCGTCATGACCGCCGCCGACCATCCCAGCGGTACGGATCGCCTGGCGGAAGTGGCCAAGCGTCACCCGGAGGCCGAGATCATCGTCAACGTACAGGGGGATGAGCCCTTGATCGAGCCGTCGGTCATTGACCGGCTGGCCCAAGCGCTTTTGGACGACCCGTCCGTTGCCATGGCAACGTTGGCGACGCCCATGCACAGCGAAGATTACGACAAACCCAGCGCGGTCAAGGTGGTAACGGACCTGTCCGGCTTTGCGCTGTATTTTTCCCGCTCGCGGATCCCATATCCCCGGCAGGCGGACCCGGACGTTCCGGTTTGGCAGCATATCGGCATTTACGCCTACCGGCGGGACTTTTTGCTGGCCTTTGCCGAATTGGCGCCGACGCCGCTGGAAAAAGTGGAGAGCCTTGAGCAGCTGCGCGCCTTAGAGCACGGCTACCGGATCAAGGTGTTGAACACGGATTTTGTCAGCATCGGCGTTGACACGCCGGAAGATTTAGAGCGGGTTAATCGATTGTTCAAAAAGAAAGGGGAGACCAACCGATGAAAACAGTAGCCGTAGGCGACTACCAAATTGGCGGCAAAGAGCCGCTCGTCCTGATTGCCGGGCCGTGTGTGATTGAGGGGTATGAACGGACCCTGGCGATCGGCAAGGCCGTCAAGGAGATTACGGACCGTTTGGGCATCCCTTATATTTTCAAGGCTTCCTACGATAAGGCCAACCGTTCCTCGTTCCATTCCTTCCGCGGCCCCGGTCTGACGGAAGGGTTGGCGATCCTGCAAAAAATCAAAAACGAGCTGCGCGTTCCCGTATTGAGCGACGTGCATGAGACGATTCAAACTGCGCCGGCGGCCGAAGTGCTCGACGTGCTGCAGATTCCGGCCTTCCTGTGCCGGCAGACGGATCTGTTGAACAGCGCCGGGCAGACGGGCAAAGTCGTCAACGTGAAAAAAGGCCAGTTTTTGGCCCCTTGGGATATGAAAAACGTCATCAACAAGCTGCTGGAAACGGGCAACGAAAAAATCATGCTCACTGAGCGCGGCGCGAGCTTTGGCTACAACAACCTGGTGACGGACATGCGGTCGCTGGCGATCATGCGATCCTTCGGCTACCCGGTGGTCATGGATGCGACCCACAGCGTGCAGATTCCCGGCGGACAAGGGACGACTTCCGGCGGAAATAGTGAGTTCGTGCCGCACATGGCCCGGGCGGCGGCGGCAGTCGGCATCGATGCCCTGTTTTTGGAAGTGCATGACAACCCGGCCGAAGCCTTGTCGGACGGCCCGAACATGGTGAAGCTGGATGACCTGGAAACCCTCTTGAAAGACGTCTTGACTATTGACGCGCTGGTGCGCCGGCGTTAAGGAGGAAGCGGTTGTGCTCAAAGAAGCAAAAGAAGTGCTGAAAATTGAGGCGGAGGCCATTTTGGCCTTGGCGGAACGCTTGAACGGCGATTTTACAAAGGCCGTTGAAATGATGAAAGCCTGTGAAGGTCGCATTGTTATAACCGGCATGGGGAAATCAGGCATTATCGGCCGTAAAATTTCGGCGACTTTGGCGAGTACGGGCACGCCGTCCTTTTTCCTGCACCCGGCCGAAGGCATCCACGGCGACCTGGGCATGGTGACGAGCCATGACGTGGTGCTGGCCCTGTCCAACAGCGGCGAGACGGCGGAAGTGCTGGGCATTTTGCCGTCCTTGCGCCGGATCGGGGCGGCGGTCATCGCGCTGTCCGGCGCGCCGCAGTCGACCTTGGCGAAGAACGCCGACCTCTTCTTGGATGTCGGCGTCGCCAAGGAAGCCTGCCCGCTCGGGCTGGCGCCGACGGCGAGCACGACGGCCCTGCTGGCCTACGGCGATGCCCTGGCGCTGGCGCTCTTGTCGGCGCGCCATTTTACGCCGGAAGAGTTTGCCGTTTTCCACCCCGGCGGTTCGCTGGGGCGTAAGCTGCTTTTGACTGTGGCTGACGTGATGCACCAAGGTGAGGACAACCCGGTGGTGACGGCCGACATGGCTGTGAAGGATGCGTTGTTTGTCATAACCGCCAAAGGCCTCGGCGCGGCAACGGTCGTTGATGAGGCCGGCCGCCTGATCGGCATTCTGACGGATGGCGACATCCGCCGCGGCCTTGGGCAAGGTCTGGCCTTTTTGGAGCGTCCGGTGCAAGAATTGATGACGCCCAAGCCCAAGACCATTACCAGCGGCCGGCTGGCGGCCGAAGCGTTGCATTTGATGGAGAAAAACCAGCCGCGTCCGATTACGGTGTTGCCAGTTGTGGATGAGGCGGGCCGCGCGATCGGCATGGTGCATATGACTGACCTTGTGCGGCAAGGAGTGGTATAATGATAGATATAACTCAACGCGCCCAACGGATTCGTCTTCTGGCGCTTGACGTGGACGGCGTTCTCACCGACGGCGCGCTTGTCTTCGGCCGCGAGGGCGACGCCTTCAAGCATTTCCACGTGCGCGACGGTATGGGCATCTCGCTCTTGCGTCGCATGGGAATTGCCTGCGCCCTTGTCACCGGACGCTTCAGCGATATGGTGCGCATGCGGGCGGAAGAACTGAAGCTTGACGCCGTCTGCCAAGGACAGCAGGATAAAGGGGCGGCCATTGTCGAACTAATGGAACGTTTCCAATTGACGGCGGACGAGATTGCTTATATTGGCGATGATCTGATCGACCTGCCGGCTCTGTGCCAGGTGGGACTGGCCTGCGCTGTGGCGGATGCCGTCGAAGATCTGAAGTCGCGCGTTCATTTTATTACTGCCTCTCCCGGTGGCCACGGTGCCGTGCGTGAAGTCGCTGAACTGATTTTAAAGGCGCAGGGAAAATGGGAAGCGATTATTGCCGGGTATCTTGAACAAGGACAAGGAGATCAACAGTAATGTGGCAATACCATTTTTTGAAACTATTGAGCCGCATTATATGTCTTTTGCCGTATCGGCTGCTGCTTGCGCTAGGGTGCGGCTTGGGGCATATTTATTACTATGCCGCCAAAAAACAGCGACTGCGCGCTGAAGCGGCGATTCGAGAACGGCTCGAAGTCGATCCCGAATCGGCGGAGCGCATTGCGCGCTCCATGTGCGTCAAAATTGGGCAAACCTTTCTTGAAGTGCTGTACACGCCCAGCCTGACAAAAGAAAAAATGAACGAACTCGTTACGATCGACCATCCCGAGTACTTGTGGGACGCAGTCCGGGAAGGACATGGCGTGGTGCTGCTGACCGCGCATATGAGCAATTGGGAATGGCTCGGCGCTTCGCTGGCGATGAACGGCTATCCCTTGACCAGCGTCATCAAACGACAGCCCAATGACCAGCACACCCGCATTTTGAACGAATACCGGGAAGCGGCCGGCATTGAAATTTTTGCGCGCGGCACCTCGGAAATGGTCGGTGCCGCGCGGGCGCTGAAAGCCGGCAAGATCCTCGGCTTCGTGGCCGACCAGGATGCCGGAAAAGACGGGCTGTTCATGCCCTTTTTGGGAAAAATGGCCTCTACGCCGATGGGCCCGGCTTTTTTTGCCCGCAAGTTCAAGGCTCCCGTCGTGCCGGCTTTTATTACCAGGAAAGCTGAAGGCGGCCATCAGGTGCATCTGCTGCCGCCTTTTTACTATGAGGATACAGGCGACCAGGACGGCGATATCTACCGCCTGACGGAGCGCATGACAAGAACGGTGGAGGACATGATCCGGCGCTATCCGGACAACTGGCTTTGGTTCCAAAAGCGCTGGTCGACACCGGCGCCCGAGACAAAAGGGGGGGCCGTACCATGAAAATAACGCCTAAAGCTGGGTTGGCAGCCTTGGCCTTGTTGTTGTTGCTGGCGGGTGGCGTCTATTATTTTGTCCGTCCCGAACCGCCTATGCAAGAACCGAAGCCTGTTGAAGTCACCGGCCCTGCCGCCCTATTTGAAGGGAACCGGCTGGTAGAAAAAAAGAATGGTAAAGTTCTGTGGGAAATGGAAGCGACGAACATTTCTGTAGAAAAGACAACCGGACAGGTTGTACTGCTTGATGTGCGGGCTGTTTTTCACCGCGAAGATGGTACAAAATTAAATGTTGTCGCGAAAAACGGCCAGTTTGACAGCAAAACAAAAAACCTGCAACTAGTTGGCGATGTGGTCGCCTCCTCTACGGATGGTGCGAAGCTAACGGCCGATGCCGCGTCCTGGCAGCAAAAGGAAGAGCTAATAATGGTCAAGGGCAAGGCGCGGCTGGAAAAACCCGATATTGTGGCAACGGCGGATGAAATGCAAACCGACCGCGCATTGGAGAAAATACGTTTATCCGGTAATGCTGTGATCGTTAGGGGAGGTAGATGACCATGAAGAAGCGTTTTATTTTCTTGGCGGCTCTGTTGCTAGTGGCTGGCAGCCTGCAGGCTTTGGCCGCGCAGGAGCCTGTCACTGTCAAGGGGGATGTTGTGACGTACGACAGCAAGACTGGTGAGGCCGTCATTACGGGAAGAGCGGTGATCAGCCGACCGGATGCCACTGTCAGCGGCGATAAGGCCGTTTACAACATGAAAAGTGGTGATGGTGAAATCAGCGGCAACGTTGTCGCTAACCGCGGTGAAGTGGGTTTGACCGCCCCGCGTTTAATCATTAAAAACAAGGGCGACAATATGATCGCAACCGGCAATGCAGTGCTCACGCGCGGGCAAGACCGCCTGGCAGCGCCGTCCATCAGCTACTTTAGTGCTGAGGAGCGGGCCATTACCAGCGGCGGACGGGCACGGCTTGACTCAGCCGAAGGCCTGCTGTTGGCGGATGTGATCGAGTCATTCCTAAAGGAAAGCCGGGCAGCGGCGACAGGGAATGTTTACATCAAGAGCGATAGCCGCAAACTGGAAGCGACGTCGGATCGGGCGGATTACCAGGGCGCAACTGCTGACAAGCGGGCGGAAGTGGTGCTCGTCGGCAATGCCCGGGCGGTGCAAGACGGCAATGTGCTGACAGGCAACCAGTTGATCATGTCCTTGGATGATCGCACCAGCGTGGCTGATGGCAATGCAAAGTTAGTGATTACGCCGAAACCGGCAACGAAAAAAGAGGATCGATAATGCAGATCGAGACAAAAATGCTGGTCAAAAGCTTCAAAGGCAGGAAAGTCGTCAATGGCGTCAGCGTGCGCGTCGACACTGGACGCGTTGTGGGCTTGCTTGGTCCCAATGGCGCCGGCAAGACGACAACCTTCTATATGATCGTTGGCCTGGAAACGCCGGATGAAGGGCAGGTGTTTTTAGACGGCAAAGATATTACTGCCTTGCCGATGCACCTTCGGGCGCGGCTTGGCATTGGCTATTTGCCGCAGGAAGCGTCGATTTTCCGCAAGCTGACCGTAGAGGAAAACTTATTGGCGATATTGGAAACAACATCGCTTGACAGGGCTGCCCGGCAGGCCAAAATGGAAGAACTGCTGGCGGAATTCCATATTAACCATGTGCGCAATCGCAAGGGATCGGAACTGTCGGGCGGCGAGCGGCGCCGGGTGGAAATCGCCCGCGCTTTGGCGACGGAGCCGGCCTTTATTCTGCTTGATGAACCGTTTGCCGGCATTGACCCTATCGCCGTGGCCGACATTCAAAACATGATTGCCTATCTGGCCAAGAAGCGGGGCATCGGGGTATTGATTACAGACCATAATGTACGGGAAACACTATCCATTGTTGACACGGCCTATATTTTGAACAATGGGGAAATTCTGTTGTCCGGCGATAGCGAAACCATAGCCGAGAATGAACTGGCGCGCCGGTTCTACTTGGGCGAAAACTTTAGCTTGTAAGGAGACCGCGATGCGCATTTTAGACCGGTATATTTTAAAAGAACTGATCGGACCCTTTGTCTTCGGCGTCTGCGCGTTTTCCAGCGTGTTTATCGGCACAAGCACATTGGTCCGCATTGCCCAATACGTGACAAAATATGGTGCTTCGACTTCCGCGGTTACAAGGCTTTTTATTTATAGCTTGCCTAAAATCATCAGTCTGACCTTCCCGATGGCCATGCTGCTGGCGGCGCTGATGGCGTTTAACCGGATGTCGGCCAATAGCGAGATTACGGCGATGAAATCGGGTGGCCTAAGCTTTTATCGTCTTGCGGCACCTGTTTTTGCCATGGCTTTGGCCGTGAGCATTTTTGCCGTGGTGTTTAATGAGAAGGTTGTGCCGGCGGCGTCGACCGCCTACTACAGGGTCGTACATTATGAAATTGAGCGCAACACCAAGCCGCGGGCGCAGGAGCATATTATCATCAAGGACGTCAAGGATGGTAACATCGAACGCCTGACTTATGCGCGCCGGTTTGACGAGGAAGACGGGCGCATGATCGGGGTGACGGTGGAAGAGTTTGAAAAAGACAGGCTGATTCGCGTACAGCATGCCGAGGAAGGCATTTGGAGCCAAAATGCCTGGGTGTTAAAAAATGGCTTGATTTACGACTTATCCGGAGCGGAAGGGGAAACCCGGACACTCCAGTTTGACAAGCAAGTGTTGCCGATCCAATCCTCCCCCAAGGATATTGGCAGGGAGCAGAAAAAAGAAGAGGAAATGACGATTCGCGAGCTGAAACAGCACATTGCCGTTCTGGATAGGCAGTCGGTGTCATCGAAGAATTATCAGGTGGAACTGCATCAGCGAGTGGCCATTCCCATGGCCTGCTTTGTCTTTGCTTTAATCGGTACGCCCTTGGGGCTTCAGCCGCAGCGGGCGAGCTCTTCGATCGGGTTTGGACTCAGCATTATTGTAATCTTTATTTATTACGCGATTATGACGGTGGGAACGACGCTCGGCCAAGGCGGTACGATACCACCGATGCTGGCGGCTTGGATGCCGAATATAATTGGCACAGCTGCCGGTTGGTGGCTGATTCGTTCCAAAGCGGCTTAACGCCAGGACGTAGTGATGTGATGATAACCAGGAGGGAATGGCATGTATGGATTAACGTTGATTCTGATATTGGCCCTGATGGGCGGAGCGATCGCTTTTATCGGCGACCGGCTCGGCACCAAGGTCGGCAAAAAACGAATCAGCGTATTCGGCATGCGGCCCAAGCATACGTCGATTCTGTTTACGGTGATAAGCGGGATTCTGATCGTAACCGTGACGCTGGGCGTGATGGCCGCTGCGTCAAAGGACGTGCGCACGGCGCTGTTCGGTATGGAAAAGTTAAAGGTGGAGCTCGCCTCCTTGGCGCAAGACACGCAGGTCAAAAGCCGGGAGCTTGACCAGGCGCGCGACGCGCTGAAAAACAAGGCGCAAGAAGTGGCCCTGCTCGACAACAGCATTGCCGAGACACGCCAGCGGCTGGCTGATGTGGCAGACGAACTGGAGACGGTCATGGCGGAGCGCGACCGCATCAGCCTCGAACTGGCCGATGCTTCGCAACGCTATGAAGAGGCTCAGGCGAAGCTTGGCCACGCGGAAGCGGCCGTAACGAAGCTGGAGGCGAATAAAAAAGAGCTGGAAGCTGACCTGAAACGGTTGGAAGAAACCGCCGAGCAGTTGCGCAAAGGCCTGGTCACCGTGCGCGAAGGGCAGGTCATCTACCGCGCCGGCGAAGTCGTGGCCCATAACGTCTTGCCGGGCGGCAAAACGCTGGCGGAGTCCAAGCGGATTTTGAACAGCTTTCTGTTGGCGGCGAATGACAATATCATCAACCGGCTCAAGGTCGAGAACAAGGAACTTATGGTGCTGTGGGTTGCGCAGCGCGACTACGACCAGGCGGCGGCGGCCCTGGCGGCCGCCAAGACCGACCAGGTCGTGCGCGTGGTTGCGTCAGGCAACATCGTCTACGGCGAGCCGGTTATCAGCGAGCTGCAGCTGTACCCGAACCGATTGGTTTATAAAAAGGGCACGGTGCTGCATGAGGAACGGCTGGAAGCCGGGGCGGACAAACGCAGCGAAGGGACGATCATGCTCTTTTTGGCCAAGGTGAATGAACGCGCCGTAAAAGACGGCGTGTTGGCCGATCCCTTGGCGGGAACGGTCGGCTCCGTGCGCGCGGTCGATGTGGTGGAAGCCGTGCAGGCGGCGGAGCGGGAAAAAGGGCCGGTAAAGCTGACCATCACCGCGAAGTATGACATCTATACCATTGGCCCGCTGGAAGTCGCGCTCCGCGTCTCGGCGGCGGAGTGAGGCGGAGGATGAAACACTACTTGGCGATTGATCCCGGACGGGAAAAGTGCGGGCTGGCGGTATTGCGGGATGACGGCGCGGTCGTTGAGCGGCAGCGCTGCGACACGAATGCATTGGAAGCGGCCGTGTCGGACCTGCTGGTTAAGCATGAATTTGCCGGCTGCCTGGTTGGCGACGGTACTGGCAGTGCACCGGTCAGGGAAAGAATAGAAAAATTGTTGCAAAAATCAAACAACTGTGATATGATCACAATCGATGAGGCGTCAACGACCGAACAGGCCCGGGCGCTTTATTGGGAAGCCAATCCGCCCCGCGGCTGGCGCAAGTGGCTACCTGTAAGCCTGTTGGTGCCGCCGGAGCCCGTCGATGATTGGGCGGCCGTGGTGATGGCGCGACGCTGGCTGAAAAAAAGTTAACCACGACGGCAGGAGATTTTTCTTCGGCCGCGAATACATATCATCGTAAGGTTCTTTTGGTAGAAGCGAAAACCGAGCGGCGGACGGCAAAGCTTGAGGAAACGTGGACACTCAGTCATTTGCCCCTGCCTTAGGATTTCGTTGTCTATAAAAAACAAAATCTTAAGGAGGAAACAAACATGAAAAAGACAGCTATCGCATTGGCTATGGCTACCGTGCTCGGCGTTGCCGGCACCGCTATGGCAGCAAACCCCTTCACCGACGTACCGGCTAACCACTGGTCCTACGCTTCCGTCTCCAAATTGGCGCAAGCGGGCATCATCGAAGGTTACGGCGACGGCACCTTCCGCGGCAACAACTCCATCACCCGTTACGAAATGGCGCAAATGGTCGCGAAGGCTATGGCTCGCTCCGACAAAGCTGACGCTGCTCAAAAAGCCATGATCGAAAAACTGGCTGCTGAATACAGCGCAGAATTGAACAACCTCGGCGTTCGCGTGTCGGCGCTCGAAAAGAAAACCGACAATGTGAAAATCACTGGTCAAGCGCGTATGCGTTATCAAGATTTTGATGCTGATTCCAGCGACAACAACAGCAGCAACGCGCAACTGCGTACCCGCCTGTGGCTGACTTCGACGGTCAATGACGACTGGAAATTCGTCAACATGATCGAGGACATCCAAGACTTGAAGGACAACGGCACCGCCGACACTGATGTGTTCATGGCTCGCGCCTATGCTGACGGCAAAGTTGGCGACGTAGCTATCAAAGCTGGTCGCTTCGATTACAAACCGGTTTGGGGCGCCGCGTTCGATGACGATATGGATGGCTTGCTCGTCGGCTTCGGCAAAGACCTGAAAGTCAACGTTTTTGCTGGCCGTATGGCTGTTAATACTAAAGGCGGCTATGACGCTGACAAAACCGACGCATACGGCGCTGAATTGGCCTATAACTTTGGCAACAGCAAGAAATGGGCTGCCAAAGCAGGCTACTACTATGTCGAAAAAACTGCTGATGCCTCTGCGAACAACGATGTGTACGAAGCAGGCGTTTCCTACAAGTTCGACAAAAACTGGGCAGCTTTGGCTCAGTACATCGGTTCTTCCGAAGACTTTGACGACACCGGCAAAGACGGCTATTACGGCAAAGTGTTCTACAAAGGCATGAACCTGGCGAAAAAAGGTTCATGGGGCGCATACGCTTCGGCCTATGACATCCCGACCGGTGCTGGCTTGAACACCACGTTCGACCTTGACACGTTCGGCGACTCCGGCATCAAAGGCTATGAAGTCGGCTTCGACTACGCTATGTTGAAAAACGTCCAACTCCACGTTGCTTATGCTGACGGCGAAAACCAACTCGGCGTTGACAAATCCATGGCTTACACCTACGTTGCAATGTACTTCTAATCGCAAAATGCGTAACCCCGCGGCAACAGCTGCGGGGTTTTTCTTTTTATTTTACTTAGGCATGGCTGATTTTGACGACGCATTATGGTAAAATGTACGCATGTAGTAAAATAACAGGAGGATGAAAGCATGCATGTTGCGAAGAAATGGTTTCAATGGTGCGCCTTATTAGTGGTTGTTCTTGGCTTCGTCGCCGTGAACCCTGCTGAGGCGGCACTGCCTAAATCGATGTGGGGAACAGCGCCGAAGGTGGCGGTCTTGCCGGTGGTCAATGTTGCCAATGATGATCCAGCAGTGACGCAGATTGTTTTGGAAAAAACGGTTGAAGCGTTTCGGTATCCTGAGTTCGAAATGATCTCGGACGATGTGTTGTTGCCGGTTTTGACGAAGTTGAACTACTATGAAGCGGCAAAAAATGGGCCGGACAAGCAACTGCTGGAAGAAATTCGCAAGCAAAGCGGAGTTGACATGGTGGTTATGTTTTTTGTCGAGGAGATAACGCAAAACACGATCCTGGGTGAAGAGGCAGTAGAGGAATCGCGGGTGAAGGCCAGGGCTATGGGCGTGTATTCCTGGAAACAGCCGGTCAGCCTTAGCGCTGATCGGGAAGAGCGAGCGGATTATGCCGTAGTCGGTGATAAAGGCGCGATCAACCTGTTCAAGAGAACAATAAACAAATTTGTTGGTGAGCTGAAAAAGATATAATCACAATTTGCACCGGTATCGCGAGGGGAGGGCGCTTGTGAAACGATTACAGGTTTTGGCGGCATTATTAGTCGTGACTTTGCTGTTGTCAGTGGCTTCAGTCGGCATTGCCGCCGTGCCGACGACGGCGATCGGCAAGATGGATGCAATGGAAACGTTGTTGTATGGAACGGTTCAAAGTGGCTCGCTTGTAGAACGAGCTGACAAGCTGGAAATGGATATTAATGAGCATACGACTACCGATCCGATTTTAGTCAAGATCGATCGTTTGTATGCGTATCTGCTCAATGGTTCCGAAACGGCACCGTCGTTTGTAACAAGGCTGAACGCGGTAGAATGGACATTTACGCAGCAACTGACCGATACGCCGGCTAAGACGCGGCTGGAGAATGTCGAGAAGCTGTTGAACGGTGCGGCTGGCAACGGTGGCTTGGACGGCCGGCTGAACACGTTTATGGCGATGGCTTTCCGCAATGGCGCCATTCAAACGGCAAAAGCCGCTGTGGCGAAAGATACGCTCATCAAAATTAAACTGATGCAAGCGCTGGACAGTAAAACGACTCGCCCAGGCGATAAAGTCACCATACAGGCGGTTGATAACCTCTATGTAGGCAATGCGCTGGTGATCCCGAAAGGCGCGGTTGGCTATGGGATTGTGCAGGACGTTGACCAAGCGAAGAACTTCGGCCGCGACGCCAAAATCAAGGTCGAATTCGAGCGCATCCTTGGCATGGATGGCACAAGCGTGAACACCTACCAGGGCGAACTGGCGAAAGAAGCGGCGAAGTCGGAAGCTAAGGCTGCAGGCGCTACTGTCGCGGGGATGATTGTACTCGGACCGGTTGGCGCTGTGACCGGTGCGTTTGTCCATGGCAAGGAGCTGACTGTGCCGGCAGGATCAACGCTCTTTGTGCAGGTAAAGGACGACGTTGAGATGTATGGTTTAGTGAACCAATAACCGAATGACTGCGTAGCAACAAAATCCGCCATAATGGCGGATTTTGTGCTATAATAGGGGGCGTATAATGGGTGAATTTGTGTGCATAGGAGCGTCTTGTGATGAGTAGATTTTTTCTCGCGCCGCAGTCCCAAAAACTCTGTATAACTATGGCGCTGGCAACGTTGTGTACTTTAATAAGCAACGCGCCGGCGTTAGCCAAAGAAGCCAAAAAAACAGAAGCCCCGGCGGCGCCGACGCCAATTACGGTTTATGCCGACCATTTGTCTTTCAATAGTGATACCGGCGATATTTTAGCGCGCGGCAGCGTGCGAATGATTCAAAACAAGCAGACATTACGCACGGCACTGTTGCAAGCCAATAGCAAAACCATGGACGTGTGGATTACGGATGAAGCCGAGTACCAAGAACCGAACACCCTCTTGGTTGGGGACAATACCCATTACAACTGGGGTGACAAAAAAGGCGAAATTCACGAGGCGCATGGGAAAATTGGGGCGCAATTGGTCAAGGGGCAAACTGTTCGTATTTTTCCAGACAAGTATGTGCTTGAAGAGGGCACCATAACGCGCTGCCCGGCCAAGGTGCCGGATTACCACATTAGCGCCGACCGGGTTGAAATCTGGCCGAATGATAAAATGGTTGCCTATAATGTTAAATTTTGGATCAGGGATAAGCTAATCTATCAGCAGGCACGCTATACGCAGTCGATAAAGCCGGGTGAAGATAAAAGCGCTTTCCCGCGGATTGGCTACAACAATGATGACGGCGCCTATATAGCCCAACACTTGGCCTATCCGCTGGACGACAAGAGTGCGGCTTTTCTCGACTGGGCCTATTACTCGCAGAGCGGCTTTAAAGCGATGGTAGGCGCAGAGCGCGACGAGCGGAATTTCAGGGTGCGTGCTGTTGAGGGGGACACGAAGGACGATGACGGTAACTGGGTTGCAAAAGAACCGGAGCTAAGAATCGATTACTTCCCGCATAAATTGGATGGGGAACCGCTGAACTATTCTGCTTACGCCCTTCGCGGACAATGGACCGATGACTACAAGACAAGCTGGCATACGGAATATAAAGTTAACCTATGGCGCGATCCGATCCATTTGTCGAAAGATAAGAGCCTGAACCTATATCTGGGAACAGGCATGAAGTGGGTGACGGAAAGCTATAACGATAGTTCAGCGCGCAGTTGGAACTACGACATTACCTTGGGCAAACAGTGGCAGGATAAGGTTTACGCCTGGACGGGCTATCATTACACACAAAACAACCAGCAACTGTTCGACTTTGACGCCGTCGATTTGGCGAAAAATCTGGAAACCGGCGTGCGCGTCAAGTTGGATCGCAAAAACACGGTCCAAGTTGTCACCAGCTATGACCTGGAAAATGATCGCTTGTATGATCTGGACTATTACTGGATTCGCGATCTGCACTGCTGGCAGGCTGTGCTGGAATATCGGGCAAAGCGCGGGGAAATTAGCGCGCAAGTCCATTTGACGCGGTGGTAATTTTATATGTCGATGGAGGCATTGTTTGAATGAATATCAAACAACGGATAGAGGAACATATCGAGGTGGCCAAACAAGTGTTGGCCGACACAAAAATGATTGAACAGGCACTGGAAATGACCGCGCAGACGGTGAAAAGCGGCCGCACGGTTTTCTTCTGCGGCAACGGCGGCAGTGCGGCGGATGCCCAGCATCTGGCGGCGGAATTCGTCGGTCGCTTTGTGCGCGAGCGGGATGGTCTGCCGGCCGTGGCGTTGACGACGGATACGTCGATTTTGACCGCCGTTGGCAATGACTATGGGTTCGACACGGTCTTCGCCCGCCAAGTGCAGGCGCTTGCCCGCCCCGGCGACTTGGTCATCGGCTTGTCGACGTCCGGCAACAGCCCGAACGTGCTGGCTGCTTTTGCGGCGGCCCAAAAGCAGGGGGCGGCGACGATCGCCTTCGCCGGTCGGACCGGCGGCAAAATGAAAGAGGTGGCGGACTGCACGATTACGGTGCCGGCCGATAAAACGGCGCGGATTCAGGAAATGCATATTTTAATCGGACATATACTGTGCGAATGGATTGACGAGGCGACTGAGCATGTGGCTGGATAATGAACGCGTATTGGAACTGATGCAGGAAGGAACGGCCAAGCTCCGCCTGGCGGTGATTGGCGACGTGATGCTGGACCGGTATTACTTCGGCGAGGTGCGGCGGATTTCGCCGGAAGCGCCGGTGCCGGTCAACCGGGTGAAGCGGGCGAAAAACCGCTTGGGCGGCGCGGCCAACGTGGCGCATAACCTGGCGCGTCTCGGCTGCCAGGTTTTTTTGGGCGGTATAACCGGCCCGGACAACGACCGGGACGAGCTGATCAACCTGCTGGAGGAAGTGGGCGCTGACGCGAGCGGTCTGGTTATTTCGGCGCAGCGTCCGACGACGACGAAGCTGCGCATCGTCGGCGCTGGCCAACAGATGGTCAGACTTGACTTTGAAGAGCCGGGCATGCTGTCGGCCGAGGAAGAAACCGGCTTGCGCGCCTGGTTTGCTGGTCTTTTGGATACCGATCTTGACGGCGTCATTCTGTCCGACTATGCCAAAGGCGTCTGTACGCCGGCATTTTGCCAGTGGGTTATTGCCGAGTGCCATGCGCACCAGGTGCCGATTTTGGTTGACCCCAAGGGCATGCAATGGGACAAGTACGAAGGCGCCGATTTGATTACGCCCAACGTTAAAGAGATGGGAGAGGCGGTCGGCATTGACCTCATTAACGGCGATGCGCAAGTAGTGGAAGCGGCCGAGGAAGCGCGGCGCATGTACAAAATCGCCACCGTCGTCGTCACACGGTCGGAAAAAGGCCTGTCCATCGTCGGAGACGGCTCGGTGCTGCATGTGCCGACCTATGCGCGGGAAGTGTTTGACGTCTCCGGCGCCGGCGATACGGTGGCGGCTGTATTGCTGGCTGGCGTGGCCGGCGGCTTGCCGGTCGAGGCGGCGGCCCACCTGGCCAATCTGGCGGCGGGGGTTGTTGTGGCCCGCACCGGAACCTACGCGATTTCGCATGAGGAACTGATGCTGGCGCTCGAGCGGCGCGATGGCCACCGTTCGCACAAGGTGCTGTCGCGCAGCGAGCTCTTGCACAAGGTCAAGCAGTGGCGCAGCGCCGGCGACAAAATTGTTTTCACCAACGGCTGCTTTGACCTCCTGCATACCGGACACGTCACGTACTTGGAGAAGGCGGCGGCGCTGGGCGACCGGCTTATTTTAGGATTGAACACGGACGCTTCGGTCAGACGGCTAAAAGGCGAGACGCGCCCGATTGTGGCGGAGATGGATCGGGCGCGCGTCATGGCGGCGCTGGCCTGCATTGATGCCGTCACGCTGTTTGACGAGGACACCCCCGCTGAATTAATCAGCCAGGTGCGGCCTGACGTCTTGGTCAAGGGGGGCGACTACGCGCCTGAGCAGGTGGTCGGACGTGAAAACGCCGGCAGGGTAGAGATCATCGCCTTTGAAGAAGGCTATTCGACAACCGGCATCGTCGAGAAAATCGCGAAGCTGGTGAAGGAGGGTAAATTATGATTATCGTTACCGGCGGCGCCGGCTTTATCGGCAGCAACCTGGTTTGGCAGCTCAATCAACTTGGGCGCGAAGATATTTTGATTGTTGACAACCTGGCCAATGCGGCCAAATTCAAGAATCTCCTGGGCCTCAAATGCCTTGACTATATCGACAAGCGCGACTTTTTGGCGGCGGTTGAGGCCGGCAAGTATGACAGCGAACCGATTGAAATGTTCTTCCACCAAGGGGCCTGCTCCAGCACGACCGAGCAGGACGCCCTGTACATGATGAAGAACAACTACGAATATTCCAAGACGCTGCTGCACTTTTGCCTGCGGCGCCGCATCCCCTTCCTGTATGCCTCGTCGGCATCCACGTATGGCGGCGGGAAAAACGGCTTTAAAGAAGAACCGGCCTGCGAAGAAGCACTCAACGTGTATGCTTTTTCCAAGCTTTTTTTTGACCGCTATGTGCGCCAGGTGCTGCCCAAGGCTTCCAGCCAGGTGGTCGGCCTGCGCTATTTCAATGTCTATGGTCCGCAGGAAAACCACAAAGGCAGCATGGCGTCGGTGGCCTACCATTTCTTCCATCAGGTTGCGGAACAAGGCAAGGTCCGTTTGTTTGAAGGGATTGACGGTTACGCCAACGGCGGGCAATTGCGCGACTTTGTCTATGTGCGCGACGTGGTCGACGTGAACCTGTTCTTCTGGCAGCACCCGGAGATAAGCGGCATTTTCAACTGCGGCACGGGCAAAGCCCAGACCTTCAACGACGTGGCCACCGCCGTCATCGCCCACTACGGCAAGGGCGAAATCGAATACATTCCTTTCCCCGACCACTTGCGCGGCAAATACCAAAGCTACACCCAGGCTGATGCTGCGAACCTGCGGGCAGTCGGCTACGGCAAGCCGTTTACGCCGGTCGCGCAGGCCGTAGCGGAATACTGCTCGATCCTGGCGAAGACAGGCGGGTATCTGAAGTGAAGCCGGCGGTATTCTTTGACCGCGACGGCGTGCTGAACGTCGAAAAAAACTACCTGCACAAAAGCGAGGACTTTGATTGGCAGCCGGAAGCGCCCGAAGCCATCGCCTGGCTGAAGTCACAAGGCTATTTGGTGATCGTTGTGACCAACCAGAGCGGCATCGCGCGCGGTTATTACGGAGAGCCGGACATGCATGCGCTGCATGACCACATGCAGGTGCTGCTGCAACAGCATAATACCGCAATTGACGCATTTTACTACTGCCCCCATTTGCCCAACGGCAAGGTCGCCGTTTATGCGAAAGAATGCCGCTGCCGAAAGCCGGGACCGGGCATGATTGAACAGGCGTTAGCAGACTATGCGGTTGATCGCAGCCGGTCTTTTCTGGTCGGCGACAAGGTGTCGGATGTACAGGCAGCCGAGGCGGCTGGCATCGACGGCTACCTGTATGAAGGCGGCAGTCTCTTGGCCTTTGTTCGGAATGTTATCAAAAAGGCGGAATCGGCTTGAAACAGTATCGCAACATTTTGATCGTTCGGTTGAGCTCGTTAGGGGACGTGATCCATGTTATGCCGTGCGCTCACGCGTTGCGGGAGCTGTATCCGACAGCGCGAATCACCTGGATTGCCGAGAAAAATTTTGCCGGCTTGCTGCTTGGCTCCCCGGTGCTTGACGAAGTGATTCAGATCGATCTTGATTACTTGAGATCGGCAAGCTTATTTGATGGGATTAACTATTTGCGCACGCTGAAAAAAGACCTGCGCATGCGCCAGTTTGACCTGGTGCTCGATTTGCATGGAATCTTTAAAAGTGCGTTTGTAGTTTGGATGACCGGGTGCAGGGAGCGTTTTGGCCGGGCCATTATGCGAGAGGGAAGCTGGCTTGTCAGCAAAGCTGTTTCCGGGGCGCGGACGAAAGACCATGTGATTCAGCAGTATTTGGATGTGATTCGGTTTTTAGGATCTTCCGTGGTGAATCCGACATTTCCGCTGCCTGACCTGACACGAGAAAAGCAGCGCGTGAAACACCTTCTTGCCAACTGCTCGCCGTCAGCAAAGCGGATAGTTGTAGCGCCTGGAACCAGCAAGGCCAACAAAGAATGGCCGTTATCGCACTTTGCCTTGCTGAGCCGCATGTTGCGGCAGGATGGTTGGACAATAGTCGTGGTCGGCGCGAGCGGCGACGCCGCAAAGGGGCGCTTTTTGGCGGAGCAAGCGGAGACGGGCGTCGTCGATTTGACAGGCAAGACAACGTTGAAGGAACTGGCAGCGCTGCTGAGCGATGCGGCGTTGTTTGTTGGCGGCGATACAGGACCGCTTCATATTGCGGTGGCGGTCGGCATACCAATCGTGTCTCTGTATGGACCGACTCGTCCCGCTTTGACCGGCCCGTATGGTCCCCAAGCGGTTGTCTTGCGCGCTCCGGAAGAAGCCGGTTTTTTGATGGCGGCAATCACGCCTCAAGAAGTATATCACGCCTGCAAGCGGCAACTAAGCGGACAAAAAATGGATAAGGTGGAATCCGCTTGAAACAATATCGGAATATATTGATCGTCAAAACGAGCTCGCTAGGCGATGTGCTGCACGCTTTACCCTGCGCACAAGCCTTGCGGGAACTGTTTCCGGCGGCGCGCATCACTTGGATCGTCGAGCCGGTCTATGCTGTTTTATTGCGCAACACACCGGTGTTGGATGAGGTTCTGCCGTTTGAAAAAAAGCGTCTGCGCAATGGCAGCTTGGGACAACGTATTGCTTATATCAGAGAATTAAAGGCGCAATTGAGCGAACGCAAATTTGACCTGGTAATCGATCTGCAAGGCCTGGCAAAAAGCGCCCTGATCGCTTGGTTGACCGGATGCCCGGAGCGGATCGGCTACTCGGAAATGCGCGAGGGCAGTGGCCTGGTCAGCCGGTCTGTTAGCGGCGCGCATGCCAAGGATCATGTTGTGCAGCGATACTTAGACGTTATTCGCTCATTGGGCTGGATTGGCGAGACGCCCAGATACCCAGTACTTTCTTTTACAGAGGAAGGGCGGGTCAGGCAATGGCTGAAAGAGTTGGGCGTCGCGGGCAAGTACGCTGTATTGGTTCCGTCAACAAGCCGGGAGCAGAAGAATTGGCCGGCCGCTCACTTCGTCGCGTTAGCCAAGCGGTTAGCGGAATCGGGCATCGATGTCTTGCTGGTTGGCGATAAGAATGATTTGGCAAAAGGGCAAGCGATTATTGCTCAGGCCGCCCAGGATAAAATTATCAGCCTAGCCGGTCAGACGACGCTCACAGAACTGAGTGTGGTTTTAGCAGGCGCTGCCGTTGTTATCGGCGGCGATACAGGCCCTTTGCATATAGCCGCGGCGTTAGGCGTGGCAACGGTGGCGCTGTACGGATCGACGGATCCGCATCGCACCGGGCCATATGGTGCTAAAACAACTATTTTGCGCACGAAGGAACCATGTGCACCATGCAACCGCAAGGACTGTACAGACGTGCGCTGCATGGCCTCAATAGAACCTGGGTTAGTATACAATGCATGTTTAGACTACTTGAATGATGGGCGGAAATAAGATGCGGGCGTTAGAGCGGATCCAACAGGCGGACACAATTCTCGTCACTTTTTTGATGCACCTAGGCGATTTGGTGTTGACGACGCCGTTTTTGCATGTCTTGCGCAAAGCGGCGCCGCAGGCGAAGATCACCTACTTAGTTGATGAAAAGCTCAAAGAAGTGGTGCAGTACAACCGCAATATTGACGAGGTGATCACCCTCGATAAAAAGGGCAGGGACAACTCTTTCGGGGCGCTGTGGCGTTACGCACAGGGGCTGAAAGCACGCCGGTTCGATGCGTTGATCAGCCTGCACCCCAACGAGCGTTGCTCTTTTTTGTGCGCCGCCAGCGGCGCGGAGTATAAAGTGGGTGCGGTGCACCGGTTGTTGCAGCCCTTTTTTGACGAACCGCTCCGGTTGGATAGGACCAAGCATGCGGCGGACATGTATGTGGAGGTGCTGGCGAAGCTCGGCGTTTCCGACTGCTCGCACAACGGGCTGGAAATGTGGACGGATCCGGAACACGACGAGGCCGCGCGCCGCTTTTATGCGGAATATGATTTGGGTGATGCGCCGCTTGTCGGCTTCAATATTGGCAGCGCCGTGCTGACAAAGCGCTGGCCGAGCGAGCGTTTTGCCAAAGTGGCGGATACGCTGGCAGAGCGCGGCTATCGGACGGTGTTTTTTGGCGGGACGATGGATAGGGAGCTTGTTGAGGCCACGACGAGCCAAATGAAAAGTTCGCCGATCATTGCGACCGGCGTTTTTTCCTTGGGGGAATTGGCGGCTGCGATGCGACGCTGTTCACTGATTATCACTAACGACAGCGGGCCGATGCACGTGGCGATTTCGCAGCGCGTGCCAATCGTCGCTCTGTACGGGCCATCCAGCCCGAAATTGTACGGACCTTATACCGAACGCGCGACGGTGGTGACGGCACAGCCGCCCTGCCCTGACTGCGGCCTGCAAATGAAGCATACTTGCCCGCATTTGCGCTGCATGAAAGAACTTACTGTAGAACAGGTGCTGAGCGCGGCTGACAAATGGCTGCAAAAATAACGGAGGCGCATGATGTCCCTGGCTGTATTGATTCTAACTTATAATGAAGCGCTCCAGATAACTGACTGCATCCGGAGCGTAGCTGATTTGGCCGACGAAATCATCGTGATCGATTCGGGCAGCACGGACGACACCGTGAACCTGGCGCAGTCGGCCGGGGCACGCGTCGTGCACCACCCGATGACGGATGGGTTTGCGGCGCAGCGCAACTTTGCACTGACGCAGACGACGGCCGACTGGGTGTTTTACCTGGACGCAGACGAGCGGGTTACGCCGGAGCTGGCGGATGAGTTGAGACAGATTCGAGCACAGCAGCCGGGGAAGTCGGCTTATGCCATCCAGCGCCGGAACATTGCTTTTGGACAGCCGGTCAACCACGGCGTGTTGAGGCCGGATCGGGTGGTGCGCATATTCCCGCGCCTCGGTTTGGTTTGGGAAGGCCAGGTGCACGAACGGCCGGTAGGCGACTGGATAACCTCACCTTTGCATGGGGCGTTGCTGCACTATACCTATAGCGACTGGCATCGTTATTTTCTGAAGTTCAACAACTATACGACGCTATGGGCGCAGGAGGCGCATGCGCGCGGCAAACGATCGAGCTGGCTTGACGCGTTTGTCCATGCAAAAGTCGCTTTCGTTCAGACGTATTTTTTAAAACGTGGCTTTTTGGATGGCTGGCTGGGACTGGTGCTGTGCTGTTTTCACTTCGCTTACACGCTGGCCAAATACGTGAAGCTAGTCGATCTTGAACGGCAACTGAAGGAGAAACGATAAGCAATGAATATCGCAATACTGGAGTCCATTCTCATGCCGGCCGGGCACGAGGTGGAATTCGACCGGATTCTTGTTGAAGAATTGCGGGCTCAGGGCCATCAGGTTCGCTTTTTTGTTCCCGAGCGGTTTCCGTTCAAAATCGATTATGGCGTGCCGGTCGATTACCTGGCGGGCGGCGAAGCGGTTACTTATGCCGGCGCGAGCGGCCTGACAAAGCTGTGGCGTTCCCTGCAGCGTGAGGTGCGGCGCGTAAAATGGTTCAATGACGCCTATGAAAAAGCGAAAGCGGGCGCGTGTGAGGCGATTGTTATTCCGACTTCAACGTACCGCTATTTGCGCACGGCGCGCAAAAGCAAATTAAAAAATTCGCCAGTGCCAGTGCTGTTCATCGTCCATGGCATCAACCCCGGCGAAAAAGAGAAATTCTTGCGCGAGGCAAGGGCCTGCAGGCCGTATCGCAATCTTCACTTTGTCATATTGACGCTGCGCGATGACTTCGCCGGCGTTGAGCTGCCGAACCTGCACTTGCTGGTCCCGCCTGTCTTTACGCCGCGCGATCTGGGCGTGGCGCCAGGCTTTGCCGTCCATTCGCCACTGCGGTTGGGGTTTTTCGGCCAGTACCGGCGCGAAAAGAACCTGGAATTTTTCTTGGATGCGTTTATCCAAGCGAACTTTACTACGCCGGTTGAATTGACGGTGCAGGGGGCGACGGCGAAGCCCGAGGACGGAGCGGATTTTGAACGCCTCGCCAAGGCCTACGCCGGCCACGCCGGTGTCAAATTCTGGCACAAAAACCTGATCGGGCGCGAATGGCAGCAGGCCCTGCTGGACACAGATGTGATTCTGATGCCGTATGCCGCTGAGCGTTACCGCTACCATTGGGGCGCCATGCTCTTTACGGCGATCGGCTTTTACAAGCCGGTGCTGCAGTCCCCGGAATTGAACCCCGAAGTGCTTCAACAGTATGCCATCGGCGAGGCGGTCGAACTTGATTCAGTCGAGCGGTTCGCCGAGCAGCTGGAACGGTTTGTGAATGAGTTTCCGGCCAAACAGGAAGTTTACCAGCGCGGGCTGGAAGAAGCGAACCGGCGCTATGCGCCCGACCGTTTCGTGCGTGCGTTGCTGGCGTATATTCAACAATAAGAATGGTGCGTGACGAATTATGGGTAGGCCTGCGAAGAGAACCTACAGCAATATTCTCATTAATCAACTGAATAATATCGGCGATGTCCTGCTGGCAACCAGCGGAGTGGCATTGTTGAAAAAGGCATATCCTGAGGCTAAGATCACCATGATGGTAGTGCCGCGGGTTGCGGAACTGCTTCAAAATCACCCGCTGGTTGATGAAGTAATCACCTTTGAATATAAGTCGAAGCAAACTTCCAGGCGGGAAATGCTGGATATCATTAAGCTCGTGCGCAGCAAAAAGTTTGACCTGAACATTTCGTTTGATTATCGGCTGCGTCCGCTCTTGATCGCCTGGTTGTCCGGCATACCTGAAAGGGTGTCTGGCGATTATCTTTATCAAAGTCATCCGGTTTGGCACAGGGTGCTGTTTACGCACCGCATCCCTTTGCGGGGACAGTTCACGCACTGCCAGCAAGGGGAGATGTTTCGACAGGTCGTCCAAGAGCTAACAGGGATCAAAGAAACGCTAAAGCCGGTAATGCCCAACCCGCATCAAGATAGCGAAGCTTTGGTTGCGTCATTGGTGGGGGCTGAGAAAGAAAACAAAATCGTCCTTTATTGCGTCCGCGGAACGCATGAAGGGAAAAACTGGCCTGCGGAGCATTTTGCCGTTGTCATGAAGTCGCTGCAAGAAAGGACTCCTTCTCTTCGGCAGTATGTAATCGGCGCGCCGGGCGATTTTCCGTATGCAGAAAACGTGATAGGGCAGTCCGGCGTTGCAGTTGGCAATTTGTGCGGGAAAACCAGATTGGCGGATTTGCCGGTATTGTTTGAGCGGGCCAGCCTGTTTATCACTGTTGATACAGGGGCCATGCACATAGCTGCGACGACGCCTGTGCCTATTTTGGCGTTGTTTTTGAACACAAACTGCATTCAATGGGGACCGGACAGTGAGCAGGCGACCGTATTGGTTCGGACGTCGATACTTGAGCAGTTTAACATATCTGCAGCGGATTGCCCAAACTGCGTTTTTGTACAAGAAATTAGTTGTCAAGATGTAATTGAGCAGGTAAATAAGGTCTTGGTTGAGTGAGTGGACGGAAAGGTGTGAACGGATGCAAGATAAAAAAGACTTCAAGGACAAAGGGTTATTTGTGTTGATCGCCGTGTATGCTTTTACAGCACTGCTATCAACAGCGGCATCTTATATTATTGAATCTATCGGACTTGTCTTGCTTTTGCTTTCTTATAAAAAATGGCACGTACTGTGGCAGGAGCACCGCATTTTATTGACTGGCGTGGCTATTTACATAACGGCATATTGTATAACATCCCTAACCGCAGTCGATAAAATGCTTGCAATGGATCTAACAAAAGGCCAAATCGAGCCCAGCATTCTTTTAGTCATGGTGCTCGTGGTTTCATGGAATAAACGACGGATGGCGATCGTTGCGACTCTTTTAGCAATGGGACTGCTTGTAAATGATACCTACGCATTTTATCAATGGACTTTTTTGGGGGCTGATCGACCAACAGGTTTTGTCAAACAATCAATGGTATTATTCTCCGAATACATTGCGCTGCTGCTGCCCATTTTTTACCTATGTTTCTTACGTGGCTATAATCGGATTTCAACTGTTGTTAGCGGCGGACTCGTGGTCGTTACCAGCATATTGATGATTGCCAATAGCTATAAAATGGTTTGGATCGTAACCACGCTGGCATTTTTATTCATTACTATCTGGTGGTTTTTCCGTTTTTCTAAACGCATGGAGAACAAGAAAAAATTGCTGGTTCTGCCACTGGTTTTAATCGCCATGGTTGGCGCATTCGCTTTTTCCTCTAATGTTCAACAACGCTTTGCGCGAGCCGTCCACCAACCGTCCACCTTCTATGAAGAGCGGCTAGTGTTATGGGACATTGGCAAACAGCTTTTTTTAAAGCATCCATTTTTGGGAGTTGGACCGGGAAATTATGGACCAATGAAGTATCCTTACTGGGAAAGGGACCACAGCAATGTATTTATAAATTACCAATTAATTAATTCTCATAATATTGTGGTGCAGACAGCTGCCGAACAAGGGGTTGTTGGGCTAGTTTCACTGGCCTTTTTATTTGGTGGGATTTTTGCAACAGGAATACGATTGATGAACTCAAAACAGGCCTTTTGGGGCATGGGGATATTGATTTTAACCAGCTGTTTGTTTATGACAGGAATGTCGGAATACACGATGGGATACAAACCGTTGATGAGATTATATTGGTTTTTGCTCGGCAGTTTGTTTGTTTTGGCTCATCTTGATCAACCGAGTCTGTTAAAAGGAGCGCATGCGCGTGAATAGGATTCTTGTAACGAGAATTGGCGGCATAGGCGATGTCGTTATGACAACTGCTGTTATTGCCGGCTTGAAGGAATTATACCCCAATAGCCACATTGCCTATCTTGTTGCGCCTAACGCAGTCGATGCGGTAGCGGGATTGCCTTGCGTTGATGAAGTTATCGCTTTTCGGAAGGATCTCAAAACGCAGCTTAGCATCCTGAAAAAGATTTGGCGCTTTGATTTGGCTCTGCACGCTGATGTGACTTACCGGCCAGCGGTTTTATCGGCTTTGGCCCGTATTCCTGTCCGCGTCGGTTTGGCGCATAAGCGCAGGCAATGGCTAACCAATCCCATTGAGTGGGAGCCTTGCCAGGATTCGCTATATGACCCGGAAACGGTCGCACAATGGCTGCGGACGGCAACTGGCATCGACATAACCAAAACATCGGGTTGGTCAGCGTTGCACTATGCGGAGGCGACGCCAATGGAAGAAAAACATGTTTGTGACATGCTGTCCGCCGTTGGCGTTAGTCCGGGAACGGAATACCTTGTCGCGGCGCTGCACGCGTCAGGCGACGCCAAAGATTGGCCAGCGGATAAATGGCGCACGTTTTTTGAGAAAATCAGGCAAATCAGTTCGGTTCCCATTATCCTGGTGGGCGACAAACCGGCGCCGGCTGATTTGCCGGTCGGCGTTTTTGATTTAGCATGTAAAACAAATTTAAGGGAACTTGGTTTTATCATGCGGCGTGCTGTTTTTTTCATTGGCGGATGCAGTTTGCCCATGCACGTGGCTAGAGCCTTTCACATTCCGTCCATCGGCCTTTACGGGCCGAATCCAGTAACTAAGGGAGCACCGCCTGAACTGGTGGCCGCGCATGCCACAAAACATGCTTGCGCTCCGTGTGAGGGGTATTATTCAGGGGCATGTGGACATCCAGACTGTATGAGTTCCATTGAACCGGGTGAAGTATTCAACAGCTTTCATCAATGGTGGGTGAAAGGTAAGGAGCGCAGCGTATAATATGCCAAAAGAGTACAGAAATATTTTAGTTACCTGCATGGTCAATTTGGGGGATGTTGTGTTGGCAAGCAGTTGCGCACAGCTCTTGAAAGAGTATTACCCATTGGCAAAAGTAACTTATATGGTAAAAAAGAGCGTCGCGCCAGTTTTAGAGAACCATCCCTATATTGATAAGGTAATAACGCCAGAGTATCAGAGCAAAAAAAAATCTTTGAAGCAAATGGTGGCAGTAATATCGGATGTCAAACGCCAACGCTTTGATTTGTGCATTGCGCTTGACCGCAAATCAAGGCCGGCAATTATCGGATTATTGGCTGGCATTTCAACCAGGGTTATTGGTGACCGTTTATTTGATGTGAAGTCTAGTTTCATCACCAAATTATACACGCATGTGATTAAGACGCCTGATGATTTTCGCACCACGCACCAAGCGGCTATTTTTCAATCCGTTGTAAACGGTTTTGTTGGGCGAAAGCATGATTTTGTCAAGCCGATTATCGGACCGGCATCAATGGACAACCTTAACCATGCCAGAACTTTATTTGCACAACTGCCGAATGCCCAGCAGAAGCTTGTGTTATGCATTAGGGGCACCTATGCGTTGAAAAACTGGCCAGTCGATCAGTTTGCGGCTGTTGTTAATAAACTTGTCAAACAACATGATGTAGCCTTTTTGCTGATCGGCATGCCGGAGGACCGTGCGGCCGGGCAAGAACTGATTGGCATGTTGGAGAGGCCTATGGCTGTCCATAACATTTGCGGCGAAACATCCTTACAGGAATTAATGGCCATCTTGGCCTCCGCGGATGGCCTTTTGACCGTTGATACGGGAGCTATGCATATTGCCGCTGCAGCGGGCATTCCGGTCGTCGGAATTTTTCGCTGCATTTCGGCGCAACGATGGCGCCCGCTGTGCGACCGTTGCGAGGTTGTTTCAATTCAACTTTCGGAGTGCCCGCAGAGTGGCCCCCCTGAAGTTTGCCCGGAAAAGGCTTGTTTGGATAAATTGCCGGTAGAGTCGGTAATGTGTGCTGCTGAGAAATTATTTTGGAATAAATAAAAGGTGTGAATTAAGGAGAAATGAATGTTGATATTGTTGACGGCTTGCATACAGCCGCATGATAACATAACAATGTTAAAAATCAGCGATCCCCAGTTGCGTTTGCAGCAGTATCGGAAGGCTCTGATTTATTGGATTTCCCAAACGGCAATTGAAAAGATTGTTTTCTGCGACAACAGCAACTATCAATTTGATGTTACGGAATTTGAGCAACTTGCACAACGCTGTGCCAAGCAGATAGAATTTTTGCGCTTTAGCGGCAATAAGGAAAAGGTTATTGAATGCGGCAAGGGATATGGTGAGGGGGAAATTATCCAATATTTCATTGAGAACAGTCACTTGCTGAAAGGCGAGACTCATTTTTTAAAAATAACGGGGCGTGTCATAGTCGAAAATTTTGGTGATCTCTATCCTTACATCCAAAATAAACCTGCTAATTACTTTAATGCCAGCAGAATTTTTGATCGTAGGAGAAGTGCTAACACCGTATTTTTCATGGTAAATGTCGACATTTATAAAAAATATCTGATGGCGGTATTCCGCAAGGTTAGGGACGATCAGGGCATTGTTTTCGAAAAACTGATTCGGCAGGCCCTGTTGAAAAACAACGTACTAACTGAAAATTTTCCAACCTATCCTTTGATTGATGGAATGGAGGCCGGCACAGGGATGCCCTATAAAAAACAGCCTCAGCGTGAGTGGTACAGAAAGTGGTTTAGCCAATGTCATTTTTACGACTTAAAGAGTTGGTAAAGATTAAAATCGCTATAAAATTGTGTGGAAAAACAGTTTTTTTGCAAGAAAACCACGCAAAACCTAAAAATCGCCAGATAATCAAGGTTGTAAATAACTTGGGAATTAGATACAATTAATGTTATTGAATGATTGGAGGTGCTTACGCTGGAAATTACCTCTACTGATGCAAGGAATATGACGAATGTCAAAACCTTCTGTGCAAGGCGTTATTCACGCTTCCTAGTCCCTCTAGTGCTTGTTTTTGGTGATTATTTTGCCGTTGTGGGAGCGCTTTTAATGGCGTGCTATTTGCGATCGGGATTTTTTGCCTGGCTCTTTCCAGAATGGCCCTATTTTACATATAATCCGATTTATATCTTCGCTATCATACCGGCAATTTACCACTTCTTTTTATTATATGATGGCCTTTACACGCGACGCCTTCCGCTTTGGCAAGGAGTTGAGCGTGTTTTTCGTGTTTGCACATATGT
>JAJUGR010000030.1 GCA_029265905.1 Sporomusaceae bacterium | reverse complement strand
TGAAGGGGCCGAAATCCTTCCTGTTCGAAGCGTTGCAGGGGCTTTCGAGTGCGCTGGCGTAGCGGTCGGTGCCTTTACTCGTTCTTTGGTGCGGTCACTTCTTCTTAAAAAAACTACAACAGTGCCTTGACACTATCATTCATGCGACCGGCATTTGCATTTTTCTGTATACTGTGCTACTATATTCTTCGTGAAGGTAAGCAACGTCATCTAGTGTTTAGTACTTCACGTTGTGCGGGTGTAGTTCAATGGTAGAGCGTCAGCTTCCCAAGCTGAAAGTTGCGAGTTCGAATCTCGTCACCCGCTCCAGGTCATCATGCCTTCCGGTCATTGCCGGAGGGCTTTTTTTGTATAAGGAAGAAGCGCGGGTTTGCGTTGCGGTGTATAATACAAATAATGCTTGCCGAGCTTGGCGGCCGGCGCCTTGAGCGGGGCAAGCAAGGAAAGGGGGGCGCAAATTGAAGAAAATTCCACCCAGAGTGGCGGCCGTTCATGATTTGGCCTGCTTCGGGCGGTGCTCCTTAGCGGTGATCATGCCGGTTTTGTCGACGATGGGCGTGCAGGTCTGCCCTCTGCCGACGGCTGTTTTCAGCACGCACCTGGGCGGCTTTGCCAATATTGTTTGCCACGATTTTTCGGATCAAATGACGGCATTTTTTCAGCATTGGCGGCAGGAAGGCATCGTTTTCGATTGCCTGTACAGCGGCTTTTTAGCTTCCGAGCAGCAGTTCGCCGCCACGGAGGCCTTCTTGGCGGCTTTTCGCGACAATCAGCCGCTGGTGCTGGTTGATCCGGTGATGGGCGACCACGGGCGGCTTTATTCGGCCTACACGGAGGCGCTCTGCCGGCGGATGGGGCAGTTGGTGCGGCAGGCGGACGTGATTACGCCAAACTACACGGAAGCGTGCATTTTGCTGGGCGAGTCTTATCAGGAACAAGCGGCCGCGGTGCCGCTCTTGCGGCAGTGGTGCCGGAGGCTTTGCGCCATGGGTCCTAGACAGGTCGTCATCACCGGCGTGCCGGCGGGCGACAGCTTGCTCAATGTCGGCTATGACAGTCTGAGCGATGCAGACATACTGGTGCAAAAGCCCCTGGTGGCGGCCCGCTACCCCGGAACCGGCGACTTGTTTGCCAGCGCCTTATTGGGGGGGCTGCTGCAGGGCGAGGTGTTTGCCCGGGCCATTGAAACAGCGGCCGATTTTGTCAGCGGCGCGGTGGCGCTGACGTTTGCGGCCGCCACGCCGACGCGGGAAGGCGTTTTGTTTGAAACGGCCTTGCCGCGCTTAATCAGAAGCGAGGAGGATGAAAACAGATGAAGAGAAGATTATCCAGCCGGGATGTCGTTTTTATCGGCGTGCTAGCGGCGATGTGCGTGTTGGCCACGACGATCAAGGTGCCGTTTGGCACGGGGGCCATGGTCCATCTGGGAACGGCGATGCTGTATACGACGGGCCTTGTTTTTGGCGGCGTATATGCCGGCTTTGCCGGGGCGATCGGCTCGGCGTTCTTCGACTTGATTATGGGCTTTTCACCCTATACAATTTGGTCCTTTGTCATTAAAGGCTTGGCGGGCCTGCTTGTCGGCTGGCTGGCCAAGGGCCTGTGGCCTGAATCAAGGGTCCGGGGCAATGGCGGCTGGCTGGTCAATCTGGCCGCTTGTCTGGCGGCGGCCGCCTGGACCTTGGTGGGGTATTTCGCCGCTTGGTGGAGCGTGACAGGGAGCAAGGCGATTGCCACCGGCAATATCCCCAGTTCCTTGATGACTTCGGCGGCGGGAACGCTTGTTGCGCTTCTCCTGGCGCCGCGCATCCGCGCCTATTTACGCCGGTAAGCTGCACCGGCGTTTGGCTGGCGGCAACGGGCTGACAGCCCGTTGCCGCCAGCCAAACGCATATGACGCCTAGACAAAAATTACAAAAATGTCGTGTAGCAATCTGTATGATGGCGATAATGTTATGAAGTGCGTGTATTTAGGGCCTAAATTCGGGGTTTTTTAGCAGAATATACTTTACACAAATTGATTTGCTGTGTATACTACAAACAGGACCCAATCTACGAGACCCAAGTGAGATCCGCCCGACCCTCCTCTTTCCAAACGGAGGCCTGGTGCGTTCATGTGGCGCAGAATTGGGTGTACCATGGAAAAGGAGGCTGGAAAAATTATGCAAGACAAAACCTTAACTTGCCGCGATTGCGGCGCCGAGTTCGTTTTCTCGGCTGCAGAGCAAGAGTTCTACGCTGAGAAGGGGTTCACCAATGAACCTGGTCGTTGCCCGGCTTGCCGCGCAGCTCGCCGCCAACAAAATGGCGGTTCCGCCCGGCCGGCACGCGAAATGTTCCCGGCTATTTGCGCAAGCTGCGGTTGCGAGACGGAAGTTCCGTTCCGTCCGAGCGGCAATCGTCCGGTGTACTGCCGCGATTGCTTCAACAAAGAACAAGGCCGTTAATTGTGCGGTGCAGCCCGGTCCAGTTATGCTGGCCCGGGCTTTTTTGTTGTTGCCCAACTATTATCAGGCCCGCTATAATAAGGAAGTATGAAGCAGTAGATTTGGCAGCCGGAGGGTGCTCATGGACTTTAACACAGAAGAAGGCGGGTTCGGCCGGGAAAGCGCTTTTATCGCGCCCCTGCACGATATGACGGTCTCTTTGACTAGTGGCGCGGATATCGCAAAATCATTGCAGGGCATCCTTCAGTGCGCTTGCGCGTTTCTTGACGCCGAGCATGGCTACGTGGTTTTGCAGGGAAAAGGCGGGCGCAAGGCGGAGGCCGGCGTCGGTCATTTTGCCCTGCGCGGCCGCATACCGCTCACGCCCAGAATTGGCCTGTGCGGGCGGGCGTGGCGGTTGCAGGAACCGGTAGCGGTATCTGATTATTCCCAATGGGAGGGGCGGCTCCCGGAGCCGGCGCTGAATATCTTCCGGGCTGCCGTGGCGGTCCCGATGACGACGGGGCGCAAGGTAAACGGCGTGTTTTTCTTCGCCCGCACGGAGGCAGGGCGCACTTTTTGCAGCAAGGAAATCTCCCAGCTTAGCCAGCTGGCGGGCATTGCGGCCTTCGCCTTGGCGCAGGCTGGTTTATACGAACAAACAAAAAGCGCTTTGCGGGCGCAACGGAAAATGGTGCGCGCGTTGCGGTTGAGCGAGCGCAGCAACCTGGCGGCCCAAGAGCGGTTGCGGTATATGGCATTTCATGACGTGCTCACAGCCTTGCCGAACCGGCACAGCTTTTTTGAAAGGCTGAACGAGTCGATTGCGCAAGGCGGCGCTGACCGCCACGTGGCGGTGCTGATGCTGGATTTGGATCACTTCAAGCTAATTAACGACACGCTGGGGCATGAGGCCGGCGATACGCTCATTCAGGAAGTGGCTGCCGCCCTTGCTGCCGAAACGGCCGCCAAACAGGCTTTTTTGGCGAGGGTAGGCGGCGATGAATTTGCCGTGGTGGCGCCCGGTTTGCAGGAGCGGGAAGCAACTGCTTTGGCGGAACGGCTCGTGGCGGCGGTGCGGAAAATTGGCGGCAAGAAATGGACTGAATTCGAAATCGGCCTCAGCGTCGGCCTGAGTTGCTTTCCACGCGATGGCGCCACCAGCGGCGAATTGGTTAAAAAAGCCGACAGCGCGATGTATTGCGCCAAGGCGAAGGGGCGCAATACCTGGCAGTGCTATAATGACTCCCTGCAGGTAGCGATCCAGGAGCGCATGCGGTTAGAACGCGAAATGCGGCGCGCCTTGGCGGAAGACCAGTTTTTGCTCCACTACCAGCCGCAGGTTGATATTCGCACCGGCAAGTTTATCGGAATGGAAGCGCTTGTCAGATGGAATCATCCTGAGCGGGGCCTTGTGCCGCCCGGCCAGTTTATTCCGGTGGCGGAGGAGACCGGGCTGATCGCCGGCATCGGACAATGGGTAATGGAAGAAGCTTGCCGACAGAACGTCGCCTGGCAGGCGGCGGGGTGCGAGCCTTTGCGCGTGGCGGTCAATATTTCCGCCCGACAGTTCCATCAGGACTGGTTTGTCGACAGCGTGCAAAAGGTGCTGCAAGACAGCGGCCTGGAACCGCGGTGGCTGGAATTGGAGATCACGGAGAGCATTGCCGTGGAAAATGCCGCGGCCACGCAGGAAAAACTGCAAGCGCTGCGCGCGATGGGCGTACATATATCGATTGACGACTTCGGCACAGGCTATTCTTCGCTCATTTACCTCAAGAACTATCCGGTGCACACGCTGAAGATTGACCAGACTTTTATTCGGGATCTGACCAAGGACGAAAGCAACCGCGCCATAGCGCAGGCGATTATCGCAATGGGGAAAAGTTTGAAAATGGAAGTGCTGGCCGAGGGCGTTGAGGAGCTTGAGCAGCAGACGCTGCTGGAAACAAAGGACTGCTACTTGATGCAGGGCTATTTGTTTGGCCGGCCGATGTCGCCGGAAGTGGCAGAGGCGCTGTTAATGCCGGTATGATTTTTTCAACTTCTGCTATAATGAGGGTATAAAGATAGCGGAGGTGTTGATATGCAACGGAAAATGATGGCAGTTGGCGTAGTGCTGGCGGTTCTTTTCTTTGGACATTCGCCGGCATTAGCGGCAAAAGGGCATCAGGAACATGCTTCGACCACGGTTGAGGATCTCTTCCTTTCAGACGCCCGAATGGCGGATTCGGTGCGCCGCGTCTTGGATTGGTCTTGGGAGATCAGCGGGCGCGATATACGCCATTTGCGCGAGGAAAACCTCGGCTACGGCGAGATCTCGCTTTTATACGGTTTAGCGAAAGAAAGCGGCCATTCGGCGAATGAATTGCTGCACATGCGCAAGGACGAAAAAATGGGCTGGGGGCAAATCGCCCATCACTTTGGCGTCAAGGTCAGCGATGCCCATCGGCGGGCGGACTCGATTCTAGACGGGTGCGGCATGGAGCAGGAAAAGAGCCGCCTAAGGGTGCGGCTCGAGGAAGATGATCGGGAGCATCGCCATCACGGCGGTGGCGATCGAGCTGAGTGCGACAATGGCCATGACCGCCAGCACGATGGCCGGGCGCAGAACGGGCGGGAGACAAGAAACGGCGAACGCAGTGCGAAAAGCGAGCGCAAGCCGGAAGCAGCCGAACAAGGGAACAATGGCAAAGGGAAAAACAATTATCGTTAGCCGAGCCTGTAAAAACAGCCTGCTGCCCATTTGGGCGGCAGGCTGTTTTTACAGGCTCGCTTATTGCCGATTCATGAATTTACTGCCGGCTACGAGCAGGCGGGCGGTTCGCTCGGCCGCCGCTTCGATCAGTGTCGCGGCCTGCTCCAGGCACTGGGTTAGCGGCATTGGGCCGGGGGTAATGGAGACCAGGGCATCAATGCCATGCTGGTACAATTCTTCGCAGCCTGCGCCAAGGCCGCCGGACAAGCAGATGACAGGCAGGTTATGCCGCGCGGCAGCTTTGGCCACGCCGACTGGCGCTTTGCCGAAGGCCGTCTGGGCATCGGTCCGTCCTTCGCCGGTGATGACGAGCGATGCGCCGGCGAGCGCCCTGTCAAAGTCGATTGTCTCCAAGACGAGTTCAATGCCGGGGCGCAACTTAGCTGGTGTAAAAAAGAGCAGTCCCGCGCCCAAGCCGCCGGCCGCACCGGCGCCGGCGCATTCGGCGCTGCGGCGGCCGGTAGTTTGTTCGGCCACCTTGGCGTAGTGCGCCAGGGCCGCGTCAAGATGCGAGACGATGGCCGGCGTGGCGCCCTTTTGCGGTCCGTAAATGTGAGACGCGCCCCGCGGACCGCACAGGGGGTTGTCGACGTCGCAGGCCACGGCTATGTCGAGGTCCGCCAGACGCGGATCGACCTGATCCGTTTTGACTGTGCAAAGATCGGCCAAGGCGGCGCCGCCGGGCGGCAACGCCTTGCCGGCGGCGTCGAGGAACTGAAAGCCCAGCGCGTGCAGCATGCCGGTGCCGCCGTCGTTCGTGGCGCTGCCGCCGATCCCGAGGATGATTTTTTGCGCGCCCTGGTCGAGCGCGGCGCGAATCAATTCGCCGGTGCCGTAGGTTGTGGTGACGAGCGGGTTGCGCTCTTTGGGGGCGAGCAGCGGCAGGCCGGAGGCGGCGGCCATCTCAATCACGGCCGTGACGCCGTCGCCGAGGATCCCCCAGGCCGCTGTGATCGGGCGGCCCAGCGGGTCGGAGACCTGGGTGTGCATAAGCCTGCCTTTGGTCGCGCAAACCAGCGCGTCAACCGTGCCTTCCCCGCCATCGGCGATCGGCAAGAGCTCAAAGGCCGCGTCAGAAAAGACGGCAGACAGGCCGCGCCGCATGGCTTCGGCCACTTGCGTGGCGGAGGCGCTGCCTTTAAACGAATCGGGTGCAAGGATGATTTTCAAGCAAGGACCCCCTTTTTGGAACAAGTCAATTACAGCAAAATCAGGTGCAGCGCCCAAACTGTGATAATGCCGACCAAGCCTTGGATAAGCGTCGCCATGGTTTGCGTCGGGTAAGCGATGTCGACCTTCATATTGGAGAACTGGGACACCACCCAGAAGTAGGAATCGTTAGCATGCGAAACGACCATGGCGCCGCAACCGATTGACATCGTAGTCAACACGGCGCCCATCGGCGAAGCCAGGCCCAGGGTGCCGAGCAAGGGGTAAACGATGGTCGAGGTCGTGATCAGGGCGACCGTGGAGGAGCCCTGCGCCGTTTTGAGCGCGGCGGCGATGATGAAGGGCAGGAAAATGCCCAGGTTGAATTGCGCCAGGCTCATGCCCAGGTAGTTGCCGATTTTCGTGGCGGCCAAAATTGCGCCGAGCGAGCCGCCGGCGGCGGTGATCATGATGATGGCGGCGGAGTCTTTCAAGCCTTCGCCGACCCAGTTGGTCATGACTTCTTCATTCAGTTTCGGGACCAGCGCGATACACAAGAACAGGCCGATAATGAGTGAAACCATCGGCTGGCCGGTGAAGGCGAGCAATTGGAACAGGGCGCCCTTGCCCAGCGGGGCATTCGGGAAATCAGCCAGCGATTTCAAGCCGATCAACAAAATCGGAACAATAATCGGTGCGAAGGCGGCGGTGGGGCTGGGCAGCTTCTTGAATTTGGCGACCAGCTCTTCGAAGGTTTCGCCTGTGCCGACCTCCACGTGGTAGCGGCTGGCGACCAAGGTCGCCCATAGATAGCCGGCAAACGCGACGGGCAGCGCGACGAGGAGGCCGACGGCGATAACCATGCCGAGGTCGGCGTGCAGCGCATTGGCGGCGGCGATCGGACCGGGGGTCGGCGGGACAAGCGTATGAGTCGCATACAGGCCGGTAGACAAGGCGACGGCCATGGTCGCCATCGATACGCCGGTGCGTTTCGACAGGGATTTGTTCAGCGAGGATAAAATGACGTAACCGGAATCGCAGAAGACCGGAATGGAAACGATGTAGCCGATGATGCTCATGGCGAGCGCCGGACGCTTTTCACCGACGATTTTCAAGACGGTTTCCGCCATCGTGAGGGCGGCGCCGCTTTTTTCCAGCATGACGCCGATGATCGTGCCGAGGATGATGACAATGCCGATGTTGCCGGCGACACCGCCAAAGCCAGTGCCGATGGTCTTGGTGACGTCAACTGGATTCATGCCGGCGCTGATGCCGACGAAAAAGGCGGCGAACAAGAGTGCGAGAAAGGCATGGACGCGCAGTTTGGAGATCAACAGAACGATGGCAATGATAGCGATAACCAGGATGACTAGTAGCATGGGACCTTGAACCATAAAAATAACTCCTTTCATATTTGGACTGTTTTGTCTGAAACAATATTCTGCTTACAGTATATAATGATGAAAAATTAAAACAATGGCCGCCCTAACCAATGTTTCGGCGAAAGCGGCAGGTTTTATTGTGCAGTATGTCTAATATAATCTGCGAGTAAACTTGGCGTGGAGGTCGTTTTATGCTACTGAGCGGTGAACTTGCACAACGGATCGTTGACATCTTGGTGCCGATATCGCCTTACAACGTCAATCTGATGGATCAACGGGGGAATATTATAGCCAGCGGGCAGGCTGAGAGGACCGGCAGTTTTCACAAAGGGGCGCTGGAGGCCGTTGCGACGGGCGGCGTTATTGCCATTTATCCCGAAACGCTGAACCAATATCCGGGGTCGCTGCCGGGGATCAATATGCCAATTGTTTTTGAAGAGCAGACGATCGGCGTTGTCGGCGTATCTGGTCATCCGGATGCGGTGGAAGGCACCGCGGCGCTGGTTAAAGCGGTGGTGGAGCTGGTGCTGGAGCGGGAAATGCTGCGCGAGCGCTTCCGTTCCCAGGCCAATTCGGAAGAACATTTTCTGGGACTGCTGCTTAGCGATTCGGCTTCGGCGCGGGCCCAGGAATTGCAGCGCATGGCGCGCATGCTGCAAATCAACCTGCTGCTGCCGCGCCTGGTCGTTGTGATCGATATTGAGCCGCTCTTGAACAAGGTGCGCGAATTGTACGGGCAATCGGCGCTGGTTACCGCCCGCTTGAAGGAGCGCCTGATCCGGGAAGTGAACAACAGCCAGCTGTGCACAAGCGAGGATATGGTCGCCCTGCTCGACACGCAGCTGATTTTGGTGAAGCACTTGGGTGACGAGGCCTGGGGGGCGGAACTGTCGGCCTGGACGCAGCGACTGGCGGAGCGGTTCAAGCAACGATTCTCCGCCCCGTTAAGGATAGGGATCGGCAGCCTGTGCGCCTCGCCGTTTTCCCTGTACCATTCCTATTGCGAAGCGTTGTTTTGCCTGGAGCGCAGCGAAGCGGGCGGACAAGCAAGCATCTATGACTTTCGCTGCCTGGCGGATTATTTGCTGAAGGCGGACCGGCGCCTGCCTGCTCATCCCCTGGTCGTGCTCCGGCGGCAGTTTGAGGCGGCTGAGCTTGAGCGGTACGACATGAAAAGAAGCCTCAGCGCCCTCATGACGTGCCAGTTTAATGTGCAGCAGGCGGCGCGTCAGCTGTTCATCCACCGGAACACCCTGCTATTTCGCTTAGAGAAGCTTCTGCAAGCCACCGCGCTTGATCCGTGCCACAATTTTGAGCACGCGGTTTTGTGCCGGGTGCTGCTAGACGATTAGCGAGGGGAAGCGGAAAGGCGGTTGATGAAAAACGCTGTTTTTATACCCGGCTGACCGGCAGGATTTTGCAGAAGAAAGCAGAAAGAAAACAGCAGGCAGATATGCTAGCAAAAGACGACGGGAGGGACTATTATGCCGGATTTTGGACACCCCTTTTCAGGGATGAAAGCAGGAAGAAAACTGACCCACGAGGAGCTTGTCCGGGCGATACGCTTTATGGTTTCGGCCGAATATGAAGCGGTGCAGCTCTATACGCAGCTTGCCGAATCGACTGACAACGCGTTGGCGGTGAAGGTACTAAAAGATATTGCCGACGAAGAAATTGTCCATGCCGGTGAGTTCCTGCGCCTCTTGCATGAGCTCGCGCCGGAAGAGGCCGCCTTCTATGCGGCGGGCGCCCAGGAAGTGGAGGAGTTGATTGCCGAGGTGAACGGCGAGGCGCCTGTCAAGGAGGATGACGGCGCGGGCGTGACGGTTGGCAGTTTGTTTAAAAAAGGCTGATGTGACGGTGAAACGGAAAGTGGCGAAATGAACGGAGGTGCAGCAAGATGGATATACTGGACCGTGACTCCGCGCCGCTGAGCGCGGCGGAGTGGAAGGCGCTTGACGAAGCGGTGATTAACGCCGTGCGGCAAACGGTGGTCGGGCGCAGGATGATTGAGTTGCAAGGCCCCTTGGGCTCCGGTGTTTATAGCGTACCTTATTCCGTATACTGCAATGAACCGGCTCCGGTCGGCATGGACTTGACCGGCGACCAGGAGGCATACGTCGTCAGCGCCAGTGCGCGCAAGACGGTGGAGCTGCCGGTTTTATACCAAGACTTCAAACTGATGTGGCGCGACATCCAATCCGACCGCAAGCTGGGCGTGCCGTTTGACACCAGCGCGGCGGCGGTGACGGCCACTTTTATCGCCAATCAGGAGGACCGCCTGATTTTTCAAGGCGACGCGGTGATGGGCCTCGAAGGCCTGTTGACGGCAGAGGGGCGGCTGGCTTTGCCGATGTGCGATTGGTGCGAGGCGGGGGCGGCTCTGTGCGATGTCGTGAAAGCGGTGTCGGAATTGGCCGGCCACGGGCACCTCGGCCCCTACGCACTGGCGGTCAGTCCGGCTTTGTACGGGCAGCTTATCCGCGCCTACGCCAATACCGGGCTTTTGGAATTGGATCAGGTGCGGGCGCTGGTGACGGACGGGATTTATGTCACCAATGCGTTGGGCGCCAAACAGGCTGTCGTTGTGGAAACCGGGGCGCGCAATATGAGTCTGGCCGTGGGGCAGGACGTGTCTATTGCGTATTTGGGTCCGGTCAACATGAACCACTTGTTCCGCGTCATGGAGACGGCAGTGCTGGTCATCCGCCGCCCATCGGCCATTTGCACCATCGGCTGACGGCGAAAAAGAAAGCGCTTGTCGGGGCCCCCTTGCAGGGGGCCTCTTTTTGTATTGTAATTCGGCGTCAGACAAGCGATAATAAGAATGCAGAAAAACAAATTTCCTGGGAAAAAGGTAGGATAGTATCGTGGCGCAAGGTTTTCTAAAAGGGACGCTTATTTTAACGATCTCGGGGATCGTCGTTAAAGTGATCGGCTCCCTCAATTGGGTTATTTTATCCCGGGTGATGGGCGGCGAAGGGATTGGCCTGTACCAGATGGGCTTTCCGATTTACTTATTGGCCTTAAGCATTTCCTCCGCCGGTTTGCCGGTGGCTATTTCCATCGTGACGGCGGAGAAATTGGCCGTGCGGGATTACCGCGGCGCACGCCGCGTGTTTCGCGTTTCGCTGTCGCTCTTGGCGGCAAGCGGGCTCTTTTTTTGCCTGCTGCTGATTGTCGGCGCCGGCTGGCTCGTAGAAAACCGCTGGATTCGCGACGCGCGAGCCTACTATTCAATTATCGCCTTGGCGCCGGCAGTGTTTTTTGTGACCTTGCTGGCGAGCTTCCGCGGCTACCTGCAGGGCTGGCAGGAGATGACGCCCACAGCGGCCTCTGAGATTGTCGAGCAGCTCTTTCGGGTTTTGACGATGATTTGGCTGGCGTCCTTGTTCATGCCGTACGGCTTGACCTATGCGGCGGCCGGGGCCAGCATGGGCGCCGGTGTAGGCGCGGTAGCCGCCCTGGTCGTGCTCGTTTTTTGCTATCGGCGGATTCGCAAGAAGTTTCAGCAAAAAATGCTGCATGAGGATGCGGGCTTGCCGCTGGAGCCGTCCCGGGCTGTGCTGAAGCGGCTTGTGCGGCTGGCTTTTCCCGTGGCCTTGTCGAGCTTGATGCTGCCCGTAGTTGCGAATCTTGATTTGCTCATTGTTCCGGCCCGGCTGGAGGCGGCTGGCTTTTCCATTCCGGATGCGACGGCTCAGTTCGGTTATTTGACCGGCATGGCCGTCCCGCTGATTAATTTATCGACGATTTTGACCGCTTCTCTGGCCATCAGCCTGGTGCCGTCCATTTCCGAAGCGCGCGCCCTCGGGGCCGTGTCGGTGGTGGCGGAGCGTACGGCGTCGGCGATGCATATCGCGGCGCTGGTGACGATTCCCTGCGCCGTGGGCTTGTATGTGCTTGGCGGATCCGTCGCGGCGATTGTATATAATGCCCCAGAAGCGGCCGGCGTGATTGAGGCGATGAGCGGCGCGATCTTTCTCTTGGGACTGCACCAGGTGACGACCGGCATTTTGCAGGGCTTGGGCCATACGAGCATTCCGGTGGTCAACATGATTCTGGCTGCGGTTGTTAAAGTCGTGCTCAGCTGGATCCTGGTCGCGATCCCGTCGGTTGGCATCAAAGGTGCGGCACTTGCTACTGTGGCCGATATGGGGGTTGCGGCGCTGTTCAATATGTTCTTCCTGCAGCGCTTTACGGGCTTTAGGCTGCCGCTGTTGTCCTGGGGCAAGCTTTTCTTGTCGGCGGCAGTGATGGGCGTGGCGGCCTGGGGGACCCTGCAGGCCGTGCAGGGGGCGACAGGTTCGAATCTGGCCGGCATGTTGGCGGCGATGGTTGTTGCGGTGCCGGTTTACGGCGGGGTGCTGCTGGCGATTGGCGGCCTGCCTGCTGACGAGGCGGAGAAATTGCCGTTTGTTGGCCGCTATGCGGCGCGGTTGCTAAAAAAATGATCGGGAGGAACCCTGCATGACGGAGAATACGCAGCTAACTTTGGAGCAAGTGCTGGCCGCCAAGGAAGAAAGGGCGGCGCGGCAGCGCGCGTTGCTAGAGCAGTATGGCGGGAGCTTGGCCAGCATTACGGTCAATTTGCCTGGTCCGCATAAAAATCGTCCGGAAGCGGTTGAATTGGTTCGCTATGCGGTCAATACGTTGGCGGAGTTGTTCGAGGCGAGTTTCCAAGAAGTACAGGCGCTGCCGACGGGACCGGTCGGCTTTGTCTGCTGCTCGGCGCCGGCGGAAGTGTTGAAGCGCGCGGCTGTCGCGATCGAAGAGACGAGCACGTTTGGCCGCCTGCTTGACGTAGACGTTTTTAACAGCGATGGAAAGCTGCTGACGCGTGGCGAGCAGGCCGAGTGCAAGCGGCGCTGCTTCATCTGCGAGCAGCCGGCAATCGTGTGCATGCGCGAGCAACGCCACACGGCGGCCGATCTGGAAAAGGCCGTGCAAACAATGTTGCAGGATTTTGAGGCCTACGTGCAGTCTGATGCTTGACTTTTTTACGACGAGGCGGTAAAATACCATATGTATCGCCGATATAGCTCAGCTGGTAGAGCAACGCATTCGTAATGCGTAGGTCTGCGGTTCGAATCCGCATATCGGCTCCAGTAATTGCAAGGCCTCCGAGGTTTTCCTCGGAGGCTTTTTACTATCTTGGTATGAATCGAATGGCGCAGCGAAGGCTTTATATTTACTTATTATTCAATTTTTTCCAGGTTGACTAATCGAGGAAAATGGGTTATAATAACAGAAAATTCGAAAACATAGTGCCTGGTGCTAATAGTTGCCGGTACATATATGAGGTGCTTTGCAGTTGCTTGCGCAACGTGCAAGACAGGCGCCTTGGCAAAGGGGGAGTCGATGACGACGGCCTGAATTCTTTCTACTACCACTAGCGTGGGCGGAAAAAAGAGAGCCACAAATGAAAGCCTTGGCGGCAAGCTGTGTGTTCGCTGAAACGCTGTGCAATAAGTGCGGTCGTTGTTGGCGGGGTAATGGCGCTGACTTGGTGATGCGTGGAAATAACGGGAGGGAAAACATAATAATGTTTGGCATGTTTGATTGGAATGATCTTGCTGTTCTTGGCGGCATTATTGGCGTTGATTTGGTCATGAGCGGGGATAATGCGGTTATTATTGCCTTGGCCAGTCAGCGGCTGTCCGAGAAGATGAAAAAGAAAGTTATGTTGTTTGGCTGTCTGGCGGCGGTTGGCTTGCGGGTCTTGCTGACCTCGGTCGCGGTTAGCTTGCTGGAATTGCCTTACTTAAAGATAATTGGCGGGCTGGTGCTTGTGTGGATCGCCTACAAGCTGATGGCCAATTCGCATGAAGATGTGAACTGCAAGGAAGCTTCCTGCGTAATGGAGGCGGTTAAAACAATTTTGATCGCCGATGCGGTCATGAGCATGGACAATGTGCTGGCGCTGGCGGCGGTTGCAAGAAACTCGCAGCACGAATACCTCTTCTTGATTTTTGGCTTGCTGCTCAGCCTGCCTATCGTCATGTTCGGCGCCTCGATGGTTTCGCGGCTGCTGGAGCGCTATCCGGTCCTTGTCTACGTCGGGTCGGGAATCCTGCTGTATGCGGCGGGTGAACTGATTGTCAGCGAACCCTTCTTGTCGGACTCCTTGATCAGCACCTATCACGCGGCCTTCATCGGTCTACTCACTTTTGGCGTTTTGGGCCTCGGTTATTGGAAAAACACGCGGTCGGTTGCGGTGGAAGATATTGCCCTGGTGGCCGAACCTGCGGACGAATAAGCACGAAACAGGCCTCTGGATTTTCCAGAGGCCTGTTTTTTTGCGGCAATTTATGGCGAAGGAGCTGGCTGAATTGGCTTGCCGAAAAAAGCCGGCAGGCCATCGTGATTGCGCAAAATGCCGGTCAGAACTGACGTTGCCTTTGTTTTAAACCGGGTGTCAGGCATGATGAGGGAGAATTTGCGGTGGAAGGGGCTGCCCGGCGCTTCGAGGATTTTCAGCATGCCGAGGGAGACTTCCTTTTGAATCGTGCAATGCGACAGCAGCGTTACGCCCAGACCCGCCAGGACGGATTCCTTGATGATTTGCGTACTGCCGAATTCCATGAGGTTGTCCGGGGAAAAATGAAGGGCGGAGAACATTTTTTCCGTTGCTTTTCGGGTGCCAGACGCTTCTTCGCGGACGATCCAGGTTTCGCGCCGCAGGTCGTCCGCCGTTACAGCGCTTTTTTGGCTCAGCGGGTGGTTAACGGCGGCAACCAGGTACAGCAGGTCATCGGCAAATTCCTCTGACTGCAGGGCGGGGGAAGACACTATCCCGTCTACGATGCCGATGTCGAGTTGGCGCATGGCGACCCATTCGCCGATGCGCTTTGTGTTGGCAATAGTGATTTTCGGCTTAATCAGCGGGTAGTGGATTTTCAAATAGGCGACGATGTGCGGCAATACGTATTCGCCAAATGTGTAGCTGGCGCCGATGGCCAAATTCCCGCCTGCCTGGTTCATCAGGTCGTCCACCAGGTGGCGCATCTGCGTGTACAGGCCAAGTATTTCCAAGGCGTGATGATACACGATTTCGCCGGCTTTGGTCAGATGCACGGTTTTGCTGCTGCGCTCCAACAGCTTTGCGCCGATGTTGCGTTCTAAGGTCTGCACATATTGGCTCACCGCCGGCTGTGTCATGTGCAGCGCTTCGGCAGCGCGAGTGAAGTTCTGCTTTTCCACGACGGTGATAAAAACAAGCAATGACTGATCCAAGTTGTTCACCCGCCTCGAGCGTTTATTGCTATAAGCGATTGCTTATGTTGAAAATTGCGATAATTTATTTTTATTATCATTAATTATATTCTATACTGATTCGTAGATAAAGATGTTTCATGAGAGGTGGAAATAATGAATCTTTCCCAATTTCCTCGTCGTCGTTATACGGAAGGGCAAACGCCGCTGGAATTTTTGCCCCGGCTTACAGCCGCTTTGGGCGGCCCGAACATTTGGATCAAGCGGGACGACATGCTGGGCTTGGCCGGGGGCGGCAACAAGACGAGAAAGCTCGAGTTTCTTGTTGCGGATGCGCTGGACAAAGGCGCCGACACCCTTATCACCTGCGGGGCGGTCCAGTCCAATCACTGCCGCCTGACGCTGGCGGCCGCTTGCAAAGAGGGGCTGCCCTGCCATCTTGTCATTGAGGAACGGGTGCCCGGCAGTTACAATCCGCAGGCCTCCGGCAACAATTTTTTATTCCAGTTGATGGGCGTGGCCGGAATCAGCGTCGTGCCGGGCGGCTCCAATCTGATGGCGGCCATGGAAAAAGTGGCGGCAGAGATTCGCGCGCAAGGCGGCAAGCCGTACATTATTCCTGGCGGCGGCTCGAACGAAGTCGGCACGCTAGGGTACGTTGCTTGCGCGGAAGAGATTATGGCGCAAGCATTTGACAAAGGCTTGGATATCGATTGCGTTGTTTGCACCAGCGGCAGCGGCGGAACGCATGCCGGGCTGGCGGTCGGCTTCTGGGGCAACAATACCGGCATTTCCGTGCTGGGGATTAATATCAGCCGGCCGAACGAGACACAGCGGCCGATCATCTGCAAGGACGCTGTGGCAACGGCGGCCCGCTTCGGGCTGGCTTTTCCCGAGGTCGTTGTCGAGTGTGTTGAGGGCTACGTAGGACCGGGCTATTCGCTGCCGACGCCGGAAATGGTGAAGGCCGTCAAGCTGATGGCGAGGACAGAGGCGATCTTGTTGGATCCGGTGTATACGGGCAAAGCCTTTTCCGGCTTGGTCGGGCTGATCCGTCAAGGGCGGTTCAAACCAGGCCAAAACGTCGTGTTCGTCCATACAGGCGGCTCGCCGGCGCTGTACCACTACAAGGATTACTTTGCCGAATAAAGGAGCACAAGCAAGGCAGCCGGCGTTTTTCCGGGGTCTTGCTTGTCTTATTTTGCGACGTTTTGCCTGCCGACAAAGAAAAATTTCTTGTGCTTTGTGTGGCGCGAAGGAGGAGAAAGCTAGATTCTATAGAAATACATGATAAACAAAGGAATATAACGGAGTGCAGCATGGAAGAAAATTCTATTGATCTATCGTCATTGCTTGCGATCAACACTCTGAAGGGCCGGCCCTTAAGCGAGCAAGTATATGAAAAGCTGAAGGAAAAGATTATCCAGGGACATTTGGACGACGGCACGCGGTTGCAGGAAACGGAAGTGGCGCGCTTGATGGGCGTCAGTCCGACGCCGGTGCGGGAGGCGTTCCGGCGGCTGGCTACGGAAGGCTTGGTGGAGATCATCCCTTGGCGGGGGGCGCGGGTGCGCAGCGTGACCGAAAAGGATCGGCTGGAAACCTACCAATGCCGGGAAGTGTTGGAGGGGCTGGCTTGCCGTCTGGCGGCGGAAGGTATCGACGCCAAAGGCTTGCGCCGGCTGCAGCGGCTGGTGAAGGAGTCTGGCGAAGCCGGGGCCGCGCCTGAAGTAGTGAACCTGAACTCGGCGATCCATAATACGATCCTTGAGTATGCGGGCAATGCCAAGCTTAAATCAATCCTGGGCCTGTTTCATGAGGCGATTATCCGGGATCGCGAGTACACCGCTTACAATGCCGAGCGCCGCAAGGCGATTCAGGCGGAACACGAAGCGATTTTGGCGGCGCTGGAAAAACGGGACGGCGACGCGGCGGAGCGGGCGATGCGGACCCATGTGCGTAATGGCTATGCCTATCTGCACAAGGAAAAAGAGGAGAAATCCTAAAGCGGGTGACAGGTGGCAAGCGGTGTGTGGTGACCGTCTGTTGCCGTCTGCAAAAAGTAGATAATGCACCCCTTGTCGCAGCAAGCGCGGCAGGGGCGTTTTGCATGCCTGCGGTGCGTGTATTCAGGGCAGGAAAGAAGGAAAATAAGATATTTAGGCGAAAAGTATAGATGGTATTGTTAAAGATTAATGCTAAACAGAGGGGTACATATGCAGTACGCACAAAAAAACACAACGATCATTAAGACTCTGGACATATTGAAATTGTTTACCGACCACGAAAAACTAAGTTTGCAGGAGCTAGTGATCCACACCGGAATACCAAGAACCTCGATGTTGCGGATGGTGGCATCGTTGGAGGAAATGGGTTTCCTGGAACGCAACGGCGACGGCAAGTATGTACTCGGCCTGATTTTTTTGCGGTTTGGCGACTTGGTCGCCAAACGGTTGGACATCAGAAGAATCGCCTTGCCCATCATGAGAAAATTGCAGGAAGAGGCGGATGAAGCCGTTAACCTGGTGGTACGGAAAGGCAATGAGGGCGTCTACATCGAGAAGGTCGATACGTCTCACCCTGTAAAGGTGTACACGGACATCGGTCGCCGGGCGCCGCTTTACGGCGGGGCGTGCCCGCGCATTCTGCTCGCCTACATGCCGGCGGCGGAGCGGGAGCGTTATTTGCGGGAAACGGAATTGGTTCGCTATGCGGAAGGGACGATTCTGGATAAGGACGAGCTGCGCCGTGAGTTGGAAAAAGTCCGGCGGGATGGCTATGCGTACAGCGGCGGGGAATTGCGTGATTTTACGGCGGCTGTCGCCGCGCCGATCTACAACCAGGCCGGGGCGGTTGTGGCCAGCCTGAGCTTGGCGGGACTCACCGAGCGGTTCAAAGGGGAAAACTTAGAACGGCTCATTCGGTTGGTCAAAGCCGCCGCTGCAGAGATATCGAAGCAATTGGGGTGGCAAGTAACCATCTAAAATGAAAAACGTGCCTGGTGCTAGTTGCAGCAAGCAAACAAAAGGGTTGGAACCTGTTGAATGAAACGGGGCCAATCTTTTTTTTGCCTTTTTCGGCGTGGCAACGGCGGCCGGTAGGTCGGTTTGTCTACCGGATAAGCACAAGGCTCTAATTGTGATTAATTTAACAAGCGCGATGTATACAATGTTCATTTGCGTTGCCTAAAAAACCATATTGACTTTAAAATAGACAGATAATACAATAAATTTAATCAAAAAACGGACACAATAGTCTAAAAAACGGACACAGCCGGGTCTGGATTACTAATGGCGGCAGATCGAGAAGCGGAACGGTGCTCATCTCGTCGTTTGCCCCAAAACAAGGAGGCGCAGGAGAGAACTGAATTAGGCACTGTTGAATCATGGTGTTAGAGAGAAAGGGGATAAGGAAAAATGTTAACGCTAATCGGTATCCTGATTGTCATTGTGGGGTTTGCTTTCCGGTTTAACCCATTGCTTGTCGTGGTTGTATCCGGGATTGTCACGGGAGTGGCCGGACAGCTGCCCATGGAAAAAATTCTGACTATCTTTGGCGAAGCGTTTATTAAAAACCGCTATCTTTCCTTGTTTATTCTTACCTTGCCGGTTATCGGCCTTTTGGAACGGAGCGGCCTCAAGGAGCAATCGCAAGCCTTGATCGGCAAGATTAAGGCGGCCACGACCGGCCGCATTTTGATTTTGTACCTGTTCATTCGTGAAGTCGCCGCCGCGATTGGCTTGACGGCGCTGGGCGGACATGCGCAAATGGTGCGCCCGCTGGTTGCGCCGATGGCGGAAGCCGCCGCGCAAAACAAGCACGGCGTGCTGCCGGAAAAAACGCGCAACAAGATTCGCGCCTACGCGGCATCGGCTGATAACGTTGGGGTGTTTTTCGGTGAAGACGTCTTCATCGCCTTCGGCGCGATCTTGCTGATGAAAGGCTTCTACGAACAGTACGGTATTTTCCTTGAACCGCTGGAAATGGCTATGTGGGGCATCCCGACCGCCATTACGGCCTTCATCATTCACGCCACCCGGCTCTTCTTCTTCGACCGGCAAATTGCGCGGGAAGTTGCCGCTGCTGCCGGCGAGTGTAGCGAAGAGCGCGAGGAAGTCTGTGAGGAGTCGTTAACCGCGGAGGCGAGCCTGGACTAAAAGCGCAGTGAAGGCGCAATGGTAAGGCAAATTGAAGGAAAAGAAGGGGAGCTAAAGCTTATGATTATTAGCCTTGAGTATATTTATTACATCTGCGGCGCGTTCATGGCCCTGATCGCTCTGCTGGCCTTGAAAGACGGCAGCAATCCCAAGCGGGGCATGACGGCTACGTTTTGGGGCCTGTTCGCGGTGTCGTTCCTGTTTGGCAAGGTCATTCCATCCATGTACATGGGGGTTCTTGTCATCGTGATGGCGGTTATTGCCGGCTTTGGCGGCGTTCGGTTGGGCTCGTACAGCGAGGCCAGCGAAGAAAGCCGGGTGATGAGCGCCAAGAAACTGGGCAACAAACTGTTCATTCCCGCGCTGCTCATCCCGGTTATCACCGTTATCGGCACGCTGGGGTTGCATGATGTGAAGATTGGCAGCTTGGCGCTCTTGGATAAAGCCAACATTACACTTGTTAGCCTGGGTGTTGCCTGCATCGTTGCTCTTCTTGCCGCGCTTGGATTGACGAAGGAAAGCGGCATGCAATCGGTCAAAGAATCCCGCCGCCTGGTGGACGCCATCGGTTGGGCGGCCGTTCTTCCTCAGATGCTGGCGAGCCTGGGGGCGCTGTTTGCTGTAGCCGGCGTCGGCCAAGCCGTTTCCAACCTGGTCAGCTCCGCCATTCCGGTAGATAATCGCTTCTTAGTGGTCTTTGCGTATGTGGCGGGCATGGCTTTGTTTACGATGGTCATGGGGAATGCGTTCGCCGCTTTTCCCGTCATGACGGCCGGCATCGGCTTGCCGCTGATTATCCAAATGCATGGCGGCAACCCAGCGGTCATGGCGGCGATTGGCATGTTTTCGGGCTACTGCGGAACGCTGATGACTCCGATGGCGGCGAACTACAACATTGTCCCGGCCGCGCTGCTGGATTTGGCGGATAAAAATGCGGTTATTAAAGCGCAGATGCCAACCGCCCTGATGTTGCTGACCGCCAACGTATTTTTGATGTATTCCCTCGTGTTCTGACGGGTGACTAGCAGGTTTGGCTATTTTTTCAGGAGGTGAGACGGTGGAAAAGGTAAAGATTCTTGCGGCGGGTGAACAAGGCCTGGTGATTGAATTTGGCGAAGCGATCGACTTTGAGATCAACGCCCGCGTGCATCGCACGGCGCGCCTGATCAAGTCCAAGTTCGGAGAGGAAGTAATCGAGGTTGTCCCTACGTATCGTTCGTTAATGGTGTACTTTGATCCGTTGCGCATTCAGCGGGCTGAACTTGTCCAAAATATCAAAGGCCTGGCATTGGCTGCAACAGCAGGCGATGAAAAAAAAGACGCCGGCAAAGTGGTCATCGATATTCCCGTTTTCTATGGCGGTGAACTGGGGCCGGACCTGTCTTTTGTCGCCAGCCACAATGGCCTGACAGAAGAAGAGGTGATTGCCATTCACACCGCGACCCCGTATTTAGTCTATATGATTGGCTTTACGCCGGGCTTCCCTTATTTGGGCGGCATGTCGGAAAAGATTGCGACCCCGCGGCTGGCCCAGCCCCGCACGAAGATTCCCGCCGGTTCCGTTGGGATTGCCGGCAGTCAAACTGGATTTTATCCGATCGAAAGCCCTGGCGGCTGGCAGTTAATCGGGCGTACGCCGGTAAAGGCGTTCAATGCTTGTTCCCAATCACCGTTTTTGTTTGAGGCGGGCGACTATCTGCGTTTTGTGTCCGTTTCGCAAGCGGAATACGATAAAATCGCCGCGCAGGTCGAAGCGGGCGAGTACAAGCCGGCAACGTCTGTGTTGGGAGGGGGCGTCTAGATGATTACAATCGTTAAACCTGGCTTGTTGACGACGATCCAGGATGAAGGCCGCTGGGGCTACCAGGCGTACGGGATGCCGGTTTCCGGGGCGATGGACCGCTATGCCTATCGTACCGCGAACATCTTGGCCGGCAATGCCGCCGGGGCGGCCGCATTTGAAATGACCATGCTGGGTGCGACGTATCGCTTTGAAACAGAGGCGCTTATCGCGATTTGCGGCGCCGACATGCAGGCGACGTTGAATGGCGAACCGGTCAGCAACTGGTCGGCTTTGTCCGTGCAGGCCGGCAGCGAACTGTCCTTTCAATTTGCCGCACAGGGTTGCCGTGCGTACCTGGCTGTTCAAGGCGGGGTGGATGTCCCGCCGGTGCTAGGCAGCCGGGCAACCTACACGCGCGGGCAGGTGGGCGGCAAAGACGGCCGGGCGTTGAAGGCCGGCGACGTTATCGCGCGGGGGCAGGCGTCGGCGCACGCTTTCTGCCAGCCGAAATGCCTGCCCGCGGAATGGATCCCTGCGCTCGGCGATCAGATCGCCATCCGCGTGCTGGCGGGGCCGCAGGGAGACTATTTTACGGAGGGCGGGATGGAAACCTTTTTCAGCAGCCAGTACGTCATTTCCGATGAAGCCGATCGCATGGGCTATCGGATGGACGGCGCAAAAATTGAGCACAGCAAAAAGCCGGACATTGTTTCGGATGCCTTGTGCCTGGGCGCCATTCAGGTCCCAGGGCACGGGATGCCGATTGTGATGATGGCCGACCGTCAAACGACGGGCGGGTATGCGAAAATCGGCACGGTGATCGGCCCTGATCTGTGGAAGCTGGCGCAGGCAAAGCCTGGCGACACAGTGCGGTTCATCCGCTGCACGGACGAGGAAGCCGTGGAAGCCTTGCGGGCGGAAAACAGCCGCTATGAACAGCTAGCCGCCTGGGCGGCGGCCGGATCCCAACCGTCGGGAGGTGGGAAGCGCTATCAAATGAAGATCAACGGTGTTTCCTATAAAATAACAGTGGAGGCGATTAACTAATGCTTACGATCGATATGAACTGTGACATGGGAGAAAGCTATGGTGTTTATCCGCTCGGGGAGGACAAGTCGGCGATGCCGCTTGTGACGTCGGCCAACGTGGCCTGCGGTTTTCACGCTTCCGACCCAGACAATATGCTGAAAACGGTCCGCCTGGCCAAGCAACACGGTGTTGCAGTCGGCGCGCATCCTTCCTATCCTGATTTGGTCGGTTTTGGCCGGCGGCAGATGGCGCTCTCCGGCGAGGAAATCGAAGCGGCGATTCTTTATCAATTAGGCGCGCTGCAGGGTTTTTGCCAGGCGGAGGGCGTTGCCATCCAGCACGTGAAGGTGCATGGCGCTTTGTACAATAAGGCGGAAAAGGATTTTGACACATCGATGGCGATTGCCAAGGCGATCCAGAAGTTCGATCCGAAGCTGATCATGGTTTGCATGGCAAATTCCGAAATGACGAAGGCGGCGCAAGCGATTGGGCTGCCGTATGCGGAAGAGGTTTTCGCCGACCGGGCCTATACGGCGCAAGGCGCGTTGGCGGGGCGCAAGCTGCCGGGCGCCGTCATTCATGACGTCGACGAAGTAGTCGCCCGCGTCATGAAGATGGTGCAGCAAAAGGCCGTGACCACGCTCGACGGCACGGAGCTGCCGATTAATGCCGATACGATCTGTGTCCATGGCGATACGCCGGGTGCGGTGGAAATGATCTCCCGGATTCGCAGCGCGCTGGAGGCGACTGGCATTCAGATAAAGGCAATGGGGAGCAAGTAGTAGCGGGTCATGTAAAAGGCGGACAACGCCCGGTGAGAGGGACCCACATAATTTGAGGGGGATTTTAAGATGTCAACAAAGGCTCAACAGTACATTGACGAACTCTACCGCAGAGTCGTCGAACGGAACGCGAACGAACCGGAGTTTCACCAGACGGTTCAGGAAGTGCTTGGTTCCTTGGTGCCTGTGCTGGAGAAAAATCCTGAATATATCGAAATGGGCATTTTGGAGCGGATCGTCGAGCCGGAACGGCAAGTCATCTTCCGCGTG
>JAJUGR010000014.1 GCA_029265905.1 Sporomusaceae bacterium | reverse complement strand
TGAAGGGGCCGAAATCCTTCCTGTTCGAAGCGTTGCAGGGGCTTTCGAGTGCGCTGGCGTAGCGGTCGGTGCCTTTACTCGTTCTTTGGTGCGGTCACTTCTTCTTAAAAAAACTACAACAGTGCCTTGACACTATCATTCGAGGATAAATAGCTTGACACCATTTTGGATATAGCATACAATGTTAATAATTTCATAGACCGTGAGTTAGAGGTGCGGGTAGCAAGAGTAGGCCGTGGAGCTTGGTAAGCTGTGAACCGGTTGAAAGGGCGACCGCCGAAGCGATGGTATTACCAAGTGCTATTGCTGGTCTGGCAGTGAACAACTGTCCGATTGTCATCAGGTGACTGATGGAGCGCTATCTCAAGCGGAAAAAGGACGCGCAGAATTGCCGACTTTGCTGATAAGGCCGCTGAGAGGATTGCTCTCAACGGTTTTTTTATTTTTCAAAAGGAGATGAGAATAATGGCAGTTAGAGCAGTGGTCGTAGGCGCAATGGGGCGCATGGGAAAAGAAGTCGTTAAAGCGATGCTGGCCAGTGGCGATGTCGTGTTGGCAGGGGCTGTCGACCGTTCTTCGGTAGGCGCCGATGCGGGCGCCAGCGCGGGGTGCGCGCCGTGCGGCGTTCTGGTCGCCGATGATTTGGCCGCAACGCTCGATGCGGTTAAACCGGATGTAGTCGTTGATTTTACCCGGCCGGAAGTGGTGATGGGCAATTTGCGCCTGACACTGGGCAAGGGAATATCGGCAGTGGTTGGAACGACGGGCTTCACGCCGGACGATTTAAAGGAATTAGACGGTTTGGCGACGGCCAACCATTGCGGCGTCCTGATCGCCCCGAATTTTTCCGTCGGTGCGGTGCTGATGATGAAATTGGCCACGGAGGCCATCCGGTACATGCCGCGGGCGGAAATCATTGAACTGCACCATGATCAAAAGCTTGATGCGCCGTCCGGTACGGCAAGCCTGACAGCCGAACGCCTGGCGGCGGCCCGCGGCGGCTTTTTGCAGCAGGGTCATCCGGATGAAAAAGAGAAATGGTCCGGCGCCCGCGGCGCAAGCCACGAAGGCATCCGCGTGCACAGCGTTCGCCTGCCCGGCTATGTCGCCCACCAGGAAGTGCTGTTCGGCGGCTTGGGCGAAACGTTAACGATCCGTCATGACTCGCTCTCGCGCGAGTCCTTCATGCCCGGCGTGCTAATGGCGTGCCGCAAAATGGAAAAACGCACCGGTCTCTTATACGGACTGGAAAAACTGATGGACTAAATCGACAAATTACGATAATGAAATGAGGTTGATTGTATGAAACAAGTTCGCGTTGCCATTCTTGGCGCCACCGGCGCTGTCGGTCAAGAATTTTTGAACCTGATTGAAGAAAGAAAATTCCCGGCTGCCTCGCTTCGCCTCCTGGCTTCGGCGCGTTCGGCCGGCAAACAGATCGAGTGCCTCGGCCAAACCTGGACGGTGGAAGAGGCGACGGAGGATTCTTTCAAGGATATCGACATCGCCCTGTTTGCCGGCGGCTCGATCAGCAAAACCTTGGCCCCGGCGGCGGTGAAAGCCGGCGCGATCGTCATCGACAACTCCAGCGCGTTTCGCATGGATCCGAACGTGCCGCTTGTCGTGCCGGAAGTCAATCCGGAGGCGCTGCGCCAGCATCATGGCATCATCGCCAACCCGAACTGCTCCACCATCATCATGCTGATGGCCTTAAAACCGATCTACGATCTGGCAAGAATCAAACGGATCGTCGTATCAACCTACCAGGCGGTGTCCGGCGCAGGCAAGGAGGCCATCGACGAATTGAACGACCAGGTGAAGGCCTATATGGCCGGCCAGCCGATGGAAGCGAATATTTTGCCAAGTGCGAGCTTGACGAAGCACTATCCGATCGCCTTCAATTTGATCCCGCAAATCGACGCCTTTTTAGACACCGGCTACACCAAGGAAGAAATGAAGATGGTCAATGAAACGCATAAGATTTTGAATGACTACAACATCGGCATCACCGCCACAACGATCCGCGTGCCGGTTTTCCGCAGCCACTCCGAATCGATCAATATCGAGCTGGAAAAACCCGTGTCGCTGGCCGACATGCGGTCGGCGCTGGCCGCCTTCCCGGGCGTAACGGTTCAAGACGATCCGGCTGAAATGGTTTATCCGATGCCGCTTTACACCTCCGAAAAAGACGACGTATACGTTGGCCGAATCCGCGAAGACGCCTCGCAAAAAAACTCCTACAACCTGTGGGTCGTTGGCGACCAAATCAGAAAAGGGGCGGCTTTGAACGCCCTGCAAATTGCTGAAACAATGATCCGCGACGGGCTCGTCTGAGCCAGCGTCCGGAAAATAGACAAGGAGTCGTGAAAAAATGCGCATCATCGTTCAGAAATTCGGAGGCACCTCCGTTGCAACGGCCGAAGGCCGTCAAATGGTTCGGGAAAAAGTGAAACAGGCCTTGGTGTCCGGGTTCAAACCGGTCGTTGTCGTCTCGGCCATGGGACGTCGGAATGACCCGTATGCGACCGACACCATGATCGAGTTGTTGAAAAAGGAAAATGCGACCCCGAATAAGCACGAGCTGGACTTCATGATGTGCTGCGGCGAAATGCTCTCCGCCGCCGTAATGGCTGCCGGACTGCAGCAAGACGGCTTGCGCGCAATGGCCTTAACCGGCGGCCAGGCCGGCATCATTACTGATGATTCCTTTGGGACCGCGCGCATTTTGAAAATCGATACGAAAAACCTGATGCAGCTTGTCTCAAGCGGCGTTATCCCCGTTGTCTGCGGTTTTCAGGGCCGGACGGAAGACGGCCTGCACCTGACGACGCTGGGACGGGGCGGGTCCGATACGACTGGCGCCGCGCTTGGCGCGGCGCTAAACGCGGAGTTGGTTGAGATTTACACGGACGTCGACGGCATCATGACGGCTGATCCGCGCATGGTCGACAGCGCGCAGATCCTCGACAAGATTTCCTACGGCGAAATCTGCCAACTGGCGCAACAGGGCGCGAAAGTCATTCATCCCCGCGCCGTAGAAATCGCCATGCAAAAGAATATTCCCATGGTCGTCAAGTCGACTTTCAGCGATGCACCCGGCACCCTGATCTCCAACGTCCGCGACGACGGCGGCGACGCGCTGATCGCCGACCGCATCGCCGCTGGGGTAACCTATCTGCAGTCGCTGGCCCAAGTGATGGTGCCATTGAAAGCGGAAGACCAGCAAGGCAGCGTCACCATTTTTCAAGCGATGGCGGACAAGGAGATCAGCGTCGACTGCCTGAATGTTCAGCCTGAAGCTGTCCGCTTCACCGTGGCTGAACCGGATGCGGACGCGGCTGGCGCGGTCCTGACCGGACTTGGCTATGCGCCTGTCGTAACCAAGCGGTGCGCCAAAGTGACGGTCGTCGGCGGCGGCATGCGTGAGGTGCCGGGCGTGATGGCAACGTTTGTGAGCGCGCTGGCCAACCAGGAAATTGCGATCTTCCAAACCGTTGACTCCAACACCAGTATTTCGGCGATTATTGCCCAAGAACGGCTGTGCGACGCAGTGCGGTCGCTGCACGCAGGTTTTGCGCTGGAGAAAAGTGCGCAGCCTAGCTTGGAATAAGCGCAGTCATAACAAGGAGGAAACGTTATGAGCGTTCCGTATTTTGGCAGACTTCTGACAGCGATGGTTACGCCGATGTTTTCAGACGGACGGGTTGATTACGAGGGAGCGGAAAAACTGGCGAACTACTTGGTTGAGCACGGCTCGGACGGCATCGTGGTGGCCGGTTCGACAGGCGAATCAGCCACCCTGTCCGCCGAAGAAAAGCTTGAATTGTTTCGCGTCGTCGTCGGCGCGGTAGGGAAAAAAGCCCATGTTATTGCCGGCACCGGCACAAATGACACCAGCGCCTCCGTCGAATTCACCAAGGCGGCGGAGAGAACCGGCGTGCACGGCGCGATGCTGGTCGGCCCCTACTACAACAAGCCGCCGCAAGAAGGCTTTTACCAGCATTTTCGCGCGGTGGCGGCGAAAACAGAGCTGCCGCTGATCCTATACAATGTTCCCGGCCGGACGGCCTGCAACCTTTTGCCCGCAACGGTCGCCCGGCTTGCGCAGCTGCCCAACATTGTCGCCTTGAAAGAGGCGGCGGGGCAAATGGAGCAGGTCTCGGAACTGATGAGCATTTTGCCGGATGACTTTACCGTGTACAGCGGCGACGATAGCCTGACGCTGCCGATGATGTCGGTTGGCGCCCATGGCGTCATATGTGTCGCCGGGCACATCGTCGGTCAGGAGATGCAAGCGATGATGTCCGCTTATCAGGCGGGCGACGTGCAAAAGGCGGCGCGGCTGCATAAGCGGTTGCTGCCGTTCTTTAAAGTGATTTTCATCACGACCAATCCAATTCCGATTAAAGCGGCGGTTGGCTTGAAAGGTCTGCCGTCCGGCAACGCAAGGCTGCCTTTGATTGCGCCGACGCCGGCCGAACTTGAAAAGATTCGCGAGGTTATGGCGCAATTGAGCGCGCTATCGGTATAGGGTGAGATGCGGTTGTCTGCCAGCGGGTGTTTTGTTGCGATTCCGACAAAAACACCCGCTTTTTCTTGCGCAAACGGGCTTGAACGGCTATAATTAAACATGAGCGATTGTTCGGCTATTTCGTTTAGGAACGTTTGGTATGGGTGTGATCGGACGAAGAAGAGAACGGAAAAGTCAATGTAAACGGAGGTGTCAAATTTTTTGGCTAAAGCAAATCACAAACTTCATATTATTCCCCTGGGCGGGTTGGGTGAAATCGGCAAGAACATGACTGTCATCCGCTATGGCGACGACATGATTGTCGTCGATGCCGGACTGATGTTCCCGGAAGATGACATGCTGGGCATTGACCTGGTCATCCCCGACATTTCCTACCTGCTGGAGAACCGCGATTCCCTGCGGGCGATTTTCCTAACCCATGGTCACGAGGACCACATCGGCGCCTTGCCGTATGTGCTGAAGCAATTAGACGTGCCGGTTTACGGCACGCGTCTGACGCTCGGCATCTTGCAGGGACGGCTCAAGGAAGCGAACGTGAGTTCCGCTTCGCTGCGCGCTGTCAAGGCCGGCGACAACGTCCAAGCGGGGCGTTTTTCCGTTGGGTTCATGCGCGTCAACCATAGCATCGCTGATGCGGTGGCGCTGTCGATCGATACCCCTTTGGGGACGATTGTTCACACCGGCGACTTCAAGCTGGACCATACGCCGGTCGACGGGCAGGTGACCGACTTTCACCGCATGGCAGAGTTGGGGAACAAGGGCGTTTTGGCCCTTATGGCGGACAGCACCAATGCGGAGCGTCCCGGCTTTACCCCCAGCGAACGCTCGGTCGGCGTGAAGTTCGACGAGCATTTTCAGCAGGCGCAGGGCCGCATTATTATCGCAACCTTCTCTTCGAACGTGCACCGCATCCAGCAGGCGATCGAGGCTGCGCATCGCCACAACCGCAAAGTGGCCGTCATCGGGCGCAGCATGCAAAACGTCGTTGGCATCGCCATGGAGCTAGGCTATTTGACCGTCCCGGAAGGGATTATGATCGATATCGATGAAATCGGCAATTATCCGGCCGAACAAATCGTCGTCATGACGACTGGCAGCCAGGGTGAACCGATGTCGGCTTTGACCAGGATGGCGATGGGTGAGCACCGCAAAGTAGAAATTTACCCGGGCGACACGGTCATCATTTCGGCCACTCCCATTCCCGGCAACGAGAAAGGCGTGGCCAAAACGGTTGACCTGCTTTTCCGCCAAGGCGCCAATGTTATTTATGAAAAAACATCCGGCATCCATGTCTCCGGCCATGCGAGCCAGGAAGAATTAAAGCTTGTCCATAACCTGCTGCGACCGAAATATTTCATTCCCGTCCACGGCGAATACCGCCACTTGATTAAGCATAAAAAACTGGCTGAATCGCTTGGCATGCCGAAAGAAAACATCTTTGTCGGCGAGAACGGTTCAGTGATTGAAATCACCCCGCGCGGCGCCGCCATCAATGGCAAAGTAACCGCCGGCAAGGTCCTAGTTGACGGTTTGGGAGTTGGCGATATCGGCAACATTGTGTTGCGCGACCGCCGCCAACTGTCACAAGACGGCATTTTGATCGTAGTCATTACGGTAGACAAGCAGCACTGCACGGTTGTTGCCGGTCCGGACATTGTGTCGCGCGGCTTTGTTTATGTCCGCGAGTCGGAACGCCTGATGGATGAGGCGCGGGACAAGGTGGCGGCGGTGTTGCAGCGGTGCGAAGACAGCCGGGTCACGGAATGGGCGATGATCAAGTCGTCTGTGCGTGAGACCTTAAGTCGCTTTCTGTACGAAAAAATTCGCCGCCGTCCGATGATCTTGCCAATAATTATGGAAGTGTGACTTCTAGGGGTGTGCAACGCACACCCCTTATTGGGTTTACTGCGGCGCCTCATCAGGAGGATTTTGTCAATCGATGATAGAATGGTACATGATGGGGTGAGACATGTGACTGAGAGAAAAAAACAAGCAAGCGAATTTAAAATCCCCTCTGTCTTGCGCTATGAGCTTGCCGGAATCCTGCTGCTGGCGTTTGGCGTTTTTTCACTGCTTGGGGTGCTGGGTTTCGAAGTCGGCAACGTTGGCCGTCTGCTGCGGAAAATTTTTCTGTATCTGCTGGGGAAGGCCAGCTTTTCGGTGCCGATCATCTTCCTGTTGGTCGGCATGCGCTACGTATGGCGGCGGGAAGCCATCCATTATTCAGGTCGCTTTTTTTCTTTCCTCGCCATCATCTTATGTTCGGCGACCTTATGGCACCACTGGGTGGCGGAACCCGGCCGGGAAATCATGCCCGAAACCTTGCCAAAGGGCGGCGGCCTGCTGGCGGGCTTTCTGCTGATGGGCTTGCGCAATTTGTTTGGCGTCGACGGTGCGGTCGTGTTTGTCATCGCCGGCGTTCTGATTGCGACCATCGTCTCCTTCACCTGGTCAGTAAAGGAGACGCTCGAACAGGCAAAGATCCAGGCGGAAAACAGCTGGGAGACGGCCGGCGCGGCTTTGGGAAAAGCGCAGTCAACCATGCGCAACCGTTTTTTTTACAACCAGGAGAAGCACCAACCGCCCGCCAAATCTCAGCCGATCGAACCGCCGGCTGCCGAAGAGGAAAAAAAACCGCGCTCCCGCCGGGCCCATTCAGGCAAAGCGCCTGAAGCGGAAGAAAAGGCGGAAGGCGCTCTGGAATTGGATGGCGGCCTCGTCCAAAAAGTGACTGCCGACGGCTATGTAACGCCGCCGCTGACGCTGCTGACGCCGGTTTCGCAAAAGGAAGTTCGCGACGAAACGCACGTCCATCAGCAGGCGCGGGTGCTCGAAGAAACCCTTGGCCATTTTAATATTCAAGCCAAGGTTGTTCATGTGGCGCAAGGCCCGACAGTGACACGCTATGAGCTGGAACCGGCCCCGGGGGTCAAGGTCAGCCGCATTGTGGCCTTGGCGGATGATTTGGCCTTGCAGTTGGCTGCCTCGGGCGTGCGGATTGAAGCGCCGATTCCCGGAAAAGCGGCCGTCGGAATTGAGGTTCCCAACAAACATGTGGCAGCCGTTTCCTTGCGCGAAGTTCTCGAGTCAGGCGCGTTCCAAAAGGATAACAAGCCCCTGCTTGTTGGCTTGGGCAAAGATATCAGCGGCACGCCGATGACGGCTGATTTGGCGAAAATGCCTCATCTGCTGGTCGCAGGCGCAACCGGCTCCGGGAAAAGCGTCTGCATCAACGGCATTATTTTAAGCCTGTTATTCCGCGCTTCGCCCGAAGATGTCCGCCTGATTTTAGTAGACCCGAAAGTGGTCGAACTGACAAATTACAACGGCATTCCGCACCTGCTCACCCCGGTTGTCACTGAGGCAAAAAAAGCCGCCGCCGCTTTGCACTGGGCGGTGCAGGAAATGGAGCGCCGCTATGCGCTGTTTGCCGATTGCGGCGTCAGGGACATCGTGCGCTATCGCGCCGATGCCGAGGCTGACCCGGCAAAAGAGAAAATGCCCTATGTCGTCGTCATCATCGACGAACTGGCCGATTTAATGATGGCGGCGCCAGTCGATGTGGAAGACGCGATTTGCCGTTTGGCGCAAAAGGCGCGGGCGGCCGGCATACATCTCGTTTTGGCGACACAGCGCCCCTCCGTTGACGTCATTACCGGCCTGATCAAGGCGAACATCCCTTCCCGCATTGCTTTTTCCGTGTCTTCGCAGGTTGATTCCCGCACCATCTTGGATATGGCCGGCGCGGAGAAGCTGTTGGGACGGGGCGACATGCTCTATTACCCGGTGGGAGCGGCCAAACCGCTGCGCATACAAGGCGCCTTCGTCCGGGACGAGGACATCGAAGACGTCATTGCTTACATTAAGCAACAAGCAGAACCGCCGGCTTATCACGAAGGCATTACGGACACAGATAAGCTGAATGAAAACGGCAATAAGGGCAGCCTATTCCCTGAAATGCAAGATGAGCTATTGCCGTCAGCAATTACTGTTATCTACGAAACCGGCCAAGCGTCCGCCTCTATGCTGCAGCGAAAATTCCGCATCGGCTATACCAGAGCGGCGCGCTTAATCGATACCATGGAAGAGATGCGGATTTTGGGTGCAACGCAAGGCAGCAAGCCGCGTGATATTTTATTGACCGAAGAAGAAGCGCGCAAACGGTTCTTAGCGGAAGAATGAGCAGTGCGCCAACATGGAAGGAGCTTGGAAGTAGTGCTGACATTGGGGCAAAGACTGAAAATAGAACGTGAAAAACGCGGGATGAGTGTTAAAGACCTGGAGGCGGCGACCAGCATTCGCAGCTTGTACCTTGAGGCCATTGAGCGCGATGATTTTGCCGTCATACCCGGTGAAGTATATCTAAAAGGCTTTATCCGCAATTATGCAATTGCCATGTCCCTTGATCCGGATGAGGTGCTGGAACAATACCGGACGCAAGCCGGACTTGCGCCCAAAGCGGCTGAAGTCGAACCGCTGCCGGAGCAGCCATTCGCGCAGCAACGAGCAAAGCCTTTGGGTGCCGGCCAAGTGGTTGCGGTTCGCCGCAGGATCAACTGGCGGCGCGTCGTTGTCTTAGGTTTGGTTCTGGCTTTGATGGGCGGGCTGGTTTATTGGCTGTTAACCAATATCCAATCTGCCAAAAAGAACGTGCAGACGCCGTCGCAAAACGTGGTAGCCATACCGGCAGCCACGGCGCAGAGCGCACCCTTAAATATGCGCAAGGCCCAACTCATTCAAGTGCAGCTGTCGACAACCGATGCATGCTGGGTAGACGTTACCGCCGACGGCAAACAGCTCTACAGCGGCATGATGAACGCAAATCAGAAAATGAATTGGGAAGCCAAGGAAATGTTGCGCATGAAGCTAGGCAACGCCGGCGCGGCGCAGGTCAGCGTGAACGGCCGCCTCCTGCCCCCGCTTGGCAAGCAAGGCGAGGTAGTTGAACGCGTCTTCTCCCTGGCGGATGCTTAACCTTGAGTTTCAAAAGGAGCGTAACGTTTTTTAATGAATACAAATCAGACCGATTTTCTCCCTGTCTGTCGGGCGGACATGGAAAAACGTGGTTGGGAACAGCTTGATTTCCTGCTGATAAGCGGCGACGCCTATGTAGATCATCCGTCCTTTGCCGCCGCCGTCATCGGCCGAGTGCTGGAAGCCCACGGCTATAAGGTCGGGTTGCTTTGCCAGCCGGATTGGCGCACGACCGAGTCCTTCAAGCAAATGGGCAAGCCACGCTTGGGGGTCCTGATTACTGCGGGGAATCTTGATTCGATGTTGAACAAATATACGGCCGCCAAAAAGACCCGTGCCAATGACGCATACTCACCCGGCGGCCAAGCCGGTCTCCGGCCCGATCGGGCGACGATCGTTTACGGTTCCCGAGTGCGGGAAATATGGAAGAAGATACCGATCATTATCGGCGGCGTTGAGGCCAGCTTGCGCCGCTGGGTTCATTATGATTACTGGGCGAACGGCTTGCGGCGCCCGATCTTGTTTGACAGCCGCGCCGACATCTTGATTTACGGCATGGGGGAGAAAGCGGTTGTCGAAATCGCCGACTTATTGGCTGGCGGCGTCGCTGTTAATGATATCAATTACGTGCGCGGCACGATGGTCATGCAAACGGCCGAGCAGGTGGCGGCGATGAGTGACCTAATCGCCGTTCCTTCCTGGTCAGCGATTAACGCGCAAAAAGCCGCTTTCGCCAGCGCGTTTCGCCTGCAGGCTGAACAGCAGGATCCCTTTTACGGCAAGCGCGTTGTGCAAGAAGTGGAAGGTCAAGGCTTCGTTCTGCAGAACCCGCCGGTCATGCCGCTATCAGAAGCCGAGATGGACGCCATTTACGATCTGCCTTACCGCCGAACGTGGCATCCGATGTATGACGCCGCCGGCGGCGTTCCGGCCATCGAAGAAGTGAAATTCAGCATTGTGAGCCACAGAGGCTGCTTCGGCAGTTGCTCTTTTTGCGCCATACATTCGCACCAAGGCAGGATCATTCAGGCGCGGAGCCATCGTTCGATTTTGGCCGAGGCGAAATTATTGACTTCTTTGCCCGGCTTCAAGGGCTACATTCATGACGTCGGCGGACCAACCGCCAATTTTCGCCGCCCTGCCTGCCGCAAGCAGTTGACCGCTGGCGCCTGCGTCGACCGGCAATGCCTGGTGCCGAAGCCGTGTGCGGCCTTGGAAACCGATCATAGCGACTACCTCGCCCTGCTTCGGAAAATCCGAAAATTACCTGGCATCAAGAAAGTCTTCATTCGCTCAGGGATTCGTTACGACTTTTTGTTGAGAGACAAGAAAAAAGATTTTTTGCATGAGCTTTGCGAATTTCACGTCAGCGGTCAACTGAAAGTGGCGCCTGAACATGTTTCCGACAAAGTCCTGCATTTGATGGGCAAGCCAGGTCGGGAAACGTACGACCGCTTCCGCCAGGCCTTCGCCGAAATGAACCGACAGTTGGGCAAAGAGCAATACCTGGTCCCGTACTTTATTTCCAGCCATCCCGGTTGCACGTTGCAGGATGCGGTAGAATTGGCCGAGTATTTGCGGGATATTGGTCACGCGCCGGAGCAGGTGCAGGATTTCATTCCCACGCCCGGCAGCCTTTCCACAGCCATGTACTTCTCAGAAGTCGACCCTTATACGGGCCGCCATTTATTCGTGGCCAAACTGCTACACGACAAGGCGATGCAGCGCGCTTTGCTGCAATACCGCAACCCCCGCAACCGCGAGCTGGTGCGTGAGGCGCTGCAAAAGGCGAATCGAGCCGATTTAATCGGCTTCGGGAAAAAGTGTCTGATCGCGCCGGAGCGGGGCGCACCTAACCACAAACCGGATAATCAGGGAGCGTACCGGCATGCAAATAAGAAACGCCGCGCTTCGGCGTCGACTGCTAACCCCAAAAAAGACGCGGCCAAGCTCACCAAGAAGGGGGCTGGCCGGGGCCAACAAAAAAAAGGCAGATAGAATCCTGTTCTTCTGCTTGACCGTCCTGCTTCTTTCCCTGTCGATTGCCGCCTGCATATCGCAGCCGATCAGACCTTCGACAAGTGATGCGCCGGCGCAGCCCGCGCAAGGCGAAGCCAAGGAATTGGTCAAGGTCTGGACCACGCTTCCGCAAGAGGCGGTTCAAACCGTGCTAAACGGATATCAGGCAGCAAATGACGACAAGCAGCAATACCAGGTAACCGCCGTAGGCATGGATGCGTTGCAAGGGCTCGGCCAACTGCCGCCTTCCGAGCGGCCGCAGCTGGTGTTTGCCGCCGGCGACGAATTGTCCCCGCTTGTCGCCGACAAGGTGCTGACGCCGCTTGTCACGGAGGCAAGCGACATCCTGCCGCCAGGCCTGCATGACGATGATTATTATTGGACCGGGTTATGGGTTGACCCGTATGTCCTGGCGGTAAACCGCCCTTATTCGCGCCAAGTCGGTCAGCTTGCGTTGAACGACTGGAAGGATATTTTGTATCGAACAAAACCGACTTTGGCGATTTGCGATCCGATCGCCGTGCCTGAGACGGCCGCCTTTTTCTACGCTTGGGCCAGCCACAGCGACACGGCTGACGTATACGAGGAGTTAACTGCGCTGCATGCCATGACAAAGCAGTATTCACGTTTTCCCGCCACGCCTGTGAAGTTGGTGGGCATGGGCGATAGCGATGTCGCCATCACCTTGGCCAGCACGGTTCTGATCAATAAGGACAAGCAATATCCGCTGTACGCGTATCGGCCCGATTCCGGTGCGCCTGTGCGCGTTATCGCCCTCGCCTTAGTCGCCGTCCAGGACGCGGACCGCTATGGACCGTTGCTCGACTGGCTGTTAGAGGAGCAGTCTTTCAATCGCTCGCTGGAGAGCAAATACGGCTGGATTTCAGTGCTAGAAGCGGTTGAGCATCCGGCGACAGCTGATGCCTGGTGGACGAACACAAAGTATTTAGAACGTGACAAGCAGCAAATATTTATGCGAACCTGGCTTGAACGGGTTCGTTTTGGCAAATGATGATTGGGGAGGATGAAATGTGACCCGGATAGGATTTATCAGTTTAGGCTGTCCCAAAAACCAAGTCGATTCTGAATGGATGATCGGACTGGCCAAGGAGGCCGGCTGGGACTTAACCAATGACCCGCAGGAGGCCGACGTGATTATCGTCAATACCTGCGGCTTTATCGAATCGGCAAAAGAAGAGTCCATTGCCGCCATCTTGGAAATGGCTCAATATAAAACAGAGGCTGCCTGCAAAGCGCTGATCGTCGCTGGATGCTTGGCCGAGCGGTATGGCCAGGAACTGCTGGATGAAATTCCCGAAGTGAATGCCGTCATGGGAACGGGCGCTTACCGCGACATCGTATCGGTCGTCCGCCGAGCGCTAAACGGAGAACGGTTCGTTTTGCTTCCGGACAAAGGGCAGGTAGTTGACCAGCCTGTGCCACGGACCTTGACGACGCCGGAGTACACGGCCTATCTAAAAATCGCTGAAGGCTGCGACAATTGCTGCTCCTACTGCATCATTCCCGTCCTGCGCGGCCCCTATGTGAGCCGCCCGATGGAACTGCTGCTGGCGGAAGCGGAACAGCTGGTGGAAAGCGGCGTCAGAGAGCTGATTTTGGTCGCGCAGGACACGACCCGCTACGGCGAAGATTTATATGGTGCAAACAAATTGGTCGAATTGATGCGTGGCTTGGCGAAATTGCCGAAACTAACGTGGATCCGACTCCTGTATTGTTATCCGAGCCAGTTTTCCGACGAGCTCATCGATTTCATCGCGGGCGAACCAAAAGTTTGCCGCTATGTTGACTTACCGCTGCAACACGCTCATAATGGTGTTTTACAGAGGATGAACCGTCCGGATACGGTTGAGGACGTTCGCGCCTTGCTTGACAAGCTGCGGCGGCGTATTCCAGATATCTGCCTGCGCACTTCCTTCATCGTCGGCTTTCCTGGCGAAACCGAGGAGGAGTTTGCCGCCCTGCAGTCGTTCGTTGCAGAGCAGCAGTTCGACCGGGCCGGCATCTTCATGTATTCCCAAGAAGAGGGCACGGTGGCGGCTGAATGGGCGGAGCAGGTGCCGGCGGAAGTCAAGGAAGAGCGTTATCACCAGTTGATGGCCCAACAGGCTGTCATCTCGGAAGAGAAAAACAAAGCGCTGGAAGGCAAAACCTTTACTGTGCTGGTGGAGGGCATCGATCCTGAGCAGGACCAGGTCGTCATGGGACGCTCTTGGCGGGAGGCGCCGGACATCGACGGCGTCGTATACATCGAAGCCGCGCGGGACGCCGCTGTCGGCAGTTTTATTCAAGTAAGGGCCGTACAGGGTTTTACTTACGACGTGCTGACGGAACGAGTTGATTAACTGAGCAGGACAGATTCAGCGGGGAGGTCCATTTGACATGGTAACGGTGGAAATTGTCACAACAGGAACCGAATTGCTGTTAGGCGAAATACTCAACACCAATGGACAATATTTGGCTGAACGACTGAACGCGCATGGTTTTAACGTCTTTTACCAAACCACGGTCGGCGATAATCGCGAGCGTCTCACCGCGGTGCTGCGGCAAGCAATGGCGAGGGCCGATCTGGTGATTACGACCGGCGGCCTTGGACCAACGCAAGGCGACATTACCAAGGAAGTGACAGCCGACGTGCTGGCCCTGCCAATGAACCTGAATGCAGAAGTGATGGATCGCATCGAACGCTACTTCGTCTTCCGCGGCATAGGCATGACCGACAACAACAAGCGCCAGGCGATGATCCCCGAAAACGCGTTCGTGCTGGAGAATGACAACGGCACGGCCCCCGGGATTTGGCTTGAACACAGCGGCGGCGTAATTGTCAATTTGCCAGGACCGCCGCGCGAGCTCAAAATGATGTTTGAAACGAAGCTGCTGCCGCGTTTAATCAAACATTACGGCGTGCAGGGCGTAATCCATTCCCGAATTTTGCGCTCCGTCGGCATCGGTGAATCGATTTTGGAAGATAAAATCGCTGACTTGATCGCAACGCAAAACAACCCGACAATCGCCTTGTATGCCCGGCAAGGGGAGCTTATCATCCGGCTGACGGCCAAAGCCGGCACCATCGAAGCGGCCGACGTGCTGATCGACAAACTGGAGGACGAAATTTGCCAACGGGTCGGCCGGTACATTTACGGCAAGGATGGCGACTCGCTGCCGCTTGTTGTCGGCCAAGCGCTGGCGAAAAACAAGCAGACTATCAGCTGCGCCGAATCATGCACCGGCGGACTTGTGACCAGCATGCTGACAGATATTCCCGGCAGCTCCGACTATGTTTTAGGCAGTGTCGTAACGTACAGCAACGCGGCCAAACAGAAGCTGGTGAAGGTTGCGGAGGAGTCGCTTTCGCGCCACGGCGCCGTCAGCGAGGCGGTAGCGATCGAAATGGCGCAGGGCGTTAAGCAGTTGTTTCAAACGACTTACGGGGTGGGGATAACAGGCATTGCCGGTCCCGGCGGCGCCACCTCGGAAAAACCAGTTGGCTTGGTGTATCTGGCCGTTGCCGGCCCCGATGGTGCGACTCGTGTCTATCGCCACCAATTCACCGGCAATCGGCAAGATATCAAATATAGAACTGCGATGACGGCGTTGGAGCACCTGCTTGACGCGCTTCGCGGCAATGAGCAAAAATAAGGAGGAAATACAGATGACAACTATACAAACAGCAGGCTTTTTCGGTTCCTTAGAATTAGATCGCAAGGTGGTAACAGCGCTTACCGACATGGGGTTTGAAGAACCGTCCCCGATTCAGAGCCAAACCATTCCGATCGTATTGGAGGGCAAAGACGTCATCGGCCAGGCGCAAACCGGTACCGGCAAAACGGCGGCCTTCGGCATCCCGGTCATCCAAAGGATTCAAACGGAACAAAAAGGCGTGCAAGCTCTGATCATGACCCCGACCCGCGAACTGGCAATCCAGGTTTCGGAAGAATTAAGCAAAATCGGTCGACTGAAAAGAATCAAAACCCTGCCGGTCTACGGCGGCCAGCCGATTGACCGCCAAATCCGTTCGCTCAGAGCGGGCATTCACATCGTTGTCGGCACGCCCGGCCGCTTGCTCGACCATATCCGCCGCCAGACGATCCGCCTGGACAGCATCCGCTTCCTGGTTCTGGACGAAGCAGACGAGATGCTCGACATGGGCTTCGTGGAAGATATGGAAGAAATCATGCGCCATTTGCCGGAAACGCGTCAGACGCTGCTGTTCTCGGCTACTATGCCGCCGACCATCCGCGCGCTGTCTAAAAAATACATGAAGGATCCGACCACGGTTACCGTCAACCGCGAAGCGCTGACCGTGCCGCTGATTGACCAGTATTACTACGAAACGCGTGATAAGCTCGACGGCCTCTGCCTCGTCCTTGACGCTGAAGTGAGCGGCAAGCTGATTGTTTTCTGCCGGACGAAGAAGAGTGTTGATGAATTGGCGTCTTCCTTGGAAAGCCGCGGCTATATGGCCGATGGCCTCCATGGCGACTTAAGCCAAAATCAGCGCGACCGCGTCATGAAGCGTTTCCGCGAGGGCAAAAGCGATATCCTCGTTGCAACTGACGTTGCCGCCCGCGGCCTCGACATTGAGAACATTACGCATGTCGTGAACTACGACATTCCCCAGGACCCGGAAAGCTACGTCCACCGGATTGGCCGTACTGGCCGAGCTGGTCAAAAGGGCGTCGCCATGACCTTCATCACCCCGCGGGAATACCGTCAATTGAAACTGATCGAACGCGTGACCAAGAGCAAGATCCAGCGCCGTCAGCTGCCGAGCGCGGCCAACGTTCTGGAGCGTCAGCGCGAGGTGATTCAATCCCGCATGTACGCCGTCCTGGAACAAGACCGCTTCCACGACTACCAGCCGATCGTTTCTTCGCTGCTGGAGGATTACAGCGCTGAGGACATCGCCGCTGCCGCCCTGAAGCTGATGCAAGAGGGCGCCAAAGCAACTGAACAGGAAGAAAAGCCTTCGTTCGGCAACACCGGCGGCAAACCCGGCATGGTGCGCCTGTTCCTGAATATCGGCCGGACGCAACGTATTACGCCGGAAGACATCGTCCGCAGCTTCGCCGCGGAGGCCGACATTCCCGGCAACGTAATCGGGCTTATCAACATCTACGACAAATTCACGTTTGTCGAAATTCCGGAAGATATCGCGGAAAAAGTCATCAGCATTATGCACCGCAGCACGATTAAAGGCTACAAGGTCAGCGTTGAGCCGGCGCGTGCGCGCGACTGATTTTTTGCCAGCGCTATAATGAGAGGAGAGGTGCAGCTTGCATGAAGTGATTGGACAGACAGAAGGCATCAAACGGCATTTGCTTGATCAACTGCGCGCCCTCTATGAAATGGAACCGGAGGCGGACGAATTTTTGCCGGTCGCTATTGCTAAAGTACTGGCAAAGATCACCGCCCTGTGCAATCGCGAAATAGTCGCCTTGGTCAATCGCCGGGGCCGCGTTGTGCAGATCGCGGTTGGCGCCGCCCACGCGACAAACATCATGGCCGTGCCCGACCGGCGCTCCACTAACCGTTTGTCGGGGCTCAGGTGCCTGCACACGCATCCGACGTCCGACTCGACGTTGAGCGAGCCGGACCTGTCGGCGTTGCGGCGCAACCGTTACGACGCCATGATCGCAATCGGCGTTGATCCGGACGGCGAAATCAGTGAATGGTCGGCCGCCTGGATCAGCGGCCTTGAAGCAGGCGGCCATCTGCTTCACCATGAGCTGCGGGAAATGCCCCTGTCAGCGGCGGCCCAGCCGGCCTGGCGCGAATGGATTGCCGAAACGGAGACTATCTTGCAGTTGGCCAAAGGAACGCAGGAGATCGCGGAAAAAGAAAATGTCCTCCTGATCGCAATCGACAGCGGCGGCGCCGGGGCCTGGAACGTGGAGGACTCCTTGAAGGAACTTGCGTTGCTGACCGAAACGGCGGGGGCAGTCGTCAAAGGTGTGCTGTGGCAAAAGCGCGAGAAACCGGACTTGGCCACTTACTTGGGCAGCGGCAAGCTGGAGGAATTGCGCCTGTTGATCCAGTCCGAGGCCGCCACTGTTATCATCGCGGACGATGAATTGTCGCCGGCCCAGCAAAGGAACCTGGAATCGCTGCTCGGCGTTAAGATCATCGACCGCACGGCCCTGATTCTAGACATCTTTGCGCAACGGGCGCGCACGCACGAAGGCAAGCTGCAGGTTGAGCTGGCCCAGCTCCAATACCGTCTGCCGCGCCTGACCGGCATGGGCATCGCCCTGTCGCGCTTAGGCGGCGGCATCGGCACCAGGGGGCCGGGTGAAACGAAGCTCGAAGTCGACCGGCGCCACATCCGCAACCGAATTACAGAGATCAAAGGCCAGCTTGAGCAGGTCAAGCAAGTGCGGGCGCAGCATCGCGAGACGCGCATTGCCGCCGGCCTGCCGATGATCTCCCTTGTCGGGTACACCAATGCCGGCAAATCAACGCTGCTCAACACCCTCACCAGCGCTGATGTTTATGCGCATGACCAGCTGTTTGCCACGCTGGACCCGACAACGCGCAAGCTCACTTTGCCGAACCAGCAGACTGTTTTGCTGACCGATACTGTCGGCTTCATTCAAAAGCTGCCGCATCAGTTGGTCGCGGCGTTCCGTGCTACGCTTGAGGAGGTGCTGCAGGCAGACCTGCTGCTGCATGTCGTTGACAGCAGCCACGAATTGGCCAAAGAGCAGTACGACGCGGTGATGGACGTACTGCATGAACTTCAGGCGGAAGAAAAGCCGATTATCACGGTCTGGAACAAAGCCGACCGGATGCCTGATCAGGCGACAATCAACCGCTTCTTGCGCGATACGGAGCCTTCAGTTTTGATCTCTGCCAAAACCGGCCAGGGCGTTGACAACTTGCTGCAGCGGATTGAAGAAAGCCTGGCGCACACCCAAGTGTGCCTTCACCTGTCGATCGATTACAAAGACAGCCATGTGTTGAATCTTGCCCACGAAGTGGCTACCGTCCAAGAAGTGTGCTACGACGAGGACGCCATTAGGCTGACGCTGCGCGTCCCCGCGGCAAAGAAGCATCTTTTTTTACCATACGCTGTCGCTGAGACAGGCAACGGAAGGGAAGACGACATCATCCCATGACAAAAAAACATGACGCCATTCAAAAGGCGATTCAACATGGGCTCGCTTGCGTAAATCAGCAAGCGGCCCATTTGGACGCTATCAGCTTTTATCACACGGAGCGGGTGTTGAGCGCATTTCGCAGCCACCGTGTCTCCGACGCGCACTTTCGCGCCACCAGCGGCTACGCCTACTCGGATCTCGGCCGCGACACGCTGGAGCTTATCTTTGCCGAACTATGGGAGACGGAGAAAGCCCTGGTCAGAACGCAATTTGTTTCCGGCACGCATGCCCTGACGGCGGCGCTCTTTGGCGTATTGCGTCCCGGGGATGAACTTCTGTCTGTGACGGGTTCGCCGTACGACACCATGCAAACGGTGATCGGCCACGCGGTCAAGCAGACCGGATCTTTGGCCGAATACGGCGTTGCCTATCAGGAAGTTGCCTTGACCGCCGACGGCTCAGTCGATATCGCAGCCGTTGCCGCCGCGCTGACCGCCAAAACACGCGTAGCGCTCATCCAGCGTTCGCGCGGCTACAGCAGCCGCAATACGCTTTCGGTGCAGCAGATCGGGGAAATTTGTTCGTTCATCAAAAAGCACGCGCCGCATTGCATCACCTTCGTCGACAACTGCTATGGCGAGTTCGTCGAACGCCTTGAGCCGACGCAGGTTGGCGCAGACCTGATGGCCGGGTCGCTCATTAAAAACCCGGGCGGCGGCTTGGCTCCCACCGGGGGCTATGTCGTGGGCAAAGCGGAACTAGTCGACCAAGCCGCCTACCGCCTGACCGCGCCGGGACTAGGCGGCGAGCTGGGGGCAACGCTGGGGGATAGCGCGCGCTTGTTGTACCAGGGCCTCTTCCTGGCGCCGCATGTCGTCAACCAGGCCGTGCGCAGCGCCATTTTTGCCGCCGGCTTATTTGAGGCGCTAGAATGCGAGGTTTCGCCATCGCCCGACACAGTGCGCGGCGATATCATCCAATCCGTCACCTTCGGCTCGCCGGAAAAAGTAATCGCTTTTTGCCAGGCGTTGCAGCAGTGGTCGCCGGTCGATGCATTTGCAGTCCCTATGCCCTGGGATATGCCTGGCTATGAAGATCAGGTCATCATGGCCGCCGGCACGTTCGTCCAAGGCGCCTCGATCGAATTAAGCGCTGACGCGCCTATCCGTGCGCCCTATACTGCGTACTTGCAGGGCGGTTTGACTTTCGAGCATAGCCGCTTGGCGCTAGAACACGCTGCGCGCGCAATTCTATAAATCTTTTGCGTAATACGGAAACGAGACAAAGGAAATATACTGATTGCGTCGAATGATACATTTGTTATTTTGTGCTGGAAAAGGATTGGATGGTTGACTGAATGCTGGCCTACATTGGCATTTCCTGTATTGCAGTGACAATATTAATCGGCGGTATCCGGTGGGCGGTTGCGAAGGCTGGCTACCGCTTTCCCCGGCTTTTTTGGCTGTACTGCCTGGCGGCCGTCCTGACGGTGTGCATTTTGCTGCCGCGGATCGCCTTAGGGCTTATGGGCGTATCCGGTTCCTTGCTGCTCTCGTTTGCGCTGCTTTGCGCGTTGGCGCTGTGGCTGGCAACGGCCTTCGGATCACAGGCAACCGCAGCGGCTTTTACGCCTCTGCAAGCGCGGGCTTCCCAGAGCGATAGCGCAACAGCACTTACCGCCGCAGCCTGCACGGCAGCGGTGGAAGTTACTGCAGCATCGGCGGCACCGCAGCCTGATCCCAACCAGCACCCGGCATCCGCCGCCATTTCAACAGACGGCATTGCCGGCGAAACCACCCTGGACGATTCCGATACGGATTGGCCGCTTTTTGCTGAAGATTCGTCTGTTTTTGCGGCGGCCTTGCGTGAAGCTGTTTTACCGGCACCGCCGCTGGAATCGACCGCACCGATTGATAACGAATGTCCGCTGCCGGCAGCTAAAGCAGACCTCGCTGAAGCGACGCCGGGCGACGATATGCTGCCGGCGTCAGACGAACTGGACGATCTGCTCGACTTCGCGTTGGCGCAACGCGCTGACAGGCGGTTTGACAAAGCCTTGGCTGCAATTCAGTCGGCAATCATGTTGTACGGTGAAAAGGATATCGACAGTCTGCCGTATCTGATCCTTGAGCTTGCCGCCATACATAAGGACCAAGGCGACTATGCGCAGGCGATTCAGGCCCTGGCGGAAGGATCGGACCTGCTGCCGCGGGAGCGGTTTTTAGCGTGGCGAGAACAGTTTTTGTCGTCAATCCGGTATTTGGAGTTCACATGCGCCATCCTGGCCGGCCACCACCAGCCTCTTGTCCCGCCCGAACAGATCCCTGCCGCAATCCAAGCTGAAATTGAGGAAGCTTATTTGGCCTGGAACCGGTCGCATCAGCCATCATGACAGAACATTGTATTGGAGGGTATTATAATGAAAAAAACTGCTGAAATTATGGGTCTTCCAATTATTAGCATCACCGAAGGCATTGAGGTAGGTACGGCGCAATGCCTGGTTATCGACGGAGCACAGCGCAAACTAACCGCCTTGGCCGTTGATGACGGGAAATGGTACAAGGCGGCAAAACTGCTGCCGCTTGCTGACGTGCTGGGCGTTGGCGAATCGGCTATCACAATTGAATCAAGTGACAAGGTAATTCCGCTGGAAAAGGCGCCAGAACTGGAAAAGCTTCTGGAAGCCGGCGTCTCGATCGTTGGCACCCGCGTGCTGAGCAAGGGCGGCCAATGGCTGGGCGTAGTCGAAGAAGTCACGCTCGATGAAAAAAGCGGCGATATTGTTTCGCTCACGGTGGAAACGGACAGCGAGGGCGCCGTAGAAGCCATTGCCGCTGAACGAGTATACACCTTTGCCAAGGAAGTTACCGTCATCAGCGATGCAGCAAAAGAAACGGCAGCGCCAACCGTTGCCAGCGCCGCGCCAGCGGTTTCTAAGCCTTCAGCGCCGCTGCCGGTAGTCACGACAGCACCCGTGGAAGCGGCAAGCGACACTGCCTCGGCCGATGACGCTGCGCACAAAATCGAAGAAAAAAGCAAGCGCTTCATGATTGGCAAAAAGGCGACCAGACGAATTCAAACTGACAGCGGCCTGCTGATCGTCGAACAGGGCGGCGAGATAACGGAAGAAGTTATTCAAAAGGCTAAACTGGCAAATAAGTTTGTTGAACTGACCATGAGCGTGCAATAATAGCGCTATTGCAAACGCCCTGCCGCGCCAGGGCGTCTGCACATGGTGGCAAGGTTGGAGGGAATACAAATAAAACAGCGTATAATTCTCGCAATATCAGTGCTGCTTGGCCTCTTGCTCGCCTCCGGGGTTGGCTTTATTGCAGCAAATTCCAGCTTCTTTTTCAGTGACGCCATCTACCCCGGCATCGAGGCGGCCGGCGTGCCCGTCGGCGGGCTGTCTGTTGATGAAGCGACTGCAGCAATCGACAAAATGCTTGCGGACAAGCTAAAGGCGCCTGTGCTGACAATACAGCATGAAGGCAAGCGCTGGACCTTCGATGATAAGAGCATCGCCCTGGAGGTCGATCCGCGGGCGTTGGCGTTAAAAGCCCATGCCATAGGCCGCACAGGTAATCTGGTCCAACAGTTTCAGGAACGCTACCAGGTAGCATACCAAGGCTTTTCCATTTCATTGCAGCATGAATACAGCGAAGAAAAACTACGCACCGCCTTGCAACAAATCGCCCGCTCGACAAATCAGCGTTCGAGCAATGCCAAGCTTGAAATAAACGGCAAGCATCGGATCGTGAAGCCCGAAGTGCACGGCAAGGTTGTAGACGAAAAGGCGGCGCTCGAAAGAGCGAAACAGACATTAGAGGCGGGCTTGGGAAAGGTGATGGATTTGCCTGTTCTCGTCAAACCCGCGTCGCTCACGGCGAACGACCTGAAAGATGTTGTCGATTTGCTGGCCTCTTATACAACCAGTTTTGGCTTAAAGGATTTGAATCGCGTCCAGAACGTCGCTTTAGCTTCCGAATCGCTGGATGAGACGCTCGTGAAGCCGGGCGAGATATTTTCCTATAACCAGCATCTTGGCGAACGCACAGCAGCGGCCGGGTATAAACCAGCACCAGCCTACGTAGGTGACGAACTTGTCCCCGATATTGGCGGCGGTATTTGTCAGGTGAGCACGACGCTGTATAACGCCGTCTTGCTGGCCGACCAGGAGATTGTTGAACGCTCTTCGCATATTCATCCGGTGGCTTATGCACCGTTAGGTCAGGATGCTACGGTTTCCTACGGCGCGCTTGATTTTAAATTCAGGAACACGCTTCGGCATCCGATCTATATTCGCTCCACTGTGCACGGGAATCAACTGACGATTGAAATTTACGGCAAGCACACCTCCGATATGCCTGAAATTGAAATTGTGTCCGCCCCGCCAAAGGTGATCGAACCGAAGATCATCATCAAGCAAGATGAAAAACTCCCCTTGGGACAGCAAAAGGTCGAAAAAGAAGGGCAGAAGGGCTTCGAAGTAGATACCTATCGCATCCGCTACCGAAGCGGATCGGTGATATCCAAGGAACTTCTGGCGCATGACGAGTATCCGGTTACGGATAAAATTGTGGCGGTCGGAAGCAAGGTCCCGGAACCGGAAAAGAAGCTTCAAAAGCCATAACTGCAGCAAAAATAAAAACTTGCCGGAACGTGTGTTCCGGCAAGTTTTTATTTTTGCTGCTTACTGTAACATTTTATTAATAATCATAAGTCAAGACTATTGACACTGTAACAAATATAGCGTAACATAAGGGTCGAGGCGGTGTCAAAACTTATGGTTAAAACGGAGGATGTCAAAGCATGATTTACGGCTATGCACGAGTCAGCACAAAAAAGCAGTTGAACGGCAACTCTCTCGAAGAGCAAGTCATCAAGCTCGAGCAAGAGGGGTGCGCGAGCATCATCCAGGAACAGTACACCGGCAGCACGACCGACCGGCCGAAATTCGACGCGTTGCTTGACCTGCTGCAGACGGGAGACAAGCTGGTCGTCACCAAGCTGGACAGATTCGCCCGGAACGTGACGGAAGGGATCGACGTCATCAGAAAGCTGTTTGCCAAAGGCGTAAAGGTCCACGTGCTGAACGTCGGTCTGCTCGAGGACACGGCTATGGGAAATTTCTTCCTGACAACGCTGCTGGCCGTCGCAGAGCTGGAGCGCAGCATGATCATCGAACGGACGCAGGCCGGCAAGGAAATTGCCAGAACAAAAAATGGTTTTAAGGATGGGCGGCCGGCAAAATACAACCGCCATCAGCTCGACCATGCCATGGGTCTGCTGGCGGCAGGCAATTCATACAATGAGGTTGAGAAAATGACGACCATCAGCAAGTCGACCTTGGTACGGTATAAAAGAGCGTCGGGCAAGTAGATGGAACGAAAGGGGGACGGATAATCCGTCCCCCTTTACAACAACGATGCGAATAAATAATGGATATTTATAAAAAACGAAAAACAGCGATCACTTTGCCGACCACCGCAACATCGCGGCTAAAAATAGGGGAGAGCAGGTCGTTTTCCGGTTGCAGGCGAATCACCCCGCGTTCGCGGAAAAACCTTTTCACAGTCGCCTCTTCGCCCTCGAGCAAGGCGACAACAATATCACCATTGTCGGCGAAATCCTGCTTGCGCACCAAGATGTAGTCGCCGTCAAAAATACCCGCTTTAATCATGCTGTCGCCTTGCACGGTGAGCAGAAAAACCTGCTCATGTCCGCCGATCAGCGCCTCAGGCAAAGGGAATACGTCTTCAATATTTTGCTGGGCCAAAATAGGCTGTCCGGCTGTGACGCGACCGACCAGCGGCACGGGGATAAGGGTCTTTTGGCGCCAGGCGGCATTTTCGACCAACTCCATTGCGCGCGGCTTCGACGGGTCGCGCTGCAAAAAGCCGCCTTCCTCCAATTTCTGCAAGTGAGAATGGACGCTGGCGCTGGAGGAGAGTCCAACCGCGCGGCCAATCTCACGCACCGCCGGCGGATAACCTTTTTCACGAATAAAGTCACGAATAAAAGCAAGGATGGCCTGCTGCCTGTCCGACAATGAGGAAGTTTCGTCGAAGGTGGAATCAAAGTCAACGGCATTTGATGCCGAAACCGATTTTGGCTTGCGGGGCAAATGGATCGACTCCTTTCAAACCGAGATGGGGAATGATAATTCTGATGCTACGTTATTATATCACGCAGCAAGCAAAAATACAAACAACCGTTCGTCTTTGCCGCGGGATTTAAAGCTTCTTTCAACGTCCGATAATATATATTATGTAAAAAAGAAAACCTCTCCGACACGAACGTCCGGAGAGGCCTCGGAAAACTTATTTTTCGATGATCACTTCGACCATGTCGTCATTGTTGGCCATGCAAGCGTTGCCTTCGTCAGTGTCGATGTGCATTTCCGGCGCGTAAGCGGCGTTGGCGCGAATCAACACGTTATTGAACACGATGCCTCTAGCGCCGCCGATACGAACATTCACCTTGTCCAGGTCTTTGACGCCCCAGGCTTCAGCCGTGGGCAGGTCAAGATGGATGTGGCGCGCAGCAAGAATAACGCCCTCCGTCAAGGTAACTTGGCCTTTCGGGCCAACAAGGGTCACGCCAGGCGTGCCGGCAATATCGCCGGAATCGCGCACGGGCGGGTTCAAGCCAATTTTGCGGGCGTCAGCGATAGCAAGTTCTACCTGCGTCGCTTTGCGGACGGGTCCCAAAATGCGGACGTTTTTTATTGTGCCTTTTTCAGTTACGAGATCAACACGTTCCTCGCAGGCGAATTGTCCCGGTTGCCCCAGATCTTTCATGGCGTGCAAGGTTGCGCCTTCGCCAAACAAAATTTCCAAGTGCTCCTGGGATACGTGAAGATGCCGAGCTGAAATACCTAATTTTACTTGATAGGACATGTTTATCTGCTCCTTTACGGTCAATTCAGATTCCCTTACCATTATACCCGATTTATCCGCAATGATAAACCAGCAACACCAGTCCGGGAAATAGTCGTAATTATCGATTTTTTTCTTGAATATAGCGATGGATGGCGGCCGCCGCCTTTTTGCCGGCGCCCATCGCCGAGATGACCGTCGCGGCCCCGGTGACAATGTCGCCGCCGGCAAATACGCCCGGCTTGGAAGTCTGGCCTTCTTCGGTAGCAACAATATTGCCGTGGCGGTTCGTCTCCAATCCCGGCGTCGTCGACTGGACAAGCGGGTTCGGACCCTGTCCGATCGCCAGGACGACCATGTCGACCGGCATCGTGTAATTCGAGCCCGGAATCTCCACCGGGCGGCGGCGCCCGGTGGCATCCGGTTCGCCTAGCTCCATGCGGCTGACCTCCAGCCCTGTTACCCATCCCTGCTCATTGCCAATGATTTTCAGCGGGTTGGTCAAGAGGCAAAGCTGAATGCCTTCTTCCTTTGCATGCTCGATCTCTTCTTTTCTAGCCGGCATCTCCGCTTCCGAGCGGCGGTAGACGATCGAAACTTCTTTTGCCCCCAGCCGTTTGGCAGTTCGCGCAGCGTCCATGGCCACGTTGCCTGCGCCGATAACGGCAACCGATTCGCCAATGTAAACCGGCGTCGCAACTTTCGGGAATTGGTAGGCGCGCATTAAATTGACGCGGGTCAAAAATTCATTGGCGGCGTAAACGCCGTTGAGGTTTTCCCCTTCAATGTGCAGGAAGTGAGGCAGGCCGGCGCCTGTTCCGATAAACACGGCGTCATACCCTTCCTCCCCCAGCAATTCGTCAATCGTATAGGTGCGGCCGATTACAGCGTTCGTAACAATCTTAACGCCCAGCGCTTTTAACTGATTGATTTCATGCTGCACGATTTCCTTCGGCAGACGGAACTCCGGAATGCCGTACATCAACACGCCGCCTGCCGCATGGAGGGCTTCAAAAACGGTCACCTCATAGCCGAGGCGCACCAAATCGCCGGCGGCGGTCAAACCAGCGGGGCCGCTGCCGACAATTGCGACGCGCCCGTGCCCCTCGCCTTTGATTTCGCAGGCAACGCAATCAAGCCTGTGCTCGCGCGCATAATCGGCGACATAACGCTCCAAGCGGCCGATCGCCACTGATTCGCCGCGGATGCCGAGGACGCATTCTTTTTCGCATTGGTTTTCTTGCGGGCAAACTCGCCCGCAGACGGCCGGCAGGCTGTTTTTCGCTTTCAGCGCGATAATCGCTTCCGCCATTTTCCCCTCTTTCAAATAGCGGATGAAATCGGGGATATCGACGCCGACCGGGCAGCCCTTTTGGCAGCGCGGATTCGGGCACTGCAGGCAGCGCGCCGCTTCAGCCTGAGCCGTTTCGGCATCGTAGCCCAGTGCGACTTCTTTAAAATTTTTACTGCGTTCGTTGGCGGGTTGTTCCGGCATTGCGTGGCGTGCTACTCTAGACATTTGCATTGACCTCCGCAGCTATATTCTTCTGCTTCCTGCCCCTTATACATTTGCTGGCGCTGCACCAGGTTTTTGAAATCGACCAAATGCGCGTCAAACTCCGGACCATCGACGCAAGCAAAGCGGTTTTCTCCGCCGACGCTCACGCGGCAGCCGCCGCACATGCCGGTGCCGTCTACCATAATCGTATTGAGGCTGGCAATCGTTTTAACGCCAAACGGCCGCGACGTTTCCGCAACATTTTTCATCATGATCACAGGCCCGATCGCCATGATGCGGTCAATCTTGACGCTAGGATCGGACAAGAGGCGTTTTAGCGGATCAGTCACAAAGCCTTTTTCGCCATAACTGCCGTCGTCGGTCGTGACATACACTTCATCGCTGACGGCGCGCATCTCCTCTTCATAAATCAGCAGGTCGCGGCAACGGGCGCCGAGAATGGAAATAACCTTGTTGCCGGCTTCTTTATAAGCCCGGGCGATCGGGTATACCGGCGCTATGCCGATGCCGCCGCCAACACATACGACGGTGCCATAGTTTTCGATTTCACTTGGCTGACCCAAGGGGCCCAATACGTCCAATATGTTAGCGCCAGGGGACAGCGTCTCGCCCATTTGTTTCGTCGTGTTCCCGACCTCTTGCACGATCAACGTGATCGTGCCTTTTTCACGGTCAAAATCAGCGATTGTCAGCGGAATGCGCTCGCCATCTTCGCATAAGCGAAGCATGACAAATTGTCCGGGCAAACATTTTTTTGCAATACGCGGCGCTTCCACCACGTACTTTTTGACAAACTGAGAGAGAGACTCTTTGGAAAGCACAATAGCCATACGGACGCCTCCTTTATCCTGTGCCAAATTATTTGCCAACCAGTTTTAAACCGCGACGGCTCACTTCCTGCTTGACTTTTTCTTCGTCGATTGTCGTTAAAACGCGGTTGTCCAAGACGCGCCGCCCGTTGATCCAGACACTGTGCACATCGCTGTTTTGCGCGGCGTACACGAGGAGCGAGACAGGGTCATGCGGCGGACACCAGTGCAAGCCTTGCCGCTCATACAGCACAACATCGGCCTTGGCGCCAACCCGCAGCTCCCCTACTTTGCCACCCAGGCCCAAGGCGGCCGCGCCGTCGCGCGTCGCCAAATCAAGCGCCCTACGGGCGGGGATGACCTGCGGATTGCCGGTGACGGCTTTGTGCAGCATGGCTGTCAAGCGCACCTCCTCCAGCAAGTCCAGGTTGTTGTTGCTGGCCGCGCCGTCCGTGCCCAGCCCGACAATAATGCCGGCCTCCAGCATCGCGGGGACCGGGGCAAAGCCGCTGGCCAGTTTCAAATTGCTCTGCGGGTTGTGTGCAACGCGGACCTGATGCGTTTTCAGCAGCGCCAGATCCTGCTCGTCGACATGGACGCAATGCGCCGCAAGAACGCCTCGCTGCAGCACGCCCAAATCGGCCATGTGCCGGATCGGGCTTTTGCCGTGCAGTTTGAAGCAATCATCCACTTCGCCTTTGGTTTCGGACAAGTGTATATGGATCTCGGCTCCCAGTTCTTCCGACAACGCGACTACCCGTTTTAGGTATTCAGACGGACAGGTGTATGGTGCGTGCGGTCCGAGCATGACCGTGATCCGCCCCTCCGCCTGATTGTGCCAGTCCTTGTAGAGGCTCCGGCTCTCCAGCAGCGCCTGTTCGGCGGTCGGCGCAACGCCGGCCATGCCGCGCGCTAAAACGCCGCGCATGCCGCTTTCGTCCGTCGCCTTCGCAACATCGTTCATAAAGAAATACATGTCGGCGTAGGTCGTCGTGCCGGACTTGATCATCTCGCCGATTGCCGCCAGGGTTGCCCAATATACGTCAGCCCCGGTCAAACGGTCTTCCGCCGGCCATATCTTGGTTTGCAGCCAGTCCATCAGGAGCATGTCGTCGGCGTAGCTGCGGAACAAGGTCATCGCCGCATGGGTGTGCGTGTTCACAAAGCCCGGCGCCGCCAAAAAGCCGCGGCCGTCAACAACCTGCGCCGCTCGCTGCAGCGGCGCAGGCGGCAGCGCCTCGCCAATATAGACGATATCAGCGCCGGCAAAGACCATGTGAACGCACGACGTGCCGTCCGGCAACAAGGCGTCAACCTGCTGTATCCAAACCGTTGGTTGAGTCATTCTCCGTTTCACCCTTTCTGACGCTGTCTGTAGCGCGCGACATAAAAATCACGCATAATCTGCACGTCGGCCGCGCTCAAGGCGAACGCGCCGCCCAGCTGTTCAGCCAGGATATAAATTTGAGCTGCTTTTTCAAGTACTTCGGCAATCATCAGGGCTTCACGCAAGGTTTCACCGCAGGCGACCGCGCCGTGGTTGGCCAGCAAAACGGCCTGCCTGTCCCCCAACGCCGCCACCGCGGCTTCGGCCAGCGCGTCCGTCCCCGGCAAGGCATACGCCGCCACGCAAATCTCCCCGCCCGCCAGCTGAATCAAGTCCTCGATCACCGGGGGAACCGACTTTCTGGCGACGGCGCAGGCGCTGGCATACAAGCTGTGCGTATGGACGATGGCGCCTACATCCGGGCGCGCGCAGTAGATGGCCCGGTGCAAGGGCGCTTCAGAGGAAGGCGCCAGACGGCCGGCTGTTTGGCGGCCGTCATCAAGCGACACACAGCAGATTTCTTGCTCCGACAGGCTTTCATACGGCCGGCCGGACGGCGTAATTGACATTTGATTTTGCGCGGCGCGCGCGCTGACATTGCCCCACGTGCCGGCCACCAACCGCTTTTCGATCAGGAGGCGTCCCGCTTGGCAGATGTCAGCGGCCAATGGCGCCCGCATGTCGTCGGCCGGCCGCTGCTCGCCCGCCATCATGCCTGATGCAGATAATCGTACTGTTCTGCCGACAGCGTGTCAAAGCCTATCTTCATCGCTTGCAGCTTCAAAGCAGCGACGCGCGTGTTCAGTTCATCCGGCAAATTGGTCACATGCTTGCCCAGCGACGCTTGATGTTCCAAAACGTAGAGCATCGCGAGCGTTTGCATGGCAAAGGACAAGTCCATAACTTCGGTCGGATGGCCGTCGCCGGCCGCCAGGTTGACGAGCCGGCCTTCCGCAAGCAGATGAATGCGGCGGCCGTCCGCCATGGTGTATGTTTGGATGTTTTTGCGCGATTCAAACATCGGCTGAACGCTCAGTTCCTCCAGGTGCAGCTTATTGACTTCCACGTCGAAATGGCCGGCGTTGGACAAAATCGCGCCATCCTTCATGACGGCCATATGCTCTTTCGTGATAACATCCTTGCAGCCGGTGACTGTAACATAAATATCGCCTTCCTTGGCCGCTTCCTGCATCGGCATCACGCGGAAGCCGTCGAATACAGCTTCAATCGCCTTGATCGGATCGACTTCCGTCACTATGACGTTGGCGCCAAGGCCCTTGGCGCGCATGGCGACGCCTTTGCCGCACCAGCCGTAACCGGCAACGACGACAGTTTTCGCCGCAACCGTGAGGTTAGTGGTGCGCATGATGCCGTCCCAAGTCGATTGGCCTGTGCCGTAGCGGTTGTCGAACAGATACTTGCAGTACGCATCATTGACGGCGATCATCGGGAAAGCAAGCTTGCCTTCCGCGTCAAGCGCCCGCAGGCGATGCACGCCCGTTGTGGTTTCTTCCGAGCCGCCGATGATTTTTGCCGCCAGGTCGCTGCGCTCTCCGTGCAGCAAGGCAACCAGGTCGCCGCCGTCATCAATGATCAAATCCGGCCTAGAGTCGAGCGCCAGGTGCAGGTAGCGGTCATACTCTTCTTGCGTGCAGTTGTAGGTGGCGAATACGGTCACGCCGCTGTCGGCCAAGGCGGCGGCAACATCGTCTTGCGTCGACAGGGGGTTGCTGCCGGTAACAACGACATTCGCGCCGCCGCTTGCGAGCACTTGCGCCAAATAAGCAGTTTTCGCCTCCAGGTGAATGGTCACCACGATCGTTTTGCCCGCAAACGGCTTCTTCGCTTCCAGTTCGGCGCGCAATATATTCAGCACAGGCATGTGCCCTTTCACCCAGTTAATTTTGCGGTGCCCCTCAGGCGCCAGCGCCGGATTGGCAATTACACTTGTCAACGTCTTCATTTGTTTTCCTCCCAGTTTTCAATTGTTTTTGCAGCGTTTCAATCGCTGTATCATAAGGCGCCTGTAGAACGCCAAACTCCGTAATAATGCCGGTTATGAGCCCTGCCGGCGTAACATCAAAGGCCGGGTTGAACACCGGAACATCTTTTGGCGCCGTGACAGTTCCTCTCACCTGCCGCACCTCTTCCGGTGCGCGCTCCTCGATTGGAATCAGTTCCCCCGAGGCTAACGTGAAGTCAAACGTAGTCGAAGGCGCGGCGATATAAAACGGCAGGCCGTGCGCTTTCGCCAGCACAGCCAAGCCGTAGGTGCCGATTTTGTTAGCCGTGTCGCCGTTAGCGGCAATCCTGTCCGCCCCTACTATGACGGCCTGTACGCGTTTTTCTTTCATAACCCAGGCGGCCATATTGTCGGTGATCAACGTGATGGGTATGCCGTCTAGCTGCAGTTCCCAAGCAGTTAGGCGCGCCCCTTGCAGCAGCGGGCGCGTTTCGTCGGCATAAACCGCAGCAATATTGCCGTTGGCAAAGGCGTCGCGAATGACGCCGAGCGCCGTGCCCTGTCCGCAGGTCGCCAACGCTCCGGCGTTGCAATGGGTCAGCACGGCGATGCGCTGGCCGGCAAACAACTTCGCGCCCTGCCTGCTGATTGCCTTGTTCAGGGCGCGATCCTCAGCCATAATGGCCAGCGCCTCCGCCTCGAGCGACGCAACTAGCGACGCAAGCGGCGATTGGGCGGATTCGACTAGCTGCCACATGCGCTCCAGGGCCCAAAACAGATTGACGGCCGTTGGACGCGTTTGCGCAAGCTTTTGTTTGGCCTTCAACAGCTCTGCGCGAAAAAGCGCTTCGCTTGGTTCGAGTGCACGCAGACGCCGGGCGGCAAGCACAAGTCCGAAAGCGGCCGCCGCGCCAATCGCCGGCGCGCCGCGCACCTCCAGACGGCGAATCGCCTCCGCCACGCGGTCCTCGTCTGAGCAGACGATATGCGTCACCTTATCCGGCAGCGCGGTCTGGTCCAGTAAAACCAACTGGCCATTTTCCCATTCTATGGTCCTCAGCAATTTATCAATCGCGCTCCCCTCGTGTCAAGCTTTGAGCTGAAATCCGCCCAACTCGCGCAGGGCATGGCGGCAAGCGCAGTCCGCCTGTGTCAATTTGTCCAGCACGCTGGCGATGAGCGAACGGAAACGGTTGGCGCTGTCTTTCATGACGCCCAGCACTTCCTGATGCGTTAGCGGCGAATCGCTCATTCCGGCGGCAAAATTGGTGACAATGGAAATAGTCGCATAGCACATTTCCGCCTCGCGCGCCAGCACGACTTCCGGCACATTGGTCATGCCAACCAAGTCGCCGCCCAATTGATGAAACATTTTGATTTCAGCCGGCGTTTCAAACCGCGGCCCTTCGGCACACACATAGGTGCCGCCGTTATGGCAGACATAACCCAGTTGCCCGGCGCAGGCGGCAATCGTGCTGCGCAGCCGCGGGCAGTAAGGTTCTGTTACATCGATGTGCACCACGCGGCCATCTTCGCCGTCGAAAAAAGTATGCTCGCGGTGCTTGGTGAAATCTAAAAACTGATCCGGCAAAGCAAAATGTCCCGGCCCCATCGCCTTGTTCAGCGAGCCGACGGCGGTTGTTGCGACAATCTGTTCCACCCCAAGCATTTTCAAAGCGTAAAGATTGGCGCGATAATTGATGCGATGCGGCGGGACGGTATGCTTCCGCCCGTGTCTCGTCAAAAAGGCGACCGCTTGCCCGTTGTAATCCCCGACGAGCACCAAGGCCTCGCCGTAGGGCGTAACCATGACCTTCTCGCTTGTGTTATCGAGCATCCCCGGATCATAAACGCCTGTACCGCCAATGATGGCTGTTGCAATTTTCATCTGTCGCCCCTCCCGCTTTCGCTTATTTTTTCAAGATGGGTATGAGGTCGCTCATCTGATCAAGAACATACGTCGGCTGGGCCGCTTCAATGTCCGGCCAGGGAACCAAGGTCCATTTGACGGCGGCGCTTTTCGCCCCGGCGGCGGCGGCGCTGAGCAAGTCAGCCGGCGCATCACCGACCATCAGGCAGTCTGACGGCGTCAGCCCCAGGCTCTCAGCCCCCGTCTTGACCGGCTCGGGGTGCGGCTTATGGTAAGTGCATTTATCAATGCCGATGATGCTGTCAAAATATTGCTCGAGGCCGAACAAGCGCAGCCCCCGCAGCGCGGAAGCGCTGTATTTTGACGTTACGACGCCCAGACGGTAGCCTGATTGTTTCAGCTCGTGGACTGTTTCGCCCACCGTCGGATAAGAGCGCGTCAGGCGATCGTGCTGCTCCTGATTAAACGCACGGTACGTCGCGATCAATTCATCTTCCCGTCCCGGCGCCATGTGAGTAAAAGCCTCCCGCAGCGGGCGGCCGAAATAGCTGATCACGACCTCGCGATCAGCCGGGCGATTGAAATGCGTTTGAATCGTATGATCGAACGACTGAATGATGAGCTCGGTCGTGTCAATGAGCGTCCCGTCCAAATCAAATAGCAAACCTTTGATTGTCAACTTGTTCCCTCCCGCTGGCGGTTCTCTAACCACTATCACTTATAGTACCATAAAGCGCTTCAACTATAAAGAAGAAGCGGCAAAAAGCGCCGCTCCGCAAGGTATTCACAGTTTCCAGGCTGACAAGCTTTCCAGTTGGTCGCGGTGCGTCAAATCGAACTGCAGCGGGGTGATGGAAACTTTTTTACGTCTTACGGCAACAATATCCGTATTGTCATCGCCGTCCACACTGTCGGCAATATTGCCGCCCATCCAATAATAGCGCCGGCCGCGCGGATCCTGCCGCTCTTCAAACACATTCTGGTACAGTCGCACGCCCAGTGTTGTAAAGGCATACCCCTCAATCTCGCTTTCCGGCAAGGCCGGCACATTGATGTTGAAAAGCTGCGGTGTTACCGTGTGCGTTTGCAGTGAACGGATGAAGCGCACAACAAACCCCGCCGCTGTTTCATAGTGCTCATCATGCCAGCTGTTGCTTGAAACGGCAATGCTGCAGATATTGTACAGGGCGCCTTCGATGGCGGCGCTGACGGTCCCGGAATACAGCACGTCCGTTCCCAGGTTCGAGCCACGGTTGATGCCGGACACCAGATAATCCGGCTTTTCCGGCAAAAGCGCCTCGAGCGCGAGCTTGACGCAGTCCGTCGGCGTCCCGTCAACGGCGATCCACTCGATATTGGCCGGCGATTCCGGCATCGTGATGGCATCGACAATCAGCGGGTGGCGAACGGTGATCGACTGGCTGCAGGCGCTCTTTTCCTGCAACGGCGCAATGACGCTGACCTTGTCCGCAATGGTCGCCAGCGTTTCCGCCAAGGCTCTAATGCCCGGAGCCATAATCCCGTCATCATTGGTTACCAGTATATGCATGGGTCAACTATCTCCTTTAATGCATCTTTTCATTTACGCCCAAGGGCAAGGCGGCGCTTCCAAAAGCGCGCGGATGACCCGCGCCTGCGGAAACACCGCCAAACAAGCGTCGACCGAGCGAAGGTCTTCAGCAGTGTGCGTGACAGATGCCGGCGAAAGGGCAAGCCAGATCGGCAGGCTTGCCGCCCCGGCCAACAGCGCCTGCAGTTCGCGCACGCGCAGCGCCAGCAGCGTTTGATCGCGCAGCAGCGCCTCCGAAAGGTGCAAAACGAGTTCGCCGCTCTGTCGCAAAGCCAATAGCTGCAGCGCGTATTCGACGTCCTGTTGCGCCGCCAGCAGCGTCTCCATTTTGACGACCTGCCAGTGCAGGCTGAAGGTTGTGGCAAACGGCAGCAGCGCGGCCAGCTCTCGAACCGGTGCGCCTTTCGTCTTGACCTGAACCTGACACGGCGGCAACTCGGCCAGCAAGCGCCTGATCCAATCCGCATAAATGAGCGGCTCCCCGCCGGCGAAGGCTAGCTGGCGCGGCCAGCCCTGCTCAAACTGCGCCAAAATCTCCTGTGCGGCGTCAGCCACGCTCATCTGCGGCGGCACCTCGGCCGGCCAAGGGTGAGGCGCGCCACAATACGGGCAGCACGCCTCGCTGCCCTGGAACTGAACAACCACCTGCCGGACGCCCACCAGCGCGCCGTAACGTTCAATGGTTGGGAAAATATGTTTTACTTTAGCTCGGTTGCCCATACATACCCCTTCCGTTTCCTTTTGCGTTCATTTCGCCGAAAAAGCCTATGGCGAATTGCCATAGGCTTCAATGTCATTTTGCACTTTCCTTGGTAAAAGCCATGTTGCGCGCTGTCGTCGGCTGCGTCGTCTCCGGCACAAGCACATCGCGGTAGCTCATGCTGCGCGTATGCTGCGTATGGCTCCACTCGTGATCGTTGCGATGCCAAAAGCCAATTAAGGTAATCGGTATCCAGCTGTAGACAAACACAGGATACAAGAGCATGTAGCACCAGGATTTTTTCGAGGCATGAATTTTCGCCAAAACCAGCACCGGGAAAATATACTGTCCGATGCCGATAATCGTCCAAACCTCAAACGGGAGAATATCGTACAGAATGTTGGTGTAAAACGGCGTGATCGAATACAAGTAGCTCGAGAACACAAACGTCGTCGACAGAATCAAAAAATACGGCTGGAAGAGGTGAATGATGCCATCGAGCATGACGAGATTGCGTTGGCGAAGGCCTTCAAACAGCAACCGGCCAAGGTAGCGTCCCGCAACGTCGAAATGCCCCTGCGCCCAACGCTTGCGCTGACGCCAGGATTGCATGAAGGTCAGCGGCTTTTCGTCATAAACTATGGCGTCATGGGCCCAGGTTGTCGGAATTCCCTGCAACAAGGCTTTCATGGTAAACTCCATGTCTTCAGTCAAACAGGTCGCGCCCCAGCCATGCTCGCGCAGGATGTCCATCGAAATGCACATGCCGGTGCCGCCCAGAACGCTCGACAAGCCGAGGTTGTACTTGGCCAAATGCCAAACGTGGTTGACCACCCAAAAGGAAATGGAAAACACGCCCGAAATCCACGTGTCATCAGGATTTTTGGAATCCAGGTAGCCTTGAATGATTTTTTCGCCTTTGCACAGGCGGCTATTCATTTCCAGCAGAAAATCAGGATGCACCAAGTTGTCGGCATCGAAAACAACGACCGCGTCGTACTGCTTTTCCATCCGGAACAGCTTGTTGAACATCCACTCCATGGCGAAGCCTTTGCCCTTTTCCGTTGGATTCACGCGTTCGTGAACCAATGCGCCGTGCTCGCGCGCAATTGCCGCCGTCTGGTCTTGGCAATTATCAGCAATGACATGAATGTCATACAATTCGCTCGGATAATTGAGGATATGCAGGTTCTCCACTAACGGCCCGATGACGGCCTGTTCATTGTGCGCCGCAACAACGATCGCGAATGAATGCTTCGGCACGTAAATCTTTTCTTCGGAACGCTGCTTTAGCCCGAAGAAGGAAATGACGAAATAATAGATTGTAAAAAATACAATCAGCAGTTGCAATGGAATCATTACATAGTCAAACACGTGTGTCATTAACAATTGCACTCCTTTTGCCCATAACGACTTTCTCCCATACTAGAGGCGAATTATCCTCAAGCCGGGTACGGAACGAAAAGCCGGTAAACGGCATTGACCAGTCCGACCATTGTGTAGAGGAAAAACGCAAGAAACGGAATGAGTTGCACCGAGGGAGAAATGAACACAGGCGCCAGACCGAGAATCACGCCTACAACAGCCGCAGCCGGCGCGATCGGATTCCCCTTGCCCTTGAAATCAGGATAACGGATGGTGCTAATCATGAGATACCCAAACAATACTGTTCCAATCGCCGCTACCGCAGACGGGACAACCAGCCCGCTCAACACAAAGGTAGCCACGATGCAGCCGCCGGCGGGAATGGGCATGCCCATGAAATAGCCGGTTACTGTCGTTGTGTTGATGTTAAAGCGCGCTAGCCGGAGCGCACCGCACACGGCAAAAAAAATCGCCGCCGCCTGTCCGACTGCGCCCATATCTTTCAAGGCCAGTTCGTAAATCAAGATGCCCGGCGCCATGCCGAACGAGCAAACGTCGCACAGCGAGTCAAGCTCCTTGCCGAAGTCGCTGCTGACCCCCATCGCCCGGGCAACGCGGCCGTCAAGCCCGTCAGCAACCAGTGCAAGAAGAATGTAAACTGCCGCCAGATTATAGTCGCCGTTGAAAGTCGACATAATCGACAGCATGCCAAACATCAGATTAGACGAAGTGAATATACTCGGCACCCAAGCCCTCATTTAACAATCCTCCCGATGACCGTCTCCCCGCCAACAACATGCTGGCCTTTCTTGGCGAATATCTCAACCTGCGACTTGGGCACAATCAGTTCCGTGCTGGAGGCAAACTTGATCATGCCGTACCGGTCGCCCTGCGCCAGCCGGTGTCCAACCGTTACCCAGGAAACAATCCGGCGGGCCAACAAGCCGGCCACTTGGATCACCAGCACTTTCAGACGTTCATTTTCAACACCAATCGCGTGCCGTTCGTTTTCAAAGGAAGCTTTTTTCTCAAACGCCGGACGAAAGCCGCCGCAGGTATAGCGCTGGTATTTTATCTCGCCTCTGATCGGACTGCGATTGATATGTACATCAAACACAGATAAAAAGATGACGACCTTGATCGCCTCTTCGCCGAGAAACTCATCGTCAAACATCTCCGTGATGCTCATCACCCGGCCGTCGGCAGGCGCCAGCAGGAGCGAATCGTCGGCCATGACCTCACGGCGGGGGTTGCGGAAGAAAAAAGCAAAAAACAGTGTGACAACCACTGGAAAAATGCTCCAATAATAATGCCCAGCCGCCATTAATAAGGCAGCGAGCGCGGCGGCCAAGCCAATAAAGGGATAGCCGTCTCTAACAATAGGTGTTTTGACCATCAATCTACCTCCCAGAAGAAACAAAACAACAATTCTTGACAAAACAAAAAGCAAGTGATAACTACTTGCTTTTCCGTCTCAATATATTATAGTATACTCCACTATCTTTGTCTAACGCTTTTTATCGAACAACACAGCCATGGCAAACCGCGGCAGCGCGAGCATGCGGATAAAGCGCGACGGCTGGCACAACAACCGGTAGAGCCATTCAAGACTGGTGCGCTGCATCCAGACCGGCGCCCGTTTCACGCGTCCGGCCATCACATCAAGCGTTCCGCCCACCCCCATCACAACGCGCGGCGCCAGGGCAGCCCGATTGGCCTGTATCCATTGTTCCTGCTTTGGCACGCCCAGCGCGACGAACAATAGGTCCGCCCCGCTTTCGTTGATCATCGCCACAATCCGGGGCGAATCCGCCGCGGAAAAATAACCGTCGCGCGTGCCGGCCACCACCAGCCCCGGGAAGCGTTTGCAAGCGCGCCGCGCCGCCTCTTCCGCGACGCCGGGTGCCGCGCCGAAGAAAAAGACTTTTTTCCCATTCTTTGATGCATACGCCAGCAGCGCCTGCGTCAGATCAACGCCGGGAACGCGCTCCGGCACCGGGTTGCCCTGGTGGCGAGCCGCCCATACGACCCCTGCACCGTCTGGCACAACCAAATCGGCCGCAGCCAGCAACGCGCCAAAAGCGGCGTCTTCCTTGGCCAGCATGACCATTTCAGCATTGGCCGTAGCGACCACCTGCTGCCGGCCTTGCTTCAAAGCGGTCTCGGCTAAATAGTCGAGCACCTGCCGCTGTGAAAGGGCGTGGATCGTGACGCCTAAAATATTTCTCGTGGGTAAAGTGGTTGCCATGTTTCCTCCCCATTAAACCACGCAACACGTGCTGCAGTTTGTCTAGTTAAAAGAAATGATTCACCAAATTGATGTCCGAGTCAATGCATTTGAATTTGTACACCGGTCTGCCAACCGCGCCGCGATGCAGCTCTAGGGAAAGAACATGCAGGGATTTCAAAAAATCCAGGTATTTGCGGATTGAAACGCGGGAAATGCCGACAATCGCCGACAATTCCTCGGTCGTAAATGCGCCGCTAATCGGTATGATTGCTTCCCAAACCGTGCGCAGCGTGTTGCGGTCCAAGCCTTTTGGAATCGCCAGCTCAAAGGAAGGCTCCTTGTACAGGATGCTTTTGTCCAGTTCCTCCTGCTTCAGCATATCCTGCTCTTCCAGCATTTCGCGCCGACTCTTATAATTCATCAGGGCCAGGCTGAAGCGTTCGAATTCAAACGGCTTGATAATATAATCGACCGCGCCGTTGCGCAGTGCGCGCTGGATGGCGTCGCTGTTGCGCGCCGCAGAAATGACGATGACATCAACGTCGTAATTGCTTGAGCGGATCTTGCTGAGCAGGCTGAGCCCGTCAATGCCCGGCATGAAAATATCCAGCAGGACAAGATCATATTTTTTTATCGCCAGCAGCTGCAATGCTTCATCCCCATTGCGCGCCGTATCGACCAATTCAAACCCTTTAATTTGACCCATATAGTGTTCGTGGAATTTCGCTACCATCGGATCATCTTCAACGACAAGAACCTTGATCATGCTTCCGCCACCTTTCTAATATAGGGTAACTTAACCGAAAAAGTGGTTCCCTGTTCTGGAACCGAATCAACCTCGATCGTGCCGTTAAGGCTCGTAATGGTCTGCATCACCAAGTGGAGGCCGACGCCCCGGCAATCGCCTTTCGTTGAAAAGCCGTACTCGAAAATTTGCTCGCGCAGCGCATCCGGTATGCCGGGTCCCGAATCCTCCACAACGATCAACAAGTCGTCCTGATAGCGCATAATCGTCAGGAGGACGGTTTTGTCCAAGCCCCTGGCATCTGCCTTCAACGCATCAAAAGCATTGTCGACCAGATTGCCGATAATCAAAATCAGCTTCTGCACCATGGAATCGGCTAGCGGCTCAGGCAGATCGCTTTCTTCCGTGAGCGCAAAATGGATGTCCAATTCGCGGGCCCGGCTTTTTTTGCCGAGCATGAATCCCGTTAAAAAAGTATCTTTAAGACGATTCGACAAATAGTCAGTTTCTTCCTGCTGGGTATAGGCAATTTGGCGAATATATCGTCTAAGCTCATCATAGGAATCCATCTCCACCAGCCCCAGCACCACATGCAGCTTGTTCATAAACTCATGGGTTTGCGCGCGCAAGGCCTCGGCGTACGTTCTGACGCCAGTTAATTGTTCAGCCAGCTCTTCTAGCTCCGTCTTTTTGCGAAAGCTCGCTATCGCGCCGACGATCTCAGACTCCAGCACGACCGGCACTTGGTTTGTGATCAGCACAAGGCCATTGATTTCCTGTTCGACCATAACCGGTTCGCCGGTTTTTAAAACCGCATGCAAGGGCGCGCTTTCCGTAAACGTATCGATATTTTTGCCGACCATGCCGTCCGTATCGAGCCCTGCCTCGCGAAACAGCCGCCGCGCTTCTTCATTCGTCAGGGTGATGATGCCATGGCGGTCAACCGCCAGCACGCCTTCCCGGACGGAGTCGAGCATGGCGCTCCGCTCCTGCAGGAGTTTGGCGATCATTTCCGGTTCCAGGCCGAACAAGATTTCCTTGATGTTGCGGGCGAGCAAAACGGCGCCGATGATGCCAATCAGCAGTCCGGCTCCATTTGCCATGGTGACCAGCAGCATGCTTTCATCAATAATGGCATTGACAAAATCATTGGACATGCCGGCCACGACATAGCCGACCACTTCATTGCCCTGGTTATAAATGGGGGTAGAGGCCTGCAGCGAAAATTGCAGGCTCCCGACTTCCATCGAGGTGGGAAGCGGCCGGTCGATGATCGCGCGAGCCGTCTCCGCAAAATTCTTGTTGGCGCTCACGTCATACTGGACAAGCGGGTTGCTGCTCTTGTCAAAGACAGCGAGACTGGCGTTATTTGAGCGACCGATCACAGAAACGATATGCTCGATCTCCCGCAGCGAGGCCTGTCCCTGAACTGCCGCCTGCACGATCGGCGTATTGGCCACAGCGGAAGCAATGCTGAGCGCGTTGCGGCCGAGGCGCTCCTCCACTACGTCATCCACGCGGCTGGTCATGAGCGTCGTTGTAACCAACAGCGAAAAGAAAACCACAAACGTGATCAAAAGCACAACTTTGCTTGATAAAGGAATTGTCGCTTCCTGCCTGTCAATCATGCGAACCCATCTCCCAAAAAAAATGATATTGTGAGAAACGAGTTTCGTCACAATATCATAATAGCCGTCCGTTCTTTGACTGGCAAGCAAAAAGTGCTATTTCACGATCGTCCCGTTCGGGGGCGCCGTCAAAAACTGCACGTCCGGATTCCTGTCAACCAGCCAATTCAGCGCCCATTCATTGGCAACGAGCAGCACGGGGCGATCATAGCGGTCGTGCACGTAGAGTGCGTTCTCCAGATGCTTCAGGCGCGCCAGGTCTTCCTTCTTGCCGACCAGCCAGCGGATGGCCGTATACGGCAGGGAATGCATGAGTATCTCCGCATTATATTCAAAGCGGAGGCGGTGCTCAAGGACTTCAAACTGCAGCTGCCCGATCGCGCCGGCAACGTAGCTTTCCATGCCAGTGTCAGGCTGGCTGAAAATCTGCACCGTGCCTTCCTGCGCCAGCTGCTCCATGCCCTTGACGAACTGTTTGCGCTTCATCGAGTCCTTCGGCTGAACACGGGCAAACAATTCCGGCGGGAAAACAGGAAAATCACTGAAGGTCACAGGGAAGTCCGGCGACGACAGCGTGTCGCCGATGCCAAAGATGCCGGGGTCAAACACGCCAATGATATCACCGGGGTAAGCCTCCTCGACAATCACGCGATCCTGGGCCAAAAACTGCTGCGGCTGCGACAAGCGGATTGTTTTGCCGCTCGTGCGGTGAACGACGCTCATACCCTTTTCAAACATGCCGGAGCAAATCCGCAAAAAGGCAATGCGGTCGCGATGCGCCGGGTTCATATTCGCCTGGATTTTGAATACAAACGCCGAAAAAGAATCGCACAACGGATCAATCAATTCCTCGCCCGCCAGACGGTAAGACGGCGCCGGCGCCAATGCCAAAAAGCTCTCCAAAAAGGGGCGCACCCCGAAGTTCGTCATCGCGCTGCCGAAATACATGGGTGTCAATTCACCGGCGGCAATGCGCTGCATGTCAAACGAATCGCCCGCCAGATCGAGCAATTCAATATCATGCAGCAGGTTTTCATAGCAGGCCACGCCGATTTCAGCCTTCAGAGCCGGATCATCAAGCGAAAAAATGCGGGATCCCGCCTTCTTTTGGCCATGGTCGCCAAGCGTGTCGAACAGCTCCACTTGTTCCGACTCGCGGTTGTATACGCCGTAGTAATCGCCGTCCATGCCCACCGGCCAATTGATGGGATAGGAGCGAATGCCGAGCAGCTTTTCAATCTCGTCCATCAGGTCAAAGGGGCTCCGCCCGTGGCGATCCAACTTATTGACAAAAGTAAACACCGGAATGCGCCGCTGCCGGCAAACCCAAAAAAGCTTCTTTGTCTGCTCCTCAACGCCCTTGGCGGCGTCAATCAGCATGACGGCGCTGTCGGCGGCCAACAGCGTGCGGTACGTGTCTTCACTGAAATCCTGATGGCCCGGGGTGTCAAGGATATTCACCCGACAGCCGGCATAGTCGAATTGCAACACGCTGGACGTAACCGAAATGCCGCGCTGCTTTTCAATCTCCATCCAGTCGGAAGTGGCATGTCGGGCTGCTTTGCGGGCCTTGACCGTGCCGGCCAGATGGATGGCGCCCCCGTACAATAGCAGCTTTTCCGTTAACGTTGTTTTGCCGGCGTCAGGGTGAGAGATGATGGCAAAGGTTCTGCGCCGCTTGACCTCTGCCTCTAATTGCGGATTAGGCATGTTGTCCTCCAATCAATTTGTCATGCTGTACAATCGCCAGGCTTCCAGCACCTGGCGGCTTACGGCATCTGGAATAGGAATCTCGGTTTCAAACGCGCCCTGGCGGGAAAGGCGGAACGCCACGTTCTCGTAGCGGTCCCCCTGCATCGTTTCGCAAGTAAACGTCGTCTTCATGAAACTCTCGTTAAAGTGGCAATATTTTAGCTCATCTTTGTCTACCCCGGCCCGGTATTCTTGGTGCCAGGCAAAGAGCTTGATTTTTTCCGCATCCGGCAGGTCGATGGACACGACCACCCGGTCATCGAGAACGGAGCAATCCAGGTCCTTGTATTCCTCGCCGCCCTTCGTCACCAGATCAACATACAAAAAATGATCGTGCTCATGGAAGGTGGCGGATTCGATCTGCCAGCGCGCTTCCCATTCGGCGATGCAGGCCGGACAAATCAAACGTTTTTCCAGGGGTTGAAGCGCCTTGTAATCTTCGCGGTAATACAGCACGCCATCTGCCGTATAGGGTTTTTCACAGGTGCTGCAAACGAGCGTCAAACTGCGAATCATATCGAACCTCCGTGTTTGCCGAAAATAACCTTCTCTATAGTATAGCGGAAGCGGCAGGCCTTTCTCAAGAGGGCAAAACAGCGTTCAGTCGGCCAAAGAAAACTCCGAGGTTCGAACGAACCCCGGAGTCGATCACAAAAACCAATCCGAACAGCAGTTTATTATACCACCATTTCCGCTCTTTGCCCAACTATTTTTTAGCCGGCAGTTTCTTCAGCACCATGGCTGTACGGCACGGCGCGTAAATCTTAATGCCTGTGAAGCTCGGAAACTTGGCAAGCGAACCGGTCTCATACACCGCCGCGTGAGAGATGCGGCTCAGCCCGCCGAAACGTTCTTCATCCGTGTCCAACACAACCTGGAACGCCGCCACTTCGTGGATGGGCAATTCAAGCCCGTCGTAAGAAGCCGTTGGGTGAAAATTGAACAACAATACGTGATCGCGCTTCTTGCAGGCAATGATCTTCTGCTTTTGGTCGATCCAAAGCGGCTTAGGCGCGCCGCCCACGAGCCCCGCCTCGACCATGAAATGGATCATAGCGCGGTCAAACAGGTATAAATACTCGTATTTTAAAAACGGATTGTCCGCCAGGCTCCAAAGGCGGCGGCAATGCTGAAAGCTCCAGCCGTTGCCTTCACGCGGAAAGTCAATCCACTCCGGATGACCGAACTCATTCCCCATAAAATTCAAGTAGCCGTCGGCGCCGAGCGAGATGGTGGCCAAGCGAATCATCTTGTGCAAGGCTATGGCGCGGTCAACGGCCATGTTGTCGCTTGCCTTGTCCATGTGCCAGTACATTTCCTTGTCCGCCATCCAAAAAATCAACGTCTTGTCGCCGACAAGCGCCTGGTCGTGCGACTCCGCATAGCCAATGCGTTTTTCTCCCGGCCGGCTCGTTGTCAGCTCGTGCCAGAGCTTGTGCATGTCCCAGTTTTCGTCTTTTTGCTTCATCGTCTTGACCCAAAAATCCGGCATGCCCATGGCCAGCCGATAGTCAAAGCCAATCCCGCCGTCGGCGACCGGGACGCACATGCCCGGCATGCCGCTCATATCCTCGGCGATTGCAATGGCATCCGGCCTGAGCTCCTTGATCAGTTCATTGGCAAACTGCAGGTAGGTGATGGCTTCAACATCCGTATTCAGGCTGAAATATTTGCTGTAGTTGTCAAAAGCCGTCCCTAAGCCATGGTCGTGGTAAATCATCGACGTGACGCCGTCGAACCGGAACCCGTCGAAGTGATATTCCTCCAGCCAAAATTTGATATTCGACAGCAGGAAGTGAATGACCTCATGCTTGCCGTAGTTGAACAGCTTCGAATCCCAGGCTGCATGCTCGCCGCGGCTGCCGGTATGAAAGAACTGCTGCTCCGTGCCGTCAAACGCATTAATGCCTTCAGCCAGATTCTTGACCGCGTGCGAATGAACGATGTCCATCAGCACGGCGATGCCCATGCTGTGCGCCTTGTCGATCAAAGACTTAAGCTCCTCCGGCGTGCCAAACCAGGAGGAGGCGGCAAAATAATTGGAAACATGGTAACCGAACGACGCGTAATATGGGTGCTGCATAATGGCCATGATCTGAATCGTATTGTACCCCAGCGCCTTTACCCTAGGCAGGATGTTTTGCTCAAATTCCCGGTAGGTCGCTATCGCTTCCCTTTCCTGCGCCATGCCGATATGGGCCTCGTATATCAAGGGCGGCTGCGAAGCGTCGACGCGAAAGCCTTGGTCGCTCCAGCGAAAAGGCGCCTCGGGCGCCCAAATCTGGCCGCTGAAATCATGCGTTTGCGGATCCTGTACAACGCGCCTGATGTATAAGGGGATACGGTCGCGCTCCCCCGCCGCCGTTCGAACGCGTACCTTGACCCGTGAGGCGTGGGGAAGGGTCTCCCGCCCAGGCAAAAAGATTTCCCAAACCCCGTTTTCTCGTTTCGCCAGCGGGTGAGACGCAGGGTTCCACTGGTTGAAGTCCCCGATCAAAAACAGGGCTTTGGCGGCGGGGGCCCACTCGCGATAGTACCAGCCGTCTGCGGTCAGATGAAAGCCAAAGAAATGATGGCCGTTGGCAAACTCGCTAAAACGGCCGCGCTCGCCCAGCAGCGACGCCTTGACCTCATGATAGCGGCGCATGCGCAGCAGCAAGTCCTTTTTGTACTTCCTCAGCCAGGGATCAAGGCTGATTATTTTCAGCTCCGACTCTTCCATTTTGGGAACCTCCAACGCTTCTATTTTCGCAAGCCTCAACAAGAAATAGCCAAGCCGAAGATGACTTGGCTATGAGCAACCCGCCGGCCGCAGGCTTATTTGGCAATGAGAACAGGAATCTGTGAGTACGTGATCAACGCTTGCGCCGTGCTGCCGAGCAAAAGCCGCGGGAAACCGCCTAGCCCGCGCGTGCCGGCGACGATCATGCTCGCCTGTTGGTCTTTGGCATAGTCGCAAATGGCTTCTGCAGGATTGCCTCGGAGTGCAACGCCTGTGGCGGGCAAGCCCAGCGCTTCTGCGCGGCGGCAGCCGTTTTCCAACACCTGCTTCGCTTTATCTAGAACAGGGCTTTCCGAAACCGCCCCCCGCGGTGCGGTTTCAACTTCTTCATTGACAACGTACTCCGTGCCCGGCAACTCTTCCGCTATGCCGATAAGCGAGCCGAATTCATCTTGAACGAGATGCGCCGTATCGACAACGGAAACCAAAACAACCTCCATCAATAATGCTTTTGCCATCAGAACGGCAAGCTTCAAAGCCTTTTCACTATCCGGAGATCCGTCATACGCAACAACAATCCGTTTGTCAGTCATGAAAGCGCCCTCCTTTATTAATGAAGTGTTTTGTAAACCTTACTCTTACTATTCGTCTGCAACGAAGTTTTTTCCTGCCCGACAAATCGGCTTTTCCAACTCGCAGGTGCAAAAAAGCGGACTGAGCTCAAAAAGAGTTCAATCCGCTTACGCCGTTTAGCCCAAGATGCCCGCTTTTACATTTTCCAAGCCGAGCCGGTCGATCATTGCGCCCATGCGTTCGTATTTTTTAGCATTTTCTTTGTAATAGGCGATAACCTTGTCGACCAGCGGCATTACGTCATCCGCCGGGATATGCTCGGCAAGCAGGTCGGCCAAGCGGGGCTTAATGCCGGCGTTGCCGCCGATCAAAACATTGAAGCCTTTTGGCGTGCCGACAAGACCGAGGTCTTTAACGGCCGACTCTGCGCAGGAGTTCATGCAGCCGCTTACGCCGATTTTGAACTTGGAAGGCAGCGCCAGGCCGTGGAATTTTTCATCAAGGGCCAGGCCAAGCGTTACGCCATCTTGCTGGGCCCGCTTGCAAAATGCGGTTGCCGGGCAAATTTTGACGCTGCGGACGCAAAGCCCGATGGCAGCACCTTTGTCCATCCCTAGCTCTTCCCATGCCGCATCAAGCTTGTCCGGCGTGAGACCAACAATGGCAATCCGCTGCGCGGATGTCACCTTTATCGCTTTCGCCCCATACTTTTCCGCCACATCCGCCATCTTGCGCAGCAAGTCGAAGTCAAAGACAATCCCGCCGGGAATATGCGGCGCAATCGCATAGGTTTCCTTGTCCCGTTGCAAAATGGCACCTTTATCCAGCAAATCCGTTTTCATTTCCATCATCGCACCCCCATGTTTCTAATAAAGTACAATGATTTAATTCTCCACGAGACAGAAAATTCCTTCTAAAAAGAAATGATTATTCTTTGTTCAGGATTTCCGCGGTGACTTCCCTGAGGCTTCTGCACCCGGTCAAAATCATTGCGCTGCGCAATTCCGCGGTATACTTCTCAACCAAAGTCTTAACGCCCTCAATCCCGCCGCCAAACGCGCCAACCATTAACGGGCGCCCGACCAGCACGCCGTCAGCGCCTAACGCAATCAGTTTCAGCACGTCGGTCCCGGAGCGCACGCCGCCGTCGACCAAGACTTTCACCTTGCCCTGAACAGCTGCAACGATTTTGGGCAGCACCGCCGCCGTTCCGGGGGTGTGGTCAAGCACCCGCCCGCCATGATTTGATACGACGATCGCCGCAGCCCCGGCATTCGCGCACTTGATTGCTTCGTCGGGCGTCATAATTCCCTTCACTATGAACGGCAGGGAAACCGCCTCAGCCAATTCCCTGAGCTGCGCCTCCGACTTCGGACCGACCGGCTGTCCTTTTAAAGCCATTGTGACGAGGCCCGCCCCGTCAACATCGAGCCCCAAGGCCACGGCGCCGGCTTTCTCGGCCAGCTCAAACAGCGCCAAAATCTCCTGGTGATCAATTCGCGGTTTGATAATGGCGACGCCCCGGCCGGCCGTCCGCAAAGCCGCCAGGCCGTCTTCATACATACGGACGTTGGCCGGGTCGCCGATCCAGCCCATTCCGCCCGCCAAATCGCTGCCGGCCACCAGCGCCGTAATCATCTCCAGCTCGCTGATCGCCCCGCCGGCATTGGCGGACGAGCCGATCGGCGCCGCCATGATCGGCGTCCGCAGCTTTTGTCCGAACAGTTCCGTCGAGGTGTCGGGCTGGAGAACATCATGAACAACCCGCATGTTCAGCTTGACGCGGGCCAAGGCCCGCACATTTTCCATGAAGGCTTCGCCGGTGCCGGTCCCCCCCATGCCGGGCACCTCACCGGCGCAAGCGCGGCCGTCACAGACCGGGCACACGCGGCAATAGCCTTTCATCTTTTCTCTTGCCGTTGTCCTTATTGCTTTTATATCCACTTAACCACCCCCATGCACTATATTATTTGACTTGCCGCCGGCAATTCCTGCCGGCATAGCAAAGATACGCTTACATACGCCGCGCAAAACTGCTGTTCGCTGTTTACTGCCTTTGAAAGGACGATCGGCAAGCAGTTAAAAGAAGGCGTCTGCCGCAAAAGTGCGGCAGACGCCTTCTTTTAACTGCTGTTACGACAAGCGCCACCCAACTACGCACAAGCTCTTGAAGCCAAAAAAATTGCGCACGCTAATCGTCAATGGAATGTCCGGCAAATCGTCCGGCGTATAGACGGTAGCGCCATCAATGAGGCGAACATGATAGCCGGCCTTGTTTTTCGGCTCGCCGAAATGAACGCCAGGACTTTCTTTCAAAGTAAAACAGCACTCCTTGATCGTAGGCGACATTTCCAGATAGATCGGCTGGTTTTTCTCCCGCACATAGGCCAGCGCCTGATCAGACAGCGTCAACAATACAGTTCTCCCCTTCACCCCAGCGTTTGCCGCAACGCCATTTCGCAGCACGTTTGCACAATCAATTGTACTACTCGCGAAGCCAAAAAATCTAGATGTAAGTTTTGCTATCGGAAAATCCTTTTTAAAATCTTGCCTAACAGCAAAGGTGTCCGTGACTCAACTCACAGACACCTCAGGCTGTCGGCATATTTTAGCGCTGCAGACCGCGCTGCTTGACGATTGGGCAATCCTATCTTGCCAGTTGGAATTTGCACAGTTTCTCAAACAGCGACTCTATTTCGACATGCCCGCAATGGGTGCATTTCCACTTGGACGCCAGCAACTCCTCCAGGCTTTCAATATTGCCTGCGGCCATTGGCATCATTTCGTGCCGGCATTCGTGACATTTCCTGCTCATCTCTTCCATCGCCTTAAAGCCTCCCTAGTTTCATTTATTAAATTACTTTTGTTTATTAAATTTATTTCGGCAAGCGCAGCGGATCTCCTGCCAAATTTACTAAAGCATTATGTATACAATTTCACGCGTCTTGTCAGCCGTTTTGCTAAGAAAGTATAACCATTATCACCATATCGATCAGTTTTCCTGGGTCCGGGCAAGCCGCCGCAAGATAAACAGGCAGATGAAAAAGCGGAGGTTGGAAGGCCTTCGCTTTTTCATCTGCCTGCCGAAGCCACTTCTTCATACTTTACTAGCTGCTTGCTTACGAACGAGGCTTATTCATTTTTCCTGATGCTTTGCGTAAAACCCGAGCGCTAAGCGATACGGCCCCGGACAGCCGGGCGGCACAAACGCGACCCGGTCGCCGGGCTGGATCGGATAATCCAAGGATTGGACGAAGCCGTTCACAAACACCACTTCAATTTCGTCCAGCGGAATCTCCAGCTGCGCCGCAAGCTGCGCGCCGGTAATCGCCTCCGAAAGCGGAAGAATTAAAGGAACCGGCCAGTTTTTTGCTTTAAACGCCTGGTACAAATGAAGAAAGCCACGCACTTCAATCGTGTTTTTATCCTCTTGCGCCATTTTCGTTTCTCCTTTTGCCTCAACCGCCGCCAACCGGGGGAAAGAGCCCAATCCGGTCGCCGTCGCTGATCGGCTGCTCAAACCCGCAGCCGGTTCCATTGACCATAATCAGGTGAACCTCTTTGGGATCAAGGTTAAGAGCCCGCACCAACTCAAGCACCGTGCTTCCCGCCGGCATCTCAACCGCCATCACCCCGTTTGGGCTTGCCGGCGCGTGGCGCCGCAGCGTGGCGAACAAGCGAACTTCAACTGTCATAAAACCCTCCCCTGCCGCAGCCCAAACACTGCGCATGCCAAAAAGCCGGGCTGCTCGCCCGGCCTTTTGCTGTTAAAAATTAAATACCTCGTCGATTTCTTCGGGCGTGAAATCCCAAACGACATTATGCGGCGGGCAAGGCTCGTACTCAAAGAACTCGGGCAGACGGTCGTGCGCGTTCGTAAACCCGGCCGCGGCATTAAAGGCCCGTTCGGTTTTGAGCACGGATTTGCCCAAGGCGGTTACATCGTCAGCAGTCAGGGCCAAATCATAGCGGGCGTTGATCATGTCGACCAAGGCGTTGAACCCTTCCGGGATGTCGAGAATCGCAAAGGCGATAAACAGGCACATGCCGGTGCTGTCGACCGCGGCCGTGGCAATCTGAAGGTTGCGCGACAGTTCGACCTGCCCGTCCTTTTTCAGCGGGTCGACGTAGCCGCCGACCTTCAGGATGTTGGTCGCGACGGCGTAGCCGGCCGTATGGTCGGCGCCCATCGGCGTCGTGGCGTAGGTCAGACCGACGCCCTTGACGGCGCGCGGATCGTAGGCGGGAATCGCCTGATCCTTTACGACCGCCGTGCGGAACAGGCCGCAGAGCTTGCCGACAATCGCCGTGCCGCCGCCCAGGATGCGTCCCATCGGGGTCGGAACGGCAATTTGCTTGACGGCCTCCAAGGCCGCTTTGCCATCGCCAAATGGCAGCAGCCCGCCCGCCATCGCTGTGGCGATCGCGACGGACACGTCGATCGAATCTACGCCGACGTCGTCCATGGCGCGGTCCAGATAAGCAATGTCGTCCAGGTCTTTGATCCCGGCGTCGGCGCCAAGCGCCCACACGGTTTCGTACTCGAAGCCGCTGGTGATGTACTTGCCGTTCTTATCGGGATACCACTGCGAGCAACGGATGATGCAGCCCGTATGGCAGCCGTGGGAAACCTTGCCCTCCCCGCCGCGCTCGGTGATCGTCGCATTCATCGTTTCGCCGGAAATGTTGTCGTTCCATTCAATGCGCCCGGCCGTAAAGTTCTTGGCCGGCAAGCCGCCCGCTTCGTTCAGGATGTTGATCAATACGTCCGTGCCGTAAGCCGACAGTGCCTTGCCGGTGACCGGATGCGTGACCAGCGCCTTGGCAAAAGCTTTCGCCGCCGCCTGGAACGCCTCCGGCTTTGCAATCGGCACGCTAAGCGGGGCGCCCGTATCGTCCAAAATAATCGCCTTTACCTTCTTTGAACCCAGCACGGCGCCCAGGCCGCCGCGCCCGGCGCTGCGGATATGGCCTTCCGGATCCTTGAACGAAATATTGGCGGTCGGCAGGCGGTATTCGCCCGCCGGTCCGGCCAGCGCGATGCCGACCGAATCGCCGTATTTGGCGCTCAGCACTTTGATCGCTTCGTGGTTGCCGCAGCCGTTTAAGATTTCCGCCGGAGCTTCGTCTAAAACCACGCCGTTCATATCGATTTTTACAATATAAAACTTATCATCAGCGGGCATGCCCTCGATGACAAGCGCCTTGATTCCCATTTTCGCCATCTTCTGCGAAAAGCTGCCGCCGCTGTTGCTTTCCTTGATCGTGCCGGTCAAAGGGCTTTTCGCCCCGACCGAAATCCGGCCCGACTGGGCGGCCGTGGTCCCGCTCAAAAAGCCGGGGGCGAAAATCAGCTTGTTGTTTTTCCCCAGCGCATGGCAAGTCGGCTTGACCTCATCGTAAACAAAAGTTGAAGTCAGCGCGCGCCCGGCCAAGCCGGCGTACTTTTCGGGGGTCTCCTGCATGGCAACTTCCCTGGTCGTCATATTCACCCGGATAAACTTGTTCATGAAACGCCCTCCCTTGTTTTGAAAAATAGAAAAAGAGGCCTAAAAATAATTTTTAGCACCTCTTCCTTCGCGCATTGGCAGGTACGACAATTGCTCATCGTGCCTATCGTTTATTGCCTCCCCGAGGGACGCAATAAATCGGAAGCCATCAATATCCGGTTTATTTGTCTACCGTTTGTTTCGCTGCCAGCCGCGATATTCCTGCTAGAAAATTTGCAATTTTTATTCTTTTTCCTCAGCGCCTCCCGGATGCGCAAATCCGGATTCCTGAAAATCAGCTAAATGAGGATGCGCGCCGCATAGCGGGCAAGCCGCATTCCGTGCGAGCTTAATCGTGCAAAATTCGGAGAACAGGCCATCAAAAAAAATCATGCGTTCGCTTGCAACGTCGCCCACGCCGGTTAGCAGCTTCATCGCTTCCGCCGCCTGCAAGAAACCCATTACTCCGGGTACCGGACCGAACACGCCGGGCGCCGTGCGGAAGAGGGGTGTGTCATCAGACAGCGCCGCATTGCTGCAGCGGTAGCATGGACCTTGCCGCGGAAGAATCGTCCTAATGGTGCCGTCAAACCCAGTCGCGCCGGCCTCGACCAGCGGTTTCCCAGCAAAAAAGCAGGCGTCATTCAGCAGCAAACGGCCGGGATAATTGTCAACCGCGGCAATCACCACGTCATAGCCGGCAATAATTTCAGCGGCGTTTTTGGCGTCCAGCCGTACCGCATATTGCTTGACGTCCATTCTTGGATTGAGGCGCTTTAAAAAACAGGCCGCCGACGCCACTTTTGCCATCCCGATCCGCGACTCGGAATGCAGGATTTGGCGATTGAGGTTGCTTAATTCGACCGTGTCATAGTCAGCCAGACCGACTGTGCCGCCTCCTGACAAGGCCAGCGCATAAGCGGCAGGTGATCCCAAGCCGCCAGCCCCGACAATCAGAACCTTGCCGCCGCTGCTTTTCCCCGCCTGGCAATCTGTTGGAACCAGCGCGCAGAACGCCTGCAAAGCAGCTGCGCCCCCTTCTGTTTTTACCTTGGCGAATTCCATCGACAATAGATCGGCGTGCAAAAACTCAGTTGTCGGGCCGCCGATGCCAAGCACCAGCTTGATGACTTCCACTGCACTTAGCGCGTTTAAAAAACAGCGTGAAAAAACGGCGCCCCCCTCGTCCTTGCCATACGGCGCGCGCTCGTCCCCCTGTGCAGCTTGCAGCTTCGCCAAAAAACCAAGCAGGCTGCCGCGCTCACTGGCGACAAGCTGCACGCCCTGCCAGCAATGATAAAGCGACAACACGGTAGGCACAAACGCAGTCAAGAGCAGGGCTTGTTTTTGGGCAACGTAGTCCGGCGGCCCCATAATGACCCGAAACGCACAATGCCGCCCATCCGCTAAGGTCAAGCAAACATCGCGATTGAGATCTTGTATTTCGGCAGCAAGCGCGCCAAACCCGCCGGCATCATCAACCTGGCAATCGATCTGGCCGATGCCGGCTGCGGCCAGATAGTATATGGCCGCAGCGACGCTTTGGACGTCTTTCCCGCAAATCGACACGGCCGCAGCCAAAAGCTTTTCTTGCCCGGCGACGCCCACTTCAGGGAGGAGAACGTGCCTTGCATACCTATTGATCTGCGCTTGTTCAAGGCTCAATGAAACTGCCCCCCTAGCGGCCTGTCTTTTAATTGCCTGCACGAAATCCCAGGCGGCTTAGCCGGTTTCTGCTCGTCACTATCCGCCTTGTTAATGGCCGTTATTTCCAGCGGTATTCCCCACATGTGAATGCCGGCAACATTTTTCACAACCCCCTCGACCTGCACGCGCAAACCTTCTTGCTTGAATTCTGCCGGCAAGTTGAGCGGGTCGTACTTTTTGCCGTCATCGGCTACAAGCCCCCAGAAACCGCCTTCCAGATCGACATACTTGACAATCCCGAAGAAACTCACCTTCTCAGGCGCAAGCACACCGGCACTGCCAGCTGTCATGCCCAGCATCAGGAGCAAGATTAAAATGACGACACGCCACGACCTGTTCATACTGACACCTCCTGCACCGCAACTATCCTGCGTTATTCTCTTTAAGTCGCTCGGCTTTTCGACGAACTTCCTTTTTTCAACATCAGCCTCAGCAGGAAAAACAGGTTTAAGATTGGGATAAAAAGCAGCAAACACTTCCAAGGGTTTTCATCCAAGTCAAGTAACCGCTTATAGCACAATTGCGCCAGCACGTAAAATCCTACCAGCCAGACAACAGCTGCGCCTGCTTTTGGTTCCGGCATCAAGTATATAATCCCGTTGCATACAACAAACAAAGTTATGCAGCCAACGAAAAAATCAAACCGCTTCATCGGCGAATTCATCGAAATTCCTCCATTGAAGAAGAATTATCCAGCCCGTTAATGCGCGATTACATCATCTTACCGCAAGTCACGGCGAAACAGCGTGGTTTGCGGCAAGATGCTCTTAGCGGTTCGGGTTATACTTCGACACTTCAATCCACTTTGCCCGCACGTCAACAGACCAAGCCTTGCTCCGGTCTCTCACCTGGAAGCTGCCGATGCTGACACGCTTTTCGAAAGCCTGCAGGAGGACGACATTAGATACGACATCCCCCCATACGTTATCTTGCGAATAAATGTATGGCGAAACATAGACAGGTTCGTCAACCGTGCTGTCAACAAAATACCTAGCCCCATAATTGTACCCGTTTGAGTCCGTAAGATATTCGCCATAAACCGTGACACTGCCCGCGGCATTCGCATAACCGCCGAGAGCAACCAGAAGCAGAACGATCAAGGCCACGATACGCATTTTTTTCATGCTAATCCCCCGCTTTCAGCCGCGATCTGAAGCGCGTTTCCTACCTATAGTTTACCAAGCGCCAGGCTATTAAACAATGAAATTTGCTGTTTATTCAGTCAGCTGCAAGAGTTCAAAAAGAAAAGCCCTGCGATGCAGGACTTAAAGCTTTTTGCCTCTTGAGTTTTTCCCGATCTGAATAAATTTCCGGTCGTGCTGCGCAACCTTGGCGACAACGTACGACAAATCGTTTTGAATCGAGTCAAGCCGATCGTCCAAGTGCTCCTGCAACCGCTCTATCTGATCGCCGCGCATTTCAAATCCGTCCTTGAGCGCACCAATCTTTGCGTTCAGATCATTCTCCATCCGTACCTGCACAGTCTTCAACTCGCCAACATCGGTCTTCAGCCCGCCAACTTCGGTCTTCAGCCCGCCAACATCGGCCTTCAGTTCGCCAACTTCGGCCTTCAGCCCGCCAACATCGGTCTTCAGTTCGCCAACTTCGGCCTTCAGCCCGCCAACATCGGCCTTCAGCCCGCCAACATCGGCCTTCAGCCCGCCAACATCGGTCTTCAGTTCGCCAACATCGGTCTTCAGTTCGCCAACATCGGTCTTCAGTTCGCCAACATCGGTCTTCAGTTCGCCAACATCGGCCTTCACGCCTTTTAGTTCACCTTCAATGCCGGACAAGCGCTGATCCATTACCGTTACAGTTTTAACCAGTATCTCCAGCAGCTCACGCTCTGTCACGTTCAACACCTCGTTTCAAGTACTAACATTGTACCTCGCTTCGGAGCAATTTGCAAAGAAAACGGGCGCAGGCCAACGCTTCACCATCACTCCACCAACTCTTTTAGCTTCTTTAATTCGGCGCGGATGGGGATGCCTTGCGGGCAATGGCTTTCGCACAGGCCGCATTCGACGCACTTGGAGGCCTTGCCCTCCTCGCCTAGCCGGAAATTATACAAAAACTTCAAGCGTTCGATCGATTCGCCGAAAATCGAATAGTCGTTGTACATCGAAAAGCAGGCCGGAATGTTTACCCCATGCGGGCAAGGCATGCAATAGCCGCAGGCGGTGCAGTTGACTTTTGTCTTTTCATGGAAAAAGTCCTTGATTTGCTTAAACATGGCGATTTCTGGTGCCGTCAGCGATTTCGCTTCAGCCCGCTCCGCAACCTTGATGTTTTCCACCACTTGCTCCATCGTGCCCATGCCGCTCAAGACAACGGATACCTCCGGATGGTTCCATACCCAGCGCAACCCCCACTCCGCCGGCGTCCTTTTTTCGGCCGCCCGACCGAGCATATCCAGCACCGGCTGAGGTAAGTTAGCCGCCAGCTTACCGCCGCGCAACGGCTCCATCACGACGACGCCCAAGCCCTTGCTCGCGGCATACTGCAAGCCGGCAGTCCCTGCCTGATACTCCTCGTCCAAATAATTATACTGGATTTGACAAAACGACCAATCATAAGCGTCCACAATCTCTTTGAACAGGCCCAGCCTGTCATGAAATGAAAAGCCTGCGTGCTTAATCTTGCCCGTCTGAAGGGCTTTGTCCAAAAAGTCGGCAAATCCGAGTTCCTTCAACTTTGACCAAGTGCGCATCCCCAAGGAATGCAGCAGGTAAAAATCGATATGGTCCGTTTGCAGACGCTCAAGCTGTTCATCTAAAAATCGGTCCATATCCGATCGCGAATTAATCAGCCAGCTTGGCAGCTTCGTCGCTAATTTGACCCGTTCCCGGTAGCCGTCCTTGAGCGCCTTGGCCACAAACGGCTCGCTTGCCCCGCCGCCGTGCATGCCGGTTCCGTGATACGGATAGGCAGTGTCGATATAATTGACACCGTGTTCAATCGCATAGCGAATCATCGCGATCGCTTTTTCCTCGTCAATTTGGGTCGGATCGCCGCCAATAACAGGCAGCCGCATGCAGCCAAACCCTAAAATCGATACCTGTTCCCCTGTCTTGCCACATTCCCGATATAACATACATTGCCGCTCCTCTCGCCATCAAGTCAAGTCCAATATTGTGTGTAAAAACGATTCGGTAGAATATGGCATTTCGCTACATGATGCGTACGACTGGGCTGGACGATAACTTTGCAGCTGTTCGCCAATCGTCATATTCGCTCAGATTGAGGTAACGCTTGC